>DAXETY010000108.1:0-15318 GCA_051155755.1 Desulfobacterales bacterium
TGGCAAAACGATCTGGCATCCCCCTTTGCGTGGGCTATCACACCCGCTACGACAAACTGGTGGAAATCTACTGGCAGCAGGGTTGGGGAAAGTGGTTCGGCGCCCTGATCAAGGCCTTCAACCGGTTTTTGTTCCGCCTGGGTGCTGTGGTGGTGGCCACCAGTGACTCCATGGCCCTGGAGGCGCGCCGTTCCGGAATCGCGGCAGTCGAAGTGGTGGGCACCCCCATCGCCGGGCACTTCCTGGACGCGCCGCTGCAATCAACGTCCCGGCAAGTGGAATCGGTTCTGTTTGCCGGCCGTCTGGCACCGGAGAAAAACATCGAAGACATCCTGCAGGCCGCCGCCCGATTGCCGCATGTCACCTTCCGCATCGCCGGGGACGGGCCCTTGCGCCGGCACGTGGAAGGCCAAGCCCGGCGGTATCCCAACATCGAGTATCTCGGCTGGATTTCCCGCCACCGGATGCGCGCCACCATCGATGGCTCCGACGTGCTGGTGCTGCCCTCCCAGGTGGAGTCCTTCGGGACCATCGCCCTGGAGGCCATGGCCCGGCAGAAGCTGGTGGTGGTTTCGGCCAACTGCGGCCTCCTGCATTGGTCCGATCTGGCCTCCGGCGTCTTTCGCATGCACCCCGGCGAAACCCTGCTGGACGCCATCGGCCGCATCCAAGCCCTGCCCTTCTCACACCGCCGCCGCAAGGCGCGCTTGGCGCGCAACGCCGCGTGCTCTTTGAATCGACACACCCTGCAGCACTGGATCGACATTCTGCGGAACCTGTCCCACAACCATCGACAGCGACTGCCGATGCCCAGCCCCATGGGAGCCTGTTGAAGCCGGACACCCTGCCAAAACGCCTTCCCACCGGTGCCGCGCCACCTAAAGTCATCCTGTCCATCCACGATGTCAGTCCCGGAAGCCTGCCCGCGGTGCAGGAAATCTTAGCCACCCTGACGCCCCGGCAAATCGAACACTGCACCCTGCTGGTGATCCCCGGATCCGGCTGGACGCCGCCGACCCTGGATGTCTTGCGGGAGCTGCAGCGCCGCGGCTGCATGCTGGCCGGCCACGGCTGGTGCCATCGCAGCATCGCCCCGCGCACGCTCTATCACCGCTTCCACAGCCACCTGGCCTCCCGGGACGTGGCCGAGCACCTGTCCCGGCGGCCGGCAACCCTGATTTCCCTCATCCAGCGCTGCTACGACTGGTTTGTTACCGCACAGCTGCCGCTCCCGGAATTGTACGTGCCGCCGGCCTGGGCCATGGGGGCGCTGACAAAACCGATGCTGAACACCCTGCCGTTTGCGATGGTGGAATACACAACCGGGGTTTACCACAAACGGCGCAAAATGTTCCTTCGCCTGCCCCTGGTTGGATTTGAAGCCGACACGCCCCTGCGGACGCTGCTGCTGCGGGGCTGGAACTTCGTAAACAAGGCGGTTGCCGGCTTGTCCGGCCGGCCGCTGCGGGTGGCCATCCATCCCTTCGACCTGCAGTTCAGGCTCGCTGCGAGCCTCCGGAGGCTGTTGGCCGAGCACCGGAACTGCTGCACTTACGATAAAGTGGTTACGCAAAATAAATCATTTCGATGATTCACAACCAAATCACGCATTACATAGGTATGCTTGAATTATTTCGAAAGACCAAAACTGATGGAATCGTAAAAAGTCCTCCTTAACAGTATGTCATCCCCGCGGAGGCGGGGATCTCGAGTTTAATAGGCTGTAATTACATTGTTTTTTGGATTTCCGCTTTCGCGGGAATGACAGATTTTGATGAAATTGGGACTTTTTACGGTTTCATCAAAACTAATGAATCGGACACAAATGACTGTGACCGGAAACCCAAAAATGGCGGCCGCTTTAGATTCTGCGTTAAAGGCGGTAGAATTGATTTAAATGAGGGCTTTTCCTGCGCCGTACCTTCAGAAATTGTCAGAGATTTCGATGTTGAAGATGTGAAAAAAATTGTCGAAGAATTCAAAAGGTTGCGTAGCTAAAGACATTACTGATAAAAAGACAGTCTTATAAATTCTGATTTGCAATATCTCTCCGAACTCATGAATCAATGACATCAATTACTCGATCCGAACTGCTGTGCCGCTTACGCTGACCATTAACATTCCATTTTTCTCCCCAAGGACTTCATAGTCCAGATCCACTCCTACCACCGCATTTGCACCGAGTTCGGAGGCTGCCGTCTTAAGTTCTTCAAAGGCAAGTTTGATAGCCTTTCTCAATTCTTTTTCGTAAGCACCAGAACGACCGCCAACGATATCCCGTATTCCAGCAAATAGGTCTCTAAACATATTTGCACCCATTATTGCTTCGCCTGTTACTATGCCAAGATATTCCGATATCTCTTTTCCATGAATGTTCGGGGTTGTGGTTATAATCATGAATCTGTCCTTTGGATACATTTCTTTTTGACAGGTTACGAATCTATACCATCGAAGATTAATGATTTTTTCAGTTCGATGTTCTGGTGTATGAAGCCCGATGTGGCATGGACTGCATGTAGTGTTCGGCTCGCTCCATTGAGAGATTATCATCGACATTCGGTTGCCACGATTTAAACCATTCCGCAATGCCCCGTTGCACCTTATCGCGGGATTTGATGTTGCCATCTTCAGTTGTACGATATTTACAATACTTTTCAAGCGGCCCTTTGGAGTCGGCAAGTTGCAAAGGAGCGGCACAGGAATGACAGAAGCCCATTTTATCCATCTTTGACCTCTATTTTCGCTTGATTTTCAGAATGAAAGTTTGAGAAAAATATAAACAGGTTACAAATAAACCTTCGCCCCTTATGCTCAAATTTATCAATGTTAGGATACTCGTAATTCAGTGGACAATGAATTTTGTTTCACTTGTTTGAAGGGGCACTCGGTACAATGAAGATCGAGGTCTTGAAATGCAGCTGTATCCAGCCAAGAATCGTATTCAGGGCACTGGCAGTTTCTTAAGTTTTTGGGATCATCTCGAAAATGCTGGACCCGGACGAAAATAGGGTTTTTTAGATCGTTTTAAATGAGATTCGCTACGAAAAGGAGATTGATGAATCATCAATTATAGCTATCTTGCGGCGCAAGGAAATGCAGACCACCTGAGCCTGTATGCCTCTTAGTCCGCATTTCCCTGCGCCTATTGGGTTAATACTCATCCAGCAGGTTTAGCAACATATTAGCATTACAATAAATTTCAGTTCGGCTGGTAAAATCTCGTTTTTGTTTCAGGTGCTATTCTGTTATGTAGGGCTCCGAATGAATTCCCTGCTCGCATTCTACGTGAGTTGCCTGTAAGCAACTAAAAAGATGTTCGTTTATTCAGCCTTCATTGAGCACCTGCGTGCCGGTTCTATATCGCCATCCGTCATCCTGCCGATAGGGGAATGGCGAAATCCCCTCAAAAATTCCACATTCACTTAGACCTATATGCATGAAGTAGATACGATTGTTCTCTAAAATCATTGCTTATGAGATAAATATGGTATTCATTTAACAACTGGATCTACTGTTCCATTGAATTGAAATTCGTTTTGGAGGTGAAAAACCTTGCGAAAAGTTATTAAAGGATGTGTATACGACACGGAAACGGCAGCGCTTATCGGAGATTGCATCTTTGGCATTCCGAACGATTTCAACTACCGGTACGAAGCTCTATATATAACAAATTCCGGTCGCTACTTTATTTTCGGCGAAGGAGGCCCGCAATCACCTTGGAGAAAAGCCTTGGCTGGGAACGCATACAGCTTTGGTTGGGACAGAGCCAAGTCCAAGCAATCGATAGAAACGTGCCTTTTTCATCTACTCTCCTGCCGCCCAACGCTGCGTTTCGGGGTCGGCGCGCAGTTTGCGCCGCACCTTGCACATGTCTGATTGGCAAATTTAACCCCTATATTCTTTTGGCATATGCGTATATCTTTATCACGGCAACCGCAATGCACAAAGTAATTGGAAAAACGCCAAAAACAAATGACAATATATCTTTATTTGAATCATTTATTGGGACAAGAAAGCAGATAAAACCCACGAGAATCATGGGTGAGGACCAAATAATCAATTGTTTTCCACCATATTCATTGACCTTGTACCAATTCTCCTCTGATTCAAATGCTTTCTTAATCCGTATCCCATAAAAATGATTCATCTTGATTTTATGTTTGACCAGAGGTATGCTAACCCCAATTATCAACGAAGCACTAAATATGTTTATTAATCCGAATATAATATTAGGTTCCATTACTTATTTTCCTTAGCTGCCGTCGTGGTAGGAATGCCGGTTACCCGACACCCCTCACACAATCCCGGACGTGCGGTTTTCCCGCATCCGGTTCCTCGGTTGTACTCGCCTCCGCGCCGGTTTATCTCAACGCAACCGGATGCAAACGACGCTTTTCGGTCGGTCTCGGCTTCGGTATCCCCGCGTAATTCAATGCACGGTTACATTTCTCCCAACTGTAGCGTTTGCGCTGGCTCCTGCGATCCAGCCAATTATTCGCATTCCGGATCACCTGAGCGTAAAACGACCACACTGAGTGCGAGTTGCCCCGCAAATAGCAGTAGCTGTAATGGCCGATCAGTTTGCGCTTCGAGCTCTGGAAGAACTGCTTCTTGGGCAGGTGCCGGGCAGCTGTGCGAGTGAAAAATTTGCCGAAAACCGACCAAATCGAAAAATTTGACCAGCGGCAGAACCCCGCCAAATGGGCTCAGCTGCTCGCTGCAGGTCTCGTAGGCCGTCGAAGCGTTGATTTTTCCGGCCTTGGCGCGGTTTGCACAAAACTCTTTACGGCCGCGGGTTTTGCTGCTACGCTGCTTTCGTCTTTTTACCATCTGGGTACCTCCTGTTATAGCTGTTTAGGTTTGGCGAAACCGTTGCTATAACAGTTTTCCCAGATGGTTTTTTATTTTTCAAGAGCTAATTGGTGCAAAATCCAGGTGATAGACATTTTTTTTAATTTCTTCAGGTGACTCGGTACCATCAGACCTCTACGAAAAACCCGGTAAGTTTTCACCGTCTGCTCCAGCGAATGGTTAGCCTTCGATCCGTTTTTTTGCCTGAAGATTCTGAGCGTATTCCTTGTATTCCTGTTTAATTTTTTCTGGTATATCCAGCCAGTCACAATTACGAATGGCACCCTCTAATGCGTATAGGTATGCTGCATTAAAATCACCATAAGAATCGCCAGTGGGATAAAGCTTTTCGAACGCTTTTTTTGCGCCTATTTGTCTCAGCTTCTCTGGAGTGTCAATTCCAGCTTCAACTAGCCTTGCTGCTAGTTTGGGACCAACATTTCGCAGTTGTTTTGCTAAATCCTTCACTATTTTTTCAGTGGGCACTCGTTCTTATTCCCTGTTTAATGATCCTTCACGTGAGAATCATAATTTAAGGCTAACATTAGATATTACGAAGACGTTACATTTTTGTCCACTTCAGAGAAACGGCGTCAATGTCCAGCTTCAGCAATGAATCTCATTCATAAAAAATATCTGCCAGAATTGTACCATGTCTGCTTGAAAAATCAATTATTACAGTTCTTCGCAGCCTCTTTGCTGAATTATTTAAACGTTAACCTTGCCCTAACCCGACTGCTTTTTTATCAATTATGACCATTATACAGACGCTGCATATGTACGCAAACCATTAAAAAACTCGTAATCGGCTAATGCTGGAACTAATGGTGCGCAGTTCACCAATGACTTGGGTGAAGATGATATCCGCATGCGTAAAGTGCAACCGAAAATATCGGGGTGCTTCCGATCCATGGAAGGCGCTAAAATCTTCTGTCGCGTCAGAGGATATCTGCCATCCTGCCGCAAGTATGGTGTATCGTCAAGCCGAGCTCTGAACCCGTTGTTTGAAGGTAAACTGCCGGATTTTGTTGCCGACAAGTGTGTCATTGAGGGTCAAGTCTAGGTTTGAATTTTTAAAATCCTTTTCTCTGTTACAGACACGATTCATGACATGGTGCCAGGTATTCGGATGGTCTATCCCCAACGGACGGGACATGTTTGAGACCTGCAAATTCAGACGATAAAAGTTAAACGTAGACTCCGTAGACTTGATCCGTAATTGACCCTCTTCGCCGGCCGGCTGGCACCGGAGAAAAACATCGAAGACATCCTGCAGGCCGCCGCCGATTGCCGCATATCACCTTCCGCACCTACCCCCAGGTGATTTTCAAAAACTGCATTATCCCGAAGATTTGTGGCACCCTCGCCGATCTTCGGCCCTTGCCGCCGAAGGCGATCCCATTGTCGTCCATCATCACCGGAAGATGATGCTTGGAATATAGGTAATCACTGATGGAAAGAGTATGCAGATAATCACGCCGAAAGCCTGCAGGAAGATAAACGGAAGCACCCCTTTGTAAATTTCCATCATCTGGTACTTGCCGGAGGGTGCAGCTCCGGCGAAATAGAAAAGCGCGTAACCGAAAGGTGGTGTCAAAAAGGACGTCTGCAAGACGATGCAGATCAGCATCGAAAACCACAAGGGATCGAACCCAAGCTCCAAAGAAACCGGCATATATACCGGTAGACAGACGAGGAGAATCGCCACCCAATCGATAAACATGCCAAGCAGAAATATGGCCAGAAGCATGATGAACAAGATCATTGCGGGTTGGAGATCGCCTCCGATCAGCAAATCGGTAATCACATCACCGCCACCGACATACAAGAAAGTGGCGCTGAAAAGATTGCCGAAGAGAACCAGAATCATGACCATGGAGGTCGTCCGGAGGGTTGCCTTGCACGACTCGAAGACGACCTTCCAGTTGAAGTTGCCCCGCGCGATGGCCAAAATGGCGGCACCCAGAACGCCCACTCCGGCAGCTTCGGAGGGGGTTGCGACACCGCCGAGAATTGTGCCCATTACGGCGAATATCAGCACCAGCGGAGGGATCATTGATTTGATGATCATCCAAATTTTCTGCTGTGCCGAGTAGCTGGATGCTTCCTGCTTGCTGATCGGTGGTCCATATGATGGCTTTACCTGGCAAATAATCAGTATGTATGTCATATATAGAAAAGACAGCAGCAGACCGGGCAGGATGGCGGCGGCGAAAAGGGCACCGACTGATGTCTCTTTGAGCCCGGTCAACCCGCCGTAAACCACGAGCATGATACTGGGCGGGATCAGGATACCGAGGGTGCCGCCGGAACAAATGAGTCCGGCGGCGATCTGCTTGTTGTATCCTTTTTCCAGCAGTTTGGGGCCGGCAAGAAGCGCCATGCCGACGACCGAGGCGCCAACGATTCCAGTTGTGGCGGCAAGGATTACACAGACGAAAATGACGGCCAAACCAAGCCCGCCTTTTATTCCTCCCATAATCACATAAAGCGCTTCGAACAGAGCGTCGGAGATTTTGGCACGATCCAGCAGCTGGGCCATCAAAATGAACAATGGAACCGCTACTAGAACGAAATTGTTCATGGTTCCCCAAGCATTGTTGATGAAAAAGCCCAAAAGTCCGTCGACATTGAATCCATTCTCGATGAGACCGAAAATGACAGCGGTTCCCGCCAGGGAAAAGGCCAAGGGGAGCCCCAGTACGATAAACAAGATAAGAAGGGTGAACATTCCGATGGTTAAGAATTCTGGACTCATGGCCTCCCCTTAGCTGACGGTTTCCTTTTGCGCGAATTTCAGAATTCGTTTGACCAGGTTGGAAAAAACCTGAAGTAAAAGCAAAGTAAATCCCAAAGCCATCAACAGCTTCACCGGCCATATCGGCGGGGCCCATGCCGAGGACAGGGCCTCCAGGATTTTCGTGGAGGTGATGGCGTTATCCCAAGCCCAAATGCAAAGCATGGCAACCAGGGGGAGGGTGATACAGCCTGTCAGCACAATATAGAGTATTTCCTGCAGCTTTTTGGGAAATTTAGAGCTGAATACATCGACCCTGACGTGGCCGTCAAAATATTCCGTATAGCCATACCCCATGACGAAATGAACACCGAAAATGAACGTTGTTAACTCCAACCCCCAGATCGTCGGCGCATTAAAAAAATAGCGCCGGACAACTTCGTAGCACACCATCACGACCAGTATCACCATAAGCAGAGACGAAATTTCTGATCCTTTTACCACAATCTTGTCGATCAATTTCGTGAGCCGATTCATCGCTCGCTCCCGTTCTTGGATTGCGCTTCAATCGACCGGCAAACCCTTGAACCTCAATCCAAGCTGCATCCTGGTTCCATCCTGAAAGATCAAAAGAATGAATAATGCATTCGCAAATTCTTTCGGATTGATGCGAGATTGCCGGCTGGATCCGTAACCCGCTGCCGAATCCAGCCGGGTTTTTCTCCAACGTTGCCTTTTGCGTCGACGGTGCTCTATTCGTGCAGTTTTCCTTTTACGACTTGGTCCATCGGCCACGGCGTGACTCCGGCTCTGGCGGAACGCCAATCGGCAAAATCGATTTTAAGCGCTTCCTGGGATTCGAGCAGGCGCTTGCAGTCGGGACACCTTTCTTTGACCTTTTCCAGGTACGCTTGGGTTGTTTTGGCAAAGTCCACGATGGCGGCTTCGTCCATCATCACGATTTCAGATCTTTCCTTGAAGCGGCGGATGGCCTCCGCATTTAGATTATTCAGCCAACTGTAGCTCCACAGCTGTGTTTCTTTGGCGGCTGTGTCGAGAATCCACTTCAAGTCTTCACCCAACTCGTCATATGATTTTTGGTTGAAAAAGAATGCGAATTGACAAGCCGGCTGGTGCACACCGGGTTGGATGATATATTGGGTGACTTCATCAAAACCCATCGGCCAGTTGACTGCCGGTGAGGAGAATTCAGCCGCATCCAGGACACCGGTCTGCAGCGACAGGTAGACCTCACCCCCCGGCGTTGCCACTCCGGAAGCGCCCAGGTCATTCAAAATGTCCAAGTACCATCCCCACGTTCTGACCTTCATTCCCTTGAAGTCCTCCATTTTCGAGGCGCGCTTGTTGGAGTTCAGCCCCATTTCCTGGCCGGCTTGGCCTCCGGGCAGGGCAAAAAGGTTGTACTGACCATAAAGAGCCTGCATTTCCTTCAAACCGCCCCGTTCGTACAGCCAAATGTTGTAGAGTTCGGCATCCAGTCCGTATGGAACCGAACCGAAGGCGATGAACGCCTCGTTTTTCCCTTTCCAGTATCCCGGCCAGTCATGTCCTGCATCAAAAGATCCCTTGCTGACGGCATCGAAAATTTCCATGGCGGGGACCAGTTCGCCGGCCGAATAGGCCTTGATATCCAGGCGTCCACCGGAGGCCAGGCGAACGGTGTCGCAGAAATGGACGGCCATGTCGTAGAACAGCAATCCCTTGGTCCAGGGAAGCACCATCTTCCAGCGATGTTTTTTATCGCTGGTTTCAACCTTCAGTTTTTTGACCGCTTCGATCCGGTCATCTGCGCCGAATTTCTGCCGCTCCGATTTTGTCTTTTTGTCTTGAGCCAAAGCCGGGCTCACGGCGAACAGAAGAACAAATGTGAAAATAGCCGCTGCCGTTAAACATTTTTTCATAATTCTCCTCCTTGTTGGTGGTGTTGAATGGGCGTTGAACGATTTTTCGTTGTTGCGATGGTTCAGCTTAACGGCCGAAGCAGGTACTCGAAATGGCCGTCGCTTGGGCTTGTTGAAGACCCGGAAGTTGTATTAAATTTACTATATGTATTATTCTTAATACACACCGGGTTTCCGCGCTCTGCCCTCGAAGATTCAAACCGATTGCCCATAGATCTCCCTGAGTTCTCTTTTCAGAGTCTTTCCGGCGACATTCCTCGGGAAATCCTGAATGATTTTCAGCCCGGCAATTCTTTGAAACTTGGCACCCACACGTGAATTAACCCATTCCACCAGCTCCTGCTCGCTCGCTTTGCCGGCCGGAAGCAGCGTGACGGTGGCAAACGGGACTTCGCCCCATTTCTCGTGGGGGATACCAAAAACCGCCACTTCGTTCACGTCGGGGTGCTGAACGATGACCTCTTCGATATCACGGGGGTAAACATTGACTCCCCCGGAGATGATCATGTCCTTTTTCCGGTCGACCAGGTACAAAAACCCATCCTCGTCGACGTAGCCCAGATCGCCTGAATGCAGCCAGCCATCGACGATGGCTTTCTGTGTCAAATCCGGGCGTTTGTAGTATCCCGGCATGAGTATGGGGCCTTTGCCGCAGATTTCACCGACTTGGTTGGGCGGCAGCTCGGTCCCGTTTTCATCTAAAATTTTCATGTCGAACAGCGGAAGTGGGGTGCCCACCGAAGCGGGTTTCTTGGGGTAGTCGAGTTTGTCCAGAACGGTCACAAAACCTTCTGTCAAACCGTACAGTTCGTAAAAGCGCCCCGGGAGCAGCCGGGTCAAGGTTTCCTTGTGCTGGAGGTGCAATGGCGCTCCCAAGGCAAGGATCATTTCCAAAGAGGCCAGTTTTTCCGCGTCAAAATTGGGGGCATGCAGCATGGCAATAATCTGGGCGGGGACCATCATCACGTGGGTCACCTTTTCTTTTCCGATGCACTCGATGTACGCAACGGGATCGAAGTGGGATTGCAGGATGTAGGTTGCCCCCTGAAAGACCGTGGGCATTAAATCAACAAAGGCGCCGTTGAATACGATGGCGCCGGCATGCAGGGTCACACTTTCCGGAGCCAGGCGAAAGGCGCTGGCAAAGGAGGTTCCATAGGCAATGCGAATATCGTGGGTGTGGACGATCCCTTTGGGAAGGCCGGTGGTCCCGCTGCTGTACATGATGTTGAAGGGATCATCGCCGGCAACCACCGGGACGTTCGGCTCACTGTCACTCTCAGCCTCTTTCAGGGCGTGATAGTTTTTAAATTCCTCGCTGGATGACGAATCAATCGTCAGACAGCACCCCGGCCGAAGACGCGGCAGATCCGGTTTGATTTGGTTGATGACATCCGTAAATGCGCGATTGGTAATCACCATCTCGGCATCGGCGTCTTTGAGAAGGGATCGAAGCGCGCCTTCCATCAGCAGGGTGCTCATGGGCACAACCACCGCACCGACCTTGGCGGCGGCCCAGTAGGCTTCAAGCAGTTCGAGACAGTTGGGCAAGACGGTGGCCACCTTTGAGCCCTTTTGGATTCCCAGGCCCAGCATGGCATTTGCCAGCTTGTTGATATTCTGATTGAAATGAAAATACGTCAAACGCCGGTCTCCGAACACCACCGCGGTGTGGTCGGGTCGGTAGCGGGCATGGCGGGGAAACAGCATCCCCAGATTCATCGGATCCTCCCTGGTGTGATGAATGCGATTTTTCGAGATGACTTGACCGTCTTTAAAACCTGCCATGGTTATTGGCAAAAGTTGTGCCGAATGATATTTAGAATCTGAAGCATGGTGTAAACTTTAGTTTTCATTAATCATTTACATTCGACGGGACTTTTCGGCCAAATTCATCTTGCCGAGTTGTCGCAAAAGATGTATTAATTTTGCTACATTCGCCGCTTTCCGGATCGACGGCCAGTCGCCCAAAACCCCGGATAATCCGGCATGTTGATGACGGCATGGGAATTGCTCCCACCAATGTCATCTTTCATTTTTTCAGGAGGTCCCCATGCTTGACATCAAAGATGCGGTGGCCGTCGTGACCGGCGGTGCGAGCGGCATTGGCCTGGCTTTTGCCCGGTATTGGGTGCAATCAGGTGGTAAGGCCCTGTTAGCGGATGTTTCCGGTCAGGCCCTGCAGAGCGCCAAAAAGGCCCTGGGACCATCCGTCGAAACGATGGCCTGTGACGTAACCAGTGAAACCGACAGCCAGCAGCTGGCGGACACGGCCATGGACGCATTCGGCCAAATCAACCTGGTGGCTCCCTTTGCCGGAATCATCCAAGACGGGTTGATGGTCGCCCCCGATCGAGAAAGCGGCAAAGTCGTCTCCAAGATGTCACTCGAGCAGTTCCGCGCGGTGATCGACGTCAATCTTACCGGGGTCTTCCTCACCGTTCGCGACTGCTCGGAAAAGATGATCAACAACGGAGACAGGGGCTTGATTTGCCTGGTTTCGTCCACCGGTTCGCTTGGCACCGCCGGTCAGATCAACTACTCCTCGAGCAAGGCGGCTGTTTCGGTCATGCCCAAAGTCATAACGGCGGAATTCTTCCGGCGGGGGGTTGCCGATCGCATCCGCTGCGTGGCTGTGGCGCCGGGCTATGTTGCAACCCCGATTTTGAAGGGAATGAATCAGAAAGCCCTGTCTCGGATCCTGGAAAATGTTCCCATCGGCAGGCTGATCGAGCCGGCTGAAGTGGCTTCGCTGGTCTGCGAATTGTATCGCAACGAAGCAATGACCGGAGATGTATATTTCATTCATGGTGGTCTGCGGCTGGGGTCCAAAGGATAACCAAAACCATTTCAACAGGAGAATACACAGGAGGACAACCATGAGCCGTGTCAGCATCATTGGGGCCTACAATACCAAATTTGGCGCCTTTGTCGAGAAGAACCCGGAATCGGGTGAAGTCCACGATACCAAATCCTTTTACGACTTGATCATCGAGGCGGGCAAGGGGGCGATTGCCGATGCGGGATTGGAGCCCGCGGACATAGACGGTATTTGGATTGGTTCTTGCTCGCCCGCCAAATTCATTAACCAGGAGCACGTCGGCCCCCTGGGCCTGGAGGTCGCCCCGGATGATCTGCGCTTCGTTCCGACAACCCGCACAGAGGGGGCTTGCGCTTCCTCATCGGTCGCCCTTTACAATGCCATGTTCGGCGTCGAATCCGGCCGGTTCCGCCGGGTCTTGGTGATCGGCGTGGAAAAGATGAGCCTGCTGCCGACCTCGGGAGTGACCCACACATTGGCCTGCTCTTCCTACTGGCCGGAAGAGGGCGCTTTGGGGATGACCTTCCCGGGGCTCTTCGCCGAATATGCCAAAGGCTACATGCGTCACTACGGCTTCAGCTTGGAGGAATTACAAAAAATGTTCGCCGCCGTTTCGGCACTGGCCTACCGCAACGGCGTCGAAAACCCGCTGGCCCATTTCAGCAAGGGAGGACCGGCCGACCGGCTCAAACTGTTTACCCCCGAGGCGATTTTGAATCTGCCGCCAACCGGGAAAGGCAGCAACCCTGTCATCGCCGACCCTTTGCGGTTGCATGATTGCTCCCTGATATCCGACGGAGCCGCCGCGGTCATCCTTGCTCCCACACAAGAGGCGCGATCGATCAGCCAACGCGTGGTGGAGATCGCCGGGATCGGCATGACCACCGAGCGCCTGCCTGAAAGCGTTCGCCCCAACATGCACGAGCTGATGGCCGGAAAGCAGGCCGTCAAAAAATCGTTTGAGGAAGCACAAGTCACCATATCAGACGTGGACTTGGCCGAAGTCCACGACTGTTTTTCCATCAACCAGCTCCTGACCACTGAAGCGCTGGGTCTTTCGGAAGACGGCCAAGCGGGCTGGGATTACCTGAACGGCCGCTTTGGCCCGGATGACCGCTGCCCGGTGAACTTGTCAGGGGGGCTCAAGTCAAAGGTCCACCCTGTCGGGGCGACGGGCTGCTCAATGCACGCGTTGGCATACAAGCAATTGGTCGGTGAGCCCATCGGGATGGCGCCCGCCAGCCGAAAACCGGAAATCGCCGTGGTTTTTAATGTGGGCGGCTCAGCCGCCACCAATTGCGTCACGACCTTGAAACGGATATAAATGCCCGGTTTACATACCGTGCGCCCGCACGGCCGGCAGAGTGGCGACAATGGCAGACAAGCCGATTTCCAATCCAATTGAAAAAACGGGGTTTTTTAAGAACCTCGTTGACAACATGGAGATCGGCGTGATCATCAGCGATCCTGATGGAATCATCATTTACATCAACAAGACTTATTCTCGGTTTTTAGACATTGACATCCCAAGTTCCCTGGGCCGGCCCGTAAGGGAGGTGATCACCAACAGCCGTCTTCCCATCGTTGCCAAGACCGGCATCCCCGAGATCAATTTCCCCCACAAATTCAAAGATACCGGATTTTTGGTCCATCGAATCCCCCTGCGCGAAAAAGGTCGCATTATCGCCGTACTGGGGCTGGTGTTGTTTGATTCAGCCACCACCGTCACGAAACTGGCCGAGAAACTCGATCGCCTAGAGTCCAAAATCGTCGATGTGCAAAAAGAACTCGCCTACGTTCACACCCCGCAGTTTTCCTTTGACAGCATCATTGGGAAAAGCAAGCCGCTCAACAGCATCAAGCTCGAAGCCTTAAACGCCGCTGGAACGAACATGCCGGTGCTGATCACCGGAGAGTCGGGGACCGGCAAAGAACTATTCGCCCATGCGATACACAATGCCAGCGAACGCAGGGATTTTCCTTTCATCCGGGTTAATTGCGCGGCCTTGCCCAAAGAATTGCTGGAGGCAGAACTGTTTGGGTATGAAAAGGGCTCATTTACCGGTGCCAATCCAAAGGGCAAGCCCGGCAAATTCGAGCTCGCCCATCTGGGTACGATCTTTTTGGATGAGATTGGCGATATGCCGATCGAAATGCAGCCCAAGCTGCTGCGGGTTCTGGAGCTGAAAGAATTCGACCGGGTCGGCGGCATTTCGATAATCACCTCGGATTTCAGAATTATTGCAGCCACCAACCAGGATCTGGAGGGGCTGATGAAGGCCGGTCAATTCCGGCGGGATCTTTATTTCCGGTTGAATGGGATTCCCATTCGCATCGATCCGCTCAGAAGCAGAAAGGACGATGTCATCCCTTTGGCGTATCATTTTATCGAAAAAACAGTCAAAGGCCCCTCGGGGAAGGGAATCCGCATCAGCCCCGCAGCAGGTAAAACACTCGAAAGCTATGATTGGCCGGGAAATGCGCGAGAGCTGTTGCATGTCATTCAACGGGCCCTGTACAAATCCAAATTCGAGACGATTCGACCGGAATACCTTCCCGATTACCTCTATCAATCGACTGTCTTTCCGAAACGTGCCGATGCGGCCTCTTTAAATGACTACATGAGATCTGCCGAACGCTTTCTGATCGAACAGACGCTGCGCCAGGCAGATGGCAATAAATCCAGGGCCGCCGATGCCCTGGGGATACATCGAACCCTGCTTTATCGAAAGATGAAGATACTTGGCATCGTGATTTGATTGAATGTTTCAGGGGTGAGGGCTTGCTTGCAATATTGCTAAAAGGTAACCATTCCATAACACAACCAATTCCAAATTTGGTTTATCCATCAATTTTCAGGCAATCTCAATAACCAAAATTTAATGCCGTCTTAACAAGGCTACAAATTTCTTTTTTTAAGGTACCCTTGCAGTCATAAATGGGGACTTGCCTGACCGAATCGGTACCAGAAAACCCGCGTTGAGAGC
>DAXETY010000109.1:0-30060 GCA_051155755.1 Desulfobacterales bacterium
TCATCGGCATTGGCGCGAATCTGCTTTTTAATTCCAACTTTAATTATTAATCATTTGTTGTCAAATAATAAATTATTACTAAAAATTTTTTTATACTTAAGTAATATTTGCGGGGGGAGTGCTGCGGGCGGGATCGATCGGATCGTGGAGAAGGATTGCCGATGGACCCGGATTCAGGCAGGTTGAAGATCGAGCGCTCTTTCGCCGGTATTGGCCCGAACGGCAAAAAGCAGAAAACCGGTGGTGATCAGAAAACTGAAAAACTTGGCCTGGGGCAGCGTGATGCCCATCAGGTCGGCCAAAAGGATGAGAATCAGTGCGGGAGTGATGCTCGCCACGGCAATGGAAACCAGCGCCTGGAAAGTCAAACGGACCTGCAGGATTTTTGTCATGATCCATCCGACCAGCGCGTAGAACAGGACCTGAACCAACCGATAAAATAAACTGCCGATCAGCAGAAACGGCGCGATGGCCACAGCCAGCCATTGCCGAATCACTTCGATCCACCCGTGGACGGTTCGATGGTCGATTTGCAAGTCTTCGACCCCCGAAAGATCGAGAATTCGGGTTTCCCGGCCGCTTTTCCTGTAAATCAGCTGATCACGCGTCAGAAGCATGATCGCATCGCTACCCTGCAGGTCGGTGACCTGTCCGGTGGTGTCGAGAATCGCCAGCTCCTTGCCGGTTTCCGGATCGACGATTACGTAAGGTTGTTCACAATCTGCGGAAATTTCACCGTTGGTGACGGTGACTTGCGGGATTTGGCTCACCAGCGCGCCGGCCGAGCGATCCACAAACCGGGAAACCTTTTGTTGAATCTGAAATGTAGCCACCAGAGTTGCCACCGTGAGGACAAACAGCAGATAAGTGTAGGCAAACCCTTTCCAATTGTGCGCTGCGTCACGATAGAGATCTTTTGAATAAAACGACATATAAAGCGGATGATAGATACGGAAGCGCCGGCGGTTGCGCGCCGGGCGGCGCGGCTGAAACAGAGGATCCATCCGGGAGGCGGCCGCTGGTTTCGAGTCGATTTTCGACGGCGGATCTGTGGAAGCGGCAACGATCCGGCAACGCGCGCCGGTCTGTTCGAAGGCCTCCTTTTTGCTATGAGCCGATTGCCGGTCCAGGTTTTTCTTGATGATAATCGGACGACCGCTGAAAAGTCGCTCGATTTGATTCAGATCGGCACGATACAGGTCGGCAAGGCGGCGTTTCACATCTTCCGGTCGTTCGTCCGGGCCGATGCGGCCCTCGAAGACGATGCTGTAATGGCTCATGTCTCCACCGTGTCCAACCCGACGAACCCCCGCTGAACCGAAAACGCACAACACGAACCCGATCGAACGCGTCTGAACCTTTAAAGTATACCATAATCCTTTCGATACCGGTATGAATTCTTCCGAGTCCACCGATTGAAAGGGCCGTTGATCCGGCAGCCCGCTTGTTTGGAAACGAGAAATGGTTACCATTTAGGGGCATTCATATCGAACGGACCGGTTCCTTGCCGGCGGCAACCCGGCGGTCGGCATTATGTTGACTTCTGTTCATACGCCTGCGGCGTTTTGCGGAAAATTTTTGAATAACAACGCTCTTGCCGGTATTGCCGGAGTCATTTTGACGCTGGACCCGTATTTGGAAAGGTGGCCAATGATGGTGCGAAAAGGGATGGCATTTTTGGGGCGCGTAGGCGCCATATTCTGGCAGGCACTGACCATCGGAAGACGGGTTGTCGCCAATCTGTTCTTTTTGGCGCTGATTGTGGTGATTCTGGTCTTGATCTTTGCCGACCGAGAGCCGCCGGTACCGCCAAAGGCGGCACTGGTATTCGATCCGACCGGTGCAATCGTCGAACAGACCGCCGAACCGTTGCTGCTGGATCGTTTTTACGGCACCGTGCGGCGAGAACAAACGGCACTTCACAATATTATCGATACCATCGACCATGCGGCGACCGATGACCGCATCCAGGTTCTGGTCCTGCAGCTGGATAAATTCGGACCGGTGGGACTCAGTCAGCTGCAGGAAATCGGCCGGGCTTTGGAACGGTTCAAGGCCGGCGGCAAAAAAATCATCGCCGCCGGTGAATCTTATGACCAGCACCGCTACTACCTGGCCGCTCACGCCGACCGCCTCTACCTTCATCCGATGGGCCAGGTTTGGATTCGCGGATACGGAGTCTATCGATCCTATCTCAAACGCGCATTGGGCAAGCTGAAAGTCAACCTGCATGTGTATCGGCTCGGAGAATACAAGTCCGCCCTGGAGCCCTTGATCCGAACCGATATGTCCGAAGCCGCACGCGAGGCCAATCGAGCCTGGCTGCAAACCCTCTGGGAAGCTTATAAAACCGATGTTGCCCGCTTGCGTGACTTCGATGCGAGCCGCATTGAAGACCTGGTCAATCACCTGGATCGTCACCTGGAGTCGGTCGACGGCGACGCCGCCCGGCTGGCACTGGGCAGCGATCTGGTCGACGCACTGAAAAGCCGGGATGAAGTCCGCCGGGAGCTCATCGAACTGGTGGGCGAAGATCCGGAAACGCAAACCTTTTCGCAAATCGGATACCAGGCCTATTTCGAATTCATCCGGCCGCGGCTGCATGACTCCCGATCATCGGAAAACAGCGTCGGCGTCATTACCGCCCAAGGGATGATTATGGAAGGAGACCAGCCCGCCGGGCGCATCGGTGCGGAATCGCTGAGTGCGCTCATCCGGCAGGCTCGTGAAGACGAGCAGGTCAAGGCATTGGTGTTTCGGATTTACAGTGGTGGCGGCAGTGCCCTGGCATCGGAGATCATTCGCAGGGAATTGGACCTGACCCGTGAGGCCGGCAAACCGGTGGTGGTTTCCATGAGTTCGGTGGCGGCCTCCGGGGGATACTGGATCGCACTTGGTGCCGATGAAATCTGGGCCGAACCGACCACCATCACCGGGTCGATTGGAATTTTCGCGGCCTTTCCAACCCTGGAAGACGCGCTGGATGCCGTGGGAGTTGACTCGGACGGCGTCGGAACTACCAACTTGGCCGACGCGTTCGATCCGACCCGACCCCTGAACCCCATGGTGGCCTCCGTTATGCAGCAGAGCATCGAGCACGGATATCGCCGTTTTATCGAGCAGGTGGCCCAATCGCGCGGAATGTCAGTCGATGATGTCCGGGCTGCGGCCCGGGGCCGGGTCTGGTCCGGAGTGGCTGCCCAAGAACGCAACCTGGTGGATCGTCTGGGCGGGCTCAAAGACGCCGTTCGAAGGGTGGCCGAGATGGCCCGAATCGAGGATGACTATCAGGTGATGTATATCGAGCGGCCGCTGACGGCCCGTGAAGCACTGCTCAAAAAGCTCGAACAGTGGATCGGCGCTGCACTAAGCTCCAGCCGTCCCGCCGAGATAACGGCCGTAAGTATGGCGCTGGAACTGGATCCGCAGATCGCACAACTGATCGAATTGATGCGCACCGGCAATCCCTACCACCCTTACGCAATCTGCCTGGATTGCGATGCACGGTAGCGCACCAGGGCCCGGTGAAATGCCGTGGAACCAAACCGGCTTCCGGAGCCGCCCCGGATCAACGGTGGGATCCTGCCGATGCCCCCGGCAGGGGACCTTTACCAATCAGTGGGTTTGACCATCGTGTTCCAGCAACAAGTCTTTGAGGCGTTCGCTGAGATTCAGCGCCAAATTTTCGGAAATCACCATGCTGGCCCAGGCCAGTCAGGTGGGGTGACCGCAATCAGCGCAGGGGAGCCTCCCGGAACTGGATGCCGAGATCATCGGCGGTCGCCTGCAATTGAGCCTCCAGCGTTGTCTCCTTCCCGTCCGGCTTTTTCACAGGGATGGTTTTGTCGGCGACAACGAATATTTGCAGCTTTTTCGGCTCCAGGTTGGCTTCGGCCAGCTGCTGCAATTTTGCGGGGGCCGCCTCGATGTAGGCGTCCTGGATGCGTTCCAGCGTGTCGAGTGGTTCTCCGCGCATGTGATACTGGGCATAAACATCCACCAGCGCCGAGGGTGTGTCCACGTTGAACACAAAACTGTTCAGCGCTTCCAGACGCTTGCGCTGGAAGGCGTCTTCCGGAATGGCTTCCTGCAGCCGCTTCATAATGGCGACCGTTTCGGTGATCGCTTCGGCGGTACGGTCTCCCCGGCAGCCGATATAGCCCATCAAAATTCCGGCATCCCATTTCCAGGTTTGAAAAAATCCGGCCGAATACACCAGCCCCAGATCATCCCGCAGTCGGGTGTACATGAGCGAATCGCTGCCGCCGAAAAGATCGGTCAGCAGGCGCAATTTCCAGAAGTCCGGGTCGGTGCGCTGAATCCCCGGCAGCGCCATCACCACCTGAGACTGCACCTGTCCCGGTTTGTGGATCAGTGTCAACACCGCCGGGGTCGACTGCGGCGGTTCAATGTCTCTGGAAGGCGCCGGACCCGCCGGCAGAGTCGCCAGGAGCTTTTTGATACCGCCTTCGACCGCAGGCCGGGAAATATCGCCGGAGACGGCGATCACCATATTTTCCGCCACGAAATACGATTGCAGGAAGCCCTGCAGGTCATCGCGTTCGATGGACGGAATGGTTTCAATCCCCAGGAGCGGGTCGCGACCGTAAGGATGGCCTTTGAAATGCCAGACCAGACTTTCCCGGAACGCGACTTTCTGGGCATCTTCGCCCTGCCGCTGCAGCGCGGTCACGGCCTGCTGTTTGACCACCTCGACGATTTCATCGTCAAAACCGGGCTTTGTCAGCACTTCCCGCAATAAATCCAACCCCTTTTCCCAATCGTCCTTCAGCACCGAAAGCTGCACCTGCGACATCTCCTCTCCGATGGAAACCGACAGCCGGATTGCATTTTGGTCCAGCAGCCGAGACAGTTCCTCGGGGTCGTAAGTTTCCGTACCGCCCTCCACCAGGCTTGCGGCAAGCAGGTCGGTCAGACCGGTTTTCTCCGCCGGCACATCGACATGACCGGCCCGGACGAACAAGGTCAGATCCACCAGCGGCAGTTCTTTGTCCGGCAGAAAAAACACTTCGGTGTTGCGGACCTGCAGCGTCTCGGCGTCGGGGTAACGGATCTGTTTGGGGTGGCGCTCGAAGGCCAGCGGGTGATTCCAACCCTTCGGGGTCGGATAGCGGGAATGGTTCTCGAAAATTTCGGGCTTGGAGAGGCGGGCGGCCGCGGCGCCGCTGACCGTGCGCTGCTCGCTGTACTGCACCGGCGGTGTGTCGGGCTGTCCGCCCGGAATAAGGAAGACACTGGTCTGGTTATGGCTGTCAAAGTAGCTTCGGGCCACGCGTTGTACGTCGGCCGCCGTCACCTTGGCAATCTGTTCCAAGTAGCTGTTCAAATACCGCCAGCCGATTTGCACTTCCAGCGACGCCAGCGTGCCTGCCAGGCTTTCGTTGCTGCGCATTCGCTCCAGAAAGCTGCGCTCGTTGAGCTTTTTGACCCGCTCCAATTCCTCTGTTGTCACCGGTTCGGATGTCAGCCGGTCAATTTGCTCCAGCAGCAGTGCTTCCAATTGCCGACAGGCTTCCAGGTAGGAGCGGCGATCCCCGTCGTCGAGTGCGTTCGGCGTGCCGCCCAGCACCACCAGGCTCCCATAGCGGCTGTCGGGGTTATAGGCCCAAGCCTCCTGGGCCAGACCCTTTTGTATGATATCGCGGTTCAGGCGGGCGCTGCGGCCTTCACTCAGGACCATGGTCATCACATCCAGCGCATAAAAATCGGCCGTGCCCATACGGGCACCGTGAAAGCCGATGCGAACCAGGGGTGTGCGGGCGCCCTCCAAATACCGTATGCTGCTGCGCGGTCCCTGCTGCTGCGGCTCCTGGGTTACAAACTCCGGGGTCCGCTCTCCCGCCGGATAGCGAGCGAAGTAGATTTCGGCCAGGTGCCGGGCCTCGGCCACGGTGACATCGCCGACCAGCACGCAGACCGCATTGCTCGGATTGTAGTGCCGACGATGAAAATCCTGTGCGTCGGCGGTGCTGTATCGTTCCATGTCGGATTTCCAACCGATGGTCGGATTGCGATACGGATGGGCGCTGTAAGCCGTCGCCTCCAGATCGACCCAGGCGGCTCCGGCCGGATTGTTCACATAGCGGAAGGCCCACTCGCGCTGCACCACTTCTTTTTCCACGTAGAATTCCCGCCAGGCCGGCTCGAAAATCTGCTCGCTGACGATGGAAAACCATTGCTCCAGCATATCCG
This sequence comes from Desulfobacterales bacterium, assembly GCA_051155755.1. GTDB lineage: Bacteria > Desulfobacterota > Desulfobacteria > Desulfobacterales > SG8-13 > DAXETY01. Next base: position 6,214 of record DAXETY010000109.1, read on the forward strand.
AGGGAACCGCGGCGAGGTACTGGGTCTGATCTTTGCTGGTAAAGGCGTTAATCCCCACCGCACCGTTTTTTCCCAGTTGGGATGAAAATGCCTGCGGTACGAAGATTTCCTGGACCTGCGCCCGCAAATGCTCCATTTCTTCCAGATTGGAACGGATGATTTCCGGATCCGGATTCCGCCGAGCCTTTTCCGCCAGCACGGTTTGATAGGCGACTTCGATTTGTTCCTGCAGGGCCTGGTCTTTCTGCGGATTCAGGGTGCCGAAATTCTTGGTTCCCTTGAACATCATGTGTTCCAGAAGGTGCGCGATGCCGGTTTTGCCGGTCTCTTCATGGGCCGAGCCGGCTCTTACGGCCAAACGCACGGCGACCTGTGGCGTGGCGGGGCGTTCCACCACCAGAAAAAGCATTCCGTTTTCGAGCGTAAATTCCTGAACGTCGATATTGACGTGCAGGGCTGCCGATGCGTTGGTACCGGCCAACAGCCCCAGCATGACGACAAAAAGAAGAATCCTTCGCATGAAACCTCCGAGATTGATTTTTTCGCTTGGGACAGTTACGTAGATGTCCGACGAGCGCCTATAATAGGTACGAAAGCGGCGATTGTCCAAGGCTGATTTTGATCCTGCAGTGATCACCGCAAATCAACTGTTTGATAAAGTCGAATGGAATGGGGGCGCAAAAATGGTGGAACAGGAGTTGTTGATTACGGTGGACGAAGTCCGGCAAGTCTCGGGAGTGCTGAGCCGGCCGGAAAGGGTCGCGAAAGCCGCCGCCGGGGTCGTGCTGGCCCATGGTGCCGGAAATGACCGCAATCATCCGCTGCTCGTTGCCCTTTCGCGCGGACTGTCGCCCGCGGGTTACGGTGTTTTGCGCTTTAATTTTCCATACCGGGAATCCAATCGCAAAACCCCGGATCCCCAGCCGGTGCTGGAGCGGTCCTGGAAGGCGGCCCTGGAAACTTTGCGGCAGCACGTGGTGGCGGGGGGGCCGTTGTTCGGCGCCGGAAAGTCCCTGGGAGGCCGTCTGGCATCCCAGATGACAGCGGCCGGGACACTGGATCTCGAGGGCTTGATTTTTATGGGGTATCCCCTTCATCCGCCCGGCAAAACCGACCGGCTGCGCGACAGTCACCTGTATCGAATCGACCGACCAGTGCTGTTTTTTGCCGGAAGCCGGGACCCGTTTTGCGACCTTTCCCACCTGCTGCGCGTACTCAATCGACTCCGTGCCCCCTGGGAGTTGGAGGTCATTGACGGCGGCGACCATTCATTCAATCTTCCGGCTGCCGCTGATAGGACGACCGACCAGGTTTACGAACGGCTGCTGCAGCGCTCGGTCGAATGGCTGGATCGGGTGCGCGCCAACTTATAGCCGCCAATTGGAAGCGCGAAACCGGGCGATACCGATCTACCGGGTTTTTTCCGGAAATCCGCGGTTTTGCCAGAGCAGGGCCGTCAGGTTTTTTGGCTTGCAGCCGGCCGGAAGTATTCCCTGGGAACTCAGCGATTCCAGTCTTTTCCGAATGGCATTCGGTTCAAAACGCGCCCCGACAAGCGCACGCGCCAGTTTGTCACCGTTACCCTCCGTGCTCAGTGAGCCGGCAAAGCGAACCGTTTTCAGGCATCCTGCTTTGACCGCCAGGTGGATTTCCCCGTTTCCCCCGGCGATTCGCCCCCGGCGGTGAATTTCAAACGCAGGGGCCTTGGCCCAGTTCCAGGACCAGCGGCGGTATTTGCTTCGGTACAGTCGGTCAACGGCATCCCACTGTCGTCCCTCCAGGCGGCGGGGCACCATACCTCCGTATGCGGCTCCATAAGATTCCAGCAGAAGTTCGCGAAATACCGCCAGCGACAGGGGGCGGGTCAGATGATCGCAGACATTGGTCACGGGACTGGGGATCGAACGGGGGGCGCGGCCGTGCAGACCGGTGGGTTCGGCATGCAGCGCGCGGGCGAGCTGGCTTAGATCGCTGTCAAACAGCAGCGTCGCATGAATCAGGATTCTGCGGGTATCGGAGAACTGGGCATTGCCCGATATTTTACACCCTTCAATCAGGAGATTGTTGCGGCCGTCGAATTCGGACCTCACCGACAACCGGGCGAGCGTTTGACGTATCGGTTCCAGTACACGCTGCACCTCCGCCAGGCTCCGGCGGGTGTGATCCTGGACCAGTGCGATGTTCAGGTTTCCGTGATCATGGTACACCGCGCCTCCACCGGAAGTCCGACGCAGCACCGGTATCTGCCTTTTGCCCAGCCACTGCGTATCGGCTTCCGCCAGGATGTTTTGATGCCGGCCCACCACCACCGAAGTACGGTTGCCGTACAGAATCAGGAACCGATGTCCCGGTTCGAGTTCACGGAGACAATATTCTTCCAGAGCCAGGTTGATGCCGGGCTCATCCACGCGGTTGTTGTCCAGCAGATAAAGCATTCAGGCCGTTTTACCGTTCGATGCTTGCCCCAGCCGGGTGCCACGCATCCGGTGCGAGATCAACATTAGAAGCACAAGAGCGCCGGCTTGCTGCCGACTTTAGTAGGCGTTATATTTGAATTATAAAAATTCCTGTATTCACAAAGGTTGGCCGGTTTGGAAAGGAAGCCGCCATGAAACCAATCGGAAATCGATATGCCGGCCGCATCGGGATTTTCGCGGTTGTGATTCTGCTGGCGGTTGTCCAACCGGCAATGGCCTTTCGATGCGGCACGGAGCTGATTTCGGTCGGCGACGACATAGGGGAAGTGCGGCAGCTCTGTGGTGCGCCCGACCATGTAAGCGTCTGGCAGGAAGAAAGAATCTTTCGAGACTTTTCCACCTACCGGTCCGATATTCAACCCGACCGCAATCGCGAGCCGTTTCTTGTCAAGCAGCAGGTTCTCGTGGAGCGCTGGACCTATAACCGCGGAAGTCATCGTCTGGTGCGGTATCTGCTTTTTGAAAACGGCCGCCTGGTGGAAATTGCGTCCGGTGAGCTCGGTAATTAGGGTGTCCCCCGTACCCCCTTTTTTCCGTGGTACCCGGATTCGCTTATGGTCCGAATCCGGTCACCGATCGAGCCTGTCCGATTCAGTCCACTTCCCGCTGCCGCTGCAGTTCATCCCGCACCTCGGCGGCATGATTTTTCACCTTGACTTTTTCCCAGCAGCGAACCACACGACCGTCCGGAGCGATCAACACGGTGGAGCGCACCACGCCCATATATTCCTTGCCGTACATTTTTTTCATTTGCCAGACCCCGTAGGCTTCCAGCACGGCGCGATCCGGATCGCTGAGCAAGGTGACTTTTAGATCGTGTTTCTCGGCAAAACGCTGATGGGATCGGACCGGATCCGGGCTGATGCCGAACACGACGGCGTCGAGAGCTTCAAATTTAGGCAGCAAACTGCTGAAATCCTGGGCTTCCTGCGTTCAGCCCGAGGTATTGTCCTTTACATAGAAAAACAATACGGCCCATTTTCCGCGGAAATCCGACAATCGTATTTTCTGACCGCTCTGATCTTCCAGATTAAAGTCTGGAGCCTTTTTCCCTTCTGCAATCATGGGTGTGCCTCTCAAGTATTTAAGTTAACGGGTTCCGAAACGACCGGCTTTCGGAAATAGGAATCTGCTCGATTTCGGTGATGCAAGGGGTTCGATATTTCACAAGGATGAAAATAAGAGTCTCCCCGATTCTTGTCAAAGCTGCCGACGATTGACCGCTCTGAATGCCGGGTTTATTTTTAAGCAATGTTTCAGACTTTTCAAAAATACAATATTCGCCCCATCGGAGGATTGAAGTCGGTTATGTTTTTGAAAACTTGAATCGCTCAACTTGGGTTGACATCAACGATTGTCCAGGAGGCTGCCATGAAGGTGACATATGCCGTCGGCAACATCATGACCGAGAAGATCGTTTCCGTAAATACCCGCGATCGATTGGCAGTCGCGATGAAAACGATGGTGGAACGCAACATCGGTTCGGTGGTGGTGACCGACCAGCGGGACATGGTGGGCATCGTTACCGAACGGGATGTGCTGCGCTGTTTGTGCGACGACTTGCAGGCCGCGGATCGACCGGTGGAAGCGATCATGAGCCGGCCGTTGATCACCGTGGACACTTCGACTTCCATCGGGGAAGCCGCCGACAGGATGGCGGCCAAAAAAGTGCGCCGGCTCCTTGTCACGCACGATGGAAGAATTTGCGGGCTCGTCACCGAACGGGACTTGATGCGGGCCACCTTGGATGTGTTCATCAAGCTGCGGGACGCATGGGTCTGAAAGCGGTATAACCGCGGAACCCCGCTCGGCCGCACATGCAGCTTAAAAGGAAGACCGCCGTGATTTACCTGCTCGGCAACCCAACGATGGATCGAATTCGGGTGGGGAAACAGAACGTACGATGTTGCGGCGGCACTGTGCTGTATGCCGGCCGATTCCTGGTGCGAATGAATTGGGCCGCCTCCGTGGTGGGCAAGGGGAGTCTGGAACAGCGTCGATATTTGGAACAACTCGGCATCCAGACCCGCCACTTCCGGATTTTCACACCGGCAACCCGATTTGAAAACCGTTACGTGCATACAAAACGCATTCAGTGGGCCCGTGCCGGCGCCGCCATCACCCTGGAGGATATCCCCCGCGAAGCCTATACGGCCCGGGCAATTTTGGTCGGCCCGGTACTGGGGGAGCTGAATCCGAACATTGTAACGGTTCCAAGAACAGCACGGATGCTGGTGGACATGCAGGGTTTTCTGCGCCGGCTGGATTCGAACGGCAGGGTGTATTTAGAGAGCGGAATGCCGGCGGAAACGGTAGCGGCCCATGCCGACATCCTGAAACTAGACCGTGCGGAAGCCGAGGCCATGGTCGGTTCGGCGGACGATTTACCGAAGGCCGCCGACCGACTGCATGCGTTTGGAGCCGGTTGCGTATTGATTACCTGCGGCAGAGATGGGGCATTCGTATCGAACGGTTCCAGCCGGTATTGGTTGCCGGCGCCCCGGGTCGAAGTGGTCGATTCGACCGGTGCAGGCGATGTTTTCGCAGCGGCCTTCCTGGTGAAATCCCTCGAGTCGGGCGGCAACCTGTTGGAAAGCGGTCGATTTGCAGCTGCAGCGGCCGCACTTTCCACCCGGGCAATCGGTGCCGAAGCCGTCCCCGGGCGGCGATCCATTGCAGCGCTGCTCAAAAGCCCCAACGATCCTTTTGTCTGACCGGGGCGATGTAAAAAGGGCAAACCCCGGGTGTGGCCGAACCCGCCACACCCGGGAGCAGCGATATTCCGATGGATTCGGGTTACCGTTTTTCCGGGGGCGCTTTTCTCTTGCTCCATAAGGCTTTGACTTGAATTAGCGGGAATCGGATCCGGAGTCGTCTTCTTTGACGGTGTGTTGGCGGATGAATCGGCCGATTTGATATTTTTGTTCGGGTGTCAGATCGACGAACCGCAGACCGGTTTGCCGCATCTTCAGGGGGCTGATGGCAAAACCGCCTTGAACTTCGAAATCCGAAACGGTCTCGATCGGTATTTTATCCAGGTACAAACCGTAACCGGCAATAATGATTTTCAACTCGCCGGCCTCCCGGCTGTCGCCGTTATCGTTGACATACCGAAAGGAAAGGCCCTTCATGCTGATATCTTTAATCTGCCCCAGTTTGTCCTTGTTGGCCATGAAGACGGCGAATATGCCGTCTTTGACACGGTAGCGCCGCGCCTGTCTTCGATCCATGCGAAGCCGCCGATCATCATTCAGCCGCTGATTGCGGCGGCGGTCTTTTTCTGTGCGTCGATCACTCATGTTCACTCCAAATTGCGAACCGAAGCGCTTTGAAAGCATCTGTACCCGTTTATTCTGCAATTTGCATGCGGATTGGATGCGAAACACGAAAAATCCGAAAAAAGTATGAATTCCCGATTCTCCAAGTACGAAAAACGTGCTAGGTTCGGCTGACGATATCGAGAAATGCCAGCCCGATGAAGCCGGTTTGTCGTCCAAAGGTTATTTCCTTTTTTTCTCATTGGGTAATTTGAGAAACAGGTGTATTGTATTGCAAATGCATCCTTCAAGGGAGGCGTTGGATGAAGCGATGGCGCTGCGTTGTTTGTGGATACATTCATGACGGAGAAACCCCCCCCCACCGCTGCCCGGTTTGCGGAGCCCCGGCCGCAATGTTTGAGGCGCTGCCGGCGCCCTGAAACGGCGGTGCATCGCGTCATGCCGGTTTGGTGGAGATCCGGTCGCCGGCAATCTCGGATGCGGGGGTGTTTTCGTCACCTGGCGGTGGAAAACACGACGGCAATGATTACCGTTTGCGCATCGGACCTGAGCAACGGCACCGGTAATTCCGAAGGACGGTGCTTATTTGATTTTTGCTAAAGGAGACACCCGCATGCAGACGCCGAACTATTTGATCATTGGTGGCAGCTCCGGTATCGGACTGGAAATTGTAAAAGCGCTTCTGGAGACCGACGCGGCCGTTTACGTGGCCAGTCGAAGTCAAGATTCGCTGCAGGATTTGCACATTGCCCGGCACATCGCACTCGATGTCACCGAATTTCCGCAGACGCTGGAGCCGCTGCCCGAAACCCTGCAGGGACTGGTTTACTGCCCCGGGACCATTCGTCTGAAACCCTTGCCGCGATTGAAACCGGATGATTTTTTCGAGGATTTCCGGATCAATCTGGTCGGAGCCGTCCAGTCGATTCAGGCCTGTTTGAGCCGGCTGAAAAAGTCCCGGGATGGCGCGGCTGTCGTTTTGTTCAGTACCGTAGCGGTGCAGACCGGCATGCCCTTCCACGCGTCGATTGCCGCTGCCAAAGGCGCCGTCGAAGGGCTGACGCGCGCCCTGGCCGCCGAACTGGCACCAAGTATCCGCGTCAACGCCATTGCCCCTTCCCTCACCCGGACTCCGCTTGCCGGTGACCTGCTGGCCACCGAAGAAAAGCAACAGGCTGCCGCCGAACGGCACCCGCTGAAACGGTTCGGTTCGCCGTCCGAGATGGCCGCTGCGGCTGTAATGCTCCTGTCGGAAACTTCCGCCTGGATGACCGGGCAGATCCTGCACATTGACGGCGGAATGTCCTCCATCCGCACCTTCCGATAATCGCTGCCAAAAATCCGGAAATCACCGCCGGTTGGAAGCCGGGATTTAAACGAGATTTTTCGATCTAATTGCAGAATATTTTTCTTGACATCGTGTATTCAAGTGAATATTAGGCCATGAAAAATGAGATAGACAGAATGTTAGACGAAATCGATATAAAAATACTGAATATTTTGCAAGAAAAAGCTCGGATTCCCAACGTCGAGGTGGCCCGACAGGTCGGTATGGCGCCTTCGGCGGTGCTGGAGCGGATTCGCAAGCTGGAGAAAAACGGGGTGATCGATGGTTACGAAGTGCGCTTGAATCCACTGCGATTCGGACGCAACCTGGTTGCTTTCGTGCAGGTGTATCCGTCGGGCGGATTTGATGATGCGGCCGTCGGTGTGCAATTGGCGGCGCTCTCCGAAGTCCAGGAAGTTCATTTCGTGAGCGGTGACGATGGCTTTCTGTTGAAATTGCGGGTGGCCGGACCTGAAGCCCTGGGCCGCTTGCTGCGGGATAAAGTCGCTGTTATTCCCGGAATTCGCGCCACCCGCACGACGATTGTGCTGGCTTCTTACAAGGAAACCGCACAGATACCCGTGGACCCCGAAGCGTTTCATCCTTAGCGGCATGTAGCTGTGGGCCGGTCGTGACGGGCCCTTGCGATGGACAAACCGATCAAGGAGTCGTGATGATCCAGATTAACGAACACTACCTGAAACTCAAAGCGTCCTATTTGTTTTCGGAAATCGCCCGGCGGGTGGCCGCCTTCCAACAACGCAACCCGGAACATCCCATCATCAAAATGGGCATCGGCGATGTCACCCACGCCCTGCCCCGGGCCTGTATCGAAGCTTTTCACCGGGCCGTGGATGATATGGCCGATGATGCCACTTTCCGGGGGTACGGTCCGGAACAGGGCTACCCCTTTTTGAGGGAAGCGATCGCTGAATACGACTATCGAGCCCGGGGTGCCGACATTGCGCCGGACGAAATTTTCATCAGCGACGGCGCCAAGTGCGATACCGGCAATATCCAGGAGATCTTCGCATTGGAAAATCAGGTGGCCATTCCCGATCCCGTTTATCCGGTGTATCTGGACACCAACGTTATGGCCGGACGCACCGGTGGGATCTCGGGGGGGCGTTACATGGGCATCGTGTACATGGAGGCCACGGCTGAAAACGGATTTGTACCGGATCTTCCCCAAGAGCCGGTCGATTTGATTTACCTTTGTTTTCCCAACAACCCCACCGGGGCCGTCATTACCAGAACGCGCCTGCAGCAATGGGTGGACTATGCACTAGAAAACAAAGCTTTGATTCTATACGACGCCGCTTACGAAGCCTTTATCCGCGACGAGACACTGCCCCGGACCATTTATGAGGTCGAGGGGGCCCGGGAGGTCGCCATAGAATTTCGCAGCTTTTCGAAAACCGCCGGTTTTACCGGCACCCGCTGTGCCTTTACGGTGGTGCCGAAAAACTGCCGGGCTTACAGCGCCGACGGACAGGTGCACGCCGTCCACAAATTTTGGCACCGTCGGCACACGACCAAGTTCAACGGCGTATCCTACCCGGTGCAGCGGGCCGCCGAAGCCGTTTACACACCGGAAGGACGGCAGCAGACCCGTCAAATCCTTGACGGCTATCTCGACAATGCCGCCTTGATTCGTCGGGAAATCAGTGCGCTGGGCTATGATTGCATTGGAGGCGAGAATGCCCCCTATATCTGGGTGGACAGCCGCCAGGATTCCTGGGAATTCTTCGATCTGCTATTGGAAAAGGCCGGTGTGGTGTGCACCCCGGGCAGCGGTTTCGGCAAATGTGGGGAGGGCTACATACGCATCAGTGCCTTCAATCGCCTTGAAAATGTACAACTGGCCATGGCGCGCATATCCGACGCCCTGAAAGGAGAATGATCGCCCCATGCCGATGTCCACGGAATTCGAACAACGACTCTATCCGATGCTGCCGGAAATCGCCGCGCAATTCGGCACCCCGTTCCACATATACGATGAGGCCGGCATCCGGAACACCGGTGCTACCCTGATCGAGGCTTTTGCGCCCCTGCCGTGCTTTCGCGAATTCTTTGCCGTCAAAGCCCTTCCGAATCCGAAGATCCTGGCGATCATGCGGGATATGGGGTTCGGCTTCGACTGCAGCTCCGTTGCCGAGCTCTTGCTCGCCCGAGGTGTGGGCGGCCGGGGGGACGATATCATGTTCACCTCCAACAACACTTCGCAGCAGGAATTCCAGGTGGCTGCCGATCAGGGCGGATGCATCCAGAATCTCGACGATATCACCATGGTCGCCAAAATTCCCCGAATGCCCGACCGCATCAGTTTCCGCTACAATCCGGGACCCCGGCGCGGCGGCGGCAACGTGATCATCGGCAACCCGATGGAAGCGAAATACGGCGTGGCCCACGAGCAGATCATCGACGCTTATCGTGCCGCCATCGGACGAGGCGCACGCCGGTTCGGGATGCATACCATGCTGGTATCCAATGAGCGCAATCCGGAGTTTATGGTCGACACCGCGCGCATGTTGCTGGAGGTGGCCGAATGGGTCGGTGGAGAGCTGGACATTAAATTCGAATTTTTGAATCTGGGCGGCGGACTGGGCATTCCCTATCGGCCGCAGGAAACCGCCCTGGATCTGGAGCGCATGTCGGCCGGAATCGTCGCGGCGTTTCGGGAGTTCGAAAAACGCAACGGTTACCTTCCCGAGCTGCACCTGGAAAGCGGCCGCTACATGACCGGCCCTCACGGAGTCCTGGTGGTCAGCGCCATCAACCGCAAGGACACCTACCGCACCTACATCGGCGTCGATGCGTCCATGTCGGCGCTGATGCGGCCCGGTATGTACGGCGCCTATCACCACATCACGGTACCGGCCCGCGAGACCGCTGTCGAGCGGACGGTCGTCGACGTTGTGGGCGCCCTCTGTGAGAACAACGACAAGTTCGCCATCCAGCGGCCGCTGCCGCCGATCGAAATGGGCGATCTGCTTTGCATTCACGATACCGGTGCACACGGACACGCCATGGGATTCAATTACAATGGCCGGCTGCGTCCTAAGGAACTGCTGTTGCGGGCAGACGAGCACGTTGAATTGATCCGCCGGGAGGAAACACTGGAAGATCATTTCGCGACGCTGAATTACGAACCGCGGATATTATGACCGAAGCGGAGCGTTTCGAACATTCGGACTCGATTTCAAACCAGGGCGGCGGCCGGACCAGAGGCCTAACGCTCCCGCCATTGCGGTTTTCGCTTTTCCAGAAAGGCCCGAATGCCTTCTGCAGCATCCTCGGCGGTGCACAACCGGGCAAACGCCTCGTTCATGTAATCGAACGCAGTTTCATAATCCATGTCTTCGGCGGTATAAAAGGCCTTTTTGGCGATCTGCAGGGCAACCGGGCTTTTTTGGGCCAGGGCGCGCGCCCACCGGGCGGTTTCCATATCCAGATCGTCGGCTGCGATGATTTTGTTCACCAGTCCCATCTCCAGGGCTTTCTCGGCCGGAATCAGCTCACCGAACAGCAGCAGTTCCATGGCCCGCTTACGCCCCACCGAGCGGGCCACCGGAACGACCGGACCGACACAGTTTAAGCCCACGTTGATGGCGGTCAGACCGATGCGGGCATTGTCGGCGGCTACGGCCAGGTCGGCTGCGGCCACCAAGCCGGCACCATTGGCTGCGGCGACGCCCTGAACCTGGGCGATGACCGGCTTGCGCATCCGGGTGATTTCCACCAGCGGGGCTTCCATCCGTTCCACCCAGGCGCGATACTCATTGGCGGTTTTGTCGAAATACTCGTGGATATCGATGCCGGCACAGAATGCTTTTCCCGCGCCCTTCAGAACGATGACGCGCGCCGTCGCGTCCTCGTCCAGCTGTCGCAGTGCCTGAACGAGTTCTGCGGCCATGGGCGAATTGAAGGTGTTGAGTTGCTGGGGGCGATTGAGGACCAGCTCCGCAACGAAGTCCTCTCCGATGTTCACCTGAAGGTTTTCAAATGCCATCATCTTTCCTTTCCGGTGCCAGTGGAAACGTTTGCGTTTGAACCGAATCACTCCGCACCGGAGCTTCCGGATGGTACCGGATTCCGGATCGGAACGATGCCGATTACATTCGGAATCGCCCATGGATGGGCGGCTTCGACCTCCTCACCGCCGGATATTTCCCGGCCTCCGGCGAATTCGAGCTCGGTTCCGCCCGCATTGATATAAAGCTGGGCGGGAAGTCCTCCTTCGGCATACATGGCCCTTTGGATATCGAGCGGCAGGCGTTTCAGGTTTTCAATCAGGTCGTGGGTGCTGAACGGAGAGGCGACATAGATGAACAAAACGTGTCCCTGCCGGTCGGTGGCGATGGCCGCCGTGCTCCAGCGTTGGGGCTGTTCGCTCCAGACATTGCGGCCGGTGCAGGAGATCATGCGGATACTTTGCACCAGCGTGCGGTATTGTTTCCGCCAGCGGGAAAAATCGTCGCATTCGCGGTCGATAATTTTTACGGGCGGCACGTCCGTTGTACGCCGATCGAATGCCAGAATGGTCATGTCCTTTGACATGCGTGGATTGTTGATGTGACCGGGGCTTTTCATCAGGGAAACGCTGGTGCGATAGTCTTTTTGATACATGCTGGCGTTGATCGCGGCTTTGAGACGATACCGTCGGCTCCATTGCGCCGTGGTCATCGGCTGCTGGTCCGCAACGGCGGAGACACTCAGCAGCTTGCATTCAAAAAAGCGGGGGTCGATGCGCAGCACCCGCACGATGGAATCGCCGGATTCGGATCGTTGCGGGGAGAGAAACCGTCCGTACCATAGTCCCGGTTCCAATGCCTGCCAGGAGTTTTCTTCCGCTGCGTAAATCGGAGGCGCCGGGGAACCGAAGATATTGAACCCGGCGCCCCACAGACAAACCAAAACCAGCCAAATTCGAAATCGGAATTTTATGGCTGGATCGATCGGGCGGGCCATTGGACACGTCATTTGGTGTTTAAGCGGAGTGTGCAAACTCCGGAAATCCCCCATGTGAACTTCGCGATTTGGAGCCGGTATTCGCTCGAACCGGCGAGGCGTATTTCCCCGCAGCGAGGATCGATCAACGGTTGCCGAAGCCGGATCGTTAAAAATCATAACGGATTTTTTAGATACGCGCAATCGATACCGAAACCCGTCATCCGTTCCGTTCATCCGCACACGTGAGTTTGCTGGCAGCAAACCCTACCGAAACCGGCAGCCGTTTTTCAACGGCGAACCGCCGGAGATCCTTGTTCCCAAATGGCTCGCCGGTCGGTTCCATGGATTCGGCCATCCAAACCGGAATCCACCTGCATCGGCGGCTGGACGTTCATTCAAAGCGAAACCGAACAGGTTTTTTAAAGTTGCCGGATGGTATTTCAGTTGATCTGCAGCGAAATCCGGGGTACATCCAAATACCGCGAGCGTTGCGCCCACTTGGTTTGGGTGAATCCGCCCGCAAAGGCTTGGTTCACCGCTGGTGTGTTTTATACAATGGAATGAACGCGTCACCCCCGGGAAAGGAATCATGAATACGCTGGACTATGCTTTCATTCTCCTGCTTGCCATCTCTTTGGTAGCGGCGGTATCTTCCTTTGCCTTGATCGAAAAATACCTGTTGGCGCGCCGTCTGGTGAACCCGAAGGCCAGCCATCCGGACGTACTCGATTTTTATAAGAAGTACATCGTCCATACCCGAAATCAGAGTGGCAGAATTGGTTGGCCGTTTCTCATTCATGCGTCCGCCGCCGCCACTTTTATGCTGGGTGGCGCCGTATATGCGATCCTGCGTCTGGCCCCCTGGGTTTTGTCACGGTTTTAACTTTTGAGACGCGCCTGGGCCCATTCAGGGCAAAGACGGATCGCTGAAATCCTCATTTGATATTCTCCCCTGCCGACGGGACCTTCAACGGCGATCCCCAAAAATTGAATTTCACCGTCGCCGCAGAAGTCGTTGCGCATATTTGAATATCGTGCAACGACTTCTTCCTTGTATCTGTTTACACTGTGAAATGCTTGCCCTGTGCAACACGCAGTCCGTTGCACTGGGGCGAAGCCGATTTCACCGGGGCGGCAACCGCGACAATCGTACAATTCAGGACTGGGAGTGGCCATGATCAGACCCCCCTGCCGTGATTCCGGTGACTTCGAAATGGCAAGAAACGGGTTGCCCATTTTCCAAACGTTGAATACATTGACACCGGTAAGACGCCGGTGATACCGATCCGATCCCGGCATAATCGCGGTGGCAGGCAGGTGCGCGGAGTAGAAATTGACAACTTGTTTTGCCGGGGGCAAAGATACAACGATTGGAATTGTCAGACCTCAAAAGACCCCTTCACGAATGCGCGGGAAGCCATGAGCGCAATGCAAAAATTGTCCGAAGACTACCAGCGGGTGGAAGCGGCGATCCGCTACCTGGAGCAAAACGAACACCGCCAGCCTTCACTTAAAGAGGTTGCCGGCGGCGTCGGGCTGAGTGAATTCTACTTTCAACGGCTGTTCAGTCGTTGGGTTGGTATCAGTCCCAAACGGTTTCTGCAGTACCTGACCAAGGAATCCGCCAAAAAACGCCTGGAGGCGTCGAGCAGCGTGTTGGACGCCGCCCTGGAAAGCGGGCTGTCGGGACCGGGCAGACTCCACGATCTGTTTGTTTCATGTGAGGCCGTAACCCCTGGGGAATACAAGCAACGCGGGCGCGGTTTGCGTATCTCCTTTGGATTTCACCCCACGCCATTTGGTGAGTGCATGCTGGCCGTCACCGCTCGCGGCATCTGTACCCTGCGCTTTGTCTGCGGTGATGACCGCCACCGCATTCTGGAGCAGCTGGCACGGAAATGGAAATTCGCCGATCTGGTGTCGGCTCCGAAGACCACCTTGCCTCTGGCGCTGTCGATTTTCGCCCGCGACGCCGCGCGGATTTCATCCCCCCTTTATCTGCACGTTCGGGGGACCAACTTTCAGCTCAAAGTCTGGGAGGCGCTGCTGAAAATTCCGCCGGGCCGGGTTGTCAGCTACGAAGATGTCGCCCGTTACATCGGCCGGCCAACCGCGGCCCGGGCCGTGGGCAATGCGGTCGGCAGCAATCCCATTCCCTTTTTGATTCCCTGCCATCGAGTCATTCGAAAGTTCGGGGACTTCGGCAATTACGGAGAAGGCCCCCGACGCAAGAAAGCCATTCTGGCCTGGGAAGCCGCCCGGGCCGATGCCTCCAGACCGGACCCGCGATCCGGCGCAGTGTCATGACCGGTCGCCGGACCCGAACTCGGCAGAGCACCATTCAATCACGGAGAACCATATTCAATGGCCGCCTCATTTGTCACCAATGCCCGGATCGTTGTTGAATCACTGGCCGATTACTACCGGGATTCGATGTCCCGCCGCCGCCCGGTCATCTCTCAACGTCCTTTGGGCCAGTTGATCGAGGAACTGGAACTCAAGCAGCTGGCCGTAGAAGGGGGATTGGATGGAGAACGGCTGCAGCGATTTCTGCAGCGTTATCTGGATGCCACCACCCGTTTGCATCATCCGGCCTATTTGGCACACCAGGTCGCCGTACCCCATCCGAACGGTGCACTGGCTGCGCTCATCGATGGATTTACCAACAACGCAATGGCCATTTACGAAATGGGGCCCCCGGCGGCCGCCATCGAATATTTCATCATCCAGTGGCTGCTGCAGAAAATCGGTTGGCATTCACCGCCCGAAAAGCCACCCGATGCATCCGGTCCCGGCGGTGTGCTGACCCATGGGGGGTCACTTGCCAACTTGACCGCCTTGCTGGCCGCCCGGGCACGGGCGGCACCCGAGGCCTGGAAAGACGGCAACCCCGGAGATCTGGCTCTTCTGGTACCGGCGGCCGCGCATTATTCGATCGCCCGTGCGGCCGGTATCCTCGGTATCGGGGTAAAACATCTTTACCTGCTGGAGACCGATTCGCGGGGACTGGTTCGACCTGACCGTCTCGAGGAAGCCTATCGGCAGGTTTGCGGCGATGGGCGCCGGCCGCTGGCACTGGTGGCGAATGCCTGCAGCACCGCTACCGGGCTTTTTGACCCGCTCGAGGAAATCGGTGCTTTCTGCCGGGAGCGAAGCATCTGGTTTCATGTGGATGGAGCCCACGGGGCCGGGGCTTTGCTTTCGGCCACATACCGCAGCCGATTGGGCGGGGTGGAACATGCCGACTCCCTGGTCTGGGATGCCCACAAGCTCATGCGGACACCCACGCTGTGCGCCGCCGTGCTGGTCAAGGACAGCCGCGATCTGGACCAGG
Source organism: Desulfobacterales bacterium (assembly GCA_051155755.1). Taxonomy (GTDB): domain Bacteria; phylum Desulfobacterota; class Desulfobacteria; order Desulfobacterales; family SG8-13; genus DAXETY01. The sequence goes on from DAXETY010000109.1 coordinate 21,583, forward strand.
CCTTTCAGCAGGAAGCCGGCTATCTGTTTCATGATAAGGATCAGCCCGGTGTCGATTTTATTCACCGCACCGTGGAATGCACCAAAGCCGGACTGGGATTGAAATTTTTTGCCGTGCTGGGAACCCTCGGAGAAAAGGGTCTTTCCGATTACATCGATCGCCAGTTCCGCTTGGCGGAGGCAGCCTACCGTTACATCGACGATCAGCCGGATTTCGAATGTCCGCTACAGCCCATGAGCAACATTCTTTGTTTCGGATTTCGCAACCGCAAAATCGACCCGCTGGCGGTTCGCCGGCGTTTGATTGCGCAAGGGGCGTTCTACCTGTCGAGTGCTGACATCGGCCCGCGCCGTTATCTGCGGCTGGTGTTGATGAACCCGGAAACCTCGCTGGAAGACATTGAAAGACTGCTGGCCGCGATCCGCATGGTTGTATCGCAATTGCGAGCACCCTCGCAATCCGCCTTAAAATAAGGTTGCGTTGCTCCGGCGACCGTTTGATTCATACCCAAACCGGGTGCTACTGCAAGTTCAACATCGAAGCACAAAAGTGCTTCTGTCTCTTCTTGCCCGCGGCATGTGCCGCAGGAAGAAAATTCAAGCCACCCGCGAAGCGGATGGCTTATTGACTACCGTGCTCCAAAAAAAAGCCGTTGCCCGAAACGGGAAACGGCTTTTGGATGTGTTGCCGGGGTCCGTGTACAACGCCGAACCCCGACCGATCCGGTTACTGTGCCGGTACGTAGGGAATATCGATGCCCCACCAGGCCTGTTCGTCCGACATTTGAGCGGTTTCGGCCGTGGGATTGTTGTATCCCCACAGGCTGAAAGCCGCATGATCCCAGTTTCTGTACATGGAATCATGCTCGTAAAATTCGGACTCCGTTGCCAAGTGTCCGCACCCCATGGTGAACAGGGCCAGGACCATACTGATAACTAGAAGCTTCTTCATGGTTCCTCCTTTCAGAACAAAACCGGTTGTCGTTTCCTGGCTGCGTACCCCTCACATACGATCAACCGATCACAATGTGTGCTTCACTATATTGCGCTCATAGTCGATGTCAAGTGGGCGAAACAAAATTCCATTCGGTTTCGAAATCCGGCGGCAAGGCCGAAATTTGGCACCGCCTCTGACGATTTTTGACGCCCCCGCCCTTCACCTGCCCGGACCACTTGAAGACTAACGTTCCTTTATTTTTATAAAAAAACGATTTTTTGTTCAATGGCCCGCTTCTTGCAATTTTGAACCCGAGGCGAACTCTCACACAGCGAACTGAAAGTGTTTCCTGCCCGATGAATATTTGCAATTTCCGAAAAAAGCAAGTTCTTTTGTGGATACCACCGATTCTGACAGTGTTGTTCATCTTCGGATGTGTCGGCAGCCCCGAACGGCGGCACCCCGAATTCCAGAGTCGCATTCACCCCATCAAAACCCTTTATTTAATGCCGCCCGACGCCCTTGTCCTTGAGCATGCGGTATCTGGCGGCGTCCGGCCGGATCCGGCCCGCAGTCGGGAGTTCGGCGACCGATTCGCCCATCAGGTCGCCGAGCAATTTCGGTTGAAAGACTACCGGGTCATGCCGTTTTCTATCGAATCCGACCGCAGTGACATCGGCGAAATCATGGCCCTGTATCAGGCGGTGAATAAATCCATCCAGCTGCACACTTACGGGCCTTCCATTTTTCCGGAGAAATGTGACCAGTTCGAATATTCGGTCGGTGCGGTGGAATCGTTCCTGGCCCGAAAGGGCGCTGACGGGTTGTTGTTTGTCAGGGTGCGTGACCGGAACACCCCCGGACGTTACCGTACGTACGTAAGTCTGGCGGTGGCCGGCACCAACGGAGATATTCTCTGGTACAGTGCCGGCGGCACCAAAAGCGCGGTCGAATCCCGGCGCGAGGAACCGACCGTGAAACTGGTTCAATCCCTTGTGCACAGCTTTCCGGAGGCGGTTCGTTGAAAAGCGTTCTTTGGTTTTTGATTGGCTGCGGTCTCTGGATCGCGGTCGCGCCGGCAGTGGCCGCGGAACCGCATGATTCCAGCCTCACGCGTGCAGGGGTGCATCGGCAAATGATCGACGCGGCCAGGGCCGAACACCTGCGGCTGGAAGCTTCCGGGCGTTTGTATCAAGACACATCCCTTGAGAGCTATCTCAACGGGCTCGCCGATCGATTGATCGAGACCACCGAAGCCGATGCGGCGGAAGCTCGGGTCCATGTCATTCGCGATCCGTACTTGAAGGCCTATGCCTTGCCCGGCGGATTTTGCTATGTAAGCACCGGTATGCTGGCGCGGATCGAAAACGAAGCGCAACTGGCCTCGCTGCTGGGACATGAAATTGCGCACATCCTTCACCGCCACGCACTCAGCGGCGTCCGGTACCTGCATAACGAAACCCCGGGAAAAGAGGATTTTTCGATCACGGCCGACTACCGGCTGAAGGCGGAAATCGAAGCCGATCGCGACAGTCTGCACATGGTGGTGCGGGCGGGATACGATCCGCGGGAAACCATCCGCCTCTACGCTCATCTTCAGGATGAACTGGCCCTGGAAAAGGCTGAAGAGCCGATTTTCAGCCGGACGCATCCACGGCTCAGCCGCCGGATCGAGATGTTTCAGGAAATGGTCGCCGCCCTGCCGAAAGAAGTCTGCAATGGTCACACTGGAAGCGACACCTTTCGGCAACACCTGCTGCCGGTGATGCTGGACAACGCCGAGATGGACATCGGAGTCGGCCGATTTCCCCAGGCGCGGATCACACTTGTCAGATATCTCGAATCGGTTCCCTACGACGCCAAAGCGCATTTCCTGATGGGAGAAATCCATCGCCAGCAAGGCCGTTCAGATGACCTGCGTCGGGCCCGAACCTGCTACCAACGGGCGATCGAAATCGATGCCGGTTACGCCGAACCGCATCGTGCACTGGGGCTGATGTGTTACAAGGCCGGCGAGACCGCCGCCGCCCGGTATTACCTCGAGGCCAGTCTGGCACTGGCGCCCGAGTCGATGGACAATGCTTACATCCGTCATTATTTGAGTCGGTTGGCGCCCTGACACGCCTCTGATGTGCGGTTGTGTATTTCAGTGCACGTGGGCGTTGCGGAAGCTCGGGCGGACGTCTTCAGCGGGAGGCGATGAATCCGGACCGCCCCGGTTTCGGTGACGTCGGAAACGGCCGAAACCAAAGCGGCTCATTTCCGGTGGACCATGAGATGTACATCTTTCACACCGGAGCGGGCAGCGAAAGCAATGGGAAAAAATGATGCCCAACTCATGGAAACCGGCGCTGTTAACGAGCCTTTGTTTGTTTCTGCTGGGAGCCTGCGCTGTATGGAAGCCGGTGGAAGGCCCTTTGCAGATGGAGAATTATTCCGTGGAGGTTCCCGACGGCTGGATGCGATTCGATACCGATGCCTATGTGATGATATCGCGCGACGGACCTTTTTTACAGTATGTGCTGTTGCAGGAAAGACCCCTTCGGCAACCGTTTCGGCATACCCGCAAAACCTTCTCCCCGGAGATGCTGGCTCCGGACGCCGCCCGGATCGTTATCGACGATCTGCAAGCCGATCCGGCCTTGTCCGGCTTTGAAATTTTGTCCAATGAGCCGGCGGTAATCGACCAGCAAGAAGGCTTCAAGCTTGTGTTTCGCTATCAGAATCGAAACGGCCTGTTGCTGCAGACAGTCTATTACGGTTTCATTCGTGCGCCTTTTTTTTACAGTCTGCGCTATACCTCGGTCGAACGGCATTATTTCCAGAAAGATTTAGTTGTATTCGAAGAGATTCGCAGATCCTTCCAACATGTTTCAAACTGAGCTCGAGGCTATGTTCCAGGCACGCATTTAGAACAGCATAAGGGCAAGCAGAAAGCCGAATGCGGCGGATAGAAGCATGAGAATTGCGGTACGCACCAATGTCGGCCGCCGGTTGACGGCGTCCGGTCGTACGTAAAGAATACGCCGTTCTTCGGATGAAATTTGCGAAGCAATCGAAACCTTTCCAGCGGCCTCCGAATCTTCCTTCAGGTGATCACGAACGAAACCCATAAGCCCTCGCGGAGTCTTGCCCGATTCGCCTGATGCGCTTCGACGGGCGTCAATTATTTCTTCTTTGTGATATCCTAGTAAAAAAACCGACCCAGGTCAAGGCCGTCGATGCAAGATTCACAAAGGACAGCCGTAGCCACCGGAATCCATCGACTCGAAACGATATCAGTAAGCTGTTTATCATCAATGGTCTTTGCGGCCTTCAAGGGCCCGCCGCAGACGCTCGCGCTCCGCCTTGATTTTGCGCAGACGATCCTGCAGCTCGGACTTCTGATCATCCGGAGCCGTTTTCAGAGCCCTTTCAAGCTGCTCCGCTTCACGGATCAGGCCATACAAATTTCTGGCCAGCAACCGAATCGACATCGCAGTTCCATCTACGGTTCGAGACGCACACGTTGACACGGACGTTTCTCATCAGTTAATGGATATCAAAATATCTTCCGATTTGCGAACCGAATCGGAGACGGCCGGATATCGAACCGCATGTTGCCGCCGCTGAGATCTGCACATGCCGCCGGAGCGAAAGAACGTCAACGGGTTTTTTCGCACCCGGGAGAAATTCACAGCGTTTACTGCCCGCGCCCCCGGCCCTGCGTTCCGGCACTCCGTGTGCCAGCCTCAGCATCGGCGATGTTCGAATGCGTCTCTGCTACCGATAGCGCCCCATACCGGTTCTTTTCGATGAAATCCGGCATAACGATGGTTACCGCATGGACCAGACATGAAGCCGCCTTTATCGGAAAAGGCATTGCAGCTGTTGGGAACGGATGAGATTCCGGGCCGCCCATCGCAGCAGGAGAAATTTTTTATCCGGATTTTGGAATTGGCAGAAGTCAACGGAGAGGATTGGGTTCGGGCGCATCGGCGCATCTTGATAGAGCAGTGGAGCCAGGCCCTGGAGAAGGGTTGGGTGCGATAGCCCAGCCGTACCCTCGGTTGCCGGCAAGCAAAATTTTATTTACCATTGACATGAAAAATAAAATATGGTTTTCATAAAGTTTAGCCCTTAACAGGCTTGACTGTGAATTCTGATTGCCTAATTTGTACTCGTTTTTTTTGGAACCTGAGTGATCGAAGCGAAAGCCGATTGTGATGTGCGTGTGGCATCGTAACCGTAATAAAAAACCGCATTCCATTTTTATCATCCCCCTGCAAGAGCGGACCCGAAACGGGTCCGCTCTTTTCATTAGGGACCTCGAAAAAGGAGGCGAAGTTGATGTTTTTCGAAGCGATTTTTCAGCCGTCCGACACGCGTGGGTACAAAGCTGAAGCCAAGCAGATCGTGGGTAAAAAAGTGGCCGTTCAGGACGGCTGGGTTGTTGAAGAAGGTCCGAATAAGGGTCAGCAGGGTTATTATCTGCCCGGTTCGACCATCGGGTTGATTCCAGCTTGCGACCTCAAAGAAATCAAGAATATTCCTTACGTCCAGTGGCGTGAAATCCACGATCGGACTCAGATCGAAAATCCGTAAGTCACCTCCGGCGAACCGGTTGAATGGATACGATTTTGGCAGCTGGCCGCATGCCGGCGCATCGGTTTACTTCTTCGCTCTATCGGAGATACGCGATCGTTTTGATTTGCCGTTTTCCGAAAAATTTGTTGGTCGAATCCACGCCCTCCCGTCTCGCACCTGGACCGGCACGCATCATGTAGGCTGCCGGACACGTCGCAACCAAATTGGTCTATTCATAAAAACTGTTGCGATAGATAAATTTTTTTGTTATGCAATATAAACATCGGTGTTCGCCCTGCGGGCGATTGCCGATGCGAAGCCGAAATTGTTTGACGGCGGGGCCGCCGGATCGGAAACGGATCGGTTTATTTATGTCATGTTCGGTTTGCCGCGGTTGGCGGTCTCTTACGAAAATGCGCAAGGAGACGAGTCCATGGGACCATCGAATTTTGAATCTTTTCTACAGCGTATTTTTCGCGAAGCCGGTCTTCAATCCCAGACGGAGCTGGCCGAGGCTCTGGGAATCAACCGATCGGCTGTTACCCAAGCGCGCAGAAAGGACTCGGTTCCGGCGCGCTGGATTCTTCAACTCCACCGGCGCTACGGTTTTTCACCGCAGTGGATCGAATTCGGAAACGGGCCCGTTTTTTCCGACGCCGCACGCGATGGTGACGCCTATACCAAGGTGCCCAAAGTCAAGGCTCGTCTGAGCGCCGGCGGCGGTTCTTTTGAAATCGGGTCGGAAATCCAGGGGTACTATTCATTTCGTCAGGACTGGATGCATACCAAAGGTGCACCCGAGCACATGGTTCTGATGGATATTTTCGGCAACAGCATGGAGCCGGAACTCAAAGACGGCGACACCGTTCTGATCGATACGTCTCAAAAAGATATCCTGGCCGGAGCGATCTATGCCGTTGGCGTTGACGACACGATTCTGGTCAAGCGGATCGAAAAGCATCCTCAAAAGCTCGTGCTGTTGAGCGACAACAAGGATTATGCGCCGGTCTATCTGGCCGGTGGCGATTCGACCAGTGTACGGGTGATCGGCAAGGTCCTGTGGGTTGGCCGGGAATTTCGCTGATCGGTTCTGGTTCAAGGGTGATCGGAAAACATGGGGCAGTGCTGAGAGGCATTTTTTTTGGTCTGTTTGTTTATAAAACTAAACAATTTGTTTATCTAAAGCTTCGGAGGTGGCCTTATGCAACGGCGATTTTGTCAATGCGGCGGATCGGTATGGGTTCAATACGTACTTTGTGCCAACCGGTGCCGGACCCTGTTCTGGTTGACGCGGCAATGCAACGGGACCGCATTGCTCCGCTGTCCCTGCTGCGGGCGGCGGTTGAACATCGACGATCTGCGGTGAAAAATATTCCTTTCCATCATGTGGCCGGCATGAGGATCCGGCCCCGGGCTGGAATGCCGCCGCGGTACCATGGACAAATCCACCGCGCAGTCGCTAAATTTCGAGGAGCTGAAATTGCGGCTGCGCGGCAAATCCGGAACAATGCTGGAACACCGCTCAGGGAGGTATCCGCACATGGTTCGATTTGAAGAGTATTCCACCTACGATGAAATTTTCGAATATCACGGTGGCACCACCATCCAGCGAACCCGCAAAAAACTCGGTGAAACCGTGTGGCAGGACTGGCTCATGTTCGATTCGGTGGAGGCCGCCATCGAGTACTTCAACAATTGCTGTGAGGCCTGAGGGGTGGGATTCTGCCGGGGGGTCATCCCCGCCTTCAAGCGGTGGGCATGAACCGGATGGACACCCTTATTCGGCGCGCATGGCAGGTGAATTCAACCGGCGGTGAAATTCGCGTTCCAAATAATGCACTTCACGACGCCGTTCCGGATCCAGAAACCACCGGTATAACGCATCCGAGGCCCTCGATGAGCGTCCAGCCAGGTTCATTTCCAGCTCATACAGGGCCTCGACCGATTTGTCACAGACGGGATAGCGCTTTTCATCGACGTGGATCCGGTTGTCGAAAACGATCTGAGAAATGTTGTTGATGTCCACCAGCTTGATGATGCCCTCATCGGTAAGAATCAGGTTGCCGTCGCCGGCCAGATCCGGGATCAGGCCGGTTTCTTCGACCATCGTTTTGACCGCATCGATAAATGCCTCGGCACTGGCACGGATGGTCTGGATCAAATTTTTGCGGTCCACCTCGCCGTCCATCCGGCGGGCGATGCGCGGGCGGATCAGGTTGTCGGCCAGTCGCTCTGCATTTAGATATCCCCATGGATCGACATTGAGACCCTCGATGTATTCCTGCAGACCACAGAGCAGGATATCATCGGTTCCGCAGATGCGGTAGGTTACCAGGAATTCATTAGAGTGCGCATAGCGGTCCGGGCCTAAGTAGTTTGCAATGGTGGTCACACGGCGCAGTTCCTCATAGGCGGCTGCGGGAGAGGAAAAGCGGGTGCGAAAAATGCGCAGCATCCGCACCGGTTTTGCGCGTGGGTACCACTTGATCCCGTCCGAAACGATGCCTTCTTTCTCGCGTTGGACATCGGCTGGATGCAGCAGTTCCAGAATGTGGGACCGTAATCCTTGACGGTAGTGCCGTCGGAATACATACGCCGGGGACGAGCGGATGAAATTCAGACCCAGCACGTCTTCGGCGTTTAGATTCGCTTTTGTCCGGACATCGCTGCAGACGGGATCGTTCATGATCGGCAATTATCGATTGGCCTTCCGCGCGTTAAAGAAGGAGCAATCCAAAGGATTCTCACAAGCGAACGGCTAGCGGCGGATGCGCCGATCCCAATCAAATTCCCGGGAAGTGACAAAATGCTCCATCCGGCGGATGCGCCGTTCGAGGCGCTCGAAGCGCTGGCGAAGACGCTGTACGGCGCCGCGGCGGGAGTGGACATAACGGTCGTAAAATGCCCGTTCGTCGTCGTCTTCGATGGGGATCACCGGTTCGGGTTTCATCAGCAGGGCGGCCAGCAAGTAAAGGC
>DAXETY010000110.1:0-22250 GCA_051155755.1 Desulfobacterales bacterium
CCGTGAACGGAAACTTGCCGAAATTTAACGCCTTGCGCATCAGCAGCTAACGCGCGCCGGGTAGGCCAAGAAAAATTGAAAGCCGGTATCATCTCGGACCGGAACCATTAAAGGAGATACCTACATGAACGCCAGTCCCTGTCGTCTCTGTCCGATGAAGGACGAGGACAAAAACAATAGAACCTGCCTGAACTGCAACAAGCGCCTGCGTTATGTCAACAGCCTGGGCCGATCTCTCAGCGCCCGGATGGAAGTCGCCGAGGAAAACTGCATACTACGTCCCGGCGGCAACGGGCAGGCACTGGCGTGCTGACCTGTCGGAGGCCGACAGCCCGCCGTGCACACCGAATGCTGTTGGCGGCAGCGGTGCTTCTTTGGGGGTGGGCGGCTCCCGCATCAGCCGGTGAGGTTCGTTACCGGGAAACCGTCGGCGAGGACACCGTCTATTTCACCTGGCGGTCGGAAGCCGCCGAAGATATCCTCGTGACGGTGCACCGCGAAGCGGCCCGATTCGTCAACCGCCTGTCAGCGGACGGCAACACGCTGGCGTGGGGCTATCGCAGCAAGGACATCGAGGTGCAGGCCGAACGTCTGGACAACCAGGTGCGGATATGGGGCCGGGTTGACGATGCGGTCTTACAGGAGCACTATACCATCGACGCCGATCCCTGGTACCAGCCCCTGTCCTATTCGCTGCGCGGTTTTCTGCAATCCGAGCAACAACAGGTGCGCTTCTGGACCATTCGCCTGGACGACCTCGAGCCCGTCAAGCTGAAAGCCGCCAAAATGGGCACCGAAACCGTAGAAACCCCCGCCGGCCGCTTCGAAGCCCGCAAGGTGGAAGTCCGTCTCGACGGCTGGCTGTCCTTTGCCTGGCACGGCACCTACTGGTATCGCAAGTCCGACGGCCTGTTTCTGAAGTACAGCGGCGTCAACGGGCTGCCGGGCACCCCGCCCACGGTGGTGGAGCTGATGGAAATCGGCTCCTGACCCTGTATCAGGCCTCCAGATTACGCTGAATGTAAGATTCGTAGTCCTTGAGGATGGGCGTGTATTCGCAATGAAAGAGCTCGCTCGAAATGAGAAAATCCGCCGTGGAACGGTTGCAGGCCGTGGGGATGTTGTAGAGCACCGACAGCCGCAGCAGGGCCTTGACATCCACGTCGTGGGGCTGGGCCGTCATGGGATCCCAGAAGAAAATGAGCATGTCGAGCTGCTCGCCGGAAATCATGGCGCCGAGCTGCTGGTCGCCGCCCAGCGGGCCGCTTTTGAGGCGGTGAACCACCAGCGCGCAGTTTTCGGCGATCACCTTGCCGGTGGTACCGGTGGCGTAAAGCTCGTGGCGGGCCAGCACTTCGGCATTGTGCCTGACCCACTCGAGCAGGTCCTGCTTGCGCTTGTCGTGTGCCACCAGAGCGATGCGTTTTTTCAAGTACATGACTGGCTCCCTGGTAAACGGAATTGGTTGCAGGCAGCGCTGCCGGAACCGATCCGGCGCCATCGAGCCACCTTCCGCCGGCTCGGCCTGTATGCAACCGGCACTATAACGTCGTTATGTTCAGGATGGATGAGAAATCGATGCGGATTGCATCACCGCGGGGCCGGAAGTTGGAACCGGCGGCAGGGAGCACCCGATCCGTGCCGCAAGATCGCCGGCCGCAGGGGCAAGCCGGAGCAGACCCCGGCGGAGCCTAGCGGGCGATCATGGCCCGCATCATGTCGCCGGCGTTTTCGGCGTGGTCGGCGATCGAGCCGATGTATTCGGCCAGCCGAATCATGTGAAACACCGTCACCGGCTCCAGGGGCATGTTGAGCAGTTTTTCCTTGATGCGGTCTTCGTGCTTGTCGGCTTCGTGCTCCTGCTTGCGCAAGTTGCGGATGATGTCTTTGACCTTGATGCGCTGTCTTTCGGAATAGTTTTTGAAATATTTGCGCGCCTCGGTCACCATGGTGCCCATCTCTTCGATCGGGTCCACCACCGCGTCGACGAACAGCAGAAAATCCTTGTGCAGCTGGTCGGGAATCCCGGGCTCGTCGCGGTAGGAGATCCAGTCCAGGGCATCTTCCACCGCATCGAGCACCTGGTCCTGCTCCCGCAGAAACCGGAACAATTGAAACTTGGCCACCGGCATCAGCGTTCCGATGGGCAAATGCCCGCGAATGCGGCGCTTGATGGCGTCGGCCTCGTGTTCGAGCCGAATCACATCTTCGCGGAACTCCTCGAACCGCTTGCATTCCCTGGCAATATGGCACTCGATGGCCTGCTGGAAGGCCCAGGCGCACTCGGTGACTTTTTCGGCGTGCTCCTGCATACCGTCAAACGGCGACGTAACGAACATGGAAAGAAATGGAATTCGCATTGGCTGCTCCTTCTGTCAGAAAATCGATCGAATGACCAGAAAGATCAAGATGCTGGTCAGTGCCGCCGCCGGCACGGTCAGAATCCAGTATAAAATAATTTGAAAAATGATGCGAAAGTTCACCGCTTCGATGCCCCGGGCCAATCCCCCCCCCATCACGCCGCCCACGGCCGCGTGGGTCGTGGACACGGGCAGGCCCAGCTTGGAGGCCACCAGCACGGTGGTGGCGGCGGCAAAATCCACCGAGAAACCGCGTGTGTTGGTCAGGGTGGTGATTTTTTTGCCCAGGGTCTCCATCACCCGGTGGCCGGCCATGGCGATCCCGCAGGCAATCCCCACACCGCCGAAGAGCAGCAGAAACGTGGGTACCGGCACCTTGCCGCCCACCCCGCCGGTATTGACCAGAAAATAGATGACCGCCAGGGGGCCGATGGCGTTGGCCACATCGTTGGCGCCCTGGGCCAGGGCCACGTAGCAGGAGGTTCCGATCTGGATGCGCCGGAAGACCTCTTCGGCGCCGGTTCCGTCGCCTTCGTCTTGCAGAAAGCGGCCAAGAAGCTTTTTGCCCAGCAGACCGACCAGCAGGGCACCGATCAGGGCCGCCAGCACCGCCGAGGGCACATTGAGCGCCAGGTTTTCGCCCAGCGGCGTTTTGAACAGAAACGACAGCACCACCACAAACACCGCAATGCCGATGAACACCGGCGAAAAGTGCAGCGCCCGCTCGAAGGCGTTACGCTTGGACAGCACCAGTTTCACGATGAGCTTGAACATCGTATAGCCGATGATCATGCTGAAAATCGGAGATATCACCCAGCTGGCGACCACCGCAGCGAGCTTGATCCAGTTGATGACCGAAAAGCCGCCGGCCATGATGCCGAAACCGATCATGGCACCGACGATCGAATGGGTGGTCGAAACCGGCAGCGAGCGCCACGTGGCAAACGAAACCCACAGGGCCGCCGCCAGCAGGGCCGAAAACGCCCCCACCAGGCTCAACTCCGGATCGGTCAGCACCTGGGTGGAGACAATGCCCTTGCGGATCGTCTCGGTCACGTGCGATCCGATAAACACCGCGCCGACCACGTTCAGGATCCCGGCGATGAACACGGCCTGCCGGATGGTAATGGCCTGGGCCCCGACGGCCGACGCCATGGAGTTGGCCACATCGTTGGCGCCGATGTTCCAGGCCATGTAAAATCCGCAGATGTACCCGACAATCAGTACGGTATATTCAGCCGTCATCGCTGTGCTTGCGTTCGAAAAAAATTCGGAAATCGGCCGGCGCATCCACCTGGAAGCCGCTGCGATCGTTCCGGCCGGGATTTGTTAGAATTGTGTTAGAAAATCGTTAGCGACGGCGGCAGCCATACCACGGGAATCCGGATCAAGTCAATCGATCGGGTACGGCAAAAGGGTCGGCTGCGCAAAGAGGTCGTTTTTTCGGCGGGATTCGGCGGGAAGAAGGCCGTCTTGGGAAAGGATCAATATTGATGGAATATAAGGGCTCAGGATTCGACGGGCAGATACAGCGTAAAGGTGCTGCCCTTGCCCAGGGCGCTTTCCACGGTGACATGGCCGCCGTGGACCTGGACGATGTGTTTGACGATGGCCAGGCCGAGGCCGGTGCCGCCGAGTTTGCGGCTGCGGGCCTTGTCGGCACGATAGAAACGCTCGAACAGGCGCGGCAGGTGGCGCTGGGGGATGCCCGGGCCTTCATCCCGGATATGGATCTGTATCTGGGAGTCGCTGCGGTCGATGTCGATCCAGACCGAGCTGCCGTTGCCGCTGTATTTCACGGCATTGTCGATCAGGTTGACCAGGGCCTGTTCCAACAGGGTGGCATCGACCCGGGCCTGGATCTCTTCGGGGCAGTTGATGCGGAACTCGATCTGGCGCCCATCGGCCCGGGGCTGACAGACCTGCACCGCGGTCTGGACCACTTCCAGAATCGATGTGTCCCGGCGTTTTACATCCGTGTGGACGCCCTCGCGCTCGATGCGCGACAGGGTCAGCAGATCCTCCAAGATGGCGTTGAGACGATCGACGTGTTTTAAGATGATGCCCAAAAACCGCGCGCGCTCTTCGGGGTCTTCCACCTCGCTCTGCTGCAGGGTCTCGACAAAGCCCTTGATGGCCGTCAGGGGCGTTTTGATCTCATGGGACACGTTGGCGACAAAATCGCTGCGCACGTGTTCCAGGTGCCGCAGCTGGGTGACGTCGTTGATCACCAGCAGCGTGCCGATCTGCTCCTGGGCATCGTAAAGCGGCGTGCTGTGGATGTTTAAAATGCGCTCTTCACCGCGGTAGAGCACGAAATCGTCGGAGATGCTGGTCTCGCTGGACAGGGCCCGCACCACGAACCGCTGCAGGGCCAGGTTGCGGATCACCTCCTGCAGATTGCGCCCCTGGGAGCGGGCCGGATCGCATTCGAACATGCGGCCGGCGGCCTGGTTCATACTGATGATCCGCTCTTGCATGTCGACGGCAACCACCCCTTCGATCATGCTGGCCAGAACCGCCTCGAGCTCGTTGCGCTGGGAGACCACCGTTTTCATCCGGTCGTCGAGCTGGGCGGCCATGTTGTTCAGGGCCTCGCTCAGCGAGGCCATTTCTTCGGTTTCCGGTGCGGGCAGCCGGTGGGACAAATCACCGGCGGAAAAATGCTCGGCCCCCTTGCGGATTTTTTCGATGGGCTCGGTGATGCGGCGCGACACGTAGTAGCTGACCCCGGCAGCCAGCAGCGCGATGACCAGCCCGCCCAGTGCGATTTGCAGGCGGATCGAACGCAGACTTTCTTCCAGGGCGGTCACCGCCAGGGCCGTGCGCACCACTGCCTGAATGCCATCGCCGCTTTTCACGGGCACCGCCACGTACATCATGCGCTGGCGCAGCGTGTCGCTGTAGCGGATCGAGCGGCCGACCCGGCCGGCCAGCGCTTCGACGACTTCCTCGCGGCCGGCGTGGTTGTCCATGAACTGGGGGGTTTCGCGTGAATCTCCGATGACCACGCCGTTGGGAAGGATCACGGTAATGCGGGTTTCGGAAACCTGTCCGAGCTCCTTGCTGATGGCGTCGATTACCGCCGGCTCCATCGGAGACTGCAGACTGAGAATCTGCTCCCGCAGCAGGTAGGCCCGCTCTTCGAGGTCTGCGGCGGTTTGGTGCAGGTAAAATTCCCGAAGGGTGTTGGAAGCAAACCAGGTGATGGCGGTCAGAGCGACCAGCGTGATCAGCAGGTAGGAAGGTGCCAGCTGCCAGATCAGTCGCCGCTTTCGCTTCATGCGGACTCCCGGAAGCGGTAACCGACCCCGCGCACCGTCTCGATGTATTTACCGTAATCGCCGAGCTTTTTGCGCAGGCCCACGATCTGCACGTCGACACTGCGGTCGGTCACCGGGTAGTCGTCTCCGCGCACCGAATCCACGATCTGGGATCGGGTAAAGACCCAGCCGGGTCGTTTGGCCAGCACGTAGAGCACCTGAAATTCCGTGTAGGTCAGCTCCACGGGGGAGCCGTTGACCGACACGCTGCGACGGCCGGGGTGGATCTCCAGTTCGTGGATTTGAATCACTGCGTCGGGCTCGACGGTTTGCGAGCTTTTGCGGCGCAACACCGCGCGCACCCGTGCGGTGAGCACCCGGGGGCTGAAGGGTTTGGTAATGTAGTCGTCGGCACCGAGCTCCAGGCCGGTGACCACATCGGGTTCTTCTCCCTTGGCGGTGAGCATAACGATGGGCGTGGTGCGCGTTTTGGGATCGTCTTTGAGCTTGCGGGTCACTTCCAGCCCGTCGATGCCGGGCAGCATCAGGTCCAGGATGACCAGATCGTAGGCATCCGAGCGGGCTTTTTTCAACGCATCTTCACCGGTGGCCGCCATGGTCACACGGAAACCTTCCTTGTGCAGGTTGTAACGCAGCAGTTCCAGAATGTCTTCTTCGTCGTCTACGACCAGTAGTTTTTCTTTTCCCATAGTGGTTCACCCTACCATCCTGAGTTTACGATATTGGCTTCGGCAGGGATTTACCGAATATGAATGAGAATTGCGTTAGGAAATTGTTAGGATTGCATTGCCGGAGCTTTTATGCGCCCTCTCAAAGTGCGCCGATCCGGGCAAAGCTCCTTTTTGAAAGTTAGCAAAGAGTTAGCCGCAATGACAAGAAAAATCCCGGCGGCCCGGAACGATTCAAACCTGCAGCGCCTTCAACTTGGCACGGCAGGCGGCCGCAAAATCCTCGGGATAGTGGCCGTTGATCCACCGCAGCTGGGCCTCGCTGAAGGCCCCCGGCGACTCCGGAAGCCGGGGCAAAAACGCGTAAAACAGGTGCTGGTCGGTGTCGATCTCGTCGAAGCGTTTGCTGTATTCGATCACCGTCACCATGCGGGCGCCCAGGGCATCCAGGATCTTCATGGCCGCCAGCATGCTGCGGTCCAGGGCCTTGCGCACCTTCGCATCGGCTTCCAGGATGTTGCCCACCGGTTCGACCACCAGCAGCTGGATCTCCCACTGGGAGGTCTGGGCTTTGGGCACGAACAACAGCACCGGACCGTCTTCGTGAATCACCAGGCTGGAAGGCGCATTGTCTCCAGCGGCATCCATGCGCCGGTTGTTGCGAATGGCGCCCAGGTAGGCGCCAAAAAACCCCTTGCCCGTCCTTCGGCGAAAACGGCGCAGAAAGGCACCCACCAGGTCGCCGCAGCCGTAGGACGCCAGCGGTTCATCCGCCGCGTCGGCAGTGGTCACCGTTTCCGGCACCAGCGCATACTGCTGGTGGATCTGCTGGTGGGAGGCGTGCAGCCGATAGCCGCTGGGGGCATAATCGAAGCCGTAGTTCCAGCCCCACATGGTGGCTGTAAAGCGGAGCTTTCCGTCGGCACGGCCCTCTTTGACCGCCCGCAGCAGGCTGCCGCGCAGCGACTCCAGCTCGGCTGCAGTCAGCGAACGCCGCGACGGCAAACTTTCGGTGCCCAGCTCCTGGGCGAGACGCGCGTAGGTGCGCTGGTAGTAAAGATGCCGCATGCCGGAGATGTCGGCCTCGGTCAGCTCGCCGATGCGATAGCGGATGGCATCATCGGCCATGTTGGCGGCGTAATGTCCCCAGGGAATGTAGCTGTTGCGGCGCAGGTATTCGTAAACGTGGCTGGCGTGATCGGGCCGACTCCACTCGCCGACGATTTCGCTGTTTCCCTGGGCGCCGGGCCGCAGCACCATGATCTCTTTGTAGTCGTCCGGCAGGCAGGGGTTGTTGGCGACGACCTCGAACAGGGTGGGATGATAGACGACGGGTACCGACCGCTGATGTTCTTCCCGGCAGGCGATGCCGGTGGGCCGGCGGCTGCCGGGGTCGTGGATGAACCTGCAGGACAGCTCTGCCAGCGGCACCAGGTCCTGCGGATCGGTGGAATGGGCGGCCAGGTGCAGCTGTATCGGTTCCGGCAGACGGCGGATCAGGGCCTCGATTTGGCTGGCGTCGGCCGACGACCCCGCCCATTCCCGGATGGTCCCGCTGAAGGAAAACGGCTCGGATACGGCAATTGCAATCGAGTCCGGATGGGCAGCCTTGCGGTCGGCCCAGCTTTTCAGAATGTAGGTCGTCCCCAGAAAGGGAAATGCGTTGGGAATTTCGAAGATCCATTCGGCCGCAGCCTCTTCCACCGGCCCGTCCGGGAAATTGGCATGGTTGCGAACCGGGGTGCCGTCGGGCAGGCGGCCCAGTTCGATAATGGTCTCCTTCTCCCGCAGATTCGCCACCCGGAAGCCGGGACGGTGAATCCCGTAACGAAACTGACCGGAAGCGGTTACGCAGGTTCGATGCTCCATGGTTTCATCCATCGGTTGCAGATCATCTCATTTATTTCGCAATGTATCCTAAATCAGCACAAACACAAGGGTTTTCGCCACATACAAAAATACTTGTATGATCTCATTACAAGTGGTATTGCTTGTATTATGAAAATCGACCTTCAAAAGCCCGTTGCCGTCATCACCGGCGACATCGTCGGATCCGGAAAATTCTCCGGAGAGGCGCGCCGGCGCCTCCACGCGGTTATGCAGGACATCGGGGGAACGCTGCAACAGACATTTTCAGAAGCCGTGCCCCTGGCACCGGATATCTATCGCGGTGACGCCTGGCAGGCCCTGGTGATCGACCCGGCCAAATCTCTGCGAGCGGCACTTTTCTATCGGGCCCTGCTGCGCGCCCGGATGGAATCCCACCCCACGGACTGCCGCATGGCCATCGCGGTGGATACAATCGATTTTTTGCCCGACGAGCGCATTTCTCAGGGCGACGGGCCGGCCTTTCGCCAATCGGGCCGCCTGATGGAAAATATGCCGAGACAGCAGCGCATGGCGTTTAGCATGCCCGGACGGAACGCGGCAACGGCCGCATTGTCGATCGTGCTTCTTTTGGTCGATGTGCTGGCGGCCCGCTGGTCGGAAAAGCAGGCCCTGGCCGTATCCGGAGCCCTGCAGGGCTGGACCCAGGAGAACATCGCCAGACAATGCTGGCCGGAGCCCATCTCCCAGCAGGCCGTGGCCCAGCATCTGGAGCGCGCCGGATGGCATGCCCTGGAAAAGGCCGTCGAATTTTTCGAAACCACGGTAGCGGAAGCCACCGCGACCAATACCGGCTAGCCCCGGCAATTGCCCCGGTGTACGAAAAGACCGGCAAATTTCAACCCATGCAACTTCGTCATTCCGGACAAGCCCGGATTGAAAAATTCAACCCGAACTGGCAGGATCGGTACCCAACCAACATTTCACCAAAAATACAAGTATATAAACCTGTTTTAACATAAAACAAGCATATAAACCTGTCATGCAACTGCCCCTTTCCACCATCTCCATGTTCCTGGCCCTTTTGACCGCCCACGTGATCGGTGACTTCGTGCTGCAAACCGCCGGAGACGCCAGCCGGAAACACCGCATCCCCGTCCTGGTGCGGCATGCGGCCATCGTGGCGGCATTGAGCTACCTGCTGGCCGGCAACTGGCGGATGTGGGAAATCCCGCTCCTGGTGCTGGTTTCCCACGCGGTAATCGACCGCATCAAGGCCGCTGTCGGCGGCCGGAGCGCCCGCGGATTTCTCCTCGACCAGCTGGCGCACGTGGCCGCGATCGCCGGCATCGTGCTGCTGGTGACCGCGCTGCGCTCCCCGCAGGCCGGATACGGCGTGGCACTGCTGGGGAAAACCTACCTGCGGGGGCTGGTGTTATTCAGCGGTGCGATATTGACGATCCGGGCGGGGGGCTTTCTGATCGGCCTGGCGGTGCAACCCCTGCTGAGCCAGGTTGAAAACCTGGAAAGCCGGGAAGGAGCCACCATAACCGGGGGCTTGAAGGGCGGCGGCCAGCTCATCGGACAGCTGGAACGGGCACTGGTGTTTCTGTTCATCCTGATGAACCAGCCGGCGGCGGTGGGATTTTTGATCACGGCCAAATCGATCTTCCGGTTCGGAGAAATCAAAGACTCCCACCAGCGGATGCTGGCCGAATATATCATCGTCGGCACGTTGATGAGCTTCGGCTACGGAATATTCCTGTCGTATCTGACGCGGCTGGCATTGGATGCACTGGCCTGATCGGGCGGGACCGGCCATCAGGGCACGACGGGGGTTGGAACCAATTCGGCAGGAGCCGGGCGCGGGACGCCCGGCATAAAAACAGGAAATCAGCGCGACACTTCTTCTTCGCTCTCTACTTCCGAGTATAAATCCTTGAAAGCCTCCCGGCGCTCCAGCTCCTTGTGGATCCGCAGCCGTTCGTCGGTCCTGCGGTCGTTTCCGCTGCGGCGGTGCCGCAGCCAGCGTCGTTCCGGAAACCGGTACGCGGAAGTGCGCCTGCGTCGATCCGCCCTCCGGCGTCTGCCGCCGTTGTCTTTGAGAGCTTTGTTCCGCATAAGTCACCTCATGGGCACAGTGGTCGGTCAAATTTTCGATATCGGTTTCTAAAATCGCACCATTCGGCCACATAAAATAATGGCAGCAGGCGATTTCAGTCTGAGCGCTGAAGGAGCAGAAGCGACTTGGCGCAATGACGAACACGTTGATATTTCAATGATTTTTGAATATACCACAAATTGACACCGGATACCAGAATAAAACGTCATCCCTGAGATTTATAATGCAAAACCGGGACAAAACCATCCATCCTTCGCAATAGAGTCCGGAAGTGATTCCGGAATGTGCACGCGGGCGACATTCCACTCATCCAGCAACCTTCCCCACTCCTCCAGCCCTGTCCCCACCGGCCATCCAGTTGACAATCGCCCGATATGAATTACCATAACTCCATTATAACTGGCGATACAACCGGCTCAATGAAAGGAGTTGTGAGTATGAACGCAAACAGTTGTCTGTTCGAGCGAATATCCGCTTTTGCCATCGGCGTGCTGCTTTCTATCGGGACTTTGGGACTGATTGTCATCAGCCTGAGGATTGTCCCTATCGTCGGCCTTATTTTTGCCGTACCATCCGGGATTTTGGCCGTTTACTTCTTCAAAGTGCACTTTGACCGCAAATGTCAGATTCAGACGCAATCACAATGATGGTCTTTCATAAACAATAATTTCCAGAACTATCAAAGCCCGGCATCGCAGCCGGGCTTTTTTTATCAAGCCGGTTCTGTAACGGTTCATACTGATGCGAATCCGCAACGACGAAATCGCCCAAAAATTCGACCGCCTGGCTGATTTCCTCGAAATCGAAGGCGCCAACCCCTTCCGGGTGCGGGCCTACCGCAATGCGGCCCGAACCATCTCCGGTTTGGCCCGCAGTGTGTCCGAACTGATCGAAGAGGGCACGCAACTGACCGCCCTGCCCGGCATCGGCAAAGAGCTGGCGGAAAAAATTCAGGAGGTCGCCCGCACCGGCAACCTGGCCAAGCTGACCGAAATCGAGCAGCGCATCCCGCCCGGTCTGCACCAGGTTCTGTCCATACCGGGCCTGGGCCCCAAAAAGGTGAAAATCCTTTACGAACGACTGCACGTCACCAACATCGAGGAACTGCGCAGCGCCGTCGAAAAAAAGCGCATCCGGGAACTGCCCGGCTTCGGAGCCAAATCCGAAGAACGCATCCTGGAAGAACTCGAGCACATGGCACGCAGCGCCAAACGATTTGCCTGGATCGCGGCCGAATCCATCGCCCGGGATCTCACCGGCCACCTTAAAGCCAGCGGTCTCATCGAGCAGATCACCGTGGCGGGCAGCTTTCGCCGCCGCAAGGAGACCGTCGGCGATCTGGACATTCTGGTCACCTGCAACGACCCGGCGGCGGTCATGAACCACTTCCGCGGCTACGAGGCTGTCGTGCAGGTAATCTCCAGCGGCGAAACCCGATCTTCGGTGGTGCTGCACTCCGGCATCCAGGTGGACCTGCGGGTGGTGCCGGCCGGAAGCTACGGCGCGGCCCTGCACTATTTTACCGGCAGCCAGGCCCACAACATCGCCGTGCGGCACCTGGGCCGGCGCAAGGGATTGAAAATCAACGAATACGGGGTCTTTCGCGGGGAAAAGCGCATTGCCGGCGCCACCGAAGAAGAAGTCTTTGCCCAGGTGGACCTGCCCTACATCGAACCGGAGCTGCGGGAGGATCGCGGCGAGATCCAAGCCGCCCGGGAACAGCGCCTGCCGCAGCTGGTGACCGTGGACGACATCCGCGGTGACCTGCACTGCCACACCGATGACAGCGACGGCCGCAACACCTTGGAGGAAATGGCCGCAGCCGCCGAAGCCCGGGGCTACGAATACATCGCTGTCACCAACCACTCCCAGAGCCTGAAAATCGCCGGCGGGCTGAGCCCCAAAGCAGTCCGCAAGCTGATCAACCGCATCGATGCACTCAATGCCAAACAAAACCGCCTGGTGGTGCTCAAATCCATGGAAATCGACATCCTGCGCGACGGCCGTCTGGATATGCCCGACGACCTGCTGGCCGAGCTGGATTTCGTGATCTGCTCGGTGCACACCGATTTCCGGCTGCCGCGGGATCAGCAGACCGAACGCATCCTGCGGGCCATGGACAACCCCTACTTCACCATCCTGGGCCACCCTTCCGGCCGCCTGATCAACCGGCGCAAGGCCTACGACGTGGACCTGGTGCGGATCATCGAAACCGCCGCCCAGCGCGGTTGCCACCTGGAGCTAAACGCCCATCCCGACCGCCTGGACCTGGACGACATCCACTGCCGCCACGCCAAAGAAGCCGGTGTCAAGGCGGCCATATCAACCGACGCCCACGGCATCGATCACTTCGACCACATGCGCCTGGGCGTCGCCCAGGCCCGCCGCGGCTGGCTGGAAGCCGCCGACGTGCTCAACACCCGTTCCTTGGCCGACCTGAGGCAACTGCTGAAAAGAGAATAAAAAATAGAATTAGACACTGACGATTTATGAAGTCATGGAAAGTCAAAATTCGTTAATTTCTGTCATTTCCGCGGAGGCGAGAATCCAGAAAACAATGTAATTACAGTCTATTAAACTCGGGATCCCCGCCTGCGCGGGGATGACACACCGTTAAGGCGGACTTTTTACGATTCCATCAATGATTACAATAACAGAATCTTATTTGGGGGTCAGTAAAAGTTCCCCGGTTTCCGTGTTCAGGTCCATCCGGAACCGGGACAGTACGTTCATGCCCAGCAGTCCTACATTGGGACGCCCCGGCAGATCCATGACCAGCGCCCTGACACCCTGCAGCACCTGCCCCTGCAGTTCGAAAACCTCCAGTTCGACTTCCCGGGCCTGGACCGTGCCGCCGGCGGTGTAAACCTCCCGGTAGGTTCCCAGGCCGACCCGGTCGAGTCCTAGCCGGCGGGCGGTCGACTGTGGGATGGTGACCACCGTAGCGCCGGTATCCACGATGAAGGTCTGGGAGACCGCATCGTTGAGTACGGCGGAAATGCGCACCTGGTCGGCACCTGGCGAGAAACGGATCGGCTCTTCGGCAGCCGCCGGTGCCTGCGGCGCCAGTTGCCCCTCCAGGGCCTGCACCCGGTCGGCCAGGGCTTCGGGGTAGCTGCGCATGGCCAGCAGCTGCCGGGCCATGGCCAACTGACCGGCATCGATGGCCAGCTGCACGCCCATCAGGTGCAGGTAGGGATCCCGGGGATGACGCTCGGTGGCAGCACCGTAGACCTGCCAGCCGGTTTGCAAATCGGCGCTGTCGATCAACTGGGAAAGCCATTGGCGATAAAAACGGGCGGACAAATTGTCCACGCTCTGAATATCGGTCCGAAGGAAGGCCGGATCGAGATATTCCACCGACTCGAGCAGTTGGATGGCCGACTGCGGCCCGTCTCCTTCGGCCAGCGCCTCCACAGCGTCCACCAGCAGCGGGATGCTGCCGGCTGCGGCCAGGGCTTCGCCGCGGATCGAATCCAAAATCACGCCGGCATCTCCGTTCCGACGCAGCCGGTCGATCAGAATCCGCATCTGTTCCACCGCGGCGGCATCGCTGAGCAGCACCGGTGTTTCGGGCTCCGGCAGCTTTTTGGGCTGTAAAAACCCGTCGGCCATTGCCAGCAAACGGCCCGCCGGGGCAACGTCGGGCTGGGAAAGTGCCAGCAGAAAACGCTCTTCACGGCCGTCGGCAAAATTCAGGCGGTAAAAATCCGAGACGCTGACGCCGTATCCGAGCTGCTCCCCGGCCGCACCGTTCCAGAGAAAACCGGTGCCCGGCAGATCGTCGAAGGTCCAGCCCACCAGGTTGGACCCCTGGAAAAACACCCCCGGTCCGGCCACGTCCCCCGGAACGTCGATCTTTGTCAGGTACAGCTGCTGGTCGACCACGACGAAGGGCAGATCGCCGGCGGAATCGACAGATACGATCGAATGCCAGTTCAGCGGCAGGGCTTCCTGCCAGGAATCCAGCGGCGGACCGTCGATGGCGTATCCCGGCTCGATGCGCCAGATGCCGACCTCCTCGCCCTCGTTCACCAGGCCGCCTTCGATGCGCAGGCGCTGTCCGGTGGCCAGGTGAAGATACCACTCGGCACCGATCCGGCAGCGGGCCACCGGCAGTGCAATCCAGCCCCCGCGGGATACAGCCGAGGGGATTCGGGTGCGGACATTGCCCACGATATCCCGGATGAGCACGACGCCGACCACCGGATCCACCTCGAAGTCGACTTCCGGCGAAACCGCTGCGGATCCAGAGGGAACCGTCTTTTTGGCAGGGGCGACCGCAGTTGCTCTGGGGGATTGGGACGGCTGCGGTGCCGGGGTTGGTTCGGTTGGCGGGTGAATGCCGAGGTAAGCCAACAGGGCCCCGAGGATTGCGACCAGGATCACGGCCGGCACGATCCACGGACGGCGCGGGGGCGAATCGCGCAAATCGGATCCGCAAAAGGAACAAAAATTGGCTTCCGGCGTGTTGTCGCGCCGGCATTTTTCGCAGATCACGGCAGTCTCCCCGGTTAATGCAACGGTCGACCGGGTTTTCCGGCAGGGTCGGTCACGCCGGGTTTGCGCGGGGCAAGGCCATTGAACGGTTGGCACGCAAGAATGCAATTATAGACCAGTCGGCGGTGCTTTCCAACGGTTTTTCCAGGGGGGTGGCCCTATGAAGGCACAGTCTTGTAGATTTATCAAGACGATCTAACAGAAACGTAACAAAAAAGGCGGGATGGATGTGGGCTGTCTATAGGAAATGACGAGGGGCCGGTCGGGGTTCCAGCTGCCGGCGGGGCTGCAGTTTTCACTTGGCCTTCAATTTGCAGGTATCGTATATCTGACTGCAATCGGGAAAAGTCGAAATTTACCAAGATCGGTTTTTCCCGCGCAGGCGCGAATCCAGAAATCAATGTAATTACAGTTTGTTAAACTCGAGATCCCCGCGCGGGGATGACACAAAGCTGGATCCGAGTTTTTCGAGACCGTAACATCCGGCTGCACTCAACAAGCGCCGGATGGGTGGCTCGCAGCCAACCGATACCAAGTTTCCAATAACGCCGAGAAAGTATCCATGCCACGAGAACCCGTACACCTGCTGGAAGATATCTGCACCCTGATCACCGACTCCGAAGAGCCGCAGAAAACCCTGGATGCCATCGTGGAGCGAATCGCGGCCCGGTTTCAGACCGATGTCTGTTCGGTCTACATTTTCAATGAAGAAAAAAACCTGCTGGTGCTGGCGGCCACTGTCGGATTGAAGCGGCAGTCGGTCGGCACGGTGACGATGAAAATCGAGGAGGGTTTGACCGGATTGGTACTGGAAAGTCTGCAACCGGTCTTTGTCCGCAACCCGGCCGAACACCCCCGCTACAAGTATTTTGCCCAGAGCGGCGAGGAAATCTACCAGACGTTCCTGGGACTGCCGCTGGTCTATCACCAGCGCACCCTGGGCGTGCTGGTCATCCAGACCGTGGACGAAGCGGCCATCTCCGAAGCGGACATCCCGGTGTTTGCCGCCATCACCAGCCAGGTGGCGGCCACGGTGGCCTATTCCAATTTGCTGCTGCGCGCGGCCAAGTCCGATGCGACCGGCAAAACGCCGGCACCGCGCAAACCGGCGCCGGGTCCCGGCAGCCCCAAA
Organism: Desulfobacterales bacterium; assembly: GCA_051155755.1. Taxonomy (GTDB): domain Bacteria; phylum Desulfobacterota; class Desulfobacteria; order Desulfobacterales; family SG8-13; genus DAXETY01. Next base: position 15,894 of record DAXETY010000110.1, read on the forward strand.
CCGCTGCTGCGCGGCATTCCGGTCTGCGCCGGATTTGCCGAGGGCCGCGCATATTACCTGTTTGAAAGCATCGGTTTCGACCAGGTGGCCATGGAAAGCGCCGCCGACCCCAAGGCGGAAAAGCAGCGCCTGGAGATCGCCTTGCAGGGAGTGGAACGCGAACTGCGCGACCTGCAGGTTGAAACCCGGCCGCCGGAGTCCCAGGAAGCCGCCATCCTGGAAGCCGGGCTGGCGATGGTTCGGGATCCGGGCTTCAAGCGCCACCTTCTGGCCGGGATCGACACGGGATATCTGGCGGCATCCGCCCTGAAGCAAACCATCCAGGCCTACCTGCAGCGATTCGAGGCGCTGCAGGATCCTTACCTGCGGGAGCGCAGCTCGGATATCGAAGATATCGGCCGGCGGGTGCTCTGTCACCTGCTGGGACGAACGGGTTCGGTATCGAAAGAATTTTCGCACCCCACGGTGCTGGTGGCAGCCGACATCTCCGCCGCCGAATTGATGGAACTGCGCCAGCCCAACCTGAAGGCCATCGTCCTGGCCCGGGGCGGCAAAGCATCGCATGCGGCCATTCTGGCCAAATCCTTCGAGATCCCGATGGTCATCGGCGTCAAGGATCTGCTGGAAGTAATCTCCGAAAACGATGCGATCATCGTGGACGGCACCTCCGGGTTGGTGTTTCACGAACCGCCGGCTGACATCCGGGACGAATACCGCCGCCTCGAACAGGAAAAAAGACAGCGGGATCGAAATCTGGAAAGCATACGCGACCTTCCGGCCGAAACCCGCGACGGCCGGCGCTGCCGCCTGGGCGCCAACATCGGGTTGCTCTCCGACCTGGAGCTGGTGCACCGCTACGGCGCCGATCACATCGGTTTGTACCGTACCGAGTTCCCTTTCCTGGTGCGCCGGGATTTTCCCACCGAAGGCGAGCAGACCGCCATTTACGAAAAAATCCTGAAGGGCGCCGCCGGAAGGGAGGTCACCTTCCGAACGCTGGATGTGGGCAGCGACAAATTTTTGTCCTACCTGGACTATCCCCGGGAAAACAATCCCTGCCTGGGCTGGCGGTCGATCCGGGTTTCGCTGGACCTGGATGCGGTATTCCGGACCCAGCTCCGGGCAATTTTGAAGGCCGCGGCAACCGGGCCGGCCCGGATCCTGGTGCCCATGATCACCTCGGTGCGCGAGATGCGCCGGGTGGTGGAAATCATCGCCGAGGAGAAGCAGGCCCTGCAGCAGACCGGGGCGGCCTTCGCCGGAGACATTCCGGTGGGATTCATGCTGGAGGTCCCCGGGACGGTAAAAATCCTGGCCGGCCTGCTGGCCATTGCCGACTTTGTCAGCATCGGCACCAACGACCTGATCCAGTACACCCTGGCGGTGGACCGCAACAACGACCGCGTGGCCGGACTCTACAATCCCCTGCACCCGGCGGTCATCGGCACCATTGCCGAGGCGGTGGACATCTGCCGCCGCCAGGGAAAGCCGGTGTCGATCTGTGGAGAGTCGGCGGCGCTGCCGCAGTGTGCCGTGCTGTACCTGGCCATGGGGGTCGAGCGATTGAGTATGAATCCGGCTTCGATTCCGGTGGTCAAGCAGGTCATTCGGAGTATGAGCGATACCGAGGCTGCTGAGATGCTGCAGCAGGTGGTGTCCATGGATGATGAGACGCAGATCGCGGCGTACCTGCAAGAGGTGTGCAAGGAGCGCGTGGGTGTTGGACCGGAGCACTGTCGCTGATCGGTCTCTGCAAAACCCCAAATCCCCTCTGACGCCCCTTTTTCAAAGGGGAGGACGCTCGGATGCAGATATGGAGGGCTTCCAGTAAAGGTGCTTCGTTGGATTGCAGAACTGGGTCGAGAAGAGTATAAGCCAGGATTATGCGGCAAATGCTGCTGTCCGGGCATTGGGAATCAGTCCGATTCGGCGGCGATTTTGCGGTAAAGTCTTTCGGCGTCTTCGCGGCGGCAGAGTTCGGAGCCCGGTGTCATTACCGCGGCTGCACCGGCGGCAATGCCGAAGCGTGCAGCTTCCGGCAAGTCCATGCCCCGGGTCAGGCCCAGAACCAGCCCGGCGACGGTGGAATCACCGGCACCGACCTTGCTCTGGATATTCACGCTGGGGGCGCGCAGCCGCTGCAGGCCGTTCTCATAGGCCAGCAGCGCGCCGGCCGAACCCAGGGTGAGCATTACCGCTTCACTGCGACCCCTGGAGACAACTTCACGGGTGCATTCCTCCTGGTGGGATTCATCGCTGATTTCGCACCCGGCGATGTCGGCCAGTTCGTTCATGTTGGGTTTGACCAGGTAAACGCCTGCTTCCAGTGCCGCCGAAAGCGGCTCCCCCGAGGTGTCCACAATCAATCGCACCTCGTTTTTCGAGCAGACCTGCGCCACGCGCGCGTAAAAATCCGTCGGCACCCCCGGCGGCAAGCTCCCGCTGGCCACCAGGTATTCGGGGGCGGGATCGAGCCCGGCCACGACATCCAGGCAGTGCTGCCATTCGGATTCCGCCAGCTGCGGGCCGGGCATGCCGAAGCGAAACTGGTTGCCCGAGGCGCTTTCGTAAACCATCAGGTTCTGGCGCGTCCATTCGGCGGTCTCGACGGCCCGGCACCGGAGGCTTTCTTTTTCCAGCAGGTGGCGGAGCAAATCCCCCGGCGGCCCGCCGACCGTGTAGATGGCCGTCGATTCTCCGCCGAGTTTTTTCACCGCACGGGAGACGTTGAGCCCGCCGCCGCCGGGTTCGAAGCGGGGTTTTTCGCAGCGCAGTTTGCGATCGGGCACCACTCTTTCGACCCGGGAGCTTTTGTCCACGGCGGGATTGACCGTCAGGGTTACAATTCGGCTCATGTCCTTCCTCTACATCTGAGGCGTTTTACGATCCGTATGCTTGCCTTTCCAATCGAGATCAGTAACGCAGCAGAGCTGCGAGCGGGCCGCTTTCCGGAAGCTGGTCGGGTTCCAGCGCATACACCGTGCCGCCGTTTCGCAGGGTGTCTAAGGCAGCCAGATTCAGCAGGTCCTCGCTGTCATCCGTCGGCGAATCTTCGATCTCCAAACGCCAACCCCTCTCCGATCCGGCTCCAGAAATCATCGTCGATGATCAGTTCCCGGGCATTTTCCAGATTCGTCTTCAAGCCGGCATCTTCGTTCGCCTGTTCTTCAAAAGACTGTTGCGCCTGTCTCAACAGGTTTTTCAGCCGGATCCGGTCCTGCTGGTGGTTGGCATCCCGGGGGTGGGTCGGCATGTACATCGACAGGCACATCGACGGATGATCCCGCATCAGGTATTTTAAGTCTTCCCGGGTAAAATTTTCCATGAGTTACGACCACCTTTCCTTATCGTTCGCAAGGTAAAATCATTTTTGCCCTTCGTCCGGGCCGGCTGAAACCGCCTCCGGCCGCAATCTCAAGGTAGCCGTCGCAGCAGCCGGCACCAATACGGCAAAGGCGGTATTTTTTCGGCAGCAGGCCTGTAATGAACGGCGGAGCTAAAATCGGTAGCAGAGAGAAATCGGCCGGTGCGGTGACCGGCCTATGGCGGTCTCCGAGAATGACGGATTTTTGGGCATGGCGATACAGCTGACTTCTCATGAATATAAAAGATATTAAAGATGCTCGGTACCGATAATTTCTGGTGCTGCAGGTTCGGTTTCAGCGGTGGGGAACCTTGGATTTACTCGATGGGGTCGAGCAGGTCGCCGAGGGCATCGGTGACGAAGTTGGGCAGCATGAACGCGGCGGTGTGAACCCGGGCGTTGTAGTAGCGGGTGTGGATATCGGTCTGGCGGATGGCGGCGGTGCGCACATCGGTTAGCGGATGCGGGCCCTTGCTGGCAAAGCCGAAACTATACAGACTCCCGGGATAGGAAAGGGTGGGATAAAGATACAGGTGCAGCTGCCGGAAAAACGGGCGCTGGTTTGCCAGCATCTCGCGCTGGGTCCGGCCATGATAAAAGGGCGATTCGGCCTGGGTGACCAGGATGCCGTCATCCGCAAGCCGGCCGGCGATGTTTTCATAAAAGGGATGCTCGAACAGACCGGCGCCGGGGCCGATCGGATCGGTGGAGTCCACGATGGCGATGTCGAAGGCGGCCCCCGATTCGGCCACATACTGCAAGCCGTCTTCGAATCGCACCTCCAGGCGCGGATCCTCGAAGGCGCTGCGCACCGATGGAAAATGGTCGCGGCAGGCTTCCACCACCACCTCGTCGATCTCCACCAGGACCACCCGCTCCAGGTCCGGGTGCTTCAGCACCTCGCGCACGGTACCGCCGTCGCCGCCGCCGATCACCAGCACCGAGCGGGGCGCCGGGTGCACGAACAGCGGCACGTGGGCGATCATTTCGTGGTAGATGAATTCGTCGCGCTCGGTGAGCATGACCACGCCGTCATTGAGCAAGATCAGACCGTGATCAAAGCTTTGAACAATATCGATCTGCTGGAAACGGCTCCGGCGGCTGAACAGGGTCTTTTCCACTCGAAAGGCCAGCTCGACGGTGTCGTGCTCGCTGTCGCGGATCCACAGTTCCGGTCTGGGGTCGTCCGGCATGGTTCCCCCTTTGGTTTTCTTCGCTACCGGGATTCGACGGAAGCCGTCAACGACCGGCAGGGGGACTGTTCACCCGCCGTTACGACGGCAACCGCTTGATCATCGAAGGCATACAGCACAACGTCGGGTGTGCTCGTCAGTCAAGTAAAGCCGCCGCTGCTGCGCTGGAAGTTGGCGAAGGTGACCTGGCAACCGGGGTCGAGCTGCCGTTGAACCACCTCCAGGCGCTCGAACCCGCCTGTGGAGTCCGGCAGCGTACGGTGCATTCGGCGGCAGTGCGCGTCGCAAGGGGATTTTAAAAACAGGCAGAACCGCTTCGGCTCGAAAAGTCCGGCGATCTCGTCGATGATCGTCCCGCAATCGTTTTCGTCGAGCAGGCTGGTCTCCAGGCTGGAATAGGAAGCCGGAGATTCGGGCGTAACGTGCAGGGTCAAGTAATGCGCCCCGCTGACGCCGTTGAGCGAATAGCCCTGGGGCTGGAAAAAGTAATTGTCCAGCATGACCGATTCGTCGAAGAAGGACAGCGTCCCGAGCGTGCGGGCGTGCAGGCGGTCCGGATCGGCCTCCGGCGAAAACAATGTGCCCACCTCCGGATCGATGTCGTTCATCAATACGCGCAGCACCGCTGCCTGCGGCCCGGCCTGCCGCTGCCGGGCGTAGTAAAACATGTGAACGTGATCCCGGTCGGGGCTGCCGAAAAGAAAGCTTTGGCCCTTCGGAAAGAAACCGGACAAGTACCGCCGATCCTGATCGAAATCGGTGGGCTGCTGATCGGGAAAATTCAGGTTTTTACGCTCGTAGAAAAGACCGGAAATCAGCGCCGGATCGACGAATTTCAGAATTTCCGGCAGGGCCAGGGCGGGCGTGGTCTGCCCGCAGGTAATCATGACCAGGCGGTTGTCCCAGACAAACAGGCTCGACTCGGAAAGCAGGTAGGCGTCCACGGCCGGCGTGTGCAGGGCCTGCAGAATTTCCGCGCCGCCGGCCCGCACCACCCGGTCCCAGCGTCCGTCGCCGTTTCCCCGCAAGCGAGGCACTGGCTCCGAGAGGATAATCTCGAGTTTTTTTTCCGGGCCTTCGAAATGATCCATGCGAACGCAAACCATTGCTGCCTTTTGGCGTTGTAGCAAGACGCGGACCACGGCGGCCCGCGCCAAACCATAAATCGAAATCCACACATAAAGTCAAGTGGTAATCGTAACGCAAAATTAACAAAATGCAACCGGAACATGGCGGATTTCCGGCACGGCCGGAACCGCGAGCCGCTGACGCGGCTTGACACCTGGAGTGCCGGAATATATGGTGCCATGAAGTATTTGATGAAGGGAAAAAAATCATGTAAGCGATTCGCCCAATACGATATAACAACCACCGATTCGGGGTGGCGAGCATCGCCTGAGATCATACCCGTTGAACCTGATCTGGGTCATACCAGCGTAGGGAAGAGAATTTTCGAAGTACTTCGACGTTGTGGTGACAGCAGCCGCCTTCCATTCGGGAGCGGCTTTTTTTGTTCCGGATCGGTGGAAAAATTTGGCGCGGGGCGAGGCGTTGCCCGCCGAAAGTTACCGCCAGCTGGCGCGGCACTACCTTTACCGGCGGCAGCAAGAGGAAGTCGAAGCGGTCTTTGCGGTGGCTCGGGAGCGCTACCCCGAGAGTCTGCGCAATGCCCGGCTGGAGGCGGATTACTGGAAAGTTTATGGGAATCCGGAGGAGGCGGCGGCCGCCTGGGATCGGCTGGTGGAGGCGAACGCCGTCAGCGACGACGGCACGCGGATCGTCGGGGCGGGGCTCCTGGCC
>DAXETY010000111.1:0-12126 GCA_051155755.1 Desulfobacterales bacterium
GGTTCAACGAAGTCTTGGTCCAAGGACGCTATAAAAGCGATGTCTATATGGGGTTCCGGCAGCAGCCCCATTTCATTATCGCGGTGCGGCGCTACGAAAACAAGCAGCCCTGGATTCTGCGGGCCACGATCGATTCCATTCGCTTCGAGGAAATCCTGCGGTCGGCTCAAATCGGCCGCACCGGCGACGCTTTTATCATCAACCGCGACGGCGTGTTTCAGACCCGCCCGCGCTTCCAGGGAAACATACTTGGAACATCCGCTATCGATCCCGAGCAGTTCGGAGGAGGCGTGACCGTCATTTCAATGACGGATTGGAACGGTGATGAGCGCCTCTATGCCGGCAGCTGGCTCAAAGACAACAAGTGGCTGCTGGTGATCAATCAGCGCCCCCTGGCGCTCATGACCAGCCTTTTTGCCCTGCGGCGGACGGAAATCCTCATAATCACGCTGGGGTTTCTGGCGATTGTGTGTACCACGATCTTCACCACCCGCCTGGCCATCGATCGTCTGAAAAGGACCGATCAGGAAATGGTCGAGCTCAATGCCCAGCTGGTCCAGTCGGACAAGCTGGCCGCCCTGGGTAAAATGGCGGCCGGGGGGGGCCACGAGATCAACAATCCCCTGGCGGTCATCCTCCAAAAGACCGGCTGGATGGAGGACTTGTTGGAGGAAGTGGAGTTAAGAGACAGCGAAAATATCGACGAATTCCGCAAGTCCATTTCCAAAATCGAAGAGCACGTTGAACGGGCGCGCAAGGTGGTGCACAGCATGCTCGGCTACGCCCGCAGGATGGAACCGCGCCTGGAAGATGTGGACGTCAACGATACCATCCGCCAGACCGTCGCGTTTCTGGATAATCATGCCCGCATCAACAACATCGACATCCATTTGGATCTGGACGAATCCATCCCTCTGATTGCCAGCGACCAGGCCCAGCTCCAACAGGTCTTTTTGAACCTGCTTACCAATGCCGTCGACGCCATCGGCAGCGGCGGGACGATCGAGGCCGCCAGTCGTTACAGCGACGACAAGATCGTGGTGACCATCAAGGATGACGGCCCCGGACTCAGCGACGAAATGCTTCGCAAGATTTTCGATCCTTTCGTCACCACCAAGGAGCCTGGCAAAGGCACCGGTCTCGGACTTTGGGTCAGCCACAACATCATCTCCAAAATGGGCGGCAGCATCCAGGTTGAGAACCATCCCGACAAGGGCGCCGTTTCTGCGGTGGAAATTCCGGTCGTGATTCCCGAGAAAAAATAAATCCCCAGTGGACGGCGGCGATGAATGAACCGGGCCCGCTTTATATCCGACCGGTGACATTCAGCGCCACTGGAAAGCGGAAATATGCATTTCCGGGCGCCGAGGATTGTCCATGTCCCGGCTGTGCAGGTGGCCTTCGAAAGATCTGAGCAAGGCGCCGCCGCTAAATGCCGCCATGGCGGGAACGGCGCGGGCGGGCGGAAAAAAGGACATGTCTGGATTGAAGCTGCGCTGCGCCCACGGTACCGGTTTGTACATTTCCTCCCACTTGCGGGAAAAATATCAGTGCAATTGCCCATTCATTCTTCTTCCATTGAATGATAGAAGCAGATGGGATCGTTTCCGTGAAACGAAATTAAGTGAACATCGAGGCTGCCGTCTCGGTGGTCGACGACCGCCCGAAAGCCGGCCGGTTTGTAAATTTCGATTCCGGTCGGGATCGAAGTGAGTGCGCTGTGTACAGGAGGGGTGCAATGGCAAGGGTTTGCGATCATCCTGGCGGAATCCAGCGACAACGAAGGCTGCAGCGACAAATCGCAAAGGCCGTGTTCGGTTGCCTGCTGTATTTGTTGCTGGCCCCACCGGCGGTGAGGGCTGAAGGCATTCAGTTCTCCGAGAATCTCCCGGCCGTCATCGCCGCAGCCCCCAAAAGCGGAAACCCGGTAGCGGTATTCTATCACGCCCCCTGGTGTCCCCACTGCCGGACGATGTTCCGCAAGACCTTCACCGATGCGAGGGTGGAAACAGCCGGCGGGAATTTCGAATGGGTGGCGGTGGATATCGACCGCAATGCTTCGCTGGTGCACACCTACGCGATCGAAGCCATCCCTCAAATTCAGATCATCGACACATCCGGCTATCTGCGCGCGTCGATCATCGGAGCGATCGGTCCGGAGGAACTGGCCGGCCGCCTGGAGGCCATCGAAGCGTCACTGAAACGGCAGCCGAAAGCCGACGATGCCACCCAATCTGAAACCTTCAAGGTCGGTGAAGCCACTGAAATCGTCACGTCTCCGGACTCCTTTCGGGCCCGCAATATCTGCTACGCCAATGTCGGGTACGGCCCTTTGAACATCCCCAGCCAATCCCCCCTGCAGGCGCTGCGGCTGGGCCTGACACCCGCAGCGCCTTCGACCCTGGCCAAAGGACAGAAAGAACTCAAGGCCCGGACGACCTGGGTCAATATCTGGGCCGACGAATCAGATTATTTTTTCGACTACGAAATGCTTCAGACCCAGGTCGGTCTGGACTACGGATTGGCCGAAACCTTTCAGGTCGGGTTCGGCTTCGAAACCCGCAGCCGGTTCGGCGGCGGCATGGACAGCTTCATCCAGGAGTTTCACGACCTTTTCAACATCGACCAGAACGGACGCGACGAAGTGCCCAAAGGCGATTTTCGATTCGACATCGACCCGGCCGGAAATCAGCCCGGAGTCAGCCTGACCTCCAGCGATCGGGGCCTGTTTTCAAGCTCGGCCCAGTTCAAGTTTCAGCACAACGTCACCTGCGGCACCGATTCCTGGCCGGCTTTCGCCTACACCCTTGTCGCCCAGTACGAAATCGACTCCGACGATCTGGAAGGCGGCAATCCATGGGATTTTGCCCTGTTCCTGTCGGCGTCCCAGCGTTTCTGGGACTTCTATCTTTACGGCGGACTGGGCTACACCCGGTTTGGTCGCGACAACTTCCGGGGAATCGAACTGGAAGACGATCAAATCAGCGGCAGCTTTGCATTGGAGTGGCGCGCCTTCAACCGTGCGTCCATCATCGCCCAGTATCTGTATTCCGATGGGTTGGCGATTGATCTGGGAGAGTTGTCGGATGCCTCCCACGAGGTCAACCTGGGATTCAAATGGGAATGCAGCCCCGGGGTTGTACTGGAGTTTGCATTGATCGAAAATTTCCTCACGACCAACAACAGTCCGGATTTCGGTCTGCATGGCGGGGTGGCGTGGCGCTTCGATTGAGTGTCCAACCAGAAACAGATCTGATTCAAGATGATTTCGTAGAGCGGGTCACCGTACCCGCCCGGCGGACCCGCGGCGTTCTTTCGTGTATCGAGCAGCGGGGATCGGGAAAACACTTCCCGATGTGAATCCTTATTCCAGGGGTTCGTTGCGGATGAGGGCGGCGCGGATCTGCGGCAGGTATTCGTCGGCCCGTTCAGCGGGAAAGCGGCAACTGCCGGCACCGGGGTGGCCGCCGCCGCCGAAACGGGCGAGCAGCAGACCGACATTGACCCGGCATCCGGGATTGAAAATGCTGTGGCCGACGTTGACAACGATCCGGCTGCGGTCGCGGGCGTCATAGCGGATGCGCATGTGCACCACGCATGCGGAAAACAGGGAATATACCAGAAATCGATTGCCGCCGGGGACTTTCTCCAGAGGGCGAAAATCGGTGACGGCCACCGCCCCGTGTTCCTGCGTGTGTTTCAGCAGCAAGTCCTTGTAAATTCGATTTTCCTCGATCACCGCTTCGCACCGGGTTCGGATCTCCGCATCCCCCATCGCCTCGGAAATCGTCTTCTTCGACAACACGGCAACCAGATGATTCCAGTACGGTTCCTCCGATTCTTCCAGGTTGGTAATGGTCATGGACAGCAGCACGTCATCGAATTTTTCCGGATGGGTCACCTCCTCCCGGGTTAAATCGGCCGAATCGATCTTGTCGGCGGCATCCACCAGCCGTTGGTAATCGGACTGCAGGCGACTGCGGTAGTAGTCATAGATAATTCGGGCGGCCGAAGGTGCCTCGCGAAAGGCGCCGTCAAAGGACTTGCGGATTCGATTGGTGTAATGGTGATCGAACCACAGGGTACAGTTCTCGTGGTAGGGAAGATTGGCGACGATGTCCCCGGATCGAATTTCGACCCGCCCTTGCTGAACATCGTTGGGTTCGACCCAGAAAATGGGCTCGGTAATTTCTTCGGCATCATAGAGCAGCACCGCACAGACAACCCCGTCGAAATCGGGTCTGGTCACGATCCGCATCGCGTCGGCTCCGTTGTTGGAACAGTATTTTCGTTTTCGGCCAGCCCCCCGGATTCGAATCCGGAAGCCTCACCGTGATTTGACCCATGCCGATGACCTGCTATCTTATAAACAGAATCCAAATCAATTTCAAGGAGGAGAGAGACCCATGGCACTGTATCTAGTCCAACACGGTAAAAATCTGTCAAAGGACGTGGACCCGGAAAAAGGATTGTCGGAACAGGGAATGGAAGAAGTCCAGCGCATCGCTTCCACGGCGAAGCAATATGGGATCCCGGTGGAACGCATCGTTCACAGCGGGAAAAAAAGAGCCCTGCAAACGGCGGAAATTTTTTCCAATTCACTGGGGATCCGGGACAAACTCGCCGAGCGCCAGGACATCGGTCCCCTGGACGACGTGGCCGCATTTGCCAGAACGCTCGACGACGCATCCAACATGATGGTGATCGGACATCTGCCGTTTCTGGAAAAGCTCACCGGTTACCTGGTTGCAGGGGATCCGGAAAATCGCGTGTTTCGGTTTCAAAACGGCGGAATCGTCTGTGTGGACCAGGATTCCGACAAAGGGGGCTGGTGCATTCGATGGGCCCTGATGCCGAATATTTCCTGACTTCCTTTTCCGGAGAACGCCGGCAACCACCCGCAAAACACGGTATTGCTTCCGGGTTGAACTTGCCGCTGGAGCCGGATTCACAAAAGGATGAATTCGCAGTGATTCAAGACTTGAATTGCGTTCGATTTTCCCGTAAAGGCGAGAAGTCGTCAGCGGTGTGTGCAAGCGTTGCAAGCCCGTTGCGGAACGGATTGAATGGAAACATCTACCGGCAGACAGGAGGCCTGCAGTCATGCAATTCGAGTGTATTACCTATGAGAAACAGGAAGGCATCGCGGTCATCAAATTGAACCGGCCCAAGGTGCTCAATGCGATGAACAAACAGCTCTGGCTGGACATGCAAGTCGCCCTGGAAGACGTTCGCACCGATCCGGAAGTCAAGGCCCTGATCATCACCGGGGAAGGTCGGGCGTTCTCCACCGGTGCGGACCTCAAAGAATCCAAAACCCGCAGTCGGAAGGAATACCGCCGATACCTGGAAGAACTGCAGGAAACTTCCCGCCGCATCATCCGATTCGAAAAACCGACCCTGGCGGCAATCAACGGATATGCCCTGGGAAGCGGCTACGAGCTTGCCCTCGCCTGCGATATCCGCATTGCCGCCGATGAAGCCCAAATCGGCTCGCCGGAAGCCAAGGTCAACTCCTCGGTCACCGGCGGTGCCATGCGTCTGGTCCAGGACTTGATCGGTCCAGGCAAGGCACGCGAACTGCTGTTTACCGGCGAGTACATCAGCGGAAAAGAAGCCGAACGCATCGGATTGGTCAATCGTTCGGTCCCACTGGAAAAACTCATGGAAACAACCCGGGAGATGGCCGCCAAAATCGCCGCCAACTCGGCCTTTTCCATTCGAATGATCAAGCGCGGCTTGCTGATGGCCAGCGGCGAAGCCAGTCTGGAAGCCCTGATGGACTATGAAATCGAAGCCTGCCTGGCCTGCGTTTCCACCGAGGAACGCCGCGAATCGCTGCAGGAATTCGAGGAGCGCAAGAGAAAGTAGAAGAAAGGTTCATTGGTTTGTCTGGTTTGGATAATTCCAGCGATAGATTGTATCCGAACTTGAAACGGCGTGGTGGAGAACCGGCGAAACGGCGAGATGGCGAAACGGCGAAAAATCCAAAACGAAGTCCTGGCCCATCCCCGGGCATACAGCTGTTCGAGCCATGCGCTTGAGCAACAAGCTATGAACTATGAGCTATGAGCTATGCAGCCGTTCGGTCTTTCACAACGGACCACGGACAACTGACGACGGACCTGGTTTTTATTTTGCTTTCAGCTTTCAGCTTTGAACTTCACAGAAAAGGAGGCAGCAAACTTGCCATGTCACTCGACCGAATTTTAAATGCGCAGTCCGTGGCGATCATCGGGGCATCCAAATCGGAAACCAAGCGCGGGTACCAGGCCATCCGCACACTGCTGGAGGAAAAATACGCCGGAAAAATCTACCCTGTAAACCCCAAGGAAAAAAACATCCTGGGCCTGAAATGCTACGCCAGCGTCGATGCGATCGAAGAGCCGGTCGATCTGGCATTGGTCTGCACGCCGGCCCGAACCGTGCCCTCGGTGCTGGAAGACTGCGGCAAAAAGGGGATCGGCGGTGCCGTGATTCTGGCTGGTGGATTCGGGGAAACCGGAAAAAAAGGCAAAAACCTGGAGGATGAAATCCTGGAGGTCGCCCACCGGCACGGTGTCCGCCTGATCGGCCCCAACACTTCGGGAATGATCAACCTGAAAGACAATCTCAATCTGGTCGGTCTGCGCAATGCACCCCCGGGCAACATCGCACTGCTGAGCCAGAGCGGCAACATGGCGTTGACCCTGATTACCGAGGCTTCGGTGCGGAGTTTAAAAGGCTTCAGCTATTACGTGGGCGTCGGCAACGAAGCCGACATCCGCTTTCACGAGTACCTGGAGTTTTTCCGGCAGGATCCCGACACGCGCGCCATCCTGATGTACGTCGAAGGCATGCGGGAAGGCCGTAAATTTCTGCAGCAGGCCTACCGCACCACACTGGAAAAACCGATCATTCTGCTCAAAAGCGGACGCTCGACCACCGGCAAACGCTCGGCCGGCTCTCACACCGGCGCCCTGGCCGGGATGTCCGAAGTGGCGCGCGGCGCCTTCGAACGGGCCGGGATTTCGGTGATCGAAAACTCCGACGAACTCTTTCCGGTGGCCGAATCGCTGTCATCGCTGCCGCCGATCCGCAACAACAACGTGGCGATTCTGGCCGACGGCGGCGGCCATGCCACCATCGCCGCGGACATCCTGACCGACCTGGGTCTGAAGATTCCGGTGCTGGCCGAAAAAACCCAGAAAGCCCTGCAGAAAATTCTGCCGGCGGCCGCATCGGTTCCCAATCCGGTGGACGTTGCCGGCGGAACCGACGCCGATCCCACCCTGTTCGCCGAATGCGCCCGCATCCTGTTGAACGATCCCCAGGTGGGTGGCCTGCTGCTGGTGGGTCTGTTCGGCGGCTACGGTATTCGATTTGCCGAAAGCCTGCGGTTCATGGAAGAAGACGCCGCCCACCGCATGGGGAAAATGGTGCGCAAGCGCAACAAACCGATTATCGTTCACAGCCTGTACACCAGTGCCCGGCCGCATCCCTTGGAATTGTTGCGCTACTACGGCATTCCGGTATACGATTCCCTGGACGTGGCCTGTCGCTGCGTCGGCGCCCTGGCGCATTACGGCGATTACCTGAAAAGCTATCACTCCAAGGCCAGCTTTGTCATGAACTGGGGCTCCAAAACCAAGGCCGAGGGCAAACGCATCATCGCGGCGGCCCGCAGCGAAAACCGCAATCACCTTCTGGAAAGCGAAGCCAAGCGGCTGCTGGAACTGCACGGCGCGCCGGTATCCCGCGACCTGGTGGCCCGCACGGCCGAAGAAGCCGTTCAGATCGCCCGCAACATCGACGGCGAGGTGGTGTTGAAGATCGTTTCACCGGACATTCTGCACAAAAGCGATGCCGGCGGCGTGCGCACTCAGATTCGGGGCGACGACGACATCCGTCGGGTCTTCGAAGAAATCATCGCCAACGCCGGTCAATACAATCCGAATGCCGACATCCGCGGCATCCTGGTATCTCCCATGGCCAAAAGCGGCTGGGAGGTCATCATCGGCACCAAGTACGACGACCAGTTCGGCCCGATTATCATGTACGGACTGGGCGGCATCATGGTGGAGATACTCAAGGACGTCTCCTTCCGCGTGCTGCCCATTACCAATTCGGCGGCCCGGCGAATGATCGAGGAAACCAAGTCGGCACCGATCATGGAGGGCGTGCGCGGAACCCCGCCCAGCGACAAAAAGGCCCTGCAGCGGCTGCTGGTCATCTGCTCCGAGGTGATCGAATCTTATCCGGACATCGTGGAAATGGACCTCAACCCGGTCATCGTGCATCGCAAAGGAGAGGGGCTCAGTGTGGTGGACGCCCGCATTATCCTGGGCGATCAAAACCTTCAAATGGCGGCCGTCGAAGCACCGGAGGTGGCGGCTGCAGCGGCGTCGAAAAACATCGTTGCGGCGGAAACTTCCGAACGCTGACCGGTGTCCTCATCGCACCTTCCGGCGAACATTGACACGAGACAAAAAAGCCGGCTGCAGCAGCGTGCAGCCGGCTTTTAAATGGATGTCTCCGAGGTCCTGAGAAAGGTGCCGGAGCGCCTCATCTCGATTCTTTGAGCTTGTCGGTCAGCTCCGGTATGAATTCCAGGATGTCCTCCACCACGCCCACGTCGGCGACCTGGAATATGGGCGCCTTGGGGTTCTTGTTGACGGCGATGATAAACGGAGAGCCCTTGATGCCGCCCATATGCTGAAACGAGCCGCTGATGCCCAGGGCCATATACACCTTGGGTTTGACGGTTTTGCCGCTGGTTCCCACCTGACGCGATTTATCCAGCCACTTGGCATCCACAATGGGCCGTGAACACGACACCACCGCACCCATGATCTCGGCCAGCTCCGCGGCGATCTCGATGTTTTCCTGGTCTTCGATGCCGCGGCCGACGGACACCAGCACGTCCGACTTGGTAATGTCCACATCGCCGACTTCGGCGATTTTCACTTCCACGAATCGCCGTTTGGCCGTCAAATCCACCTCGACGGCTTTGTCGACCACCCGGCCGCCAGCGGCGGGATTTTCCACCGGCGCAAAAGAGCCGGGCCGGCAGGTCAACACGGCACCGGCAGCCGCATCACAATTCACGTGCGTGCTGACCATGCCGCTGTATTCCTGGCGGACCAGCTTGAGCACGTCGCCGTCGCGGCCTTCGATGGCAACGACGTCCGCGGCGTAAGCGCTGTCGAGTTTGATCGAAAGTCCCGGTCCAAGATCCATGCCGAAGGTGTCATGCGGCAACAGCACGATGGCATCGTCGGGCAACAGCGCGAGCAGCGCTTTGCGCACGATTTCGGCATTGGGATAGGTCAGCGCCTCGTGATCGATTTTCCAGATCTCGGCAAAAGCCCCGGTCAGGGCATTACAGACCGAATCGAGACCGCCTCCGCTGCCGGCAACCACTGCATTTACCGGCCCGTCGCCGATTTTTGCAGCCGCCGCGGCCAATTCGAGGGCCGTGTCGTCTGCCACTCCGTCCTTATGTACGATATAGGCAAAAACCTGTCCGGCCATTACTTCAACCCTCCTTTGGATTTAAGCAGTTCGATCACCTTTTCGGCAATCTCTTCGGTGCTGCCCTCCAGCATTTCGGCGCCCGCTCCCATCTCCGGCACAAAATAATCCAGGCGCTTGACCTTCGCGGCCGCCGCCCCGACGGCATCGGCACCCAGCCCGAGCTCGGATGCCCCGAGAGATGGAATCTCCACCGAGGCCACTTTGCGGATGCCTCGAATGCCAACGTAGCGCGGCTCATTGATCCCGGTCTGTATCGACAGCACACAGGGCAGTTCGATGTCGTTGATTTCCTGATTGCCCCCTTCGATCTCACGGCCGACCCGCAGGTTTTTGTCGTCCACCACCTCGATGGCGTTGACCACCGAGGCATACGGCCAGTCGAGCATGGCCGCCAGCATGCCGCCGATCTGCCCGGCGCCGTCATCGGCCTGAGCGCCGGTGAGCACCAGGTCGTATTGGCCTTTTTTCACGGCGGCTTTCAGAATCGCGGCAATCCCTTTTCCATCGCCGCCGGCAAAGGCGTCGTCGTCCAGCAACAGGCCGTTGTCGGCGCCCATGGCCATATCCCGGCGCAGCACTTCTTCGGCTTCTTCGTCGCCCACGGTGACCACGGTGACGCTGCCGCCGACCTTGTCCCGGATCTGAATGGCCTCTTCGACCGCATAATTATCCCACTCGTTTACCGAGTACACCAGATCTTCCCGCCGGATATCGGTGCCGTCCTTTGCGACCTCGATCTCGTTTTCGGCGGTATCCGGTACCCGCTTGACACAGACCAGAATCTCCATTGCTACCCTCCCGGAGGTTGGTTGGATGAAAAATAAAAACACGCAATTTGTGTTGGAATCGTAAAAAGTCCCTCATAAGCGGCAATTGAGGGTTTTCGGGATACTTTTTACGATTTCGTCAATTCGTAACATCAGCACTCTCATCGATTTCGGTTTCCCGGGGTGTCTCTTCCATCTGCCGGCTGATGAGCTCGCACAGATCGATGGCTTCCATCTGCCCTTCCAATCCGGCCACCTTGATGCCGTCTTCGATGTTGACGAGGCAGAACGGACAGGCGGTCACGATGACATCGGCGCCGGCTTCCTTCGCCATGCGGACCCGGATCACGCCCATGCGCTCTTTTTCTTCTTCAGGCTCATAAAAGAGCATCAAACCGCCGCCGCCGCAGCAAAACGAACGGTCCCGGCTGCGCTGCATGTCGATGCGCCGCAGACCGGGAACGGCATCCAGCACCTGCCGGGGGATCTCGTAAAGCCCGTTGTGCCGCCCCAGGTAGCAGGGATCGTGATAGGTGTACACCTTGCCGTCCTGAAGCGGTTTTAGCTTCAGCCGATTGGATTGGATGGACCGCCACAGGACCTCGCTGATATGCTCGACCGGCGGCAGTTCGTTGTAATCCTTCTTCAGGGCGTTGTAGGCATGGGGGTCGGCGGTGACGATCCGGCCCGCACCGGTGTTGAGGATCGATTCGGTATTCTGGTCGCGGAGGTCCTGAAACAGCATCTCCTCGCCGAATCGGCGGGCTTCGTGGCCGCTGTCTTTCTCGTCCTTGCCGAGAATGCCGAAATCGACCCCGGCGGAGGACAGCGTTTTTGCCGTGGCCTGGGCAATTTTCTGCATGCGGTCATCGTAGGAGGTGATGCTGTCGACGAAATAGAGCGTATCGGCCGTCTGCTTGCGGCCCAGCACCTTCACCGGGCAGGTTTGGCTGAATTCTTTGTCCGTGGCCCAATCGGCGCGTTTTTTCTCCAGCTTGGCCCAGGGGTTGCCCCGCTTTTCCAGGGCCTGCAGCGGTTTTTGCAACGACTGCGGCACGATGCCCTCTTCGACCATGTGCCGGCGCACGTCGACCACCTTGTCGATGTATTCGATCAGCACCGGGCATTCCTGTTCGCAGGCGCCGCAGGTGGTGCAGGACCAGATCTCGTCTTCGTTGAGCACCGGACCCAGCAGTTCCTCGTTTTCATGGCCGGGGGCCCCCAGCAGGGGATATTTTCGATAGCCGTGGTCCCGGCACTTGATGGAGATAAACCGCGGAGACAGCGGCCGTCCGGCCGCATTGGCCGGGCAGTTGTCCGAACAGCGGCCGCAGTCCACGCAGGAGTAAAAATCCAGGATGTGCTTCCAGGTGAAATCCTCGTAAGTTTTCACGCCGAAGCGTTCCAGGCTGTCGAGCTGCTCGTCGGAGACGCCCCAGCGTACCGGCTTGACCGTGCCCCGGTCGATTTTGCGGAAATACACGTTGAACAGGGAGGTGATGACATGAAAGTGTTTTCCCAGGGGCAGGTAGCACAGGAAAAAGAAAAAAATCAGCTCATGCAGCAGGAAAGATCCCAGGTTGACGCTTTGCAGCGCATCCGGCGCGGTGTTGGAAAACATTCCGGCCGCCAGCCAGTGACCTGTGCCCGGCACGAGCGGTTCGGTCGCCATGCCCTGCTGGAGGCGGGCCGCGCTCAGGGTGCCGTCAAAGATCATGTCGCAAAGCACCAGGCCGGAAATCAGCCCCAGCACCAGGATCGCTTCTCCGGTGTGTTGCTTTTTCCCATAGCGGGGCGGGACCGCATAGCGTTCCGGCTGAAAAAACGCGCGCCGCAGAATCAA
>DAXETY010000112.1:0-28182 GCA_051155755.1 Desulfobacterales bacterium
GTCATGATGGATAGGTTGACGGCCTTTGGATGTTCCCTTATGGAAGTACATAGGAAGTAGACGCCATCTTCAGATAGGTATTTTGAGGTACTTTCAGGTACACTCAAGTTTTTTCAAAAATCGGCCAACATATTGATATTGCAATTATTTGTAATGATTTCCTGCTCTTGCTCGATTTGGCGACTACGGACTTTCACGCCGGCAACACCGGTTCAAATCCGGTTGGGGACGCCAAATCATAAAATCAGGGACTTCGGATTGATTCCGGGTCCCTGATTTTCTTTTGTGGTCCAATGTGATTTTGCCAAAGTTCAGTGGCGGTACTTTGTTGTTCGATGGCTAAAATGATTCAGACGAAAAAACGGATCAAGATGTCTTCCTGGTCGTTTTCTTAGGAGGCGATTTTGCAGCTGTGTTTTTCGTCGCGGCTTTCTTGGCAGATTTTTTAACGGTCGTTTTTTTGCCGGTTTTACTAGTCGTCGTTTTGTTAATTGACTTGGCTGCTGGATTTCTGGCAGTGACTTTCCTATTCGATTTTTTAGGAGCCGTTTTTTTCGCCGTGGCTTTTCTATCCGGCTTGCTGGCTGAAACCTTCTTCGTTGATTTTGTTGAGGGTTTCTTCGCAGTGGCCTTCTTGGCTGTGGTTGATTTCTTTGAAGCAGTTTTCCTAGCCGTAGCCTTGCTGGTTGTTTTACCGGCAGCAGCCTTCTTGGCAGATTCCCCCGCTGTTTTTTTGGAACCGGCCTTCTTCACAGATTTTTTATTAGCGGTCGTTTTTTTGACAGCGGCTTTCCCGGCAGGCTTTTTAGCAGCGGATTTTCTGGTTGGCTTCTCCGCAGTTGCTGTTTTGGCGGCTTTTCTCACAGGTTTCGATTTTACGGGGGTCTCGGTTCCGAACCTCGTAAAAATCTTCATCTGATTTGCAAAAGATTCAAATGCCTTGGACATGGTTTTGAAACTGTCTGACAGCAACTTGAACACCTTTTCGTCACTTTTCACTCGCTCCTACCTTTCTTACCATTCTGGTAAATTTGAAAAACATCGCCACTTCAAATTCACGTGGAGACTATCCTTCTTTTTTGAGGTGATTCAGAGCGCATTGCAGCACCTTTTTATGGACTGCAATTCTGCGTTTCAGCGGCCAGGTGGTCGGAGTTTCGGTGGCGATAAAATGATCCGTATGTGCGTTTTTTAGCAGATGCCAATCCAGCGTTCCGTTGAATTCGGGCAAGACGGGATAATCCGGATTTTCGGGCGGTTTGGAAGCGATTAAACCGTTGCGACATTCGGCCCCGTAGATAGACTTGCGCCGTGAGACGGGATGGCCGGATTTGCGGATCTCCCGCAGGATCGCCGGGCCAAGCGCGGGCTGACCGGAGCGCGGCGTTTCGTACATGTAAAATCCGGCCGGATGGTTTTCCACCGACCGATCGTCGCTTTTCGGCATATAGATGTTGGTTTCATGACAATCGATCGCCAGACGGTATGGGCCGGGAAATCTGCCAAGCAACTCTTTGACTGCCGCAACTTCCGGGGTGCCGGAGCCGTTGTCGAAAGCCCGGTTCAGGTCGCCCGCGCCGGTGCCGAAACGAACCCCCCGGACAAATCCGAAAGGATTGAGGCAGGGCAGGATCAGAAACGAAAAATGCTTCAGGTATTTGACGATTCCCCGGTCCATGAAATCCAGGAGTGCATACACCCCGGCCGGCTCTTCTCCGTGGATGCCGGCGGTGAGGAGTATCCGGGGTAAATTGCTGCGAAAATTTTTCGTCAAGGCCGCATAGATCGGATGAAAACCGGCATCGGTTCGAATCCGACCGGCTTTGAGAATCCGGTGTCCGGGGGTGTTTCTTTTGAGCGGATGGGCGACCTCCGACGAATAGGACCGGTTGACGGTGGCACGTTTTTGGGTCGATAAATCGATCAGTCCCTTGATCCATAACCAATTGACCCGGCAAGCCTGATCCAGCGGTGTCTTTCCGGTGGTCTCGGAGGTCACCGAATATTTCACCCCCAGGCGGTGCATCAGGTCTCCCAGTGTGCCGTCGTGCCTGACGATAAATCCTTCTTTGTTGGTCCGCATACCGCTGGACTGGCCGGCACGGATCACTTTATTGGCGAGAACCGGCACGGTTTTCCGGATCGCCTCCACGATCGGGTTGTAAACCGACAGATCACCGAACGCATAGTGATAGGCTGCCGGCCGGTCGATTGCCGAGATCGTGTCCTGATGCAGATCGATGGCGGCGACGAGGCGTTCCAGTGGATCGCGCTTTAGAAGCGCGTGCATCAACCCGGTTTCTGCGGGCAGGTCGAGGTGTAACCGGAGATCTGAGGACCAGTACCACCTTTTGAATTTCACTCCCCGGCCGAGATCGTCGAGTACATTGCCGTTGTCAAGTTCGTAACGAACAAAATCGTTATTTACGCCCGATCGCCCGCTGAAATCGGTATTGTAACGCTGCCTGGCGTCAAAACCGGCCGGATTGCCGAGCGGATAAACGATCAGTTTGACCCCGCGGGTGTGGGCATAATCGATGATTCGATTGAAGTACTGAACGATCGTCAGCGGCCCGGCCACTTCGTCACCGTGTATTCCGGCCCGGATGAGCATCACTTTGTCATGGTGCTGCATATCTTTCGAAGCGATCCGGAAAAAATCGTAGTTTGCAGTGCGGTGTTTCAGTCGGTGTCGCTTGATCCGGATATCCCGGCGTCCATCCGCCAGTTTCATTAGTTCAGCATAGTACGCGCCGGTTTCCAAAAACCGGTCGTAACGGGTGCACTTGTCAATGACAATCATCCGCCGGATAATCAGTTCGTTTTTGGATTGGAGGTAATCGTTTGGGAAGTCGAACCACAGACGTTTAAACGTGGACAGCTTCATCGCCCGTCGATAACCCAGGCTCGGATCTTCCAGATAGATATTCTCTTTGTCGATGCCGCTTACGACCGAATAGTGTCCACCCTCAAACGCAAACCAATCGACGATCACCGGTATTTTTTTCCGGTTGACCCACTCTTTGATGTCTTTCAGATCGGAAAAATCCTTGATCTTGGCCCGGAAACCGAGCTCCTGAGCCGCCCGTGCCAGGCCGTCGGCCCCGATCCCCCGGGACGGGGTACAACCGGATAATTCAACCAGTTTTTTTTCGGTGATTTTGACCCCGAAAAAACCCAACACCATTTTCAGGGACGCCGGGCCGCAATATCCGGACTTCTGTCTGAATGGATCGATATTTAGCATTGATGGCGCATTACCTTTGGCCGCTTTCGTTTCAAAGCGGAAAAAAATGGAAACAAAAAAATCGATTGCCGGAAAAAATGCAGGCTCAGAATGATTTCAATGTTCCGTTCGATATATACAAAATCGACGTTCGGTTTCAATCCCCATTCCGGCAATTCCACAATTAAGGGCAAGAAACAGATCCAGCAAGACCTTGAAACAGGAAACCCACCTCAGGCCTTCCCCCGATGATTATATCACCATCAGCCGTCGGTAGAAACTTCTCCTTCGAACCGACAAAAATTTCAAATTCGGAATTGTCATTGTCCATATCCTATTGAAACGAATATGAAATGATTCGGCCTCGTTTTACCGGTTTCCAAGTCGAAATCCCAATTTCACAACTGCAATTTAAGTTTTGAGGGCATCGGGCGGCGGATTTTTGTAAATAACAATAATTACAGGTATATAAGGTTGATATAATCCGCTGGCATCGAAATTGCTCTTCCTTCCCGCGACCAAAGCATCCGTAATCCAAATCATCAGCACCTCGAAAAACGGCAAACTACTCGAACGGGAAAGACGCAAAGCCGCTAGCCTAGGTCATGTGATGCTCGAATTTCACTGCAGTGTGTTCGAGCATGAGTGCGACAATCTGGAATGCACCGTATTGAATTTCACCGGTGCACCAATGTCGTAAAGAAATTTCTTCCTTTGCGGGTTCCTAGCGGCCTCCAGTTGCCAGCCGATTGTTTTCCAGGGTGCCGGTCGCCTCATATGCCGCTGAAGAAAAGCAATTCGAAAGGTTGGTTTGAACGGATGGGTGCCGTCTTCGGTGCCCTTCTGCTGCTGCTGGCCGCCCATCCGGTCTCTGCCGCTCCCTGTGACGTCAAGAACAATCCCCCTCCGTTTATCCAACAGGACCTGACCGACAGTTACTGCGAACTGTGCGGTTACGGCTACATCACTGTAATCATTTCCAATCCTTACCGAGAAGTGGACATGACCGACATGTCCGTTCGGGTGGATCTGCGCAATCCCGACCTGACCTACACCGACGCCCCGGGGGTCCCCAATCCCATCACCTACCGCGTCAACGGGGGCGCCGCCCAGAGCGGCTTTGGCCCCCCGGATTTCGAGGGCGGCGACAGCCGCATCCTGCTCTTTACCGAGGACCAGATCCCGGCTCTCGATCGGCTGGTGCGCGAGAACGGCAACGATGTTTCCACCATCGAGATCAGGTTTGCCGTCACACGGGTCGCCGATCCGGAAGATTTAATCGACGACGACCGCCGAATCCAGACCCGGCTCGTCTACAGCACCGAAGGCGATGAAGGTGCGGTCTGTCTGCCCGATCCCAAGACGGTCTCAACCCCCCTGGAAGAACTGCCGCTGCGGGAACCCCGTCCCGAGGTCTCCAAGCAGGGGCGCAACATCGACGCGGACCAGGGCAGCTACTCGTCCGAGGTCTTCGGCAACGTCAACGACGACATCATCTGGCGCATCCGGGTGTACAACGGCGGAACGGCCGGTCTCCAGGATCTGCATTTCGACGATTTGATGGACAGCGGCAACCTGAAGATTAATTACATCTGTCCCTCGGAGGATGCGGCCGAACAAATTGCTAATAACGACGGCGCCGGCCCCGGAAGTATGGGTTGCATCGACATCCGGTCTTTGAACAACGATATCGATGATTTCGATGTGGACAGTCCCTTCGGCGATCCCCCCGCCGACATCGTTGACGCGCGGCCCGGCCGAAATGCCGACATCTATCTGGTGGGCAAAATCCCGGAGAGTCCCAACGGCTCCTGCTCCCCGATTAGAGCCAACCGGGTTTCCAACATCGAATGGGGCTGTGAAGGCGCTGGGTCGGCCGGGGGCATCACCCGGACTTCGACCGGATACACTCCCCCGCCGGCCGAGGCCACCCTGAGCACCTTTTCAGACAACGACGGCAACCAGCTGAGAATCCAGACGGATATCATCGGCGCCAACACCTCCGATCCGGCCGGCAGCAAGGCCACGGTTCGCGTCACCATCCGCAACCGCACCGGCGGCACGGTCAAGGGCATCCGGCTGCGAAACATCCTCCCGCCCCAATATGTGGTCGATCCCACCTATACTCCGCGCATCAATGCCACGGGTGCCTACGGCTTCTACGAAGGCCTGACCGACCGGATCGAATGGACCAATCCGGTGGAGGACACCTTTCCGCCGGCGACCAACGATCCGGCGAAGTTTCTGGCCAACACGGCCCCGGAATTCCGGCTGTACAGCAGTACGGTCCACGATGACCATCCGGACCAGTTCGACATGCTGCGTCACAACGACCGGCTGGTGATCAACTTCCGCATCGTGCTGATCCGCCCGGATTCCTATGACCGGGTCGCCGATCTGGATGTGCGAACCGAGGCGCCCGACAGCGATCCCGCAGGGACCGATCCGGACAACGCGATTTCTTTGACGAACGAGCTTTATGTCGATTTCGAGGATTTTTGCGATCCCGGTGTGATCAAACAGCCCGGGGACTATCCGATCGTCACCACGCACGCGTCCAATCCCGAGGACCTGGACATCAACATCTCCGGCAGCGAGCTGGTCTTCATCCTCACCGGCGATCCAAACCAGCGGCTGCCGCTGACCGTCAACCTGCGCAACAGCGGCGGCCACGAAGCCGACGACTACAGCGCCTACATCACCTTCGGACGGACCATGGAGGTGGTCAGCGTGCCTTCCGGCTGTGCGACCACCACCAATCCGCCGCCCCACGACGAGTGGCGCCTGCCGGCGCCCATCCCTTCGGACGCAGTCGTCTACGAGTGCACCGGACCGGCCATCCGTCCGGCCCAGACGGTGCCCTTCACCTTCGAGGTCATCAAGAGCAGCGATCCGGACGACCTGGCCGCCGACGACCTGACCTTCCGCGCCGACGTGGTGGGGGAAATCACGCTCAGCGACGGAACGCCGCTTTGGTTTCCCACCCCGATCAATCCGCGTTCGGACGAGGGCATCGACGACGCCAACAACTACAGTCTGGACGGCATCCGGGCGCGGGTGGTCGGCTTCAACCTGCTCAAGTCCCAGGAAGGCCTCTGTTCGGAAAATCCACCGGCGGGTCTGCCGGATCTTCAAGTGCAGATCGGCGAAGAGTGCAGTTATGAGATCGAGACCGGCGGGTGGTTCGGTTTCGACACGCCGGGTTTTCTGATTATCGCCGTGCAGAACATCGCGGTCACCGACCAGCTGCCCGAAGGCCAGGGATTTATCTCCTCCACCGACCCCGACATTGACAGCACCGACGGGATTTTGGGCATCACCCGCGCCCCTGCCGGCCTGTCGCCGCTGGACGAAGGCTCGATCGAATGGAGCTTTAACCGCGACCCGGCGACCGAACGGATTACGACCCTGGACGAATGGTTCAAGGTCGATAAAATCGTCACCCGCCTGCTCAACGATCCCCTCGATCTCAGTGACCCGCCCAACCGGCACGCGGCTTCCAGCGTCAACACCCTGGTTTCGACCTTCCAGGCCGTCTTCCAGAGCGAGCCCGCAAATCCCGAAGATGATCCGGTCGAAGTTATTTATGATCTGGGTCCCGGCACGGTGGGCTACCCGCGGGTGGAAGTGCGCCGGGTCAACCTTACCGTCACAGAGCCCGACATCACCGTGGTCAAGGAAGTCTGCAACGAGTCGCTCTACGGCGCCGGCACGTCCTGTTCCAACTTCGTTCCGCTGGCCGACGACGGCGATGCCTACGATTCCTACATTTACCGTCTCACGGTGACCAACCGGGACAGCAGCGACGGCGTGCCGCATGCCCCGGCCTACGATGTCACCGTGACCGACGTGTTGGACGCCAGCGACCTGGCTGAGGTGGCCCTCTTCGGCAGTGACGGTCTGGACAACGACGGCGACGGTGTCGTCGACGAGGCCGACGAGGGGACCATCAGCGACAATACGGTCAAAAACGGCCTGCCGGCGGAACTGACCTTTTCTTATACACATAGCGCCCCACTGCTGCGCATCGATCCGGACCAGTCGGTCCGGCTTTACTACCGCGTCGACTATGACGACGACGCCGCGCCTCTGCAAATTTTCACCAACGCCGCTTCAGCGACCTACGACAGCCTCGAAGGGCCATCCGGCAGCCAGACCGTGGTGCCGCAGCCCAACAGCACCCCCGGCGGTGCGCGCTTCTACACCTCGGAGTCGGCCTCGGCCGTTGTGCAGATCATCCCGGTCGTTGCCCAGCCCAAGCGGATTGCGGCCCTGTCGAATACGCCCCTGGCCGTGGCGCCGGACATCCAGGGGGTTTCCATCGGCGAAGAAATCGAATACCGGCTCCACACCCTGCTGCCGGTGGCGCGCTTGCGCAATTTCGTGATCAAAGACACCTTGCCCGCCGGCCTGCGCTGCATCCATGCCCCGGCCGTCAACCTGGATGCGGCTCCCTATGACGCGGCCGGCTTCGAGCCGGGCGGCACGATCACCCCGACGTGCAGCGGCAATGTCGTTGAATGGGATTTCGGCGATCAGCGCCTCACCCGGGGCACGGCCGACGATCGCTTCGATTTTGATATCGGTTTTATCGCCCGGGTGGAAAACACCGCCGATACCAACGAAAACGATACGATCGCCAACGGCAGCCCGGCCACCGAGGCGACGGTGTCTTATGTCGACGACGACGATGCCCTGGTGGTGCTCGAATTCGGCCGGGTCGACGTGGTGGTGGGCGAGCCGCGCATCGACCTGACCAAGGCCTTCGCCGTGGCGGCGGCCGATGCCGCCGACGTTCTGACCGTGACGGTCACCGCCGAGAACACGGGCACCGCGCCGGCTTACAACCTGCGGGTGCTGGATGATCTGAGCGGCCTCAACCTGACCTTCACCGGCACGGTCGGCGGTCCCGACACACCCGATATCGTCGACACGGCCGTCTTCGGGCCCAATCAGCCGATTTTCGGGTGGACGCCGCCGAACGGGATCGCCCCCGGCGATGCCATCGAGTTTACCTTCAATGTCCGCGTGGATAACGAGGTGCAGCCCCTGGAGGTCCTGGACAACACCCTCCAGGCCGATTGGACCTCGCTGCCCGGTCAGGACATCGCACTGAACCCCTCCGGGTTCATCGGCTCCGACGGCGCCCCGGACGGCATGCGCATCGGAGCGCTGCCCCATGCCGGCGATGCCGTCAACGATTACGAAACCGGTGCGGCCGCCCAGACGGAAGTCCCGGCCGTCACCCTGGTCAAGTCCGACCTCGATCCGGGGGTCGTCCCCACCATCGGTGCCCACAAACGTTTTCAGATCGAAATCCGCCTGCCCGAGGGTCTTACGCAAAATGTCGCCGCCACCGACAGCCTGGACAGCGGCACGGTGAGCTACCGGCTGGCCGACAGCGGCGGTTACGACATCACTTACACCTTCGAGGGCATCGAGCTTATCAACGATCAGCCGCCGACCGAATCGGCGCTAATCGACACGCCGGCAGACGGCGCCTCCGGCAGTATCGTCTGGGAGATCGGCAGGGTGCTGACCGATCGCGAAAACGATCCCAGCCAGAGTGCCGTCGCCCCTCTGATCCGCATCCAGTATTACGCAAGGGTCAACAACGATCTGGCCACCAACGACGGTGAAACGCTCCAAAATGCCGTCACGGTGAACTACACCCACGGCGAAACCGGCGCCACGGAGACGCTGAGCGACAACACCGCCGCGGCCCCGGTGGTCGAACCCCTGCTGGCGGTGGTCAAGGAAGTGCGCAACGTGACGTCCGGCAAATTGCCCGACGATCCGCCCAGCGGCGGTGATCTGCTTGAATACCGGGTCACCGTGCTCAACAGCGGCACGGCCACCGCCCACGATGTCAACCTGGTCGATACCCTGCCGGGGCAACTTACGCTGTATTCCGGTTTTACGCCCACTGCCTTGATCAACGGCTCGACGGTGGCCGGTTTTGCGTCCACCCCCGGCGGTGCTCCCGACGGTCCGCTGGTCTGGGGACGAGACAACGGCGATGAAAGCCTGGATATTCCGGTGGCACAGTCTCTGGTTCTGACCTACCGGGTCGTGGTGCTGGAAGTCGGCGGCGACCTGAGCAACCGCGTATGGGTCGACTGGACGTCGCTGAACGGAGCCGACGATGGCGAACGCAACGGGCAGGGCTGTCCCAGCTGGACCGCGCCCAACGACTACTGCGTCGGCCCGGCGGTGGCCACCATCGCCACCGTGGACGACAATTCCATCACCAAGGATGTATTCGCCGATACATTTGACAGCCCGCTGCCGAATACGTCGGTCGATGCCGTGGCCCGCGTCGGAGATATCATCACCTACCGCCTGGCGCTGAACCTGTCCGGAGGGTTGACGCGCAATCTGCGGGTGCAGGACGCATTGCCCGGCGGAATGGCGTTTGCCGATATCGTGAGCATCAACGGCGATGCAACTCCGGCTTACGCACCTCCCGCGAGCGGGCCGGGCTCCAATTTCGCCTATGCGCCCATTCCCGCCGCCAACGTGCCTGCAGTCGGGCAAACCGGTACGCTGACATGGATCATCGGCGACGTCATCAACGATCCTTTCGGCGATCCAACCACCGATACGCTTGAAATTTTCTACCGTGCACGCATCCTGCCGGACAACGGTATTGCGCATGTCGCCACCACCAGTCTGTCCAATACCGCCGAAATGGATTACGAAACGGCCGCCGGTCCGGCGCCGACGCAAACCGACAGTGCAACGGTCACGCTTTTGCAGCCCTTGCTGGCGGTGGCCAAATCGGCCGTGGCCGCCGGCGGCGACACCGTCCTGGGCGCCGATGAGATTGTGACCTATACGGTCGAAATCGAAAACAGCGGCGGCGGTCCCGCCTACGACACGGTGCTCACGGACATCCTCCCGGTGGGCATGCGCAACGGTGCGGCCACCATCACCATGGTCGCCGTGCGACTGCTCGCCGGCGGCGCGCTGCCGAACCTGGCTCCGGTTTACGATGCGGCCAGCGGACTGGCCACCTGGGATTTCGACACCGGCACGGCCGACACCTACACGATTCCCGCCGGCGATACCCTGCAAATCGTCTATCAGGTCCAGACCGACACCAGTCTCGGCGCCGGTCTGACGCTCGCCAATCAGGCCCAGGTGCAGCGCTACTACTCCTTTGACGACGATAATGTCCCCACCCGGGACGACGTGGTGGGGGAACGTCAATCGTACGGCCCCGGCAATACCGCCAGTGTTGCATTTACGACCGACACCCCCGACGCCCTGGTCAAGGCAAACCCGGCGGTGTCGACCGCCGCCGTCGGCGAGCCCTTCACCTACACCATTACGGTGCCGGCCACGCTCTCCGAAACCGCCCTGCATGACGTGCGCATCCTGGATGACCTGGGCGCCTCGGCCGCCGATTTGACGTTTGTCGGCGTTGTCAGGATCTCCGGCGCGCTGCCATGGACCCCCGTCAATACCGGCACCGCCAAGAACCTGGTCATCGAAGATACCGCCAACGGCATCGACATCCCGGCCAACACGCAAATCGAGATTGCGATCACGGTGGTGCTGGACGACACCGCAACCAATGTCAGCGGCCTGCAGTTCAACAACGCCGCCGGCTACACCTACGATCAGATTGACGATGATTCGGGTTCCCAACAAACCGGCGGGTCGGACACCACCGGCAACATGACCGTCGTCGGTCCGGACACCCTGATTCTGGACAAGTCCGGACCGGCAACCATGCAGGTGGGAACCCCGGCCACCTTTACCCTTACGGTGGACAACACCAGTACCGGCACGATCTGGAACCCGACGATTCTCGATCGTCTGCCCGACGATCCCGCCGGGGGCATGTGCGGCGCCGGGCCAAGCAACGTTACCGCCCAGCTGGACGGTTCGGCGCTGGTGCCGGATACCGATTTTTCAGTGGAATTCCTCGGCGAGCCTGCCTGTGAATGGCGTTTTCAACTGCTGTCGCCGGCCGGGGGCATTCCAGCGGGCGAGCAACTGGTGGTCACCTACGAGGTCGCCCTCGATCCGTCCAGTCGGAACGGGATCGTGCTGACCAACGTCGCCGGCGCAGCCCGCTGGTACAGCGCCGATCCGGAAAGTACCGGCACCACCCCGCGCATTTACGAACGGGATGTGGACAACGGAACGCCGGGGACCGTCGATCACCAGGATGATCACAGCATCACTACCGAGGCGCCGATCCTGTCCTTTTTGATGAGCGTGGAGAACCTGACCACCGGCCAGTATCCCGGCCGTGACGCCGCCCCCGGCGACACCCTGCGCTACACCATCCAGGTCGACAACAGCGGTCCGGTGGGATTGAGCGCTTTTTCCATAACCGAGGAGCTCGACCGCCTCAATGCGGCACCGGCATTCATCCCCGGCAGCCTGGTTCTGGTCAGCGCGCCGTCCGGGGCCGACACCTCGGGTACCGACGCATTCGGCGGCGTCCAGGGGACGGGACTTTTGGATGTCGGCAATCTGACCATCGACCCCCAGGGAGGTGTCGATGACGCCGTCACGGTGGTCTTCGACGCCGCCCTGGCACCGGTGATCACCAGCGGAACCGTCGTGCTGGGTCAGGCCGAGCTGGCGCTGTCCAATCCGGAGTCGATTGACAGCGACGACCCCGACCTTCCCGGAGACGAAGATCCCACCGAAACGCGGATCGCCTCGGCACCGGTCTTCCAGGTGCAGAAAATCTCCACCGTTCTCTCCGGAGATCCGAATTTTCTGATGGCAGGGGAGACTTTGCGATACACCCTGACCATCCGCAACATCGGCGACGAGGATGCCGTGGATGTCCGTCTCCGGGACGACATTCCGGCCCACACCGCCTATGTGTCCAACAGCACCACCTTAAACGGCCTCAGCGTGGCCGATCCCAGCCCCGGCGTCAGCCCGCTGATTACCGGCATTCTGGTCAATGCACCCGAAAACACAACCCCCGGTTACCTGCGTGCGGATGCCACGCCGGGGGCGACCAATGCGGCCACGGTAACTTTTGATGTGGTGGTCGATCCCAGCGCTATGAACGGACTGGTGATCGAGAACCAGGGCTTTGTCGGCGGAAGCGGTGCGGGCAGCGGTTTGCAGCCCGAGCAGCCCTCCGACGATCCGACCACACCGATCCCTGATGACCCGACCCGCAACGTGGTGGGCAACCAGCCGCTGTTGTACGCCCACAAGACCGTAACGATCGAGGAAGATTTCCTCACAACCGGCATCGTCGATCCGGGCGACGTGCTGCGTTACCGCATCGTGATCTACAATTTCGGTGCCATCCCGGCTACGGGTGTGGTGCTCACCGACGCTGTGCCCACCAACACCGGCTACGTGGCCGATTCCCTGCGTTTGAACGGTTCCGCCGTCGGCGGTGGAGCTGCCTTTCCACTGGATGCCGGACTTGAGGTGCAGTCTTCCGACAATCCTGGAGACGGCATTATTTCGGCCGGCAGCAGTGCCGAGATCACCTTCACCGTTGTGGTGGACAACGTTGCCCCCGGCACGCTCATCACCAACCAGGGCAGCGTGACCTCGGGTGAACTTCCGCCGGAACCCACCGATGCCGACGGGCTGCCGTCCAACGGCGACCAGCCCACCGTGGTCGTCGTGGGCGACGTTCAGCTGCTGTCGATCACCAAGGAAGTCCAGGTGGTGGGCGGCGGTGTCGCCGCCGCCGGCGGGCAGCTGGAGTACGTCATCCGGGTCACCAACATCGGCAGTCTGCCGTCCACCAACGTGTTGGTGACCGATGATCTGAACCCGCTGGCAGGTCAGGTGGATTATGTGGCCGGATCGGGCACCTTGAACGGTGCCGCAGCCGGGGTGAGCTTCTCGGGCGGAGAGTTGCGCGCGGATTACGAGGCTGCATACGGACCGCTGCCGCCGGGAGCTGCCGCCGTGGTGCGTTTCCGCGTGCAAATCGACTCCGGTCTGGCCATCGGTACCTCCATCACCAACACCGGCCAAGTCGTCTGGGACAGTCCGCTGTCGCCGCGCACGGCCGGCGTATCCCTGGATGTGGGCGGCACGCCGGGCAGCGGCGCGCTCAATGGCAGCGTCTGGCATGATGCCAACCTGGACCTTCTACTTGATGCCGGCGGTGAAACCGGCATGGAGGGCTGGACGGTCGAACTGTATCGCGGCGGCCTACCGGTGGCCACGACATTGACCGACGCCGGCGGCGGCTATCGACTCGGCGGGTTGCTCCCCAACGAAGGCACCGCGGACCTTTATGAAATTCGCTTCTTTGCGCCGGGTGCCGGAGCCAATACGGCCTCACTGGGTACGGCCGATTCGCCCTTTACCAACGGTCCGCAGCAAATCAGCGCGATCACGGTGGCATCGGGCGGCAACCTGCAAAATCTGAATCTGCCGCTGTGGCCCAACGGCGCCGTGTACGATTCGGTAGCGCGGGTGCCGGTTGCCGGCGCGCGACTGGTGCTGCGAAATGCCGCCACCGGTGTGGCGGTGCCGGGATCGTGTTTCGATGATCCCAATCAACAGAATCAAATCACCACCGGCAACGGTTTTTACAAGTTCGATCTGAATTTCAGCGACGGAGCCTGCCCGGCCGGCGGGGCCTATCTCATCGATGTGACGTCGCCGGGCAACGGATACATGCCAGCCCCCTCGCAGATCATTCCACCGGCCAGCGATGCGTCCACGCCGCCTTTCTCCATTCCGGCCTGTCCCGGCAGCGCCGAAGATGCGGTTCCGGCCACCGCCGAATACTGCGAGGTGACCCCCTTTGCGACGATCCCGCCGGTTTCGGTGGCGCCCGATTCGCCCGACACCATCCACCACCTGCACTTGATACTCGACAACGGTCTGTTGCCCGGCACCAGCCAAGTGTTCAACAACCCCATAGCACTGGATCCGGAACTGGGTGGGGCGGTGGCCATCACCAAAACCACCTCCATGCTCAACGTTACCCGCGGCTCCCTGGTGCCCTACACGATTACCGTGTCCAACGTGTTCGGCGCGCCGCTGTACGACATTCGCATCGTCGATCGGTTCCCGGCCGGCTTCAAGTACATGGCCGATTCCGCCCGCCTGGACGGCAGCCCGCTGGAACCGAGCATCAACGGCTTGGAGCTGACCTGGGATGATCTCGATCTGCAGGTCAACCAGCAATACACCCTCCAGTTGCTGCTGGTGGTGGGTTCCGGTGTTTCCGAAGGCGAGTACGTCAACCGGGCCCAGGTAATCGACCCTGCCACCGGCAGTGCCCTTTCGGGAGAGGCAACCGCCACGGTGGAGGTGATCCCCGATCCGGACTTCGACTGCACCGACGTAATCGGCAAAGTGTTCGACGACCGGGATTTGGACGGCTGGCAGGATTCGGGTGAAGCCGGCCTGGCCGGTGTCCGGGTGGTAACCGTCCGCGGATTGATCGCCACCACCGACGAACACGGCCGGTTTCACATCACCTGCGCGGCCGTACCCGACGAAGATCGCGGCGGCAATTTGATCTTGAAGCTGGACGAGCGCAGCCTGCCGACCGGCTACCGTCTGACGACCGAAAACCCCCGCGTGCAACGCGCCACGCGCGGCAAGATGCTGCGGTTCAACTTCGGAGCGACCATCCATCGCGTCGTGCGCATGGATGTCGCCGACGGTGTGTTTGAAACCGATACCACCAAAGTGCGTCTTCAGTGGGCATCCCGCATCGATCAACTACTGGCCGAACTGAAAAAAGCCCCGTCTATTTTGCGATTGTCCTACCTGGCCGACGTCGAGCGGGAATCCCTAGTGCGTCGGCGACTGGATGCATTGCGAGAAACGATTTCCAGGCAATGGGAGCGGTCGGACGAGAACTACCGACTGACGATTGAAACCGAAATTTTCTGGCGCCGTGGTGCTCCGGTGGCCGGCCATTAATTGCGGACGTTTGGATTGATGACCCCGAAACCCTCTATGCCGAAACGATTTGCGCTGATATGCGCCGCCATCCTGATATTGTGGATGGCGGCCGCCGGCGGCGTGGAGGCATTTGTTTTCGGGGACACGCAGGTCAGAGAATCCGACACGCAGGCACCGGCGGGCGAGAAGCATCTGCCGGCAGATGAATCCGCGACCCCCTGGATTCACGATCCGTCCACATTCGAGACGAATGAGGGCGACCGCACCGAGATGCGCACCGTTGTGGAACAAGAGGCCACCACCATCAAGGTCGACAATCTGGTCCCACCCGTCCATTTCGGACTGGGGGAGGCTGAGATTACCGAAGAATACCTTCAGTTGCTGCGGGAGGTACTCGATCGAATGCGCGATCGCTCCAACGTGAAGCTGCATTTCATCGGGCACACCGATTCTCTGCCGCTCAGCGGCGCGCTGAAAGCGCGTTACGGCGACAACCTCGGGCTGTCGCGCGAACGAGCAGCCACCACGGCCGAATATTGCCAGCGCGCGCTGAACCTGCCCCCCGAAGCCATCTCCTACGAGGGGCTGGGTGACAGCCAGCCGGTCGCCGACAACGCGACCGAAGCCGGGCGGCAGCGCAACCGTCGCGTGGAAGTGCAGGTCTGGTATGACGAAATCCGCGAAATACAGGTTGAAAAGGAAGTGGTCGTTCCCCGCGAGGTCAATCGCATCAAAATCTGCCGCACCGAAACGGTCTGTAAATTGCGTTATAAAGAAGGCCATTCCCATCGGGCGCGCGTCAAAAACCTGATTGCCCCGCTGCATTACGACGAAGGCATGGCGGATATCCCCGAGGCGTTTCTGCGTCAGGTCCGACACGCACTGACCAATCTGCAGAGCAAATCCGGCCTGGTCGTTAAATTCATTGCTTACACGGACAATCTGCCGCTGACGGGAAAAGATGAGCGCATCTACGGCAATCACCTGGGAATGTCCAAGGCCGTGGCCCGGCGCATCGCCCTTGCCGTGCAAGAAGCGCTGGGATTGCCCAACGCCGCTGTCGAAAGTGAGGGCCGGGGCGCATCGCAGCCGGTCGCTGCCAACGACACCCAGCAGGGTCGGGCGTTGAACCGACGGGTCGAAGTCGAGTTCTGGCACGACGATCCGCTGCAGGATCTGCCCGATGAACCGCAGATTTGCCCGGATGCCGCCGGAGCCGAAACCGTCACCCGGGTGTACGAAGCACCGTCGGGCGGCATCGATCCGATCCTTTTCGAAAACGGGCGCCCGATCCTGCCGGCCGGCTACACCGACCGTCTGCAGGGGGTTCTGGACGAGATCGGCGACAAAACCAATGTGCGCCTGCGGTTTGTCGGTTACACCGGCAACGAGCGTCTCGATCGCCGCACGGCCGCGGTGTACGGTGATGACATCGGCCTGTCCATGGCCCGCGCCCGCCGGGCCATGCAGGCCGTCGACCAGCAGATGGGATTGTACGAGGGCCGGTCCGAATTCGACGGCCGCGGCTATGTCCAGTCCGAAGACGTGGTCAACGCCGGTTTTATCGAATCCGATGTCTCCAAGGTTCAGGTGCAGGTGGTCTACGACGAGTCGGTGCTCCTGGATGACTACGAGGGGGTGGAGATCACCCCGATGACCCGCGAAGTGCAGCCGGAAGACCCCTTTGCTCTGAATCTGATGCGCATCACCGTGGACGGCAAGCCGCTGGACGACCCCGGCAAATGCAGCTCGGACGTGCAGCGCTGCACCGACGTGGCTCTGGAAGCGGCCGGCATTCAGTTCAAACACGACAGTCTGAGGCTGGAACCGCGCCTGAACGTGACCGCCTGGCCGCGGGCGATCCGTTATCAGGATCGTGAAGACACCGTTTTTGCCGAAAACCGGGTGCAGTTCCAGCTGTACACCAATTACCGCAGCTTCATCCAGCGGGCGGAAGTCCGGATTTTCGAAGAAAACCAGTCCGTCAACGACACGCCCGTGGCGGTGATTCCGATGGACGCCGACGGCCGGGCCCAGTGGCAGCCTTCGTTTGAAACCTTCTCCGCTCCGCTGCGCAAGCTGCAATACCGGGTGCGGGTTTACGACGAGCGGGGTCGTTTTGACGAAACGCTCAGCCAGCCCTTTTGGGTGGTCGACCAGATCGATCCGATGGTGGTCGAGGCCGACCCGGAAACCGAGCTTCTGGTGGGTTACGGTGAAAGCCGCATCGCCGGCCGGGACATCCCCATCGAGGGCGGAACGGTCCAGGCTATCGGTACCGGTATCCCGGAGGGCTACCGGGTGTGGATGGCCGGCTACGAGGTGCCGGTGGATGAGAGCGGCCGTTTCGTGACCGAGGAAATTCTGCCCGAAGGGCTGCACACCGTCGAGGTGGCCGTTCTGGATGCGTTCGGCAACGGCGAGCTGTTTTTGCGCGATCTGAAATTGAAAGAAAGCGATTGGTTCACCGTCGGCATTGCCGATCTGACCCTGTCGGCCAACAGCACCAGCGGTCCGGCCGACCTGATCGCCCCCGACAATTCCAAGTACGGCGAGGACATGAGCACTTATGGACGGCTGGCCTTCTACAGTGACGGCAAGTTCAGCAACGGCTGGTCGCTGACGGCCAGTGCCGACACGCGCGACGGTCCCCTGGACGAGATTTTTTCCAATTTCATGGACAAGTCGCCCGAGGCGCTCTTCCGGCGCATCGATCCGGATTACCACTATCCGACCTTCGGCGACGACAGCACCGTTGTGGAAGATGCGCCGACCCTGGGCAAGTTTTACGTCAAGGCCCAAAAGAACGAAACCTACGGCCTGTGGGGCAACTTCAAGATCGGCTACACCGATAACGACCTGACCCAGGTGGACCGGGGTCTGTACGGTGCCAACCTGCATTTCCAGCCTCTGGGTACCACTGAATTCGGTGCGCCGCGCTTCCTGCTGGACGGATTTGCCGCCGACCCCGGGACCGTGGCGGGGCGCGACGAGTTCCTCGGAACCGGCGGTTCGCTCTACTTCCTGCGCCGGCAGGACATTCTGGAAGGCTCGGAGCGGGTGCGCATCGAGGTGCGCGACAAGGACTCCGGCATCGTTCTGGGGGTCAAGAACCTGACGCCGGTGCTCGATTACGACATCGACTACCTGCAGGGGCGTATTTTGCTGGCACAGCCGCTGTCGCCGACGGCCGACGACGATCTGCTGGTGCGCAGCGACTCGCTCAGCGGAAACCGTGCTTTTCTGGTGGTGCGCTACGAATTCACCCCGGGTTTCGATGAACCGGACACGCTGGCCACCGGCGGCCGCGCGCATTACTGGTTCAACGACCACATCAAGGTCGGCGTCACCGCCAGCCAGGAAGAAGAGGCCAACATCGACAGCAGCGTGGCCGGCGCCGACCTGACCCTGCGAAAGTCCGCTGGCTCCTGGCTGCGGGTGGAAACCGGTCGAACGGAAGGCCCAGGGGTGTCGACGACGACTTCGGTGGACGGTGGATACGATTTCAACAGCACCGATCCCTTCGACGACGAGGAAGCCGAGGCGTCGGGCTACCGCGTCGATACCAGCGTTGATTTCAAGGACTTCTTCGACGGGGGTCGCGGCCGGGTCACCGCTTACGTGCAGGATCTCGAAGCCGGCTACTCGGCCCCGGGAAAGTTCACCGACAAAGACCTGACCCAGTACGGCGGTACGGCCCAGATGCCGCTCACCGACGATCTGGAAATGCGCTTGAAGGTGGACAAGCAGGTCCAGGAACAGGGCCTGGACACCGAGACCGGGGAACTGAATCTCGATTATCGCCTGGGAGCGCACTGGACCCTGAGTTCGGGGGTACGTCATGACAGCCGCCAGGACAACTCTGCAGTGGTGCCGGAAACCCAGGAAGAAGGTGACCGCACCGATGCCACCGCCCAGCTGCTCTACGATTCCCGCAGCTGGTGGACGACCTATGGATTTGTGCAGGAAACGCTTCAGTCCGACGGCAACCGGGAGGACAACGGCCGCATCGGCGCCGGCGGCAGCCTGCGGTTCACCGACCGCTTCAGCCTCAGCGGGGAGGTTTCCGACGGCGATCTCGGACCGGGCGGCCGGCTGCAGACCGAATTCCTGTATTCCGACCGCACGACCCTGTACCATCAATACACTCTGGAAAACGAGCGGACCGACAACGGCCTGCGGGCCCGCAGGGGCAACATGGCCTCCGGCATGCGCATGCGCTATTCGGACAGCGCCAGTGTCTTTCTCGAAGAGCGCTACACCCACGGCGATGTACCCACGGGACTGACCCACGTCACCGGCGTGGAACTGGCGCCCACCGACAGGCTCAATTTGAGCGCCAATTTCGATTACGGCACCCTGACCGATCCGCAGACCGCGGCCGAACTGGAGAAAACCGCGCTGGGGATCAGTGCCGGCTATGGCTTCGATCGCCTGACGATCGCCAGCGCCCTGGAATACCGGGTCGACGACACCGAGCAGCCCGACGCCAGCCGATCCGAACGCACGACCTGGCTGTTTAAAAACAGCCTCAAATTGCAGCTGACACCGGACTGGCGGCTGATCGGCAAATTCAATTACTCTCACAGTGAAAGTTCCCTGGGGGATGCATTCGATGCCGATTATACCGAGGCGGTGCTGGGCTACGCCTACCGGCCGGTCCATCATGATCGCCTGAATGCGCTGTTGAAATACACCTACTTTTACAATCTGCCATCCAGCCAACAGCTGGCTGGAAGCGAGACGGGATTTATCCAGCGCAGCCACATCGGCTCGGTGGATGTCATGTACGATCTGACGCCGCGATGGACCGTCGGGGGCAAATATGCCTACCGCGACGGCCAGGTGGCCCTGGATCGCGAAGATCCGGAATACTTCAGCAGCCGCGCCCACCTGTATGTGTTGCGGGCGGACTGGCATTTCATCCACCACTGGGATGCACTCTTCGAGTTGCGCCGGCTGGATCTGCCGGACGCCGAGGACAGCCGCAACGGTGCACTGGTGGCGCTGTACCGTCATCTGGGCAACCACATCAAGCTGGGCGTCGGCTACAATTTCAGTGATTTTTCGGACGATCTGACCGATTTGGATTACGACCACCAGGGGCTGTTCATCAACCTGGTCGGCAAAATGTAGGCCCCCGGGGCGCGACCGTCCGGGTCGCTCCGGTTGGCATGCAACGAAAGGTGAATGCGAGGTGAAAACCATGTCTCTTTGGCCGAGATACCTACTCTGCGGGTTCGTTGTGCTTTTCTGGAGCACCGCTGCCTACGGGCAGGAAGTGTCCAAAGAACAGCTCAAAGGACTGGACGAGCAGGTCCAGGAAATCAAGTCCGACGTGCTGTCCATCGCCGCGCAGCTGAACCAACTCGAAGAAAAGCTGCTGTATCCGTCCAACACCCAGGTGGCGGTTTTCGTATCGCTGGCCGAAGATGAGACCTTCCGCCTGGATGCGGTCGAAATCCGGATGGACGGCACTCCGGTGGCCCATCACATCTACACGTTCAAGGAACTCGAAGCCCTGCGGAAAGGTGGCGTACAGCGGATCTACACCGGTAATATCCGCGCCGGCGATCATGATCTGCAGGTGTCTGTGGTCGGGAAAACCTCCGGCGGCAGTGATTTTCAAAAAACCGAACGATTCACGGTCCGCAAGGCAGTGGGTCCCAAGATCGTCGAGCTTTCGCTGGCGGACCAACGCATCGAATATAAGGAACAATAGTTCATGTTCAGGCGGTTTGTTTTGCTGATATTGCTGGTGGCTGTGGTGCCGGTCTCGCATGCGGGCACCCTGGCTCCGCAGGCGTTGCAGGACCTCTATTTCGGAGAGGCCCTTTACGATGCCTTTCAGGAAGACTGGTTCGACGCCATCGCACGGCTGGACACCGAACTGGCCCAGCATCACGGGCTGGATGAACCCAGGCTCGACACGCTGTATTACCACATCAACCATGCCGAGTTCGCCGTGGGGGATTTCGAGCTGGCCTATCGGATGCACCAGCGTGCCGGAAGGGCGATTACGGCCGTAATCGAAGGCAACGTGGAAGAGCCGGTGCGCAACGAGGCGATCTACCGGTTGGCACGGATTTACTTCCAGAAAGACCAGCCGCTCAATGCGCTGTTCGCCGTGGAGCGCATCCACGGTGAGGTGCCGGAGGAGATCGAGGACGATCTGGCGTTCCTGCGGGCTCAGATCCTGATGGCCAACGGCCGCTTTGCCGAGGCGGCCGAGATCCTGCAAGACCTGCAGGAAGCCGAAAGCCTCGAAGGCTTTGCCACTTATAATCTCGGCATTGCACTGCTGCGGGACGGCAGCAAGCAGGCCGGGCGCGAATGTCTCGACCGCACCGGTCAAATCGAAAGCGATCGGGCCCTTTCACTGGCGATCAAAGACAAATCGAACCTGGTGTTGGGCTCAAAGCTGCTGGACGAGCACAACTATGAAGGCGCCAAGGCGGTGCTGGACCGGGTGCGCCTGACCGGTCCGTTCTCCAACCGGGCGCTGCTGGGTTCCGGCTGGGCGGATGCATCCCGCGGTCGTTTCGAAAGAGCCTTGGTGCCCTGGAGCATTCTGGTGACGCGCCAGGTGACCGACCCTTCCGTGCAGGAAGCCATGCTGGCTGTGCCGTATGTTTATGGAAAACTGGACGTGTACAGCAAAGCGGCGCTGCTGTACGGCAGCGCCCTGGAAAAGTTCGGCGCCGAGGTCGACAAGCTCAGCGCATCGATCCAGAGCATTCGCGAAGGCCATTTTCTGAAGGCCCTGGTCAGAGAGGAATTGAAGCAGGATGCCAACTGGGTCGTCAAACTGCGACGGCTGCCGCAAACGCCCGAAACCTACTATTTGCTGGATTTGATGGCTTCCCACGATTTTCAGGAATCGTTGAAAAACTATCTGGACCTGGAGGAATTGCGCAAAAAACTGGATGCCTGGGAAGGGGACCTGGATGCCTTCGAAGAGATCATTGCCCGGCGCCGGGCCTATTACGAACCGCTGTTGCCCGCCATTGACCGCGAATTTCGGCGACTGGACGCACAGATGCGGCTGCGGCTGGAACAGCGGGACCGCATCGAGCAACGCCTGCAGGCCATGCTGGTGGTGCCGCGGCCCGATTACCTGGCGACCTCTCAGGAGCGCATCGTCGGTGAAGCGATCAACCGCCTGGAACGGCAGTTGACCGCCGGTGGAAAGACAGTGCCGCCGGCAATCGCCGACCGCATCCGGCGGCTGCGGGGTGTGCTGCTCTGGAACATCCATACCGAATACGACCGGCGTTTCACCGAGGCACACAAGCATCTTCGCGCCCTGAATTACGAGGTGGCCCTGCTGCAGGAACAATATGCTTCCTTTGTGCGCACCCGCCAGGCCGCCACGCAAAGCTACCAGGGCTATGACGATGGGATCCGTCGGCAGCGGATTCTGATTCGGGAAGCCCGTGAAACGGTGGCGGAACTGATGGCACGCCAGGGTCATTTGCTGGAAACCATGGCCGTAACGGAACTCACCCGTCGCCGCGAGCGGCTCAGCGAATTCCAAATCAAGGCTCGCTTTGCCATGGCGGACAGTTACGACCGGGCCGTCCGGGAGCAAACCCGGGAAAGGGTGGCCGAATGAGCTGGATGCGATGGTTCCTGATAGCGGCGCTTGTCGTGCTTTCCGGGTGTCAAACCACCGTTGACAAGGGCACCATCGGCCAGCTGCGCGATGTGCAAATCGAGATCAAGGAGGAGAAAATCGAAGGCGGTCTGGACAAAGCCATGATGGGCTATCAGCACTTTCTGGAAGAGACCCCGGACTCCGCCCTGGCGCCGGAGGCAATCCGGCGCCTGGCCGATCTGAAGATCGAAAAAGAGTATGGCACCATCACCGAGGGCAGCACGCCAACCGACAAGGGCGGTGCGCCGACCGAACCAAAACCGCGCAAGCGTTTGACTGCGCCGGAGCCGGTGGTGCGGCCGCTGGCGGCCGGAATCGAAACCGCTGCCCCGGCGGATCCGGGAAAGCCCCCCCGGCCGCAGACAACCGAATCGGATGCGGATTTTGAAAACCGGGCCTCCCAAAGCCTCCCTTCGGCAGTTCCACCGCCCAATGGGGATGGTCTGGCCGCGCCTATCGACGATCTGGACCGGGCCAGTACCCGCGAGGCCATTGCCCTGTATCAGAAGTTGCTCAACGACCATCCCCTTTACGAACGCAACGACCAGGTGCTGTACCAGATGTCCCGTGCCTACGAGGAACTGGGACGCACCGAGGAAGCCATGGCGGTCATGGACCGGATGGTGCGCCAATATCCACGCTCACGCTACATCGACGAAGTGCAGTTCCGGCGTGCGGAACATTTTTTTGCCCACAAGCACTACCTGGACGCCGAAGAGGCCTATGCCAGCGTCGTCGATATGGGCGTCGGTTCATCCTATTACGAACTGGCGCTCTACAAGCTGGGATGGACCTTCTACAAGCAGGAATTCTACGAGGAAGGACTGCATCGATTCATCGCGTTGCTGGATCACAAGGTCTCGGTGGGATACGACTTCGAACAGACCGAGGACGAGCCCGAACACAAGCGCACCGAAGACACCTTCCGCGTCATCAGTCTGAGTTTTTCCAATCTGGGCGGATCCGACGTCGTGGTGGAATATTTTGAACGACACGGCAACCGCTCCTACGAACACAACGTCTACAGCAATCTGGCCGAATTTTACTTCGACAAGCGGCGCTATGCCGATGCCAGCGCAACCTACAGCGCCTTTGTCAGCCGCAATCCGTTCCACAAGCTGGCGCCGAATTTTCACATGCGGGTGATCGAAATTCACGCCGCCGGCGGATTTCCCAGCCTGGTGCTGGAATCCAAAAAGGCATTTGCCACCACTTACGGCCTCAAGGCCGAATACTGGCAGTATTTCGAGCCGGAAGCGCGCCCCGACGTACTGGGTCATTTAAAAACCAACCTGACCGACCTGGCGAACCACTATCACGCCAGTTACCAGAATCCGAAACTTGCCGAAGACAAAAAGGCCAATTTCAAAGAAGCGCTGCACTGGTACCGGGAATTTTTGGCCTCCTTTCCAATGGACACCGAATCGCCGGTCATCAACTATCAGCTGGCCGATCTGTTG
This sequence comes from Desulfobacterales bacterium, assembly GCA_051155755.1. Classification (GTDB taxonomy): domain Bacteria; phylum Desulfobacterota; class Desulfobacteria; order Desulfobacterales; family SG8-13; genus DAXETY01. The sequence continues at coordinate 24,221 of DAXETY010000112.1, forward strand.
ATGGAAAACCAATCCTTCGGTGCCGCAGCGGTGGAGTACGAGAAAACCGCCTACGATTACCCGGAGCACGAAAATGCCTCCCAGGCCGGCTACGCGGCAGTTTACGCCTACCGGGAGCATTTGGCCGCCGTGGCGCCGGAGAAACAGGCCGCCGTCAAAGAGGAAGTGGTCCGCAGCTCTCTCAAATTCGCCGACACGTTTCCGGGCCACGAAAAGGCCGCGATCGTGCTGGGTGCCGCCGCCGATGACCTTTACGTCATGAAACAATTCGAACCGGCCCTGGCGGCGGCCGGCAAATTGATCGAGACATTCCCGAAAGCCGACACCGAGGTGGTCCGCGCAGCCTGGCTGGTGGTCGGCCACGCTTCCTATGAACTCGAACGTTACCCGGAGGCCGAAAACGGGTATCTGAAGGTGCTGGCACTGCTGCCCGCCGGCGACAAGACCCGCGACGAGCGCATCGACAACCTGGCAGCCTCGATCTACCAGCAGGGGGATCAGGCCCGCACCGCCGAAGACTACCGTACGGCGGCGGATCATTTCCTGCGGGTCGGCCGCATGGCACCGACATCAACGATTCGGCCCACGGCCGAATACGACGGCGCCGCCGCCCTGATTCAGCTCGAAGACTGGGAAACGGCGGCCACGGTGCTGAACCGATTCCGCCGCGATTTCCCCGGCCACGAGCTGCAGCCCGAGGTGACCAAGAAGATCGCCTTCGTGTACCGCCAGAGCGGTCGACTCTCCCTGGCGGCCGCCGAGTACGAGCGCATCGAAACCGAATCCCGCGACGACGAGGTTCGGATGGAAGCCCTGCTGGTGGCCGCCGAATTGTACATCGAAGACGGCAAGCGCTCCAAGGCGCTGGAAGTCTACCAGCGATATGTGGGCTATTTCCCGCAGCCGGTGGAAGTCAACCTGGAAACGCGCAACAAAATCGCCGAGATTCTCAAGGAACAGAAGGAGCGCGAAGCCTACCTGAACGAATTGCGGCAGATCGTGGCCATCGACGCCGCCGCCGGCAGCGCCCGGACGGACCGAACCCGGTATCTGGCCGCCGGCGCCGCGCTGGTGTTGGCCGAGGTGGTTTACGAACAGTTCACGGCCGTCCGGCTGGTTCAGCCTTTTGAAACCAATCTGTTGACCAAACGCAACCTGATGAAGACCGCCGTACAGCAGTTCAACCGGCTCATCGAGTACGAATTCGGGGAATTCACCGCCGCGGCGACATTCTACCTGGCCGAGATATACGGCCATTTCAGCAAAGCGCTGATGACCTCCGAGCGTCCGGAGGGCCTGAGCCCCCTGGAGTTGGAGCAGTACGAGCTGGCCATCGAAGAACAGGCCTACCCTTTCGAAGAAAAAGCCATCGAGGTGCACGAGAGCAATCTTGAGCTGATTTCCCACGGCATCTACAATGACTGGATCGACAAGAGCCTGCAAAAATTGGCCAAATTCATGCCGGCCCGCTATGCCAAGCCGGAAGCCCCCAGCGCCGTCATCCGTTCATTGGACATGTACGTCTTTGAAATTGACCGACCCGCGGGGCAGCCGGTCGACACCGTCGCGCAGGGGAATTCGCCGCTGGAAAATACCGGAAACGCAGCAGCCTCCGGGCCGGCTGAAACCGAGCCCGGGGAGCCGGTGCAGGTGGAAAGATCCGGGGATGCGGTTTCCGGGCCGACAGAATCCGGGACAGTGGACAATGCGGGAGCAGAGGCGCAACGTCCACCGGATGCGGCGGCTGGAGCGGAAGATGCCGAAACCCCGGAGGAGACATCGAACGAGGAACCCGGGAAAGTTTCTGAATCCATGAATCCGGATGAAACCGAAACCGCGGAGCCCATTGAAGATCCGGACACCGAATCCACCGCAGCGAGCCGTGCTGTGCGTGAGGAAGCGGATACGGGCCTTGCTGCCGGTGCCGCCGTGCAGTGAGTCTGTTTCGCAAAACCGGGAGCAGTGCGATGAGACACAAGATTATGGGAAAGCGGCAAAAGTCAAAAACTTGCAGATGGTTCGTTATGATCGGTCTTCTGGCAGCGCTGGCATTTATCGGCGGATGTGCCACCGGTGGAAAGGATCGGTCGAAGTCGGCCCCGATGGAATCGTCGGCCGGCCAGGGGCCGACGGTAGCGCCGCTTCCGGAGGGCCGACAGGGCTTTGTCATCCGGGAGGTGCCCCAGTTGGGCGAGGCGTCCCGCAGAGATTTCGACCGCGCCGTCGACCTGCTCGAAGCGCAGGACTACCAGGGGGCGGCCGAATTGCTGGAGACCGTCATCGGGGCGTCTCCCGGTGTTACGGCGCCTTACATCAATCTGGCGATCGCCTACCGGCATCTGGACCAGCCGGAGAAGGCCGAGGGGCATCTGAAAACGGCCCTGGAGCTGGTTCCGGACCACCCGGTTGCCTGCAATGAACTCGGTTTGCTGTATCGCAAAAGCGGTCGCTTCGATGAAGCCCGGGCCATGTATGAGCAGGCGCTGGCAGGTTTTCCGCAGTACTTGCCGGCCCACCGCAACCTGGGCATTCTCTGTGACCTCTACCTCGGCGACCTGGAATGCGCACTCGAGCATTACGAGGTTTACAGCCGGGCCCGACCCGAGGATGAGCAGGTGCAACTATGGATCGCTGATCTGCGCCTGCGGTTAGGTATTAATTAAAATTTTAATTTCAATGATTTTTTACAATTTCCGAGCTCGAGAGAGGCGCCATGATTCGAACACTGAAACTTAGCCTTTGTTTCCTTCTGCTGTCTGCGGCGGTGGCCTTTGCGCAGGATGCCGAGCCGAACGAGGAAACCGACGCCAAAGAGCTTTCCGGTATGTCCATCGTCGGCAACGACGAAGCCCCCAAATCGTTGTATATCGTGCCCTGGAAAAGCTCGGAAATCGGAGTGGAAACCAGTTTGAATCGAATGTTGGACGAGGGCGATGTCCCGGTGGACCGGGACGTTTTCGAACGGCAGATCGAATTCTATCAGGTAAGCACCGCTCAATAAAGTCGGTGCGCCGGGAGGTTCATAATGGACGTTTTCTATTCAATGGTCGGTTTTTTCCAAAAGGGTGGGCTGTTCATGTACCCCATTCTGCTGGTGTTTGCCGTGGGGATGGCGATTGCAATCGAACGCTGGATCCAGCTCAAACGGATCCACAGCGCCAATCAGAAGATGTGGCGCAGCCTGCAGCCGGTGCTGACCGAAGGGGAGTTCGACGCGGCCCGGGAAATGGTCGCCGAGGATAAATCCACCATTTCGCAGATGCTTTCCATGGGTCTGGCGCGCCAGGGCGCGGTTCGGCGCCGCGACGACATCGAAATCGCCATGGAAGAGAGCATGATGGAGATCATCCCGCAGCTGGAAAAGCGCACCCCTTACGTGGCGCTGCTGTCGAACATCGCCACGCTGCTGGGGTTGCTCGGCACTATCATGGGGCTGATCGAAGCCTTCACCGCGGTGGCCAACGCCAATCCGGCCGAAAAGGCCGACCTGCTGTCGGCCAGTATTTCGGTGGCCATGAACACCACGGCTTTCGGTCTGATGTCGGCCATTCCGCTGCTGCTGTTCCATGCCAAGTTGACCTCCACCACGGGCCACATCGTGGACAATCTGGAGATGGCATCGGTCAAAGCGCTGAACACCATTTCCAATTTTACCAAGCGCCAAATTGAAGCGAGCTGATTATGACCAGACGCAGTTTTCGAAAAAAGCGGATGCAGGAAACCCCGACGCTGGATGTCACCACCTTTTTGAACCTGATGGTGGTGCTCATTCCGTTTTTGCTCATCAGCGCGGTATTTTCACGGGTTGCGATCATGGAGTTGAGCGTTCCCACCGCCGCGGGTGGCGGCGAATCGACCACGCCGAACTTCTCGATCGAAGTGATCGTTCGCCAGGCCGGGCTGGAGATCGCCAACGGGTCGACCGTGGAAGCTGCGATTCCCAAAAAAAACGGTGAATACGA
>DAXETY010000113.1:0-14496 GCA_051155755.1 Desulfobacterales bacterium
CCAGGGCGTGGTTATGGAAACGCTGAACATGTCGCAGCTGGAAGGCTATCGGACCGGCGGCACGATTCACATCGTCATCAACAACCAGATCGGTTACACCACACTGCCCAAGGATGCCCGTTCCACCCGCTATTCCACCGATATCGCCAAAATGATCATGGTGCCGATTTTTCACGTGCACGGAGAAGACCCTCAGGCGATGGTCCACGTGGCCCGGCTGGCTTCCGAATATCGAATGGCGTTTCAAAAAGACGTGGTGATCGATGTGATCTGCTACCGGCGCTATGGTCACAATGAAGGCGACGAACCCTATTTCACCCAGCCGCAGATGTACGACCGTATCCGCGAGCGTCCTTCGCTGCATCGCATGGTTGCCGATCGTCTCCTGGAAGAAGGCGGTAACGACGAAGACAAAATTCAAAAATCCGAAGAGAAGATCAACGGCGAACTGGAGGCGGCCTACGAGGAGGTTCACGGCACCGCCTGTCCGTTCCCCGAGTTGAGGTTTTTCGAAAACTGGGACGGCTATCACGGTTCCTATTCACATGAAATGCCGCAAACCGGTGTGGAAAAAGAACGCCTGGTCGAGTGGGCCCGACGGCTGGCAACCGTGCCTTCGGACTTCAAAATCTTCTCGAAGCTCGAAAAACTGCTGCAAAAACGCCTCGAGTCCGTTGAAAACGGTGAAGGCATCGACTGGGCCAATGCCGAAGCCCTGGCATGGGCATCTCTGCTGGCGGAAGGCCACCCCGTGCGGTTGAGCGGGCAGGATTGCGGCCGCGGAACCTTCTCCCAGCGCCACAGCGTGCTGATCGACACCGAAACCGGCCGGGATTATATCCCTTTGAACAACCTGGAAGAATCCCAGGCACTTTACAAAGTTTACAACAGCCTGCTGTCCGAATACGGCGTGCTGGGCTTCGAATACGGTTATGCCACGGCGCAGCCGCAGGGCCTGGTACTCTGGGAAGCGCAGTTCGGGGATTTCGCCAACAACGCCCAGTCGGTAATCGATCTGTTTATCGCCAGCGGGGAGGCCAAGTGGCAGCGGCTCAGCGGATTGGGAATGCTGCTGCCTCACGGCTGGGAGGGCCTGGGGCCGGAGCACTCCAGTGCCCGCCTGGAACGTTTTCTGCAACTTTGTGCCAACGACAACATGCAGGTGGTCAACCCGACCACTCCGGCCCAGTATTTTCACCTGTTGCGGTGCCAGGCCCTGCGCAAGCTTCGCAAACCCCTGGTGGTCATGACCCCCAAGAGCCTGTTGCGGCATCCGAAGGCGGTTTCCACCCTGGATGCCCTGTCCGAAGGCTCCTATCAGCAGGTCATCGGGGATCCGGAAGTCGAAAAGCCCCGCCGCGTGCTGCTTTGCAGCGGTAAGATTTACTACGCCCTGGACCAGCGCAGACAGGAACGGGAGGAAACCAAAACCGCCATCGTGCGACTGGAGCAGTTTTTCCCCTTTCCGGCCGAAGCGCTGGCGGAGGCGCTGGGCGGATACGCCAACGCCAAGGAATGGTTCTGGGTCCAGGAAGAGCCCGAAAACATGGGAGGCTGGCAGTTTGTCCACCGGCGCATTGCCGAACGCATCGACCGGCCGCTGAGCTGCATCTGTCGTCCGGCATCCGCCAGCCCGGCCACCGGCTTCCCGGTGATTTATAAAGAACAGCAGGAAAAGGTCATCGGCGACGCTGTCGGGCCCAAGCCGAAGAACGGCCAAGTTTCCTGACTGGTGTCCATGCACGCATGACGGATGGTACGACGGAGTCTCAGATTCATAAATGAGCGGCCACCGGCCGCCGTAGTGCGGGTCACCGTACCCGCCCGATTACCGGAGTAAAATTTCTTTCAAGCGAAGGCGTTGCGCAGCGATCGGATCGGCAGCGCATTCTTGCATTTGTAAATATCGTTTCTGTGCCAAAGAAAGGTTGGAAGTTATGGCAGTGGAAATCAAGGTGCCCAGTGTGGGCGAATCGGTGACCGAAGCGGTGCTGGCCCAGTGGTTCAAAAAAGACGGTGAAGCGGTCAAAAAGGGCGATCCGCTTTTTGTGATCGAAACCGACAAGGTAACCCTCGAAGTCGAAGCCGAGGCCGACGGGAAGCTGAAGATCCAGGTTGCGGAAGGCGAAACGGTCAAAATTGGTGCGGTGGTCGGAACGATCGACACCGAAGCGGCTGAAGCCGGCAAATCGAAAGAAAAAGCCGAAGAAAAAGCCGAAGAAAAAGAAAAGCCGTCCGAAGAGAAACCGGCCGAAGAAGAGCCGGCCGAAGCCGAAGAAGAAAAGCCGCGCGAGGCGGCCGCCGAAGAAAAAGAACACCCCAAAGCCGCAGCCGAAGAAAAAAAGCCGGCCGCTGCGCCAACGGATACCGACGACAAAATGCTGGCGCCGGCCGCACGCCGACTGGTGAAGGAGAATCAGTTGGATGCCGCCAATATCCCGGCCACCGGTCCCGGCGGCAGAGTGACCAAAGGCGATGTGCTGTTGTACCTGGAATCCGGTGCAGCCGAAAAAACACCCAGGGAGGCACCTGCGCCGGAAGCACCGCGGGAGGAGAAGGCCGCGGGCGAGGAGCAAACCACCCGCAAATCCATGACGCCCATCCGGCGCCGCATCGCTGAACGGCTGCTGGAGGCCCGCCGCAACACCGCCATGTTGACCACCTTCAACGACGTGGACATGAGCCGGGTGATGGAGGTGCGCTCCCGCTACAAGGATGCCTTCCAGAGACGCTACAATGTGGCCCTGGGCTTCATGTCGTTTTTCATCAAGGCCAGCGTGGAGGCCCTCAAGGAATTTCCGGAAGTCAACGCTTTTATCGACGGCAAGGAGATCGTCTACCATCACTACTACCACATCGGGGTGGCCATCGGCACCGGCAAGGGGCTGGTGGTGCCGGTGATCCGCAACGCCGAGAGCCTCAGCATGGCCGAGATGGAACAGGCCATCGTGGATTTCGTGCAGAAGGTCAAGGACAACCGACTCGACCTGGCCGACCTGGAAGGCGGCACCTTTACCATCACCAACGGCGGGGTGTTCGGCTCGCTGCTGAGCACCCCCATTTTGAACACCCCCCAGAGCGGCATCCTCGGCATGCACCGCATCGAAAAACGGCCGGTGGTAATCGACGACGAGGTGGTGGTCCGTCCCATGATGTACCTGGCCCTGAGCTATGACCACCGCATCGTGGACGGCCGGGAGGCGGTTACCTTCCTGCGCCGCATCAAGGAACTTCTCGAAAACCCGGAACGCATGATCCTGGAGATATGACCATGGCTGAATCGCAGAAATACGACCTGGTGATCATCGGCAGCGGACCCGGCGGATACGTGGCGGCCGTGCACGCCGCCCAGCTCGGCATGAAGGTCGCCTGCGTGGAAAAAGAATCCCGCCTGGGAGGGGTGTGCCTGCGGGTGGGTTGCATCCCCAGCAAGGCCCTGCTGGATTCCAGCGAATTTTACCACATGGCCCGTGAAGAGTTTGCCGCCCACGGCATCAAGACCGGCAAGGTCTCCCTGGACCTGGAAGCCATGATGGCCCGCAAGGACAAGGTGGTCGAGACCCTGACCGACGGCGTGCGCGGCCTGCTCAAACGCAACAAGGTCGATGTGGTTCAGGGCACCGCTTCCCTGGCGGGGAAAAACAGCGTCGAGGTCGCCGAAAACGGCGACGGTTCCAAAAAACGCAAGCTGGAAGCCGGTGCGATCCTGCTGGCCACCGGCAGCCGCGCCATTGAGGTGCCGGGCATGGAGTTCGACGGCACCTCGATCGTCAATTCCTCCCAGGCCCTGGCCTTTGACAAGGTCCCCAAGACGCTGGGCATCGTGGGCGGCGGCTACATCGGTCTCGAACTGGGCTCGGTCTGGCGTCGCCTGGGATCGGAGGTGACGGTGATTGAAATGCTGCCGAACATCGCCACCAATCTCGACGGGCAGGTCGGGCGCAGCCTGCAGCGGATGCTCAAGAAACAGGGCATGACTTTCCGCATGAAAACCAAGGTGACCGCGGCCAAGATCGTCGGCAAGACCAAGAAGGTCGAAGTCACCCTGGATGCCGGCGGCGAAGAAGAAACGCTCAAGTTCGACCGCCTGCTGGTGGCCGTCGGCCGGCGTCCACGAACCGAAGGCCTGAACCTGGAAGAAGTCGGCGTGAAGACCGACGAGAAGACCGGCCAGGTGCAGGTGGACGGGCAGTACCGCACCAGCGTGGAGAGCATTTACGCCATCGGTGATCTGATCGCCGGCCCCATGCTGGCCCACAAGGCCTCGGCCGAGGGGGTTGCCGCCGTGGAATGCATTGCCGGCAAGCCCGGTGAGGTGAACTACGACACCATTCCGGCCATCATCTACACCTGGCCGGAGGTCGCCGCGGTGGGTATGACCGAAGAGCAGCTCAAGGAACGCGACATTCCCTACCGGTCCGGCGCCTATCCCTTCACCGGCAACGGACGGGCCCTTTGCCTGGGGGCGGCCGAAGGCCTGGTCAAGGTTCTTTGCCACAAGAAGACCGACCGGCTGCTGGGGGTGCACATCATCGGCGCCCGGGCGGCGGAGATGATCGCCGAGTGCGTGGTGGCCATGGAGTTCGACGCCAGCGCCGAAGACCTGGCCCGCACGGTGCACTCGCACCCCAGTTTCAGCGAAGCGCTGCAGGAGGCGGCCGCCGCCGCCGCATCCAAATAGCGTCGTCAGGCCTTCCCCGAACAGCCGGGCGGGTACGGTACCCCGCCTTTGTTCAGTAGAACATAAACCCGGTTGTCATTTTCCTGGAGATGCAAAAACGGCCGGGGCGGTGGCCGACCCCGCGGCTTGGCAGCGTCGCGTCCCTTCGTAGGGCAGGGCACTGTACCCGCCCATTGCCGGGGACGTCGTCGTGGGGACTCAGCGGAAAAAGTGCCAATTCTGGATGGACACTAACGGCCGAAGGACCGCAGCACCTCCAGGTAAATTTCGGCCGCCCGGCAGACCTGGCCGAAGGAGATCGACTCGTCTTCGGTGTGCGCCATCTCCAGCATGCCGGGTCCCAGCAGAATGGGTTTGACGCCGGCGGTCCAGATCTGGTTGGCATCCGAATGGCTGCGGAACGCGCCGGACTGCCAGGGATTGCCCAGCGATTCAAACGCGTTTTTCAGCGCTTCGACCACCGGTCCTTTTTCCGGCAGGCGGTAGCCGGCATCGATGGACTCGATGCGAAACTCCAGGTCGGTGCCGGAATTTTCGGCGGCATCGACACAAATCTCTTCGATTTCCATAAGGATTTCAGCGATATCCGCATCGGCCGGCAGGTGAATGTCCAGCCAGGTCTCACAGCGCTCCGGAACGGCAAATCCCGACGGTGAGCTGAAAAGATCGCGAATGTTGTAGATCAGTGACGGCCGAGCAGCTTCGATGTGCGCGGCCAGCCGCATCAGGCGCGCCAGCAGCACCTGAATGGCGCTGCGTCGCGGGTCGGCCATGGAGGGATGCAGTCTTCGCCCGGAGGCGGCCAGCTGCACTTCGGCATAGCCGAAGCACTCCAGGCAGCAGGACAAATTGGTGGGTTCACCAATGATGGCCCAGGGAAAATGATGGTCCTTCAGCAGCCGGGCGGCACCGTCACCGGATTCTTCCTCGCCCACCACCAGGCAGAGCGCCACCGGAGCACCGGTCAGCCCTGATTCCTGGGCGCTGATAAAGGCCTCGATCATGGCGGCGCATCCGCCCTTCATATCCGCCGTGCCGAGTCCGCTGAGCGTGTCGCCATCCTCGCTGCACCCGAAACGCTCCAGATCGTAGGCCGGCACGGTGTCGACATGACCGATGAACGCCAGTTCGGCTTCCTCGTCGGTGGTGGGCAGTACCAGCAGATTATAACGGTTTTCGTCCACCGGCTGGGCCACTGCGGCCAGACCGCGGCGTTTGAGATAGCCGCGCAGATAATCGAGCAGGTCTTCTTCCTTGCCCGAAGGGCTGTATATATCGACCATGCGGTGCAGCAGTTTTTTCAGCCGGTCGGCCCGGATGCGGTCAGCCATTGGTTTTGGTTGTACGCCGCGGCGGGTCACCGTTCTCCCGCTGCTTCAAGCGTTGATGTTCGGCGGCCAGGTTCAGGGACAGATAAATGTGCTGACGCGGCTGCCCGAAACCGAATTTGCGGAAAAACCGAAGGGCGGGCAGATTTTCCGCGGGTGTGTCCACGATAATCATGCGCACGCCGTGTTTGAGCAGGATGTCCTTGAACTTTCGGACCAGCTTTTCGGCAACCCCTTTGCGTTGCACTTGCGGGGAAACCCCCAGCCAGATCAGGTAACCGTATTTCCAGGCCGAGTGACGCTTTTCGATGGTGGTGCCCAATGCAAAGCCGACGATGGTATCGTCGATTTCGGCCACCAGGCAAAACTCGGTGTCGCTGTGAAACAGTCCCACGACCTCATAGGAGTCCCAGGTACGATACATGCTGGGAACCGCCTCGGCCTTGAACAGTTCTTCGCCCAGGTGAAATACCTCGGGCAGGTCGTCGATTTCCATGGGGCGGAGTTTCAAGCTCTGACGCTTGTCTCCGCCCGAATCATCATCGTGTTCCTTCATATGAACGTACAGATATCCCTTCGATGGATGGTTGCATCGATTGAGCCGTCGGGAAGTTTTCCCTGAAAAAGCCGTTCTTGCCTGCAAAGCAGGGAATGGAGAAAATTCGACGCTCGCATTACAAATACTTCCCGGTGCATGGATTTGTTTTGATCTTCGAATCCGCTAATTCAACCCCGGTATGGTTCTTCCCGCCAGATGCCCGGTTCGACCTTCAGACGCCCGAAGCGCAGACCGGCCACCGCAGTGGGATCGCCCAGGGGGGTGAGCACCTCCATGGCGTTGCCTTCCAATTTCATCACGATGCCCAGTGCCACCGAAAAACCGGAGGCATCCTGAACCGAAAGCAGCGTAGAGGCTTCCGCCCATTTGATATTGTATACCGGCAACCCCTCCTAAGACAATCGTCTCTTGGCCGCCGCCGCAAAATATTGCCGGTACTGCCTGCGGCGATGACCATGATGGAACCGGTGGGTTCGGTTTCCAGAAAATCGGTCCACGCCGAAGGCACTTCGATGTCGGAGGCCGGGTTCATTAAATGGATCGTTGGTTATTCCTTGAACAGATCGGTGCTGATATAGCGTTCACCGGTGCTGGCCAGGATCGTAACGATTTTTTTGCCCCGGGACTCCGGTCTGCGGGCGACTTCAATTGCCGCCCAGGCGGCCGCCCCGGAGGAGATCCCGCACAGGATGCCCTCCATGGCCGCCAGGCGGCGAGCCGTTTCGAAGGCATCCTCGTTGGTGACGGTGACCACTTCGTCGATCACCGACATGTCGAGCACTTCGGGCACAAATCCGGCACCGATCCCCTGGATCTTATGGGGCCCTTTCTGTCCCCCGGAGAGCACCGGCGAATCCCTGGGTTCCACCGCCACGGTTCGAAATAAGGGTTTTTTGGCTTTGATGGCCTGGGAGATGCCGGTGATGGTGCCGCCGGTGCCGACCCCGGCCACCAGGATGTCCGCCTGTCCCTCGGTGTCGTTCCAGATCTCCATCGCCGTGGTTTCACGGTGGATGGCCGGATTGGCCGGATTGGCGAACTGGTCGGGCATAAAGCTGTTCGGTTCGCTTTCCAGGATTTCCCGTGCCTTGGCGATGGCCCCGCCCATGCCTTCACTGCCCGGAGTTAGAACCAGTTCGGCGCCGAGGTGCTTGAGCAGTTTGCGGCGTTCGATGCTCATGGAGTCGGGCATGGTCAGCCGCAAACGGTAGTTGCGGGCGGCGCAGATAAACGCTAGCGCGATGCCGGTGTTGCCGCTGGTCGGCTCGACGATGAGGGTGTCGGCTCCGATGCGGTCTTCTTTTTCTGCGGCAGCGATCATGGAGGCGGCGATGCGCTCCTTAACGCTTCCCAGCGGGTTGAAAAACTCGAGTTTGGCGTAGACTTCGGCTTCAGTGCCTTCTGAAATGCGGTTCAGCCGCACCAGCGGGGTATTGCCGATGGTGCTTCCGATCTGTCGAAAATAGCGCATGGCGAGCTCCAGGATTCCGCGTGATTCAAGGTTGATGGAATCGTAAAAAGTCCGTTTCAACCGTGTGTCGTCCCCGCGGAGTCGGGGATCTCGAGTTTAACCGTTTGATATTAATTTGATCTCGAGATTCCCACTCCCCGCCTTTGCGGGGACATGCTTTACGGGAACGAAAGATTTTCAATGAATTTCGACATTCCACGAGTTTATCAAGACGGATGAAGTTGCATTCGCTCCAGGGTTGCACCCGGTTCTAGCGGTACAGCTGGTGGGCCGGCTCGATGGTCACCCGTGTACCCGGCGGCACCGATTTGGTAATCCACACGTTGCCGCCGATCACCGATCGGGCGCCGATCACCGTTTCACCGCCGAGAATGGTGGCGTTAGAGTAGATGATCACGTCGTCTTCGATACTGGGATGGCGCTTTTTCCCACGCAACTTTTCACCGGCGTCCTTGGGCAGTGAAAGCGCCCCCAGGGTGACGCCCTGATACACCCGGACGTTTTGGCCGATTTCGGTAGTTTCACCGACCACGATACCCGTGCCGTGATCGATGCAGAAACGCTCGCCGATCCGGGCCCCCGGATGGATGTCGATCCCCGTGATGCTGTGGGCGTATTCGGTCATGATCCTCGGCAACAGCGGTACGGACAGATCGTAGAGACAGTGGGCAACCCGATAGACCATGATGGCAAAGATGCCCGGATAGCTGAAAATGATTTCATCGGTGCTTTTGGCTGCCGGATCCCCGTCGTAGGCAGCACGAACGTCGGTGGCCAGTATCCGGCGAATTTCGGGGATGGAATCCAGCAGATCCAGTGCCACGTCGTGGCCGCGGTCGCGGCATTCGCTGCAGGGTCGATCATATCGAAAACAATCATGCCGGATGCTCAGTGTCACCTGTTCGCTGAGCATGTCGAACAGATTCGACACGGCCTGGCCCATGTAATAGCGCAGGTTGACCGGATCGATCTTCTCCCGGGTGAAATAGCCCGGGAAAATGACCTCCTGAGCTTTTTCGATGATTTCGATCACCGACTGCTTCGACGGAATGGGTTCGTAATCGGTGTGGGTGAAGCATTCCTTGTCGTTGCAGTTGCGGATGATTTTTTCGGCGACTTCCGGCAGGCGTTCGCGCAGGCGCGCGCCGCTTTCGACCTCGAGCTTGCAGGCTGCGTCGGAAGGTGGGTTACGTGTATCCATGGCATCCAGCTCCCCTGAATGTTTCGACAACGTTTCAATTTATGGCCGATTTTCAGGCTTGTCGAGGTCGCCTTCCTGGAACGTGTCCATGCCTGAAAACATATCCGGGTATGGAACGAATTTCCTGCTGCCGGGGAAAACACTTCGGATGGCACCCCAACCGTCGGCAATGGCTCAACACGACCGAATCGGCTGCCCTGTTTCCAGACCAGGAAGGAATGTTTGACGCCGGTTTTCGGGCGGTCTCGCTCTAAGGTGTTTTCTTGCGCAAATTGGGGTGTTGTTTGTATTTACCCGAGTCATTCGCTCGGGTAATTTCGAATTATGAGTTTTTCGGAGTTTTTCGGAGTTTTTCGGTTTCATCCGTAAAACGAAAAACCGAAAGGAAGTTATGAAAAAGAAATACTGGATCGCGGCCCTGCTCGTGGTGTTCGGCATTCTCATTGCCTTCCCGCTGTTCAGCATGACCTATTACACCATGGTGCGGACGTCCACCCCTGAATTCTGCGCCTCCTGCCACGAGATCAAACCGGCCGTGCGGGCCTGGCGGGCTTCCACCCACACCAGCAACGCGGCCGGCGTTGTCGTCGACTGCATGGATTGCCACCTGCCGGCGCCCCAGGACACCTTCGATTTTTTCTTTTCAAAGACCTATCACGGCATCAAGGACGTTGCCTTGCACTTTTTGGAAGACGAATATGATCGGGAGGCCGCACGCCAGGCGGCCTATGCGTCTTTTGACAACGATCAATGTCGCAAGTGCCATCGCAACCTGTTGCACCTGCCCACCAATCGGGGCGGCATGCTGGCGCATCGTTCGGTGCTGTACGCCCGGCCGGGTTACGAAAAAAAGTGCGTCGACTGCCACTACGACCTGGTCCACAACGACAAAGTTGTCGTTGAGTTTCGCCAACTGCGTCGACTGCCCTATCGGGCCAAGGGACTCAGAACGCTGGATTATTAACTTCGGATTCATTCTTGCCAAACCGGGTGCTACTGCAAGTGCAACTTCGGGACACAAAAGTGCTTCTGTCCTTTCTTGAAAGCGGCGAGTGCGGAAGGAAGAAAATTCAAGCCACCCGCTTCGCGGTAGTTGTTGACTCCCAATGATAAATGAAGGAGGCAGGGTATGATGAAAAAACCGTTTCTTTTCGCCTTCGGTCTGCTGATAACCGCGCTGCTGCTGGTTTCCACGCCCCGGCAGGTTCTCGCGCAGCAGCCGAACTTTCCCAAGGTCAAGGAATACCGTATCGAACGCAGCGTTCCGCCGGAAGCGTTGGCCTGCATCGAGTGTCACCGCGCCACGACACCCGGTATCTTTGCCGACTGGGCCAAGAGCGATCACGCGGTTTCCAACATCACCTGCCTGGATTGCCATCTGGTTCAACCCGGCGATGAGGACATCGCCAAGGGACACGAGCAGTACTACAGTCGTTCGGATCTGCCTTACGGGGAAAGCAAGTACAAGGTGCCCATCGCTTCGATCGTAACTCCCAAGGACTGCTCCCGCTGCCATCCCGACGAGGTGACCCAGTACAGCCGCTCCAAGCATGCCAACACCATCGAGATCATCTGGAAGATCGACCCATGGCTCAACGATGGCATGAATTCCGACAACGAGCGCAAGACCGGCTGTTTCACCTGCCACGGCACGGTCATCAAGATCGACGAAGAAGGCAACATCGATCCGGACACTTGGCCCAATGCCGGCGTGGGCCGGCTGAACGCGGACGGCAGCAAGGGCTCGTGCACTTCCTGCCACACCCGCCATCGGTTCGATATCGCCGAGGCGCGGATGCCGGAAGCCTGCGACCAGTGCCACCTGGGCCCCGACCATCCGCAGATCGAAATTTACGAAGAGTCCAAGCACGGTACGTTGTACCATGCCTACAAGGACGAGTCCAATTTCGACTCCGCTCCCGGAACCTGGACGCCCGGGATCGACTACCGGGCCCCCACCTGCGCGGCCTGCCACATGTCCGGTTCGGGCAAGGTGCACACGACCCACGATGTGACAGAACGCCTTTCCTGGGAGACCCAGGCACCGCTGACGGTGCGCCCATCGGAGTTCGCGGCCTTTCCGGCCAATACCGACTGGAAGGTGGAGCGCGAAAAAATGAAAAACATCTGCCGCCAGTGCCATTCGGATGCCTGGATCAACGATCACTACGACGGCTTCGACAAGGCGGTGCAGGAGTACAATGAGGTCTATTACAAGCCGGCCAAAGCCAAACTGGACGAGATGTATGAAAAGGGAGTCCTGAGCCGGGATAAATTTTTCGACGAGCACCTGGAGCTGCAGTTCTACGAGCTCTGGCATCACGAGGGCCGCCGGGCGCGCATGGGCGCGATGATGATGGCCCCGGACTATGCCTGGTGGCATGGTTTTTACGAGTGCAAGTCTCGCTTCAACGAGTACATGCAGGAAGCCAACCACCTGCTGGAGACCGGCGAAAAGGCCTATATCTATCCGACCTATCCAAACGCCACCGGCAACACCCAGCGGCCGCCGAAGATTTTCAAGGAACCGCAATAGCCTTTCGATTCAGTTCTTTTCAACTCCCGCCTTCCGTCTGACGGAAGGCGGGAGTTTTTTATTGCGGCAGCCGAAGATCGGCGGGCATCTCGATGCCCAGCTTCTTGATTCGTTTCCAGACGGTTACCCGGCTGACGCCGAGGATTCGGGCAGCTTCGGACTGGTTGCCGTTGGCCTGACGCAGCACCTCGATCAGGGCCTGTTTTTCTTCACCGGGCGTGCGGGTGGAGTGGGTACCCGGTCCGGATTCCGAATGCAGAATCTTCGGCGGCAGATGTTCGACCTCGATGGTTTCGTCTTTGCAGAGCACGAAAGCGTATTCGATGACGGTGCGCAGCTCGCGAACGTTGCCGGGCCATTCGTAGCCGGATAATGCTTCCAGGGCTTCCGAAGACAAACCCGTGATCTTTTTTCCGGATTTCAGGCTGTACTGCCGGATAAAGTTCTGTACCAGCAGCGGGATGTCTTCGCGGCGGTCGGACAGGGCCGGGCAGTCGATGGGAAAGACGTTGATGCGAAAATACAGGTCGTCGCGAAAGATGTTTTCGGCCGTGAGCTGCTCCAGATTTCGGTTGGTGGCGGTAATTATGCGCACATCCACCGGGATCGGCTGGTGGTCGCCGACGCGCTCGATTTCCTTTTCCTCCAGCACCCGCAGCAGTTTGACCTGGATGGCCGGCGGGATGTCGCCGACTTCGTCCAGGAAAATCGTTCCCCCGTGGGCGGCCTCGAAACGGCCGAGGCGATGTCGGTCGGCCCCGGTGTAGGCGCCTTTGACGTGGCCGAACAGCTCGCTTTCCAGCAGGTTTTCGTTGAGGGCGGCGCAATTGACCTTGATAAACGGCTTATCCCGGCGGGGACCGGATTCGTGAATCGCCCGGGCCACCAGCTCTTTGCCGGTGCCGCTGGGACCCTGTATCATGACCGGGGCTTCGGTTTCGGCCACATTGTCGATCATTTCATAGACCCGCTGCATGGCCGCCGATTCCCCGATCAGCCCGTGAAACCCTTCCTCCAGGTTGCAGGAACGGCGCAGCAGTTCGATTTCGCGCTGCTGTTGGACGACCTCCGACATGTCGCTCAGCGTTTCGATGGCCCCGATGACCTTGCCGTCGGCATCTTTCAATACGCTGGCATTTTTGATAACGTGCACCGCGTGCCCATCTTTTTTGGTGATCAGACAGCGCTTGGCCTTTACATCGCCGCGGGCATAAAGCCCGCACCACTGCACGCCGACCCCGTCGCCGTATATTTCACAGCCGGTGCAGTTGAGCACTCGGCAGGAGTTGCCGATCAGCTCGCCGACCGAATAACCGGTGAGCCTTTCAGCGGCCGGATTCATAAAAAGGATCGTGCCGGCCGGGTCGACGACCATCAATCCGTCTTGCAGCGTGTTGACGATGGTCTCCCAGTGCTTGGCAATTTCCATCAGCATGCTCTCCGCGTATGCAAATTTCGTGCGCTTGACGCCATTGAACCGCGCCCGTGACGATTCGAATGCGAACTGTTTTTTTTAAGCTGCAATCCTTCTTTGATTCTCACAGGCTGCGTTCCCGTTGCGCTTCGATCTGTCCCTGGAAACCGGATAAAAGGGAAATGTGTTTACGGCGCTCCTGTTTTATTAACAGTTAACAGATGAGTGTTAACACATGTTAACTAAACGTTAACATAAGGACGGGCTTCGACCCAGGCAAATTTTTTTAAATTGTTTAAATTCGGTTAGTTGTTAAAAGCATCCTGCCGGAACAGACTGGCACGGGCCTTGCTATTCATTTCATACGTCATTTGAAACCGAATTGCGATGCATCGATTCCTGGAGGAGTGGAGGATTTCATGAAAGACTGGAAACGCTTTACCGGGTGTTTGGTTGCCGCCCTCGGCCTGTTCGTCGTTGGCTTCGCCCTGCCGGCCGATTCGCAGGTCGAAGTGCTCGACGAAAATCAGGCCCCCGGTCGCGCCATGGCCCAGCAGGCGACCAAAGGTCGCGAAATTTGGATCACGGCCGATCACTCGCTGCACCCGGCCCTGCAAAAAGAGTTTACTTCCGGACCGGAGGTCACCGCCGCCTGTCTTTCCTGCCACGAGCTGGCCGCAGGTCAATTCCAGAAGACGATTCACTGGTCGTGGCTGGATCCCAACGTGGACCCGGAACTGAAGGTCGGCAAGGGCGGACTGACCATGAACAATTTCTGCGTCAACATTCAGTCCAACGAGCCGCGTTGCACCTCCTGCCATGCCGGCTACGGTTGGAAGGACAAGCACTTTGATTTCAGTAATCCGCACGCGGTGGACTGCCTGGTTTGCCACGAACAGACCGGCACCTACAAAAAATTTCCCACCGGCGCCGGATTTACGGTGGACCAGCCGACGGTGTTCAAGGGCAACGGTAAAACCTATGAGCCGCCGGACTGGAACAAGGTGGCCCAGAGCGTCAGCCGTCCCACCCGCAAGAACTGCGGCACCTGTCACTTTTTCGGCGGCGGGGGCGACGGCGTCAAGCACGGGGACCTGGACTCCTCCTTGATGAAACCCAACGAGGAACTGGACGTGCACATGGGGATCGACGGGCAGGACTTCGACTGCGTTCGCTGCCACACCACCACCTTGCACCAGATCGCCGGGCGCATCTACTCCACGCCGGCCGCCACCGAGCGCAAAAGCCTGATCGAAGACGACCTGACCCCGAAAATTCTGTGCGAGTCCTGTCACAGCCGCACCCC
>DAXETY010000114.1:0-15752 GCA_051155755.1 Desulfobacterales bacterium
GTCGACGGCCTGCAAGGCCCGGGCCCACGGCTGCACTGCGCCGGCAATGATCTTCCGTATATCGGCCGGTTTTTCGGAATCCGTATCTTTGGCTTTCGACGCATTCCCGCCGGCCGCCAGCAGTGCCGGCAGGTCCAGCAACGGCAGTCGCAGGTCTGCTTTGATCTGCGGCCGGACACCTGAAAAGACCATAAGCAGATCACCGGACAATTCGCTCTTTCCGGCACGAAGGTCGATCCGGCGCCATTGGTACGCATTCCCGGACGGGATTTCCAGCCGCGCTTCGGCCGAAAGCGGGCCCTGTATCTGCATCCGCGGCGGATGTCCGAGCAGGGCCGCCAGGCCGGCGGCGTCCGGAAACTTCAGGTGAAAATCTGCCTGCACGGGATACAGTGCGGGCAGGCCGGCAATGGTTCCCTGGATTTGGACAAGGCCGATGTCCGGGCTGTCGGTCTTTAATGCAAAACTTGCTGCCGGCGATGGATCACTCACATTGGAAATCTCCAGGTCGCCGCGAAAGCCGCCCAGCTGTGAAATTTTTACTTCCGGAACAATATCGGGCAGTCGGGGCCCCGATACGGCCAGCAGGAGTTTGCCCCCCTGCAGGGTCATGTCGGCACTGATCTCCGGAGCCGTGAAATCCGGTGTGCGAAGCGTTGCAGCCCGATAGTCGATGCGGACCTGCATCTTTTGAAAAGCGGTTGGAAACCAGCGGGCTTCGGTGGAAGCACTCGATTTCCTTGCGGGGCGGCCATCGGAAGCACCGGCATCCAGGAACGGCGACAGATCCAGAACCTTCGAATCCAGGGTCGCAGCAACGACCGGCTGTTGGCCGCCAAGGTCCATTTCGAAGGAGCCCTGCAGATCGCTGCCCGCTGCGGTCATCTTGATTTCGTCCAGGCGATATCGGTTCGACGACGGGCTGAGGAGTTTTCCGGAATTTTCGAATTTACCGGAGACCGGCCACGTCTGCCCCAGCAATGCAGCCAGTTCCCGCAGGCGGTTTCCCCGGACCCGCCAGGCCAGCATCGGACCTTCCAAATCCGGAAGATTGTCGATGGAACCTTCCAGTGTCAGTTCCACCCGATCCGGGCTGCCAGCCTGGAGCTTGATTTTCTCGGCGGACAACGTTGCGAAAGGTGCCGTTGCCGTGATTTCAAACGTTAACGGTCCCAGATCGGAGTAGGTTTCCGGGGACGCCGGAAAGGAAATGTCCAGGGGCCTGGCGTCGATCCGGGGTCCGGCCAGAGAAGCCGTCATCTGCAACGGCGTTGCGGAACCGTCCAGTACCAGTTCACCCCGGAGATGGTTTTCGCCCAAGCTCAGCTGCAGGTCGCCGAAGCGGTAGCGGTCTTCGGCCGGCACTTCGAATCGGCCGTTCACCCGGAAGGGGCCTTTCAGAGGCAGCGCCGTTCCGATCACTTTTTCGATGGAGGCCGCCTGTGAATCATGGCAGACGAAGTCCAGCACCACGTCGCGGAAACGATTCAAATCACCGATCCGGCCTTCGATGCGGGTCTCCGGATAGCCGCCGCCGCCGGCCTGAAGTTGAATATCTTCGGCCGCGAGCGCGGTTAGCGATCCGGAGACCTTACCATTCACCTGCAACGGCCCGAAATCGGGAAATGCGTCGATCCCGAAAAACCGCAGCACATCCAACACTGTATCTCCTTCAACCTCCACTCGGCTGTCGAGATCGAATCCCGCATCCTGCGGCTGCAGCCGCCCATCGGCCGACACCCGGGTCGTGCGCGCATCGGCCGTCAGGTCGAAGGCCAGGGCTGCTTTGGCAAAAATAAATTCCAACATTTGCGTCAGCGTCCCGGACAAATGCAGCGGTTCTTCGTCGAAACTGCCCTCGAGATTAATTTCATGGTTGCTGGAGAGCACTTTCCGGTGAAGATCGAATGTTTTGAGAACAAGGGTATGTTGAGTTGTGTCGCTTCCCCGATACTGAAAGCTGCCGCTCTGGATTTGAAGTCGCTCGATTGTCACCGGCGGTGGATTCTTCGGCTCCCGGGAACCGGCGTTTTCCGATGCCGGCGCCACATTCCAGGCGCCTGACGGTCCGACTTCGAATCGAATGTCCGGTTGTACCAACTTCACCCGGGAAAGCACCAGGTGCCTTTGCAACAGCGGCAACAGACGGACTGCGACTTCGATTCGCGCAAGGGTCATCATCTCGGGCCGGCTGGCCCAGGCCGCATTTTGCAGCAGCAGGTCCTCGGCCGACAATCCCGGCGGCAGACCGGGTTTGACCCGAATGTCACCGGCAATGGTCAACTGCCGGCCGAAGGTCTCTTTCACAGTCCGTTCAAGGTAGGGTTTGAAACGGTTGAATTCGTAGCTGTACAGAAATACCACGGCGGTCGCGCAAGCCAGCAGGACAACCAACACCAGGCTTGCTGCAATAAAGATGAGCGTTTTTTTCCACCGGGTTTTCATGCTGGAACCATACCAGCCATAATCACCGTTTCAAGTTTCAATCTGCTGAAAAGGAAGTCATTCAATTTCAGACAATCCGGATACGGCGCATGAACGCTAACACCGCAGGGGGTTTTTGTCTATCGGGCCCTTGATTCTCTAAAAAAAACCCGGCGTTTCGGTGTTCGACGCCGGGCCTTGCAATCCGTTGACTGGCTCTCATTTACCTTACGGCAAGCGGTCCCACCAGTCGCCTTGCTGAAACCAGCGCTCCTTCAGGTTGTCCAGGGCACCGCTGCCTTCCAGCGTCGCGAGAAAATTTTCGACCAGGTTCACGAACAGCGGATCCCGGGCCGGTAGCGCAATGCCGATGGGCTCATAAGTAAATGGGGAGATGATGGTAAACAGGTCATCCTCGGGATAGCGGGCAACGGTGACGATGCAGATGGGATGGTCGGCCAGCATGATATCGGCGCGGCCGTCCCGTACCATCTGAACGGCCGTGGTGTAATCGTCGGCCGGAATGAACCGGGCATTGGAAAGTACGGCCTGGACGAACGCCTGGCTGGTGGAGCCTGCCAGGGCGGTGATCGTAAACTGCGGCTGGTCGATCTCGGTCGGATCTTCGATGTTCGCCAATGTGGCCGTCTTCGTCAATATGCCTTTGCCGGAAATCAGATACGGCCCCACGAAAGCGACTTTACTGTTTCGCGCGGTGGTAATGGTCATCCCGGAGACAATCACGTCGATTTTGCCGGATTCCAGGGCCGGCAGCAGTTCCTTGAACGGCATGACCTGCAGGTTGAGCTTGACCCCCAGGGAATCTGCCAGGTAACGGGCCAGGTCGATCTCCAAACCGATCACTTCGCCTTCGCGGGTGGTCATATTCAAAGGCGGCATGCTGCCTGCGGTACCCACTACGATTTCGCCGCGTTGCTCGATTCGATCCAGCACCGGTGCGGGCGAGGAAAGCACGAAAGTCCTCGAACTGTTGCAGGCGGAAACCAAAAATACGAGCAGGATGATCGTCACCAGGACGAGAAAACGGTTTCGTCTGTCTGCCTGAATCATTTTCCTCTCCCTCCCGGGCGGTTACGCCCTCCGATTGTACCGTTTTAATTGAATTCGTGATTGTCGCGACCGAAGTAAAAGCTCAAGAGAGCGAAAACGGATATTTGATACGTGTCGCAGTTTCGACCGGTGTCAAATCGGGGTAAAGGCGCAGTCAAATCAAATCGCAAATGAATGGAAGGCAAATGTGTCGGGGTTGAGGATCCGGACCTATTGCCGAATTTCCTCCATCGCGACCAGTTTGCCGACGTAAAAATACAGAACGTAGTAATAGCCGGCATCGGGTCCATACACTAGTTTTTCCACTTCGCCGTACTGGTCGATATAGGTTTTTTCGACGGCCACCGGCTCACCGCAGTTGGAAAGAACCTGAAGTTTATCGATTCCTTCTTCCATCAACAGATTGCCGCAACGCCAGGAAGCGCCCAGGTTGGGATTGAAAGTTCCTGCAATGCCCGGCGCCGGCAGCAACACCGCTGCCAGCATGAAGATCACGACCAGGGCACCGGCGATGAATCGCTTCATAAGCCCTCCGGATTAAATAGAATTCGGTTCCTCGCCAGCCAAAAAAAGTGATTCATAATAGAGTGCACGTAAGCGGCTGTCAAATGGAAAAACACCCCGCCGGGCGGCCACCTTGTCGGCGCCGTCCGGCGGTAGGGGCCTTTGGAAACGGCCGCTTTGGAGGCAATCGAATCAGGAACGCATCGTTGCGGTCAAGCGCAGCGGATTTGTCAGCAACTCCAGGGCGGGAACGATCCCGTTGCAGACCACGTCGGCCGCCTGCAGGGTTTCCACGGCCGCCCCTTCGGCCAGCATCACGCAGATGCCCAGGGCGGCGGCCTCCAGCATGAGTCGATCGTTGCGGCCGTTTCCGATGCAGACCGTATGCCCGGCACCCAATCGATTGACGAAATCCAGCTTACCCTGGTCCTGGCTGCCGGGCGGCAGGATGGTCAATTCACATGGAATGCCCCGCAGCTGCGCTTGGGCCTTGCCGAACGTGTCGGCAGTGACTACGTAAATGAAAAGATCGCGGGCAAGCGTCTCCAGCGCCGTTCGGACACCGGGCTCCAATACCCCGTCCACGGCCAGCGTGCCGTTGTGATCGAGCACCAGTTGCTCCAGCTGCAGCTTTCGATACCCGGGTATATCGATTTCAATCATGGTCCCTCCTAACGCAGCGATGATTACACGCCCGTCTTTGCATGCCTTCGAAGCGCGGTTTCCATCCGGTTCAGCGCTTCATCCAGAATCAGCCTCGGACAGCCGAAATTCAGCCGCACGAATCCCGCTCCCCCGAACTCCGCCCCGTCGGACAGTCCCACCCCGGCCTTTTCGAAGAATTTGGCCGGTTGTTGAATCCCGGTGTCACGCGCATCGATCCAGGCCAGAAAGGTGGCCTCCACTTCGGTGGTCTTCAATCCCGGCATCCGGCCGACGGATGCCATGACTTGCGCTTTGTTTTCCCGCAGGTATTCGAGCAGCGCCAGCCGCCAGGGCTCGCCATGGCGGTAAGCGGCCAGCGCGGCGGTAAAACCCAGAAGATTCACATGGGGCACGATGCCCTCCATGGCCTGTTTGAAGCGCTTTCGCAGGTTTGCATTGGAGATGACGGCAAACGAGCACCCCAGTCCGGGAATGTTGAAGGTTTTGCTGGGTGCCATCAGGGTAATGGTGCGGTCGGCAATTTCCGAATGCAGACTGGCCGTGGGAATGTGCACGCGGGTCGGGTCCAGGATCAGATCGCAGTGGATTTCGTCCGAACAGATGACAATATCGTGCCGCAGGCAGATCTCGGCGATTTCTTCCAGCTCCGACCGCCCAAAGGCCCGGCCGAGGGGGTTGTAGGGATGACAGAACAGAAACAGGCGAGTGTCGGGGGTCAGGGCCTGTTCAAACGCATGTCGATCGAACTGCCAGTGGTCGTAGATGCAAACCATCGGTATGGTGATCTTCCTTCGCCGGGATAACTCCGGAGCCGTTAAAAACGGCGGATATACCGGTACGGTGGTGATCACCGCATCCCCGTCGCCGCCCACCGCGCGGCAGGTAACATTCAATCCCGCTACCAGCCCGGGCAACCAGACGATCCACTCAGGCTCAACCGGCCAGCGGTATTTGACCTCCAGCATCCGCCGCACTTCCTCGACCAGTTCGGACGGGGGATGGGTGTAGCCGAAAATGCCGTGGTCCACCCGCACCTTCAGGGCATCGATCACCGCCGGTGGGGATGTGAAATCCAGCTCGGCCACCCACAGGGGCAGGACATCGGCCCCGCCGTATTTGTCCCATTTCACGCTGGCCGTGGCCCGGCGGTCGATCACCCGGTCGAAGTCGAACATTTCGGCTCCCTCTTCCTCAGGGGTGAAACTCGAAATAGCGGTTGTAAAGCCCCGGGTCGGTAAAATGGGCGCGACCGACCAGCTCGATGGCATGGTGGCTGCGCTGGCGCATATAGCCGATTTTCGGAATCCCCATGGAGAAAAAAATGTAGGGTTCGATCCGTTCGGAATCTTTCATGATCCCCTGATCCGTGAACACGCTCGCGTGGGAGCCGTCGGCGCGAGGCAGCGATTCCAGCCGTTCGTAGGGCAGCAGCCGGTATGTCACAGCCGGTTCCTGCGAGGGGGATTCGGCCGAGACGCGCTCGATCTGGTGCCAGCCGCTGATCAATCGCAGGGTCAGGGGGCGTTCCGGAAATCCCTCCGGCAGGTACGTCGGCACGAATGGATACAAGCCGCTGAAGGTGGAAGTCACCGCTTGGATGCGCTCCCGCCTTGGCACGATCAGGTAATAGCAGCCGCAGTTGTTGATGATGTCCACCAGGTCGGCTCGGCCGTGAAGATCCAGGTTGATGCGCACGGTGACCCCGTCCATGGGGCCTTTTTCGTAGCTTGGCGGCCGCCGGCCCGCTCTGGCGGTGTACCAGAAGGTATAGTTCAGCTGCAAGACCGGGTTTTTTCCGATGTAGGCTTTGGTCAGGTAGTAGTAAACCGTCGGTCGATCGATGTCGACATCGACCCGAACGCCCCATCGCACCAGGCCGAAGCGATCGTAATCGCCGGCAACATCCTGGACGATGACCGGTGCAAACGCTTCGATCAATTGTTTTTCGTAGGCCGGGCTCAGAACGGGAAAGCCGAAGGCATCGCAGGGCAGCGCGGCCAGAATCTCCAGCACTGCGATTGGCTCCGGGCCGTCGGCTTCGGGGACAAAGGTTGTCAGTGTGCCTTCCAGCGGCAGGTCTTCGGGGGCGGCCGCATGCCACTGCCGGAATCGAAAATAGGCATGTTCGGTGCCGATGCCGAAGGGGATCACGAACAAAGGGTAAAGGCCCAGAACCCGCATGTTGGTGGAATATTCACTGGGTGCGATGGCCGCGGCCCGCAGCTTTTCTTCAAAGCCGGCCTGATTGCGGTCATATTCGAGCAGCTGCACTGCGGCAAGGTCCACGCGCCGCGCCAATTCCGTTCGCGCTTTCCCAGGGTCGGCGATATCCGCCATTGAAGTAACGACCGGATCGGGAAGGTTGTGAATTTCCAGCCGGCGTCCGTACCGGTCGAGTCGGCGCATCGACTCGATCCAAAGATCCCGGGCACCGGGACCGGTCGGGTGCAGGGCCGGATCGCCCAGGAATCGATCGGTACGGAGATACGGAAACCCAGGCACGGCGAAAGCCGCGGCATTTCGGACCCGGTGTTTTTCAACGGCGGCATCCAGCGTCTCGAAAAATGCCGCCGCCTCCGCGGGGCGCCCCTCCAGGGCGTGTCGGGTCGGCTGCGGTGCCGACGTGCAGGCCGAGACGAAAAACCAGATCGCCAGGCAAACCAGACTTGCGGGAATAAGGCTGCGCGTTTTCATCGGGAACGGATTTGATTGTTGTCGCGCTGCGACATGTAGCGCTGGATGACGTAAAGTCCGTCGGGGGTGAACGGCCGGCGCTCACACATGCGCAGAATCTCGTCAAGGGAAAGGAAATCCCCGCGCGCGACCTCTTCTTTCTGCAGGACCATGTCACCGTCGTAAACGCAGGTGTACACCCTACCCCAGACGCGGTTGCCGGCTTCTTCGTAGTAAAAATCGAACTGCGGGTGCAGCGGGGTGTCCCGGATGCCGAGTTCCTCTTCCAGTTCCCGAACTGCCGCCGTTTCGTAGGTTTCGCCGGCCATCACCACCCCGCCGGCGGCCACATCGAAGTGGCCGGGGTAGATGTCTTTGGATTCGGTGCGCTTCTGTACGAACAACTCCCCGGCGGAATTGAACACCAGGATATAGGTGGCTCGATGGGGAAGACCGTAGCTGCGCATGCGCCAGCGGGGTTCGGCCCCGACCACATTATTGTGGTTGTCGACAATGGTAACGATTTCCTCGGAATTCATGGCTGTTTAACCGGCCCCGTTTTCGGACCGTTTCTCTCCTCGAAACGGTTCAAGTCGACGTTTTTGCGGCTGTTGTGCGGATCGAAAATGCGGCCGTTCATGGCAATGAAGATTCCGGGAGGCAGCAATTGCACCGCAGTGACCGCCGCGCCGATATTAAACACCGCGTCGGTATATCGAAATTTGGCCGGCTGCATGGCACCGGTGAGCACAACGGTCTTTTCCGGTATGCGGGCCAGCACCAGCGCGGTTTGAATCATGGTGTCGGTGCCGTGGGTGACGATCACCCGCGATTCGGCGCATTCGGCGACCGCCTGAAAGATGCGGCCCCGGTCGGCATCGGTCAAATCCAGGCTGTCCTTGCGCATCAGGGATAGGATGTCATAGTCGACTGCCACGTTGGCTTCCTTGAGCACCTCGCCGACCTGGGGATCGCCTACCTGGTACTGACTCTTGGCATCGAAGTAAAGCTTGTCAATCGTGCCGCCGGTGGTGATAATCTTGATTTTCATCGCTGCACTTCCTGCATCAGAATGCCGGACATCGTGGGACCGTCGATATTGCCGCCGCTCAGAATCGCGCCGGTTCTACCCAGCCGGCCGGCGGCGCCCTTCAGCAGTGCCGCCACCCCCAGGGCCCCGGAGGGCTCCACCACCAGTTTCATCCGGTAGAAGAGAAACCGCACGGCTTCGACGATGTCGGCCTCCGATACAGTCCACATGTCGTCGACATGCTGCAGCACCAGGGGAAACGTCAACTTGCCCAGGGATGGCGTGCGGGTGCCGTCGGCGATGGTCGGCGGGTTGTGAACCTGGTGCAGCACGCCGCTGCGAAAAGACCGGGCGGCATCGTCGGCCGTCTCCGGCTCCACGCCCACGATCCGGCATCCGGGTCGCCGGGATTTGGCGGCGATGGCCGAACCGCTCAGCAGCCCGCCGCCGCCGCAGGGGACCAGCAGGCAGTCTAAATCCGGCACTGCTTCGATGAGCTCCAGCGCGGCGGTACCTTGTCCGGCAATGACGTCGGCGTGGTCGTATGGCGGAATCAGGACAAAATCGCTTTCCCGCAAGAGCGTCTCGGCCACCGCCTGACGGTCGGCTTTCCCGGGGTCATAATCGATCACCCGGGCGCCGTAGCCTTCGGTCGCCGCCCGCTTGATTTGCGGGGCGTTGTTCGGCATGACCACCGTGACGGCGACTCCCAGCAATCGTCCCACCAGGGCCACGGCCTGGGCGTGGTTGCCGGAGGAAAACGTCAGCACGCCCCGGCGGCGTTCTTCCGCCGAAAGCTTCCGCACGGCGTTGTACGCCCCGCGAAACTTGAAGGCCCCGATCCGCTGAAAATTTTCGCACTTGAGAAACACCTGCGACCCGGCACGTTGATCCAGCGTGTGCGATGTCATCACCGGTGTTCGGCGGGCGATGCCCTGCAGGCTTTCCCGGGCCTCCAGCACCTTTTCGAACCATTCACCCCGATCGGTTGCGTTCATTGGCAAGCCCCTGCGCTAGGCTCCGCGTTTTCTTCGGACGGTAACCGTCTCTCCAGCGATGCCCCAGTTGTCGGTATCGACTTCGTCGATCACCACCACCGTGGTCTGGGGGTCTTTGCCCAGCACCTCCTGCAGCAGCCGGGTGGCGCCTTCGATCAATGCGGCCTGCTGCTCGGCGGTGGCCCCCTCCCGGGTGATGCGAATGTTGTCGTACGGCATCCTCAAGATCCTTCCATCGCTTCTTTTGCGATCGTTTTGTCGATCGGTTCAGCACTGTAAAACGAATCCCCATTCGGGATCAAGGGAACAATGAGGCCAAATGCATCCGATTCCGGAATTTGAGAAGCTGATTTGCCGCAAAGCGAGGTGAGACGCTGTCAAGCGCTCGGCGTTTTAAAATACTCCTGGCCCAATGGCGTGAATTTGGCGATCGATTCGAAATCGTGATCCCGATTCGGCATGGATCACGCGACCGACTCCGCCAGCGATAAGGTTACGTGCACCATGCCTTCTTCAGACGTTTTTTGCATGGGCAACCCGCTGCGGGCAAAAACGGTGAGCATGGCCTTGTTCTTCGGAAGCATGTGAGCCTCGAATTGGGCCACGCCTTTTTCCCGTCCAATGCGCGTGAGATGTCCCAGAAGGCGGCTGGCGAGCCCCTGACCGTGATAATCCTCCTCCACCGTAAAGGACACCTCGGCACTGCGAATATTGTTTGCGGTATCGAAAGCCGCATAGCGCCCCGCTGCGATGATGGTTTCGTTCTCCCCCTCCCCGACCGTAACCACCAGTGCAACCACACTGTCGAAATCGACCTCGGTAATCGCCTTGAGTTCGGTTTCGGTCAGGGCTTTTTTGTGTTGAAAGAAGCGCGTGTAGATCGATTCGGGTTCCAGGTTCCGAAAGGCTTCGGTGATCCGGTCCTTGTCGTCGGCCCGGATGGCCCTGAACCTCACCGGGGTGCCGTTCTTGAGCGTCTCGATCGTGTTGTAGTTGGAAGCGTCGATCATGCCCTTGTCCCTCCTTGCGTCATGTCAATGACTGGATAAGGAATCGTTAAATCCATTGCATTCACCACCCGGTTGTCATATGCATTTCCCAACCGGCCTTGTTTTCGTTATGGATTCGAAACGAACCCATTCCGACTCCATCAAAAGGTTGCCGGATGTAAATTACAAACTCTTTTTCTTTGGCGGAGGTGATCACGAATGGACACCCGGATTATTGTGACCATTACAGGGCCGGAACTGCCGGGCAGGGTCAAGGAATTGGCGAAAATAACAACCGACGCCGGCGGCAGATGGTCGAATCTGAAACTGATACACCTTGAAGGTCAATCTGCCTGTATTTTCAAAGTCGAGATTGCCGGAGAAAAGGCTGCCGCGTTGAAACAAGCGCTTGCCGCAGACAAAACCTATCAGGTCACTTTTGCGGAACCCCCGGCAAAGCCGCAAACCGAATCCATCATGCGTCTGGTCGTCGATGCGGTTGATCGCCCGGGACTGGTCCAGGACATTTCCCACCAGCTGATGGACCTGGGAATTGAAATCGACGAACTGGACAGTCACAGTTTGGGCACTTTCCAGGTGGGTGCGATGTTCACCGGGACCTTTACCCTCAAGGTGCCGATCGAGTTGAGCAAGCGCATGATCGTAGAGAAGCTCGAAGAGTTGAGCGACAAGATGAAAATCACCCTGGACCCGGTCGAAACACCTGAAGCCGGATCGGACCCACCGCAATCACCTCAGGAAGCCTGAATCGCAAAAGCCCCCCTGCAAACTCAACCCAGCAGGGCCGGGATGCCGTATTGGTATTCGAGCATACCAACCGCCAGTATCGCTGTCAAAGACACGATGAATACAGCCCCTGGGATGATAATGCGGTCCACAAAGGAAAGCCGTTTCGCACGCTCTTTGTCGCCGATCAGGCCGTTGTTGTCCAGCAGCATGGTCAGGGCCCAGGCCAGTACCGGGTTCGTTGCGGCTGCGGTAAAAATACAGATACCGGCAGCCTGCGAATCCTTGGCATCTTTGATCGTCAGCATGCCGGCCTCCAGCAGCGGCAGAAAGACACCCACCAGCAGCGCGATGCGCATCACCGGCGGCCAGACCGCCACATCCATCGGGAAGCCCAGGATCGCAATGATGATGCACAGGACGCCGAGCAGGATCGACCCGGCCGGGATCGGGCGCTTGGCGATGGCAGCCGGGATAATGTAGGTACCCCAGCTGGACGTAATATTTCCCCCACCGAAAATGGTGCCGATCATCTGGCGCAGCGAACAGGTGGTCATGGTGTCATCGACATCCATCAGGACCTTGTCGGTGCCTCGGGGGTAATTCATCTCCTGAAAAATGCGATGACCCAGGAAATCCGGCGACCACATGGCCACTGCCAAAATGGCGAACGGCATGGACGCGATGAAGTGCTGCAAGGTGGGCAGTCCCAGCATCCAGCCTTGTTCGGTGGATCCCCACCAGTAAACCGGATTCAGGTTCGGCAGACCCATTGCCGTCTCGAACCTGAGGTCGAAACCGGCCCCCAACGCCAGCGCAGTTGCCAGACCGGTGAGGGCGCAGGCCGGGATCGCCAGCCAGCGCTTGTTGATCTTGGCCAGGAAAGCATACAGGATGATATTGACGCCCAGCACCACCAAGCCGACGTGGCCCAGGCCGCCTCCAAGGCCCTTGGCCCAGCTCTGGATCAGGCCGATCTGGCTGATGGCACCGGTAAACCCCAAAAAAACCAGCAGGCCGCCGGCGACCCCTTCTCCGGTCAGGTTGACCAGAAGGGAGCCGCCCTTGAAGTGGCTCAGCAGCAAGCCGAATAACCCTAACAGGATCGCCAGCGCCAGGGGATGGGCTCCGGCCACTGCAATCGCACCAATCAAGGGGATCATCGGGCCGTGGTTTCCGGCCAGATTCGCACGCGGGTTGATGATACCGGAAGCCAGCACGCAGAACAGCAGTGCCGGGATCAACATTTCGACCCGGGCCACTTCGATGGCGAACTCTTTGCCCAGGTTGATGTGGTCCCAGGCCTCGGTCAGTCCCTGCGCCCAGGACATCATCACGGCCGAGTACATGGCGATGATGCCGATGGTCCCGGCAATGGCGGGCACCAGGTCTTCCCACTCGAAACGGAAGTCACGGCCCGGGAGATTGAGCGCCCAGCGGCGCGGCTGCATGATTTTCAGTTCGTGATCAAGATAGTCGCGGCGATTTTCAAATTCGCTCTTGGGGCGATGAAGCTCGCGATACGACGGGGCAACTTTGTCTTGCATCATTGCGGCCCTGTTTTTTCCAGAACAAATGCAAATCGTCCGGAACACTGGTAGTAACCGTCCGACCATGTCCAGACCGATCGGCCCTGGCCGCGGCGATCACTTTCAAAGGTAATGTCCACCAGCTCGCTTACGTAGCCCCCGTCGTCCATATAGGTACCCTGCACATGAATATTTCGCGGCCGCTCATGGTCGATGCCCCCCTTGTACTTTCTCTGAACAGCGTTTTTCATAATCATGATCATGATGTCGTTGGCCTTTTGGTCGATCGTCAGCGTATATTCATCGAGCTTTTCTTTTCCGAGCTCTTCACAGCGGTTGACGGATTCTGTAATGGTTGCCAACCACTGTCCGCTGTAATCAGCAAAAACGCCAGCCGGATTGCTCAAAACAAGGCCGAACCACAGCAGAAATGCAAATTTTTTCACGAATCCGTCCTTTCCGATCAGCCGCCGTCACTGCGGTGAAGTTGATCTCCAACTGAAATACAGGGCCGTTTGCCGACCGAGGGCCGCATTGGCAACCCTCAGGGTTGTTCGGATACCGGTTCAACCGGCATGGAAATCTTCTTGACTCTCCACAGAAAAGCAATCAATGCGACCACGCCGGCCCCGATACCGATACTCGTCGACAAATTCATCGGCAGATTAAAACCGATGGGAGCGTTGGTAATAAAAGTGACCACTACGACCGTCATAAAAAATGCCGGCACGGTCGCCACCCAATGCAGTTTCCCGGTTTTCGCCAGATACACGGCACACGTCCATAGTACGACGGTTGCCAATGTCTGATTGGCCCAGCCGAAATAGCGCCAGATCAGCCCGAAATCCGACAGGGAGATCAAAAAACCGATGGCGAACAGCGGAATCGCAATGGTAAGGCGCTTGAGCGCTTTCTTCTGGGAAACCTTGAAGACGTCGGCGACAATCAACCGGGCACTGCGAAAAGCCGTATCGCCGGAAGTGATCGGCAACGCGATCACCCCGATGACTGCCATCAACCCGCCGACCGGGCCCAGCAGCGTGGTGGACACGCGGTTGACCACCAGTCCGGGGCCGCCTTCACCCAGCACCTCGTTGAGGACTTCGGGTGAATGAAAGAAGGACATCGCCAGGGTTGCCCAGATCAGTGCGATGACGCCCTCTGAGATCATCGTGCCGAAGAATACCCTGCGGCCGTATTTTTCATTGGGCAGGCAGCGGGCCATCATGGGTGACTGGGTGGCGTGGAACCCGCTGATCGCGCCGCAGGCAATCGTGATAAACATCAACGGCCACAGGGGCAGCTCCTGTGGATTGATATTTTGGAAGGTTCTTTCGGGAAAAAATGTGTAGCCCTTTACGGCGAGCATCACGATCAGACCCAGCGCCATGAAAATCAGTACAGCGCCGAACACCGGGTAGATTCTGCCGATGACTTTATCGATTGGAAGTATGGTCGCCAGAAAATAGTAGGCCAGGATGATGCCAATCAACAAGTTGGTGGGGATGCCGGTCAGGCTCTCCAGCAGCGCCGCCGGGCCCAGAAAAAAGACAACCCCCACGAGCACCAGCAAAACCACTGAAAAACCGCGCATGAACTGTTTGAAACCGTTGCCAAGGTTGCGCCCCACCACATCCGGAATGCTCTGGCCGTCGTAGCGAACCGAAAGCATGCCGGAAATATAGTCGTGCACCGCTCCGGCGAAAATGCATCCGAATACGATCCAGATCAAAGCCACCGGCCCGTATAGCGCACCGAGGATCGGACCATAAATCGGTCCGAGGCCGGCGATGTTCAGCAATTGGATTAAAAAGATTCTCCAGACCGGCAGCTTGATGTAGTCCACCCCGTCTTCCATGGTTTCGGCGGGCGTCGGACGAGATGGGTCGGCCCCGAACATCCGATCGATGATTCTACCGTAAACAAAGTAACCAAGCAGCAAGGCGACCACACTGGCGATAAATAGTAACATGGGTCTGACTTCCGTATCGTTGTATAGATGATTTGCGATGTGCAATCCCAACGGCGGTGCGACTTTGCCGATCTCAATCTCACCGAAGTAATTGCTTCTTGCCGCAATGCCCCTGACCCCGGCATGAAACCGAAACCAGGGTTTTGCTCGGCAGCAGAATTGACCACAAAGGTAGGCCGGATATCTTTTGGCCTCTTAATTTCCAAGATCCGTGCCAAAGACCCTGTTTTCAGCGCCAATACGATAAGTTATTAAATTTAAGACAAAATATAAATTCATAATCCAAGAATGAACAACCTTCCAGTTGAATGGAATCGCACTGCTTGCGCGAGATATAAATAAACCGTTATATATCACGGATTATTTCAGGAATCGGCGCTGCTTTCTAAAAGGAGAGAATCGCGAACCGGCGGAGAGCAAGGTGTTGAAGATTCGTTTGGGACAGGCTGGGGATTCAGGTGATGTTTCTATCGATAAATCGCAGGATGGATTCCCGGAGCGGTCCTGCGGGGATTTTTTACCACTTCGGTCGATTCACCCGACAGGATCGTCATTGGGGCCTTGTTTTTTCTAAAACAAATTCAAATCGCCCGCCGCACTGGCGGTAACCGTCCGACCGGCTCCAGACGGATTGGCCCTGGCCGCGGCGATCACTTTCAAAGGTGATTTCGACCTCTTCGCTTACATAGCCCCCCTCATAAATGTATTTGGTGTACTGCACCTGAATATTTCGCGGACGCTCCGGGTCGATGTCGCCCTTATAAATTCTTTGGGCAACGTGTTCCATGATCACGATCTTGATATCGTTGCCCTCGTGATCGATGGTCAACTTGTAGTCATCGAGCTCCATTTTGCTGGTTCCTTTACAGCGATTGACGGATTCTGTAACGGTTGCCAACCACTGTCCGCTGTAATCGGCAAAAACGCCGGCCGGGTTACTCAAAACCAGACCGAACCACAGTAGAAAAACCCATTTTTTCACGAACCCTTCCTTTTCCGCCAGCCGCTTTCACTGCAGTCAATGGGACACAATGGCAAAAAAACCAGAGCCGGTTGCGAACCGAGCGCCGCGATGGCAAGCCAAACTCGGATCTGTACGATCGTTGACCGGATGGGAACTCAAGATTCATGCCAAAGTCTGTATTTTCA
>DAXETY010000115.1:0-16351 GCA_051155755.1 Desulfobacterales bacterium
GGACAATCTCCTCGGTGATATCACTGCGCTCGGCCAGAAATGCCGCCTCCTGGACCAACCGGTCCGCATCGATGTCGACGATATCCCGGGTCAATGCAACGATTCGTTCCTGCAGCCGGGTGCGATAGGTTTCCAGCATGTTGCCGGATTCATCTTCGATGCGCTGCAGGTCATCCGAAATCTGCCCGATCCGGGCCTCAATATCGGCGGCAAGGTTTGCGCCCTCGCGGCACCGCATTGCGTCCAAGGCTTCCAGGGCCCGCTGGAGGCAATCTTCCATCAAGGACCAGGTGTGTTCCGGATCCCGGTCGGCTTCGGCCGGTCGGATGATATCGCCGGCGCCGACGAGGATCTCCAGGGAAGGTTCCCCGACGAGGCTGCAGGCCTCTTTCAGCTCGTTCAAGGATTGGACCAGCGCCCGGGCCCGGGGAAAATTGACCTCGAAACGTTCGTTTTCCGGCGCCTCTTCTTTCAGACTCACGCGCACTTCGACCCTTCCGCGCCGCACCGCATCGGTGATTTTCGCCCGCAGTTTTTCTTCCAACACCGGATGTGGCTGGGCCATTCGAATCACCACATCCAAAAACCGGCTGTTGTACGAACGGATCTCGATGCGGACGACGGCCTGCTCCAGGGTTTCCTCGGCGCGTGCATAGGCGGTCATGCTTTTGATCATTGCTGAGCACTCCCTTTCAAGTCAAACGCATATTTTTTGCGGACCCGGTCGAGGAAATTCCGAATGTCCGCACCGGCATAATCGGGATAGGTCCATTCCAGCGTACGATAGCGACCCCGGCGGTACACCAGCGTCAGGTCGGCGTAAATGCCCTGTCCGATGTAGATTCGATGGGTGTAGTTCTTGCCGCTCGCCAGCACAAAGCGCTCCATCAACAGGTATCCTGGATCGAGATTCACCCGGCGGCGGCCGGCGGCGGTAAAATGTTTTTCCAGTCGGTTGGTATTTCGTTTTACCGCCGCCAAATCCCCCGGGTCGACCAGCGGTCGAAAAACGAACATCCGGCGGTACAACGGCCCGCCCATTTCCTTGCGGTAGTAATCGGTTTGATCGAACGGCCACCAGGGACTGACCAGATCAATCGATCCGAACAGCGCCGCCAGCTCCCCGGCCACCGCCGTTTGAAGCAGCGGTTCGGCCGTAAACATGCCAATGACGAGCTTGGCAGGTTTCGGCGGTCGGGGTCGGCTCATCAATCCAGGGGTTTGGCTTCTTCGATCAGCATGATCGGTATATCGTCTCGAATCTCATAGAGCAGGCGGCATTGTTCGCAAATCAACCCGTCTTTGGATTCATTCAGATAGATGTCGCCTTTGCATTTCGGACAGGCCAGTATGTCCAGCAATTCCTTGCTGATGGTCATCATTCGTCTCCAATATTGGCGCCGGGATTTACATCGATTTAGATTTTGACAATTGGAAACCCTTCGGGATTGCCGGTACCAGGCACCGGCCATTTCGAAACTGCAGCGCCTACCCGGACGGCGTTTCACTGCGCTGCAGCTGCAGCCATCGTGCCACTTCCTTTTTCACGGCTTTGTCCATTTCGAACAGAGAAATCGAAACCCCGATGTCGTAGCGGTCCGGGGCGAATTGCTCCAGGCGAACCACCGAACCGATGATCACCAACGGGGATTTTTTGCCGGCCGGCATGTTGACCTGAACCCGGGTTCCGATCGGTATGGGATAAGGGTTTTCAAACAGGATGCCGCCGGCGCAGATATTTTTGGTTCTGCATCCGGGCTGGCCGGAACCGTTGAAATCGAGCTCGCGTACCCGAACGTTGCGGTCCAGGTCGATGCGCAGATAGCGCCGGCGATCCTCGGAAAACAGCGCAATGTTGTTCTTGCCGGCTCCCTTGGCCCGATACAGCGCCCGGTCGGCACATTTCAGCAGCGCATCGGCGGTGGTTGCATTGATCGGAAACGCCGCCAGTCCACCGCTGATGGTCAGGCGCATCTTGCTGCCGCGAAAGGTGATCACCGACTCGGCGACCCGCTCCCGGATGCGCTCCGCCAGCACCAGCGCTTCCAGCTGATCGGTTTCGGGAAGAATCAGGACCATTTCCTCGCCGCCGTAGCGGGCGGCGATGTCTTCGGATCGCTTCTCGCCCAGGATGATTTTGGCCACCCGCTCGAGCACTCGATCGCCGGCCTGATGGCCGTGGGAATCGTTGATCCGCTTGAAATCGTCAAGATCGAAAAACAATACCGTCAGATTCTGATGGTGGCGCTTGGCCCGATGAATTTCCCGCTTGAGCGATTCGTCAAAGTACTGCCGATTGTAAAGTCCGGTCAGGCTGTCGAATCGGGAGGCTTTGACCGCCTTTTCAAAAATGTGGATTTCCACCACCTTGGGATTCTTCAAGGACTTGTGAATGGAGCAGAAATAGTCGCAGATGGCCGTCCGCAGGCTGATCGGCCGGTCCAATTGCCGACGCAGATGCCGGTAATGCGCGAGAATTTCCTGCCAGCAGCGTTCGGCCGCTTTCGGCTCCATCCCAAGGTGTGTAAATACGTGCAGGATCACGCAGCAGGCTTCGCGACCGTGTCGTGCAATCAGCTCGTTCATGGCATCGATGAGCTGATCCTCGCCGGCGGCTTTTTCCAAGCATTCGATCACCTGATCGCGTATCGATTCCACCATTACACCACTGAAGTCGAGCGGTTCCAATTATCAAAATGAAAATTATTAGCAGGGCCAACCGGATAAGGCAAGGTGAAATTGGCCATGGTAAACGACGGGAAAAATCTGCATGGAAATATTGGCGGAAGATGGTGGAATATGATATGGTATTAATTTGATATAATTTCACAAAGATTGCCTTCCGTGGAGCGGCGATGCAATTTCACATTGTCATACCCATGTACAACGCGGCCGCCTGGATCGAAGAAAACCTGCGAATCATTCAGAAACAGACCTTCCGGGATTTCCATTGCATCATCATCGACGACCTGTCCACCGATGACAGCGCCGAGCGCGTGCAGCATATGATCCGGGGGGACGAACGTTTTTCGCTGCTGGTCAATCACAATAAACGCTATTCCATGGGGAATGTATGCAAAGCGATGGATTTCAGTCAACCAGCAGACGAAGATGTCATCGTCCTGGTCGATGCCGATGATACGATGGCCCACAACGATGTCCTCCAACACGTTTCCGATGTGTACCGTCGACACCAATGCTGGATGACCTATGGAAGTTATCGAGACCGCTCGCAAAACGAACCGGACAAGATTTGCCGCCCGTATCCAGATTTGGTTCTGAAAAACCGGCTGTTCCGCAAGTGCAAATGGCGCGCATCCCATTTGAAAACATTCAAATACCACCTCTGGCCGCATATCAAACCAGAGGCATTTACCATTTCTCAGGCTGAAATTCGCCGGGAAACACTTCGTGCGCTGGTACGCGGCAGGTTGCGCGCCTGGCTGCAATGGCGGCGGATCCGGTCGACCGACCTGGTGGATGCATCGGGGCGTTACGTGCGCCGCTGTGTGGACAAGGCGATCACCTATCCCCTGCTGGAATTGGCTGGAACGAAAAGCTTCTTTGTCAAAGAAATATTATACCTGTACACCAGCTATGAAAAAGATCTCCAGTACAGTGCCGGCAGGACAGATCCGAAGTGGTGTCAGCGACTGGTCCGAACGATTCTCAGGAACAAAACACCCCATCCTTGCCTGGCGATCTAGGCGCCCACGATAAAACTCGCTGTTTCCGCAGCCGTTTACCGCCGCTTTTGGTATAAATCGGAAAGATTGCTGGGCTTGTCGGATTTCAGCACGTCCAGCTCGTAAAGCTTGGCCTCCTTTAAAAGGGTGGAAAAAGAAGAACTCACGGCAATAACAAATCCCTGCATGCCGTCCCGCCATCCGGACTTCCAGAAGTACAATTCAACAAACTTGACCGGCGGCTTCCACAGCATTCGCACGAGCCTGAATTTTTTTCCTTCGTTGTAACGCTCCAGGGCGGCGATACTGGAAAAACGGTTAACGGTGTTGATTTGATCCGACAAATCTTTCACGCTGTAGTGAAGCAGATCGCCTTTCAGTGAGGCACCTTTGCCGGAAATGATCAGGTGGTGGTGCGGATTTTTTCCACCCCAATGCGCCGAGCCATTCTTAAACAGCCGGTAGCGGGCATTGG
Source organism: Desulfobacterales bacterium (assembly GCA_051155755.1). GTDB lineage: Bacteria > Desulfobacterota > Desulfobacteria > Desulfobacterales > SG8-13 > DAXETY01. Next base: position 4,162 of record DAXETY010000115.1, read on the forward strand.
GATACCATCCCCCGTGGCGGATATGACGATGCATATGGTAGGTCAGACGTGGAAATTTTGCAGCAATCGTGTCGGCAGGATCTTTAAGAAATTCCAGAATCGAGTCGCGAAGCTGCGGCGTAACCCGTTCATCGGCATCGATGGCCAGAATCCAATCGGCGGTACACATTTCCATCGCACGGTTGGCCTGCTGTGCAAAGCCGTCAAATCCGTGCTGGGAGAATTTGACCTTGGGATTGCGACGGCAGATCTCTTCGGTGGCGTCGGTGCTGAAAGAATCCAACACGATGATTTCATCGACCCAGCTGCTGACGGAATCCAGGCATGCCTGGATGTTTTCTTCTTCATTGAAGGTCATAATCGTGGCGGCCAGAGACGGTCTTTCATTCATGTTGCACCTCCGGCCGTTTTTTAATTCGGTTTGAGCTGTGGTTTGGAATCATTGCATTGAACGCCGTTGCCGTCAAAGCGGCAACCATGATGATGTAAAAATTGGTAAAGAAACTGCGCCGAAAAATGGCTTCGAAATTGCCGAAGTGCAGAAACGCCACCGCCAGCATCAGCAGGGCATAACCGATATCTTCCACCTGGTTTTCATTGTTGCGGATCCATCGAATCGAAAGCCACAGCGGGACCAGGAATATGCCCATCAGGGTGATAAGCCCGAGCAAACCGCAGTCCGCCGCTGCCATCAAAAAGGTGCTGCCGGGTTGGCTGTGGCGGGCGGTCATTTCGTGCAATTCACCGCGCGCCACCATCTGATCGACCAGCGGTTTGTAATTCCCGGGGCCGGCTCCGATAACCGGATGCGCGCGGAATATTTTTCCCGTCGCACGCCAGCCCAGTATTCGGTAGGTTGCACCCCCGTATTGCACATCCCCCTGCAGGTAATCCGTCACCTCCTGAACCACCTCCTGCACCCGCGTTGCCACGTTGGTTGCAGGCACCAGGTACAATCCGATCCCGACCAAAAGGCAGACCGCCACAAGACACAGTCGATGAACGAGGCTGACGTATTTGTGCATGTAAAAGAACAGGATTATCATCATTGCCGGAATGGCAATCCAGGCGCCGCGGGTTGCGGATAGCAGGCTGGCGGTCATGCCCGCGAAAAAGGCCGCCGGCACAACCCATTTGTAAATCCGGTGCCTTGCCGCCAACGTGTCGAAGGACGCAAGACTCATCATTCCCAATACCAGGGAGACGTCGCCGAAGGCGATGGGATCGTAGGACCCGCTGACGCGAAGCCCGGGTGCCAGCCAGAGATAACGATACATGGCATTGATGCCGGCCGCCAGGGCGGCGATAACGATCCCGTTCCACAGATAAAACGGCGCAATCCGCACTTGGCGAAACAAAAGATAAATGGGAACCATCAACAGCATTCGCAACTCGTCGCCGAGATGCTTCAGGCCGGGATCCAGCAGATCGCCCTGCAGGGCGTTGACCGCAAAGGAAATCAAATAGGCGGCCGGAAACATTGCAAACGCCCAGAGGATCGATTTTTCGGGCCGGTTCAACCCGATCCGGCGCCCGTGCACCGCGGCGACGGCAATTCCGGCAACGGCGAACAGTACCAGAAATATGCTGCTGGAATGGGAAATCAACAGGGCGATGACCGGAAACAGCATGACCAGATAGTTGATCATCCACCGCAGTTGCCGTTCCAATGCCGGTCCTTTCCGGGAATCTCCGGTTTGGGTTTGTACAATCACAGGATTTCTTTCAGCGCTTCAAAGGCGCGCTGCGCGGTGAACCTTTCTACCACGCGCGCACGTCCCTGCCGGCCGAAACGCGCCTGCAGATCCGTGCGTTGAATTAAGTGTTCGATCCTGTCGGCAAAAAGAACCGGATCGGACTGCGGAATCAGAAAACCGGTTTCTCCATCCACGACGATCTCGGCCTCACTGCTGTTGCAAAGGCTGACCACCGGCTTGCCGCAGGCCATGGCTTCGATCAATACGTATCCAAAACCTTCCCAGTGGGAACTCAGCAAAAAGATGTCCAACGATTGCATGAAGGCCCGGATGTTTTCGACAAAACCTAGAAATAAAACTTCGTCTGAAAGGTCTTTTCGCCGGACGATTCTGCGCAAATCCGCTTCCAGGCTGCCTTTTCCGGCGATCAACATTTTAAACAGAATGCCGCGTTTCTTCAGAATCAAAGCCACATCGATCAAGAACCGTTGATTCTTCTGGGGTTCCAATCGACCGGCGGTGCCCAATACCACTTCGCCGGAAGGAGGCGTGTAGACGGCCGCGCATTCGGTTCGATCGAACGCCGCCAGATCGATGCCGTTGTAAATTACATGTATTTTTTCGGCTGCGATCAGTCCCGAATTTTGCTGCACCAGGGACCGTTGGGTAGCCTCCGAATTGGTCACCACCAGATCGATCACATTGCGAAATAAAAATCGATTGAACCAGGAGTTCCGCACCGGGATGGCGCTGCCGCGACGATAGATGACCTTTGGTACCCCCGCCAGCTTCGCGGCAATTCCGGCGGCCTTCACATCCGATGGAAGGTTCAAGATGATACTGGCGACATCGTATGCTTGCAGTTGCTCGCGGATTTTCCAGATTTTCAAAGGGTTCAGGAAACTGAGGTTCGAAATTCGAATTTCAAACACCCGGATACGACCATCCCGCAACCGGCGGGCCAATTGGCTGTCGGGATAAACGCCGACCACCACGGGAAATCCCTGCTGGGACAGCCGCATGGCCGTATCCAGATGCCACTTCTCCCCTCCGCCCCAGGTCCTGCAACTGTTAAAAAAACAGATTGTCTTTGTCATTCGCTGTTCAGCAATTCCCGATACAATTCAGCGGTTTTCCGGATCGTGTCCTCGATGCGGAAATCATTGTCGATGCGCTTGCGGGCTCGCTGACCCATGTCGCGCCGCGCTTCCGGGTGCTCGATCAAATACGAAATCGCCCCGGCCAGATGAGAGGCACTTCCGGATGGCACCACCAGGCCGCTTTCACCGTCCTCCACCAGTTCCGGGCTGCCGCCGGAATCGCTCACGATCGGCGCCACACCATAGGCCATGGCTTCGATCACTCCTTTGGGCAGGCCTTCTCTTCGCAGTGCCGGCAAGACGTAGGCATCGCAGGCAGCCGTCAAAGCCGGTGCATCCGAACGGTATCCGACCATGTGAATGCGGTCCCGCAGCGGGCTGTTCCGGACGGTCTGCTGCAATCGCTCCGAGTTCATGTGCCCCACAAGCAGCAGGTGCAGCTGTCGGTTCTCCGCAAGAAGTCCCGCGGCCTTTACAAGCACTTCCAACCCCTTGCGCGGCCGATAGTTGGCGACACAACCAACGACAAAGGCTTCCGGGGGGATTCCAGCGTGCCTCCGGTCCGCCGGCGGCTCCCGGTACCAATCCAGCCGATGGCCTTTATAAATGGTCACGAACTTGTCCGGCGGCAGCCTCAGACCCATCCACCGCATCTGCAGGAAATACCGCCGTACCGCTTCGGCCACGCAAATTACCCGGTCGACCCGGGGATGCAGATAGGTCATCCAGGAAGCAGGATTCCAGAAACTGACGTTTCCCGTAATTCCCCGGTAGGCGATGATTTTTACCGCCCGGCCGCGGGCGGCCAGAATGCCGTTGGAGACCGCCTTGTTGTTGAAAAGGTGCAGCAGGTCGAATTTACCGCTCCACATCAGCCGGCGAATTCGAGCGACGGCCTTGCGGTCCATTCGACCGCGGATGATGATTTCTTCCACGGGAATACCGGCTTGGATCAACCGATTCCGATATCGGCTGCCGGGCGCACAGCACACCCTCAATTCCACACCGAGCCGGTGCAGACCGATGAACATCTCGGTTTCCGGCCGGTCGCTGTGGCCGGTTACATTCAGTACGCGCATGGGCAAATGCGATGGTTTGCATCCAAAAAAGGTCTTGGATTTCCGTTACGCGCCGTCGCGTTTCAGACCGTTTTCAAGTCGAAAGGTCAATGCGCTTTGGCCGCCTGCTTGCGCTGCCGTCGCGCTCTCTGACGGCGTTTGCGCTCCAGGTCTTCCTTGTAGAGTTCCGGGTAATAGGTTTTCCAACGCTTGTGAAACCAGAACCACTGCTCCGGATACCGCCGGATGTTGCGCTCGATGGCGTGCTGGACTTTCTGGGTATTAACGGCGATATCGCTGCGCAGATCTCCGCTGCGTTCCAGGTGCAGCGGCGGTTCGACGATGATCTTAAACCGGTTTCCTTCTTTTACGCAAAAAGCAGGTATGATCGGAACCTTGCAGCGCAAGGCCAGAACCGCGACAGCGGCGTGAGCGCGGACATGGCGCCCGAAAAATCGAACCCGCACGCCTTCGCTGGCCTTGGTGCCCTGGTCCACCAGCAGGGCCAGAACGCGTCCCTGGCGCAGGGCGCTTCGCATTTCCGGCAAGGCGCCTTTTTTGTTGATCAACTCGCCGCCGAAACGCGTGCGGAATTGGATGACCTTCTGCTCCACCCGCGGATTTTTGATCGGGCGCGCCACGGCCACCAGCGGGCGGCTCAATGCACTGGATGCATACAGGTTTGCCATTTCCCAGTTTCCCAGGTGGGCGGTAACGAGAATGGCCCCGCGATCATTTTCGAAATGCCGCACGTTTTCCAGCCCTTCGACGCTGTCGACTTTCCGCAAGAGTGCTTCCCGCGAACTGCAGCTGACCTGCAGGATTTCCAGCAGGGTGGTGCCGAAATGTTCAAACACCCGACGGGCGGTTGCCTGCACCTTCTCGGGGCGCCATTCCGGAAAAGCGAACTGCAGATTGCGCCGCACGATCCGGCGGTGTCGGGCATCCAGCAAATAAAGCAGCCCGCCCAGGAAACGACCGATGCTTTCAATCCTTCCGGCGGGAATGGCGGAAATCCATGGCATCAGGGCGTTGTGCGGTTTGTTTTTCCGAACTTCTTTTGGCAAGCGATCCTTGTAACGGTTCATAAGAATAGGAAAAAATTATTAGTTTTGAAATTTTGTAACGCTAAGGTTCCAGCGGCATTGTCTCGGCATGGCAGAATGTGGTAAAACCACCGGCCATGGCAACCGACTCCGCATGCAAACTGGCCCTTGGCCTGTACGAAGCCCTCTGGCGGCCGGCAGCGCCGCTGCTTCGGCACAACCGGCGCCTAGCGGAGGGATACGCCCAGCGTTGCCTGCAGACAACGCTGCCGGCTCCGGCCGAGCTCTGGCTCCAGGCCGCTTCGGTGGGCGAGTCCTACCTGGCCTGGGAGCTGCTGAAGCACCTGCACCCGCCGCATCCGATCCGCGTGCTGTTGACCACCAACACCGCCCAGGGTCATCAGATATTAGAAGAGGCCGTAGCGGACATCGGCGGCGATTCCGGAAGACTGACGGCTTGCGTCGGTTATTTCCCCTTCGATCGTCCGAGCTGGATGCGCCGGGCCGTGGAAAGCATCCGACCCCGGCTGGCTGTGCTCCTCGAAACGGAACTGTGGCCGGGTCAGCTTTCCGCATTAAAGTGGTTCGGCAGCCGGGTGCTGATCGTCAACGGACGCATGAGCGCAGCCAGTCTGCGCAGCTACCGGATTTGGCCTGCATTCTGGCGCCGTCTCGCCCCGGACACGATCCTGGCGATATCCCCGACGGATGCGCAGCGCTTTGCCGCGGTGTTCCCGCAATCGCAGGTGGAAGTGGTGCCCAACATCAAATTCGATCGTCTGCAGTTCGGTACAGGCCCAATCGATGGACCGAATCCGGTTGCCCATCTGTTTGCACCGCAGAGCCCCGTTCTTGTACTGGGTTCGATCCGGCAGGGGGAAGAATCGCAGATTCAAGCCCTTTTGCTGGATCTGCATGCGCGCCTTCCCCGAAGCATTATTTGCCTTTTCCCCCGTCATCAGCCGCGCCAGGCGGCCTGGGGCGATTTTTTGGACCGGAGCCGATTGCCTTGGACGCTGCGCTCGAAAATCGAAGACCCGGTCGCCTCCGGCACCGTCGTGCTGTGGGACACTTTCGGTGAGCTGGCGCACACCTACCAAATCGCACGGGCCGCCTTTGTCGGCGGCAGTCTGGCCCCGCTGGGCGGACAGAATTTCCTCGAACCGCTGGTCAGCGGCATCCGACCGGTGATCGGCCCATGGTGGGAAAGCTTCCACTGGGTCGGATCCGACATCGTCGATTCGGGACTGGTCCGGGTTGCCGGCAACTGGAAGGAGGCCGCCGACTGGCTGGCCCGCGATATCTCCTCGCCGCCCGACCCGCGGCAGACGCGCCGCAGGGCCCAACGCTACGTGCAGCAGCGGCAGGGAGGAACCGCTGCATCCTGCCGCCGGGTCACCGCGATGCTCTCTGTTACTCAGCTGTAACGATCCGGTTTTCCTCCTGCCGGTAGAAACGTGTCGGCAGCGCCTGCCGCTGGGCCAGATACTGGCGGTAGTCATCGTCCAGGGCCATGCGCGAATCCAACACGGCATCGAAGCAATCGGCCATCCCGAGGATTAATTCGGCCACCTCACGGACAGGCTGCAAACCGGAAGATGCGGCGGTGATGTAGTCGGCCAGACCGCGCTTTTTGATGTAGGCCAGCAGTAAAGGGGTGACCGGTCGCCGAACCCAGCAACGCAGTCCGCAAACTCGGGCCATGGACAGGTCGTTGACGTCGTCGAAAACGCAGAGCAGTCGATCGGCCGTCAGTTCATGGGCCGCACAAAGGTGCTCCACTGCAGCCTGCTTGTCGAGCACCCGGAAATACACCGCCTGGAAGTGCTCGCGCTGTGCGAAATGTCTGGCCGCCGGATTGTCCTCCCCACTGATAATGGCCGCCACCGGCAGCCGGCGTTTTTGCCGCCAGAGGCCGTAACGCAGCAGATTGGTCCCCATGGAGTCCGCTTCAGAAAAGCCGCTGGCATGTCCCGGGGCTTTGCGGCCGCGGTTGAACACACCGTCCCAATCGAAAACCAGCCCGGCCAGACGCCGGCTTCGGTCGGAAAAATCCCCGGGTGAGGCGAGCATATCCCCGCCGGCGGCGGCAAACAGCCGTTTGAGTTGCTCCGGTTTCATGGATTGAGGTTCCGCCGCGGTTTTTTAACCCACCAGACCCAATTTCAACAAATCCTGAATGTCCAGGATCCCGGCCGGCTGGTTGTTCTCGAGTACGATGATGTTGTCGATCTGATGTTCCTTCAACAGGTTCACCGCTTCATACAGCAGTGCGTCGGAGCTGATCGTAACCGGGTTGGTGGAAAAATCCAGTTCGGCCATGGTCTTGTCGAGGATTTCACGGCCCTGGGTCTGAATTTTGCGCCGGATATCGCCATCGGTGAAAACACCGGCCAGATTGCCCGCAGCGTCCACCAGTGCAACGGCTCCCAGCCGCGACTCGGTCATGGCCACCAGCGCGTTGTTGACGGTTTCCGAGACCGGGCAAACCGGTTTGCTCTCCCGGATCACTTCCCGGACCCGCATGGTCATCAGGCGGGTGTGTTCGAAGAACTGGTCGGTGCCGACCTTTGTCAGCGCATTGTCGCACAGACGCTTCAGTATACCCCAGGGTACGGTGCATACGTGCACGCCGGCCATCAGGGCCTGACGCACGTGATCGGGGTGGCGCACCGATGAGAACATCACCTTGGTGTCGTAATTGTAGATTTCCGCAACCTCGACGATCTGGGTAAACAAGGCCAGGGCGTCATGTCCCTGGTCGTGCAGCCGGCCCGCCAGGGGGCAAACGAAGGCGGCCCCCGCGGCCATTGCCATGTAAGCCTGGTTCAGGGTGTAAATCAGGTGCACGTTGACGCGATGCCCTTCGTCGGTCAAAATCTTGCAGGCTCGCAGCCCTTCCAGGGAAATGGGCACCTTGAAAACCGGTTCGCTCTGCAGCGGCAATGTCAACAGGCGGCGGGCTTCATCGACGATTTCCGCGGTCGTCTGCCCCAGCGCCTCCACCTGCAGTTCCGGCACCATACCGGAGAGTTTGACAATCGCCCCGTCGATATCGATGATGCCGTGTCGATGCATGAAAGTCGGGGTGGTGGTCAATCCCTTGAGGAATCCCAGGCCGAATGCTTCTTCAATTTCCTGAAAATCAACCGAGTCGAGATACAGGTCCATTATTTCTGCCTTTCTGAATGCTGGGTTCGATTTCGGGTCGTCACGTCCTCAGACTTCCAGACTTCGAACCAGTGCGTGGATTTCCATCAGCGGGCGGATAAAACCCTCGAGTTGGTCAAGCTGGATCTGACTGGCGGCATCACAAAGCGCCTGAGCGGGGTCCGGATGGGTTTCGACGAAAATTCCGTCGACGCCGGCCGCCACTCCGGCTCGGGATATCACAGGCAGGTACTCGCGGCTGCTGCCTTGGGGGTCCTTGCTGGGAATCCCATAGCGACGGATGCTGTGGGTGATGTCGAAGACCACCGGATATCCGATGCGGTTTAGGTGATAAAAGCTGCGGGGATCGACGATCAAATCGTTGTAGCCGAAAGTGTAACCGCGCTCGGTCACCAGAATTTCGACGGCACCGGCATCCTCCAGCTTTTTTACCGGCTTGGCCATGTTTTCCGGTGCCAGAAACTGGCCGTGCTTGACATTGACCGGTCGGCCGCTTTGGGCGGCTTCGGTCAGCAGCGAAGACTGCATGCACAGGTAGGCCGGTATTTGAATGACATCGACGACATCGGACACGGGCGCAACCTGGGTGGCGAAATGCACGTCGGTGGTGACGGGAAGTTGAAATTGCTCCCGAATGCCAGCCAGCATTTTCAGTCCCGCATCCAGTCCGGGCCCGTGGAAATTCCCAAGATCGCTGCGATTGTCCTTCATAAACGAAGATTTGAAAATGACCGGCAAATTCAGCCGTTCGGAAAGTTTCTTGAGGGCTTCGGCCGTCTTGAACATGATCGATTCGGACTCGATGACGCAGGGGCCGGAAATCATGAAAAGACGCTCTCCACCGCAGGGCACACTACCAATCTGGAACTTCTTTTTTGAGGTCGGCATGGTTTGAGTTCCCGCGTTCATTGCGCGGCCCGACGTCGGTGGGCCTGCAATGCAAAAGTGCTTTTTTTTAAGGCAAAATTAGGCTAACATAATAAAATCATACAATTTTGTCAATAAGATTCCCGATCATGAAAATTTTGCTGGTGCAAACCAGTTACCTGGGTGACGTCATTCTTTCCACCCCGGTCATCGCCGCCCTCAAACATCTCCATCCCGACTGTGTCCTGTGGGCCATGACCACACCGGCAGCGGCGGCCCTGATCAGACACGACCCGCTGCTCGACGGCATTCTGCCATACGACAAACAGGGTAGCGACCGCGGTCCGGCCGGGTTCGGCCGCATGCTCGGCCGCATCCGCCGTCACAAATTCGACCGGGTGTATTCGCTGCACAAATCCTATCGAACGGCACTGCTGCTGGCGGCAAGCCGCATACCGCTGCGGATCGGTTTCCACCAAGCCAAACTGTCGTTTCTCTACCATCAGAGACGGCGGCGACCGGTTGAACCCCATGACGTGCTTCGAAACCTGGCGCTTCTGGCGCCGGAGATAGATGTCGACGACTTCACCGACGATCTGCGCCTTTTCACCCCCCCTCCGGAGGAAATCCGTCCTGAAATCCTCGATGCGCTTGCCGACCTTTCCGGGTACGCTGTCCTGGTGCCCGGCAGTGCCTGGGCGACCAAGCGATGGCAGTGGCAGGGATACCGGGAAGTTGCCCGTCATATGCTCGATCGGAACCTGCCGGTTGTACTGCTGGGCGCACCGGCGGAAAAAGACATTTGCGACCGGGTCGCCGACGGACTCGCGGTGGTCAACCTGGCCGGCCGCTCCCGCATTTCAGACGCGATGCACGTCATTCGGCACGCAGCGCTGGTCGTGTGCAACGACAGCATGTCGCTGCACATGGCATCGGCCTTCAAGGTGCCCAACGTGGCGATTTTCTGCGCCACTTCCCCGGCCTTCGGCTTCGGACCCTGGAAAAATCGCGCCCTGGTGGTCGAACGCAAGGACCTGGAATGCAAACCCTGCGCGCCTCACGGCGGGCGATTCTGCCCGGCCCGCACCGAAGCCTGCATCCATGGCCTGCCCCCGGAAGAAGTCATCGAAGCGGTGGAGTCCCTTCTTTCCGATTCCAATCGGAAGCGTTCATAAACTTAATGAACGGGCCCGGGACCGCGCCGACTGCTCCCTAAGTTGAGCGATTGTCGAGGTTGCCGCAGATACAAGGAAGAAGCTGTTGCGCTATATGCATATATGCGCAACGGCTTCTGACGCCGTAGATGCGGTGAGATCGGCAATCCCGCAGGGTTTCAAATTTTCATAACTTAAATAGACTGAAATCCTCTGAATCGAAATAAAAATTATGTATTTTGGAAATTTGAAACGCTCAGCTTAGGTTCCCGAGAGGATCGCATCGACCCTGGCCATTACGTCTGCGGGTTCGATAGCCGCCATGCAGCTGCGATCCCGGCAGTGGCTGCGGCCGCAGGGCATGCAGTCGATTTTCTTGCGAATCACGTGGCCGCGGTAGGGACCGGTGCGGCGGGGATCGGCGGGACCGAAGAGGGCCACCACTTCGCGCTTCAGCGCCACGGCCAGGTGCATGGGACCGGTGTCACAGCTGATCACCACCCGGGCCCGGCGCAAAACCGCAATCAATTCCGGCAGGTTCGTTCGACCGGTGAGATCGACGGGTTCGCAATGGGCCGCAGCGACGACGGCGCGGCCGTCCGCGACATCGGCCGGCCCACCGGTCAGCACACACTGCATGCCATATTTTTCAGCCAGCCGATCCGCCAGGCCGGCGAATTTATCCGGGAACCAGCGATTGGCCGGTTTGGTGGCGCCGACATTCAATACCGCAAATTCCGCCGGCAAATCGAATCGACAGGGACCGAACAATGGAATGTCCCATTGCACCGGACCCGGGCTGAGACCCAGGTATCGTCCAAATTCCATATACTGATCAAGCATGTGGGCACCGGGGTCGGCCGGCGGGATGCGCTCAAACGGCAGCAACCAGGTCATCTCCTTGCATCGCCGGCGATCGAAACCGATTTTACGCCCGGCGCGTGCAGCCAGGCAAAAACCACCGGACTTGATGATCCGCTGCAGGTCGAGTGCCAGATCGAACCGCTGACGGCGCAGTCGGCCAACCACGCCGGCAAGAACGGATCGCCAGTGGAATTTATCAAAGCGGATGGTTTCGTAAACATCGGGATGGGCTTTCACCAGGGGGTAGCTCAACGGTTCAACCAGCCAGTGGATCCGGGCGCTCAATTGCCGGCGGAGGGCAATTGCCAAAGGCAGCGTATTGATAACATCTCCAAGCGCCCCGAGTTTGATGATCAGTACGTCCAAGCGATCCTTCCCTGTATAATGAGCGTTTCAAATTTGAAAAATTTGAAACGCTCAGTTTAGGATGTTATAGTTTCGCGGCATATGGAACCAATAATCTCATACCGCTATGGAGATCTCCGGCTTCAATCGGCCGTGCCGTTGGCGGCAAAGGAAATCGAACGTCTCGTAGGTATGATGCTGCGTTCTCCCGCAAATCAGGACAACGGGCTCGGCGGTAGAGTTGCCGTTTCCAGAATTACTCTGCCTGAAATCGGGCCGGCGGTATTGAAATATTACCGCCGCGGCGGCTTGATTCGTCGAATGTTGAAAGACCGCTACCTGTATGACATCCGTCGCCGCTGCCGCAAGGAATTCGATATGCTGGCCGGCGTCCGAAGCCTCGGAGTCACGGCCCCCCGCCCCCTGGTGGCCGCATTTAGCTCCGGTCTTTTTTATTTCTGCTGGCTGATCACCGAAGCCATCGATTCATCCGGCAGCCTGGCCGATCTGAGCCACAGCGATCCGGTCGCGGCAAAGCGCTGCACCCGTCAGGCAGCCGAACAAATTCGAATATTAATCGGTCATCGCATCCTGCACGTGGACCTTCACCCCGGCAATGTGCTGGTGGGAACCGACGGCCGGGTGCATCTGGTCGATTTCGATCGGGCCCGCCGCTATCGACTCGCTGGTTCCAGTCTTTGCAGCCGTTACCGCCGCCGCTGGCAACGGGCGGTGGTCAAACACGACCTGCCCGGTTTCCTGGTCGACGAATTGGATGCCGGGCTGGCGGATCAAGCCCATCCGAAATAGGCCCGGCGTCAGTCCCTGCGATCGACGATTGTAACGCCGGGCACATCGATGAAATCGAAATTATTGCAGGCGTTGCTG
>DAXETY010000116.1:0-70213 GCA_051155755.1 Desulfobacterales bacterium
GATTTACCATGATCCCTTCCGAAAAAAAAAGCGTTTTCTACCACCCGTGTTTTCCGCCGCCGATTCCGTTACGGGCGGTCTTGTTTTGCTGCCCACCGCCGGGCAACCGTCTCCAGAAGTCAATGATGCGGGCCAGCCGGCAAAAAACGCTGCACCCCAACCTCCATGAAGCAAATCATATCTTGCCGGGTTGACACCGTTGACGGATTGTCACCTATTTGCAGATGGATCGTGCTTGCAATCGGGAGGCTGAAAAATGAAGTTTACATGTTCGCTTTGCGGCACCAAAGGAGAAATCCGGCCGGAAGACACCGGCAAACCGGTGAACCGCGCCACCTGTGAGAACTGCGGCGCCATTCTGTTCCTGGACCCGGACGGCCGGGTGGAAAAACACAAATCGCCGGTCAAAGACACCTCCCGGATCCGTCCGGCGTCGACCCAGGGCAGCGATTCGGTGATGGACGTGCCCGGACAGTCCGGAACCCGGGACTGGCTGGCGATCGCCGTGGTGGGGTTGGTGGTGGCACTGCTGTGCGCCGCCGGAATCTACGTGATCCTCTACTTCGATCTGCTGTAGCACGCCGGCTGAAATGAGGCAGATGGTTACGGCCGGGCTGCGGACGATTTCAGTCGATCGGGGTGAAGGCGATCCGCATTATCGGGGACAACGGATCACCAGGGTGAAATCCGGCTGCCTTCTTTCCGGTCGAAAAGGTGCAGTTTCTCCGGGGACACCGACAGGGGCAGAATGGTGTTTTTCTGCAATTGACGGATATCGGTCAGGCGCACCGTGTAAAACGTTTCCTGGTCCCCCAGGTGTCCGTGGGCCAGGGTATCGGCCCCGAGCAGTTCCACGTGGTCCACGTGCATGCGCAGCAAAGAGTCCTCCACTTCGGCGGTACGCAGATGTTCGGGCCGAATCCCCACGATGATTTCCCGGCTACCGTGTTCGGGCATCCCTGCGTTCGGCAGCGGCAGGTTGACTTCTTTGGACAGCGATACGAAGGCGCCGTCGGAGCTCAGGCTTGCCTCGAAAAAATTCATCGCCGGCGAACCGATAAAACCGGCCACGAACCGGTTGGCGGGACGTTCATAGACTTCCAGCGGCGATCCGATCTGCACGGCGTAGCCGTCTTCCATAACGATCAGGCGATCGGCCAGGGTCATGGCTTCCACCTGATCGTGAGTGACGTAGATGCTGGTAATTCGCAGGGACTCGTGAATATTGCGAATCTCCAGGCGCATCTGCACCCGCAGCTTGGCGTCCAGGTTGCTGAGCGGCTCGTCGAACAGGAAAACCTTGGGCTTGCGCACGATGCAGCGCCCCATGGCCACCCGCTGGCGCTGGCCGCCGGAGAGCTGATTGGGCTTGCGATCCAGCAGGTCGGTCAGTTCCAGGATCCGGGCGGCTTTGCGCCCCCGCCGGTCGATCTCATCCTTGGCCATGCGCCGAATCCGCAGTCCATAGGCCATGTTTTTATACACGCTCATGTGGGGATAGAGCGCATAGTTTTGAAATACCATGGCCACGTCGCGCTCGGACGGCTCGAGCTGATTGACCACCCGGCCGTCGATGGAAATCTCGCCGGCGCTGATCACCTCGAGTCCGGCGATCAGACGCAGCACCGTTGATTTACCGCAGCCCGAAGGGCCCAGAATGACCACAAACTCACCGTCCTTGATGGCACAGCGGATTCCATGGATCACCTCGGTCTTGCCGAAGCTTTTGCGTACATCCTGTAACAAGACGTCAGCCATAGGCCGGGCCTCACTTTTCAGTTTCGGTCATGCCCCGCACGAACTGTTTCTGCATGAAAATCACGATCAGCACCGGCGGAATCATGGCCAGCATGGCCGAGGCCATGATGATGTGCCATTCGGCCTGCCCCTCCCCCACGTCCAGCATGCGCTTGATACCGATCAAAACGGTGTAATAACTCTCATCGGTGGTGATCAGCAGCGGCCACAGGTACTGGTTCCATCCGTAAATGAACAGAATGACGAACAGCGCGGCAATCGAGGTGCGCGACATGGGCACCAGGATGTCGAAGAAAAACCGCAGCGGACCGCCGCCGTCGATCCGGACCGCTTCGCAGAGCTCGTCCGGCACGGTCATGAAAAACTGTCGAAAAAGAAAGGTGGCCGTGGCCGATGCGATTAACGGAAAAATCAGCCCGGAATACGAATCGAGCAGGTTCAGGTCCGCGGCGACCTTGTAGGTGGGCAAAATGCGCACCTCCACCGGCAGCATCAGCGTGATGAAAATCATCCAGAAACAGGTCATGCGGAAGCGAAATCGGAAATAGACAATGGCGAACGCCGCCAGCAGCGAGATGGCGATCTTGCCGCAGGTGATGCCCAGCGCCATGATCAGGCTGTTGATCATCATCGTGCCCACCGTGGCGCCGACGTCCCGGGGGCCCACGGTCAGCGCCCGGGTGTAATTTTCCACCAGTTGGCCGCCGGGCAGCAGCGGAAAGGATGTGGTGATGTCTTCCAGGCTGTGGCTGGATGCCACGAAGGCAATGTAAATCGGAAAGGCGATCACCAGGCATCCCAGCACCAGCAGGGCGTGGGTGAAAAAGGTCAGCCAGGGGCGGTGTTCAACCATCGGCGCTCCCGTTCGCGCAAACTGAGCGATTGTCGAGAAAAAGTTAAAACGCTCAGCTTGGGTCTCAGTAATGCACTTTGCGTTCGATGTAACGGAACTGAACCACCGTCAGGGAAATGACCACGATCATCAGGACCACGGATTGGGCCGCGGAACCGCCCAGGTCCAGGCCGATAAACCCGTCGCGGTACACCTTGTAGACCATGATGTTGGTTGCTCCGTTCGGCCCGCCCTCGGTAATGGCGTGAATCACCCCGAAGGTGTCGAAAAACGCGTACACGATGTTCATCACCAGCAAAAAAAAGACCGTCGGCGACAGCAGCGGAAAGGAGATCGACCAGAATCGCCGGGCCGGAGACGCCCCGTCGATTGCGGCCGCTTCGGTCAACGAACGCGGGATGGACTGCAGACCGGCCAGGAAAAACAGGAAGTTGTAGGAAATCTCCCGCCAGGCCGCGGCAATGATCACCAGGATCATGGCCTGGTTTCCGTTCAGGGTGTGGTTCCAGCGGTAGCCGACAGTATCCAGGAAAAAAGCGATCATGCCCACCGTGGGATTGAACAGGAAGTACCACAGCACGGCCGCCACCACCGGGGCCACGGCATAGGGCCAGATGATCAGCGTCTTGTAGGTGGTGGCGGCCCGCAGCGCGCGATCGGCCATCACCGCCAGCACCAGGGCGGCGCTCATGGCGATAGCCGCCACCGAGAAGCTGAAAACCACCGTGGTGTAGATGGACCGCAGGTAGGCCTCGCTGGTGAAAATCCCCACAAAGTTTTCCAGGCCCACGAACTCGGTCGAAAGTCCGAAGGGATCTTCCCGCAGAACGGACTGCACCAGGGCCTGGGAGGCCGGCCAGATGAAAAAAACCAGGGTGATCGCGATCTGGGGCGCAAGCAGCAGGTACGGGAGGAATTTGTGTTTGAATACGACCCGTTTTTCCAAGGTGATGCTTCCCCGGGGCGGCAAAAAAGGACCGGACCCGGCCGGTCAGGCCCCGGGTCCGGCCCCGCGGGTTTATTGGTTGGCGGCCTCGAATTTTCGCAGCAACTCGTTGCCGGCGGCAACCGCGTCGTCGAGGCCTTGCTGGGCGGTCTTTTTACCGGCAAAAATGGCTTCCAGGGCATCGTAATTGACATCGCGCACCTGGACGAAATTGCCGAAACGCAGTCCCTTTGAATTTTCGGTCGGTTCGTTCAGGGTCATCTGCTTCAGGGCCGTTTCCATCCCGGGGTTTTCCTGGTAGAATCCCTGTCCCTTGGTCAGCAGATACGCATCGGTGGTAATGGGCAGATAGCCGGTGAATTGATGCCAGTCGGCCTGAACGGCCGGAGACGACAGGTAGCTGAAAAACGCCGCCACCCCGCGGTACTCTTCCGCCGGGTGACCGGCCATCACCCACAGGCTCGCACCGCCGATGATGGTGTTCTGGGGCGCACCGGACACCTCCGGCCAGTAGGGCAGCATGCTGGTGCCGAATTCGAAATCGCAGGTTTTCTTGAATCCGGCATAACCGGCCGAAGACTCGGTGTACATGGCGACTTCTCCGGACGAAAACTTGGCGTTGCCGAGGTTGCGGCGGCCGCCGTAAATAAAAACCTTGTCCTTCTGCCAGTCGGCCAGCGCCTGGATGTGTTTGACGTGCAGCGGGCTGTTGTAGACGAACTCGGTGTCCAGCCCTTCAAAACCGTTGGCCTGGGTCCCGATGGGCACGTTGTGCCAGGCGCTGAAGTTTTCGATATGAATCCAGGATATCCAGGCAGTGGAAAAACCGTACTGGCACACGCCGGCCTGCACCAGCTTCTTTGCGGCTTCGGCCACTTCGGGCCAGGTGGCCGGCGGCTTGTCGGGGTTCAGTCCGGCTTTGCGAAACATGTCCTTGTTGTAGTAGAGCACCGGGGTGGAGCTGTTAAACGGCATGGAGAGCATGCGACCGTCGGCGGTGGTGTAGTATCCGGCCACCGTCGGCAGATAGGCCTTGGGATCGAAGGGAATCCCGGACTCGGCCATGACCTCGTAAACCGGTTTGATGGCCTGCTCGGCAGCCATCATGGTGGCGGTGCCCACCTCGAAGACCTGCAGGATGTGGGGCGGACTCTTGGAGCGAAAGGCCGCAATACCGGCGGTCATCGTGTCGGGATAGCTGCCCTTGTAGGTGGCCACCAGCTGGTAGCGATTCTGAGATTGATTGAATCCTTCCGCAATGGCGTTGACTTTCTCGCCCAGGCGGCCACCGTGGGCATGCCACCAGTGGATGGTCACCGGCTCTGCCAGGGCCACCACGGGAAAAAGCACCACGAGCACCAGCGCCAGGGTCCGAATCAAATGCAGTCGCTTCATCGGTCGGCCTCCTTTCGAAGTTGGGTTTGAATCGGCAAGCCGGCGGGTGGACCGGTTGTGCAAGCGGTCGATCGTCGCCGGAAAATGTTCAATTCGCGTCAGAAAATGGTGCAAATTCCGTGAGGCAAACCCGTATCCGACCCGGGGTCGTGTGTTCGACGCCGCAAGCTTCGAAGCGCACCGCCCAGCCATTTACCGCAACGGCAGGAGGAATACCCGGATTTCGATCCTGGAAGAACGAGACTCCGTTCTTGTGTTTCTATAGTCACTCCGTTAAAACGGAGTCAAACAAATTCTGCATCCGACGCTCGAGACCCGCAACGGTTGTGATAAGGACCGCAGCGCATCGGAAACGCAAGCGGTACCGTTCACCGCGGCCCGGCTGCGGAAAGGATTGGGCATGCATTTCCAGCGGAAGTCAACAACACCCGCGAAGCGGGTGGCTTGGATTTTCTTGCCAGCGGTAATTGCCGCTGGCAAGAAAAGGCAGAAGCACTGTTGTGCTTCGATGTTGAACTTGCACCGGGTGCCCAGCACCCGGTTCGGGCAAGAATCAATGAAAAGGTTGGGGTGCTCGGGGGCGGCGGCCGCACTGGTCTGGCTGATGGTCCTGACCGGCAGTAACGCCGCCGGCACACCCACCGCTGAACCGGCCCGCCGTGAAATCCCGCGGCCCCTGGTGATCGGCCATCGCGGGGCCGCCGGACTGGCTCCTGAAAACACGCTGGTCGGCATCCGGCGGGCATTTGCGCTGGGGGTCGACGCAGTGGAGTTGGATCTGCAGCTGAGCGCCGACGGAGCGGTGGTGGTCGTCCACGACTTCCGCCTGAATCCGGGCATTGCCCGCGGGCCGAACGGAAATTGGCTGGAACAGGGGCCGCTGGTCAGGGGATCTACGCTGGCCGAACTCAAAAGCTACGATGTCGGTCGCCTGCAGCCCGGCTCACGTGAAGCCCGGCGCTTTCCGGACCAGCAGCCGCGAGACGGTGCCCGCATTCCGACCCTGGAAGAAGTTGCCGCCCTGTGGCATTCGACCCCGGACAAAGCCCGGCCGCAGCTCTGGCTGGAGATCAAGACGTCGCCGCAGGACCCGGAAATATCCGCCTCTCCGCAGGATGCGGTCGCCGCCGTCATCGAGCGGTTGCGCGAAACGCGAATGATCGACGGCGTGCGCATCCTGTCCTTCGACTGGCGTTGCCTGTATCGGGTGCAACGTCTCGCGCCGGAAGTGCCGACGGTCTATCTGTCCAGAGTCGGCGGCCGTTTCAACAACATTCAGGCCGGTCATCCAGGGGCCTCACCGTGGACCGCACCGCTGGATGTGGACGATTTTCGCGGCTCGGTCCCGGCAGCAATAAAATCCGGCGGCGGATACGGCTGGGCCCCTCATCATCGGGAGGTCACCCGGAATTTACTGAGGGAAGCCCGCCGGCTGGGCCTTTCGGTGTACGTATGGACGGTCGACGAACCGTCGGAGATGCAGCGACTGCTGGATCTCGGCGTCGACGGCATCATCACCAACCGTCCCGACATCCTGCTGCAGCTTCTGGAAAACCGCTAAACGTCCCCTGGCTTGCAGCACCCTTCAAATAAAAGAACAGGGCTGCAACGACCCTGTTCTTAATCCGTTAAAAGAATCGAGATTTGAAAATCTGGAACGCTTCCATTCGGGCACACGGATTGGAGCGCTCCAATTCGGGACTATTCGTCGATGACCTTATAGGCCTCCTCCCGGTAGGCATCCATAATATATGGGATATGGGTCACTTTGGCCGCTTCTTCGGTCAGACAGGCGATGTCCTTGCGGGTGATCAGGTGCGTGCGCCATTTGCGGGCCCCGGCCATCAACTGCTGCAGGCCCACCCGGATTTTTTCACAGGCGGTGAAAATACCCACGGCCCCCAGGGGAATGTCTTTCATGTCTTTGCCGTATTTGCTGCTCAGGGTTTCCCAGGTCACGAAAATCTCTTCCACGCTGGTACCGTACTTTGAAACCGTCGAAGGCAGTCCGCCGTCTTCACCTTTGAGCCAGCGATCGATGTTTTTGCCGACCATGCCGGGAATCATCAGCGCGCGGCCCATGCAAACCGCCTTGCAATAAGGAGCGCCCAGCGCCAGGGCCTTGAAGACGTGATCTTCGGAGGAAAATCCGCCGGCAAAAGCGATGTCCGGAACCCAGGCGCCTTTTTTAGCCAGCCGCAGACAAAGTTCGTAGGCCATGGAGTGCAGATAGATGGATGGCACACCCCATTCGCTCATCATTCGCCAGGGGCTCATACCGGTGCCGCCCGGCGCCCCGTCGATAGTCAGCAGACTGATCTTGGCATCCGAAGCCCAACGGATGGCCATGGCCAGCTCCCGCATCGGGTAGGCACCGGTCTTCAGGGTAACGCGTTTGGCCCCCAGCTTGCGAACCCGGTCCACCTCCCGCATGAAATCATCCTTGTTCAGAAAGCCCACCCGCGAATGGCGCTCGAACTCCTGGATGCCGCCGTCCTTGTAGGCCTTTTGGACATCCTTGTCCGACGGATCGGGGGTGACCAGGTAGCCGCGTTTCTGCAGCATCTGGGCTTCTTCGATGTCGCTGACCTTGATCTCGCCGCCGATACACTTGGCGCCCTGGCCCCACTTCAGCTCGATGGTTTCGACGCCGAGCTTCTCGATCACATATTCGCCCACCCCCAGGCGGGTGTCCTCGACGTTCAGCTGCACCATGATGTCACCGTAACCTTCCTGAAAGCGGCGGTACATTTCGACCCGCCGCCGCATTTCAGGCGAATCGGTGACCTTGCCGTTTTTGTCGAGTTTCAGCTCGGGATCGACGCCGCAGACGTTTTCACCGCAAACCAGGCTGATCCCGCTGATGGCGGCACCCACGGCAAAGTGATCCCAGTTGACCCGGGCGATCTTGGTGCTGCCCAGCGCACCGGTGAACATGGGGATCCGCATTTTGACCACGTCCCTTGACCCGTAATAGGCGGTGGTGCTGACCGTGGGAAAAATGGCGTGGTCCGGATCGGCCTCGATGCCCTCGGCGCCCATGGCGTATCCCATGATGTTCAGGTGGGAATAATCCACCGGATAGTCCTTGTCGGCGCCGGCGGTGATCGAACCGAACGGCATCGGATACAGCAGTTCACGGCCGCGGAAAGTGGACTTGAAAAGGTCGCAATTGCCCTTGCAGCCGTCGACACAGCGACTGCAGATCCCCGATTGGGGTGCAATGTTGCGCGAACGGTTCTTGGTTTCCAGGGCTTCGTTCGAGTTGGCACGGCTCAGATTCATTTCCAGCTCCTCCAGGATTCCAGGGGTTTAAAACAGATGCTCGGTTTAGAATACAAAAAGGCGCCGACCCCACCGGTTGGGATCAAGACGCCTTTGTCTTTACGGCTGCCTTCCGCACGCCGTTGTACGGAAGCTCGCAATCGAAACGAGCAGTTTATTTAGTTTTACTAAACTAAAATGTCAAGGAGAAAAACGGCAAAAACGAATTGTCGGCCCGGTTGCAAACATTTTCCGCTTACTGCCCGGGTGGGCCGCCGTATTTATAATTGAAGGAAATCAGTAAAACTAATGGGTGCCCATCACCTCTCGCTGGTTGAACGCGAATGAAGGCAACGTCGAACCGGATGGACCGTACACCGGACTTGGGTGGAATGACCGTTGGGGAGTGCGTTGCGAAAAGAAACATCTAAATTGAGCGATTGTCGAGGTTGCCTTTCCAGTGAAATTGGCTCCGCATTTCACAGGGCACACAGATACAAGGAAGAAGCGGTTGCGCGATATTCGTATATGCGCAACGGCTTCTGAGGCCGTAGATGCGGTAAGATCGGCAATCCCGTCCCCGCCGCTCTCACCTCCAGCTGCAATCCGGATGGAGGCAGCCTTTCCAGCCAACGGTCGAAACGGCTGCCGGCACTTTCAGGCAATTTCAGAGTTCTATTTGTAGTAGGTGATGGCCCGGCGAAAACTTTCGTCCACATCACCGATGTACTTTTCCAGCGTGGCGCGGATTTTTTCCACGCTGACGTCTTCCGCCCGGGAGATTTCCTTCAAATGGGCGGCGATCTTTTCCTTCAGCGTCAGGAACTCCTCGTAGGGCATCCCCAGGGCTTCGTCGAGACTGACCTTCTGTTTATCGGCTTTCTGTTTGAGTTCGCTGATGGTTTCATCGATGCGTTTGAGTTCCGACTCCATCTCCGATCTCAATTGCTCTCTGGCGTTCATGGCTGCGTCCTTTCGTTGACCGTTGCAAATACCCGCGATCGATGTCCGCCGCATCATACCACCGGGATGAACGGCATCAGGGTTTTTTGTTTGTTGTGCATACCAAAATAATCCTAAGTCGTCCACGACCGGTCATCCATCCGGTAAAGTCCCTATTTGCATCCGAAAACCAAACCATTTGCATCAGCGTCCCCTGCAGTAGTCCGAATAGTTGTGAAGGGCACTCAACCGGTCGTATTCTTTCAGAATCCGGCGGGCAACCGATTTGCCTTTCCGGAAAACGAAAATGGCCTTCACCTTCGTGAGCGTGTCGAGATCAATCCCGGAACGCAGGAAATCGAAAACCCCCGGCGAAAGCGTGAAGTCGGTCTTGTAGATCAGCCACAATACCCGGTAGGCGACGGCCGTCCGGGAATAAAACTGCCGGGTGTTGAACGCCAGCCAACGGCGCTCGATATCGGCGATGGCACCCCGTTCAAACATTTCCCCGGCGCCGATGTCGTAGGCGACGGCATCGATGGTAAAATCGATGCAGGCAAGCAGATTTTCCAGATTCGGCGCCCATCCGTACTTTTTAAGCACGACGAAATCTTTCATCAGGCAAAGGTCAAAAGGGTATTTCGAATCGTGGGGATGCCAGCGCAATCCACCCAGGTCGGTGGTTTCGAAGCGGTCGCCGGCCAGCTGAGGCTCCAGCGCACCCAGGGTTTCGACCCCTTCGATAAACAGGTCGATATCTTTGACCTGAATTTGCCGCCCGTGGATTGCCCGGATGGCAATATCGCGAATGGCCCCGCCGACCAGATACACAACCGCACCGGCGCCGAGTGCCTGCCGCAGCCGCACAATTGAAATGTTCAACGAATCCTGACGGATAAAATTTTCGATCCAAACTGTCAGTGCCGCTTTATCCATTGGATATACCGACCCGCCAATTCCCTCCCGGTGGAACCATCTGGACAACAGCGATGTTTTTTGCGTATCTAGGGGCAACAGTTAAAATGAATCGTTTCGGTCTGAATCCATCCATCGTGCAATCCGGGAGGCACTGCTACCATGAACCAGTCCGCGGAAAAAATCATCTGCTCCATGGTCCGAATCAGTAAATATCACAATAAATCGCCGGTATTGAAAGACATTTCACTCTCGTATTTTTACGGTGCCAAGATCGGTGTGATCGGTCTGAACGGGGCCGGGAAAAGTTCACTGCTGCGCATTATGGCCGGAGTTGACCGGGATTTCAACGGTGAATTCATCCTGAAGCCCGGATACTCGGTCGGGTTCCTGGAACAGGAACCCGTACTGGAAGAAAACCGCACGGTGCGGGAAATTGTATCCCAGGGCGTGCAGGAAACCGTCGACCTTCTGGAAGAATTCGAGCAAATCAACGCTCGCTTTGCCGAACCGCTGAGTGCGGACGAAATGGAACGGCTCATCGAGCGGCAATCCGAAGTTCAGGAAAAACTTGACAACCAGGATGCCTGGGATCTCGACGCGCGGCTGGAAATGGCCATGGATGCGCTGCGATGTCCGGACGGCGAGACGCCGGTGGCCATTCTGTCCGGCGGGGAACGGCGGCGAGTGGCCCTGTGCCGGCTGCTGTTGCGCCGCCCCGACATTCTGCTTCTGGACGAACCCACCAACCACCTGGATGCCGAAACCGTGTCCTGGTTGGAACATCACCTCCATCAGTATCCCGGGACGGTCATCGCCGTGACTCACGACCGGTATTTCCTGGATAACGTAGCCGGGTGGATCCTGGAACTCGACCAGGGGCGGGGCCTTCCCTGGAAGGGGAATTATTCTTCCTGGCTGGAACAGAAGCAGGAACGCCTGCGGCAGGAAACCCGCACGCAGGATCGGCGCCAAAAAACCCTGGAGCGCGAACTGGAGTGGATTCGAATGACGCCCAAGGCCCGGCAGGCAAAATCAAAGGCGCGTATCCGCGGGTACGAAAAACTGCTCGGCGAGCAGATGGACACCCGCTCCGAGGACCTGGAAATCTACATACCACCGGGGCCGCGCCTGGGTGACGTGGTGGTCGAAGCACAAAATGTAACCAAAACCTACGATGGCCGGATTTTGATGGAAACCGTCACATTCGCACTGCCGCCCGGGGCCATTGTCGGTGTCGTCGGCCCTAACGGCGCGGGCAAGACCACGCTGTTTCGAATGATCATCGGTCAGGAGACACCGGACACCGGTGCGTTTCGCGTCGGTCAAACGGTTCGGATCGCCCATGTGGATCAAATCCGGGCCGGCCTGGACCCGGAAAAAACGATCTGGCAGGTCATATCCGGTGGAGACGACATTCTCGACCTCGGCGGCAGACAGGTAAAGTCACGCGCATACGTGGCCCGGTTCAACTTTACCGGGTCCGATCAACAAAAAAAAGTCGCCATGCTTTCCGGCGGAGAACGCAACCGCGTACACCTGGCGTGCATGCTCAAAGAAGGCGCCAACCTGATCCTGCTGGACGAACCCACCAACGATCTGGATGTCAACACCATGCGGGCGCTGGAGGAAGCACTGGAGCATTTCGCCGGCAGTGCCATGGTGATCAGCCACGATCGCTGGTTCCTGGATCGAATTGCCACCCACATCCTGGCCTTCGAGGGCGACAGCCGGGTCTGGTGGTATGAGGGCAACTACACCGACTACGAGGCCGATCGCAGACGGCGCCTGGGTGAGGCCGCCGACCAGCCCCACCGGATCAAATACCGCAAACTGACGCGGAGCCGGTGATGGCCGCCCGATCGACCGGAGAAAGTCCGACCCAAACTGAGCGTTTCAAATTTTCAAAATGCAGATTTTTGAGAAAATGCTCATATGCTTTGATAGACGGGTATTCGGCTAGGGATTTGCGACCGCCGCAACGGCGGCCATCTCGCCGTAGGTCAGGTTGATATCGAAGATCAGCGTGTGGCGGGCCGGTGCCGGCCCGTCGGCCCCTTCGATGTCGAAAGCCCGTAAATCGATTTGGAATCTTCCGTTGACCAGTAATTTGGGCAGACCATCCCGGCCGACGATGGGTTCGAATTCACCGGCGACCGCCAGCGGAACGGTGGTGCCTTTCAGGGTGAATTGGCCCTGAATGCCCGCCGGTGTGAGCCTTCCGTAGGCCAGCGGTCGGCCGTCTCCCTGAATGGAATCGATCGTGAACCGTGCGGTCGGGTATTTCCGGGTGTAAAGCATGACCGTTCCCCGGATCGCTTCGTCCAGGACGGCATTGCCCATGGTTACCGAGGAGCGGGTGTCGACTTCGACAAACCCGCGGGCACCGCTCAACTTCAGCCCCTCGCTCAAATGCAACTCTCCGGCAACGGCGGTTACCTCACCGGCATATTGATCCAGCGGAGCGGCAAAGCGAAACAGCAGCATGGGCGGATCGTCCGGAGCGGCGGCCTCCAGCGTCCAATCCTGCGGCAGGCTCAAATCCGCTGCAGCCGCCATGTTGCTGCGCGGCGGCTCCGGCGGCAGGTCCAGGTCCAGCGATGTCCACGAAACCTGCGGGGTGTCGGCGGGCACCGCAGTGAAACTGTCCCCGCTTTCCGGGTCGCGGATGTGGCGGGCCACTTCGGCCTCCATGACTCGGGCCGCCTCGCGGAACAGTGCCCGACGGTCTTTCCAGGGGCCGGTCAGGGGCGCCCGCTTTTTTTCGAAGATCGGTTCCTTGCAGTGAAACTGTGAGTATAGCGCCAGGGATAGAAACAGCGTGCCGTCTTCCGACAACCAGGGATAAAAATCCATGTAAAAACCCCGGTCGGCCCGCCCCAAATCGACACGGTCGCGAAAACGAAATTGCTCAAAGCCTTCCCGGATGCCGGACAGCGCCGTTTTCATGAACGCTTCGTGATCGTAGTCCGGAGGTGGAAACCCCGTGACGGCGGACACCTTCAAGGGAGCCCAGATCCGGGCCCGTCCCTGTTGCCACACGGGGATGTTGCCGCGCCGGTTGGGCGCATCGCCCTGAGGTACGTACCGCGAGGTTCGAATGAAATTGCGCATCCGGTCCAGCGTGGTGGTGCGGCCCTGATAAATGGAGCGTCCGCGATGGTTTTGATAGACCAGCAGCGGGGTGACCGCGATGTCCGCGGGCGCCTTTGGACCGGCATCCCGAACGATGACACCCACCCCCATTTCCCGGGCGAGTTCGCGAACCTCCGGCAGCCGCTGCGTTTCGAAAACGGTTTCGACGCTGGAGGCGCCCGGTTGCAGAAAAACGATGAGTTGCTCGTAACCCTCGTCCGCCGTCGCACCGACCGTGGCAAGAAGTCCCCCGGCAAAAACCAGCACCCACATCGCGATGGACAGCCGGCGGTAGCGTGGCGGTTTGCTCCAGGATTTGATTTTCATGGATCAACCATCCGGGTTGGCGATTCGAAACAAAAGGCTTTACCGGTTATTTTCGAATCACTTCGATGCTCACGGTGATGTCGACTTGATCACTGACGCCGCTCAGCATGTAGTCCATTCCGAAATCACTGCGATTGATGGAGAAGCGGGTTTCAAACCCCCGACGGTAGTTCCCCCAGGGGTCCTTGCCGGCTCCGGTCTGCAATGCCTCGGCGCTGATCGTGCGCGTACGGCCCAGCAGGGTCAAAGCCCCGGTGACCCGGTAGGTGTCGTCGCCGACTTTTTCAAATGAGCGGCTTTGAAACCGGATGAAAGGATGCTTTTCAACATGGAAAAAATCGGCACTGCGCAGGTGATCGTCCCGCTTGGTGACGAAGGTGTCCACATTTTTGGCTTCCAACTGGAGGGTGACCGCACTGTTCGAAGGCGAAGCTTCGTCGAACACCATGGTGCCGGTCAGTCCGTTGAATCGTCCGTAGGAATAACCGATCTCCAGATGTTTGACTCGAAACAGCACATAGGAATGCGCCGTGTCGATATTGTAGTTATCAGCGGCTGAAACCGTTGTCGGCCCAAGGGCGGTGACGACAAAAACAGCGAATGTCAGCAGTCGGATCAGGCAGCCTCTCTTTTGCATGGTGTGCTCCTTGGCTTATGCTCCGTCCGGTCCCGGTACGGAGCGGAAATCGGCACTGTATTTGAAGATTTTACACAACGCACCGTGAGTCAACAACCACTCGCAAAGCGGGTGGCTTGAATATTCTTCCTGCGGCACTCGACGCGGGGCAAGAAAAAACAGAAGCACTTTTGTGCTTCGATGTTGAACTTGCACCGGGTGCATCGCACCCGGTTTGGGCAAGAATCAAAGAAAAAACGCCGCAACGGACCAACCGTTTTTACATGCGGCCGGTATCAACCGGCGCTTTCGATGCGTTTCAGACGGCGCCATCGGTGGGCGCACCGGTTTAATGGGTAAACATGAAAAACCAGATTTCAAGAGAGGAATGTTTCGGGTCCGGTTACGGCTGCAGCCGGTTTCATTTTCCGGCGGCGGACAGCTTCGCGAAACGCTGTCGCTGTTTTTCGCAATACCGGGAGAGCTCTTTTACCAGAGGATGGTTCGCATCCATCCGATCGATCAGTTGTTGCAGCTGCTTTTCCAGATGCTTCAACTGGCGGGTCCCCTGGCGGATACGGGCGGCATCCACACCTTCGAGTTCCATACGGCGGCAGGTTCCGTAGAATGTGTAATACGCATCGTTGAAAATGATGATTTGACGGGCAACGGGTACCCCGTAATCGCGACAGAGTACCTTCCACAAGGAGCGCTCCGGATCGTATGCGGACGAATTCCACAGGTAGTCGGCCACGGTGGCATATTTGATCTGATAGATTTCACCGGAAAGGGCGCCGTTGACATACATGCCGGCACCGTGGTTGAAACGTTGAAAATCCAAAGGTTTATAGGTGTCGAACGGTTCGAACAGGTTGCACATCCGGACTTTGCCGGGATAATAGGTCGTATATCCGCCGTAGCGATTCGCCTCCAGGCCGCGTGCATAGAGGGTGTTGTCCCAGAACATGGGAGCCCGGCCGATCAATTCGCGAAAGCGCTTCAGATCGGCCGTGTCCACGGCAAGCGATCGGATGGTGGGGCCGGTCCACAAGATCGCAATGTCCTCGGGAATGCGTGCGACCAGGTCCTCGAAATAGGCTTCTGCACGTCCTTCACTGCGGTCGACGAACTCGTTGCAGTACCAGGGCGGACAGAACGCCAACTGCGTCCCGGGGTAAGCGGCATCGATCCATTGTTTCAGTTGGTTGAGAACGTGGGTGTGGGCGTGTTGTAAATTGACGAAGCGACGTCGGTCCGCCTCGCTGTAAAGCGTGTACCGGTACGGATTGTTACCCGTGTGCGGCATAAAGTCATCGGCCAGCAGGACGACGGTATCGGCGCCGGCTTCCAATCCCGGTGCATAAACCTGCTGCAGCATGGCGAAGCTTTTCGGGCCGCCGTGGTCCCAGATGTTCAACACCGCCGCATCGATTTCATCTACCGCGGTCATGAACGGAAATTGTTTGTAGGGGTTGAGCATGATCGCCACGTGCATCAACCCGCTGCCGTTGAATATTTGCGCCACTTGCCCCACCCCGGTCTCGAACCGTTTGTCTGGGTTCCACCACTGCTGATTCCGGCGGTCATTTCCGACGTAGACCCGGTTGAACTTGAGGGCGGTCAAAAAGGGGAGGCGATCGATATCGCGCTGCAGCTCTGCGTTGGTGGCCCAGGGTGCCAGCCGAAACGAGCGCTCTGAAAAATCCGGATAATCGACAACGGTCGCGCTGTGGAAAACGGGCCGATTCGAATCCAGCAGCTGGACGGCCGTGGCGGCGGCGTAATAACTGCCGACGGGCGTTTCTCCCAGCAAAAATACCACCTGGCAGCCGCCGGCCTTCACGGTGTCGATGACATAGCCCTGATCGTGGCCCGGGAGGGGAGAAACATCCGGTTGAAATACTTCATAAAGACGGGTGTTGCCGATGCTGAACACCAGATCGGACTGCAGCAGATCGGTCACTTCCGCCGATCGGCCGGGGCTGCACACTGCGGTCGAATCCCTCTCGGAAGCGATGTCAAAGGCGGCGATTCTCCGATTCAGGTGTTCCTGCAGCAGGTCCGCCGCCATGCGCTCTGCAGCTGCGGGCGCTTCCGGCAAAACGACCATCGGCAAACGGCCGCTGCCGGCCCCGTTGGGTCCGTAAACAACGGGTTGCAGCAGCCGCAATTCTTTCGGTGTTGGAAGAAGGCGGTCGGCCGGGGACAACCGTTGATGGAAATACGGCTGGAAGCGTTCCAGGGTGGTGAAATTCCATTTCGAATACCGATAGACAATGTTGTCCAGCCACAAGGTGCCCTTGCCTTTCAGGCCGAAAAACAGCCGCACGTAACGCGTGCGGTCCGGGAGGTCACCTTCGGAAAACGGATAATTGTAGGTGCGGCCACGGACGGTGCCCCAGGGAAAGTCCTGGATCCGCCAAAAGGCGGAAAATGAGTAGCCCTTATCGGAGGCGTCGATTTCGGTGCCGTCCACCGGGTTGATCATCCCCGGCTCCACAGGGCGGCGGTTCCGGTCGAAAAACAATACCTTGACAACCACCGCGTCGTGGAGGCGCTGCCCCAAACGCGGTCGCTCACCGACCAAATCCCGGATCTTTACATCATAAAGAAAATCGTAATTGCCGGGGATCACCTCGATGTAGTCACTGAGCACACCGTCGGCGGCATCCAGCTCTCCGGCTTCGGTTCTGGAAATTCGAAGCGCCCGTCGCCCGCGATCCACGCCGTCGGATTCGGATGACGCCTCCACCCATTCGACACCGCTGCCGATTACCTGCCATCCATCGATGCGGAGAACGCCTTCCGCGGAGACACCGCCCTTTTCAAATGAAGCGTTTGCAACGAGATTGCCCTGTTGCCGATAGGATTTTCGCAGGGAGAACGGTATGCTTGTGGTCTCGGATGCCGAGCCGGATACCGGATGAAGGTCCAACGGTGCGGATTCGGAGGCGCCGGCCTCCGCCAGCATCAGTGTGCCGATCAATACAAACAGGAAACGTACCATAAGCCTTCTCGGGGCAGCCGTTACAGCGTTTCGCCGCCCTCGGGGTTCACAGGTTTTCGATGGTGGTCCGGACAGCCTGATTCCATCCGGGCAAGTTCATTCTACCACACTTGTCCGCTGGAATCTGCCCGGCCGGACGCAATGCGGCAAGTTCGCAGCTCCGGGTGCTTCCGGTCTGCGGGCAGCCAAAATACATGCGATTGCCCATTCCAACCGCGCATTTGAAAGTAAAATTTAATTTTTGTACAGAAGTCGCAACGGGTGATTGGCCCATGCAGGCCGGAGTGGGCAGGGCCCAGCAACTGCATTCAGCCGGCATCGGAGCGCCATGCGGACACTGCAAACCTTTATTGACAAACTGGAGTCGAATTCGAAAGGCACGGCCGTGCTCAGCATGAGCCGGGAGGGCCTCGTGCACCGCACTGCCGGCGATTTGAGCGATTCGGTCCGTCGCCTTGCCGGAGGCTTGATCCGTTCCGGTATCTCCGGCATGAGCCGTGCTTAACGTGGCGCACCGCCGATTGCCGCAGCGATCCGAAAGCGGCATCACATGCGCAGGTTGGCAAACACGTCCAGCCAGCGACTTAGCTGGGTAAACACCAGAAATCGATCCAGGACCCGCTTCTTGGCATTATACGACCATACCTGCCGACCCTTGTCGTTTTCCAGCATGTCATTGAGTCCCTCGGCAATTTGAACCGGGTCTTCCGGATCGTCGATCAATCTGCCGTCTACACCGTTCCGGATCTGCTGCCGCAGTCCACAGGCACGGCTGCCCAATACCGGTATCAATTTCCACATGGCCTCCGTGGCGGTGAGACCGAAACCCTCCTGCAGAGAGTTCTGCACCACGATGCTGGAACAACGCTGCAGGGCATTGACCATCAGCTCGTTTTCCTTGCGGGACGACATGGGCAGCAACAGCAGGGCAATGTCTTCCTGGATGCTTTCGGGCAGCGAGCGGTAAAAATCCTTGAGTTCCGTGAGAACCTTTTCTCCTTCCGGATCATCTTCCACGAATGCCGGATCCGGCCCGGCCAGGACCAGTCGGACGAGTTCCAGCCGTCGCTGATGCCGCTCGCTGCTGCTGCCGAATTTCGAGATACGTTCTTTGAGATGACAGAAACCCTGCATGAGGGGCAGAAACCCTTTCAAGCGATCCCAGCGGGATATCTGACAGACGATGGGACGCGACAGCAGCCCGATGTTGTCGTTTCGGGCCGGAACCGAAAAGCTGCCGTCCGGCATCAGCTGTTTGGCCAGGTCCTCGAACGGCGGCGTGAGCATCGGATGGTATGCCGGCAGGATGCCAGCGTTGTTCAGAATTCCCACCAGCTTGTGGATCGGCAGATCCCGATTCTTATGGGACAGCGGATCGATCCCCGGGTGGATGACCGTGACCCGGTCCGAGCAGTAATGCGGAATGTATTCCGGTGCGGAAAACACCGAAAGATCGTAAGAATCGAAATAAGGGCACAGAAACTGCCAGGCCGTTTCGGTCTGATCATTCACTTCGTCCAAGCCGATGTGGCAGCGCCATACCAGCTTGACGTCGGCATGCGACTTGAGAAACGGGGCCATCCCCATGGGCTGGGGATCGTGCAGCAACACGATGTCGCCCGGTTTGATCATTTTCGAAAATGCCTGGGCATTTTGCTTGCAAACCTTCTCGTAAAGATCCCGGTCCGCTTCGGATAGCTGCGGCTCTCCTTTGCCGTGAATGAGATTGTGGATGCGCTTGGTCAAGGCAAAAAATTCGGGTTGATCGGTTTCGATCACAGCCCATTCGGCCTTGACGTCAAGCTGGCGCAGCAGGCTGATCATGGTTGGCAGCATTTCGGCCACACCGCCGCCTCTTGCAGTGGAGTTGACCATCCAGACGCTGCGGTCGCGAAGCTTGGGGGCCAGTATTCGGGCTTCGGAGCGAAAATCCTTAAGCAGAGAGTGAAGCGACACATAAGACTCGTAGTCTTCAAGCTTGCATCCGATCTTGACATCGACGGATTTCATCGTCTTCCTCCCTTGCCATAATTTTTACGTTGCCTCTCCGTGGGAGCCCCCACTCCGTTTCGCGGTGACCGAACGGGGAAACAACTCTCCACCGGCTGCGGGCAGCAGAAGTGTCCTGCTCTGCGAAGGGACGCGATGCTGACAAGCCGTAAGGCCGGCCGGTTTCCGTCTCCGAAGGAATGACAACTTGCGTTGCGTTCCGTAAGAGCCGGTCCCATGGGATGATATGAAAATCATAACGGAAAAAACACAAAGATCAAGGTCGGCTTCACTGCGTCGGGAATTCCACCGTCAGCTGCTGGTGTTTCGTAAAAAACTGCCGGTAAGTGAAAAACGTTGCCGTCAACCCGGTAAACGACGCCGCCCCGATCAACATGTACATGACGATGATCTGCAGCTGCACGGCCTCCAGTGCCGGTGCGCCGGCCAGGATCATCCCGGTCATGGCCCCCGGCAGCGAGATCAAGCCCACGGTCTTGGTGTTGTCCACGATGGGGGTCATACCGGTGGCCAGGGCCCGTCGCAACTGGCCCTGCACGGCCTGGGCCGGCGCGGCGCCCAGTGCCAGCGCCGCTTCGACCTGCAAACGCTGCATTTTCAGATCATCCCGCAATCGTCCCATCACCAGCCCGCAAACGGTCATGGCGTTGCCCACCACCATCCCGGCAACCGGTATGATATAGCGGGGTTCGAACGGGAACACCTGCAGCGCGATCAACAGACCCAGCGTCAGCGCCACGCCCACACTGATGGCGGCAGTTGCCACGAAGCGGCTTCTGGGCACACCCCGACCCCGCTTTCCGGCCGTGTGACCGGCAATGGCGACCATTGCGAAGACCACCAGAAAAATCCAGAAGGGATTGCGGGCGGCAAAGATAAATTTCAAAGCATAGCCGATGGCGATTAACTGAACAAACGCTCGAATCACGGCCGCCAGCATGTCCGCCTCCAAACCGATGCGGCGGTAGCGGGAAACCGCCGCGGCGGCCGCCACCAGGAGCAGCGCCCCCCCGATACGGTATAACCAGGGCAAATGATCAAGCATGAATTGTCTCTCTTTGCGTCAATGGACTCGACGGTCGACCGGATCGGATTCGACGACAACGCCTTGCGGCAGTCTCACAATCTTCCGGCTGCGAATTCATCAAAAAGGTGCCGGTGATCGCTGGTCAGCAGGTGTTCGGCGCTGGCGGATTCAACCACCTTGCCGTCGACCATGAGGACGACCCAGTCGGCGGTACGTTCGAGCTGTTCGAGATCGTGGGATACCCAGACCACCGTCAGCCCCAGTCGATCCCGAAGTTGCAGTACGGTGCGCTCGATCCGTTGCACAGCGGCCGGATCGAGGGCGCTGGTGGGTTCATCCAGCAGCAGGATTTCCGGCTCATTGGCCAGGGTCCGCGCCAGGGCCACCCGCTGAGCCTGGCCGCCGGAAAGCTGATGCACCGGCCGATGAACGAATTCAGCGTCCAATCCGGCCATGTTCAACAGTTCCCCAACGCGGTGGTCCGACAGCAAATGTCCGCGCAAACGCGGTCCGTAAGTCACGTTGTCCAATACGGTGCCTTCGAACAGGGCGGCTCCCTGAAAGAGAATTCCGACGCGGCGGCGCAGCTGCAGCACATCCAGAACGGTTATGTCTTCGCCGTCCAGAAACACACTGCCTGGGGGCGGCTCCCATAATCGATTCAAACACCGCAGCAGAGAAGATTTGCCGCTGCCGCTGGGACCGATCAGCGACGTCACTTTT
Organism: Desulfobacterales bacterium; assembly: GCA_051155755.1. GTDB lineage: Bacteria > Desulfobacterota > Desulfobacteria > Desulfobacterales > SG8-13 > DAXETY01. The sequence goes on from DAXETY010000116.1 coordinate 20,919, forward strand.
CCGGCGGGAACTTCCAGTGAAATCCCATGCAGAATCGCGGCCCCGTTGGGAAGGGCCAGATGCAGGTTCTGAATGGTAATCTTGGCGGCCAAACGGTTCTTCTCGGCTTGGAATGGATTCGTTTCGTAGAAGGTATATCAGCATAGCCGTTTGGTTCGGAATATTCAAGGCAGGGGGACCGCCGGAGCCTTATCGATGGCGTCGAGGTAATCTTCCAGCGATGTATAGCGTTTGCTTCGAATCTCGTCGCCGGTCTGCAAATCGTGGATCCCCACCCGGACCGGCTCATGCAGGCTCTGCGGCAAACCGATTTCCGCATCATTTTTCACGGCCAACAGGGCCTCTCTGCCTTCGTAGGTGATCGACCGGCTGTACCACCGGGCGCCGCCCCGGTTCTCGGAGGGTGAAAAACCGTGTTCCCGCATCGGAAGGTGCGGACTTGTTTGGTTTTCAGCGCTCATGATTTACCCTAGCCCATTTTGCAAGGCGACGCAAGTTCGGGGTTGTTTGACTTTTCCAAGGCTGTGGGCTAATCTGTCGGCAAAATTACCAGCCCCGTTCCAGGATATCTTCCCGCACCCGCCCGAACAGGGTTTCGGACAACGCCCAATCGAGGATCGAGATCCGCTTCGAGGGTCGTTGCCGCATCCAAATAGATGCGGGGATGGATCGGCGTAAAATGAAAAATATGCCGCCATTGAGCGCGCATTGGGAATCGTTTTGGGTTTTTGAACCGCTCAGCCGCAACCCCGTTGAAGCTTCGGAAACCTCCCAAGATGACCTCCTGAAATCCGCTCACCGATCGCAAGGCGAAAGAAAGGAAGGCAAGAGGTATGACCACCGGGAAAATCAAATGGTACGACGAAAAAAAGGGGTACGGTTTCATCGAAGTCGATAACGGAGACGAGCTGTTTTTTCATAAATCCGGCATCGAATCGCAGGGGTATTTTGGTGTGCGCAAATCCGATCCGGTTTCCTTTGAAGTCCGCACGACGGCGCGCGGGCCCCAGGCGATCCGGGTGCGCATTCTGACGGCCTGATGCCGGGGCTGAAACCCGCAGACGGAGCACGGAACCGCCATGAAATCTCGCCTCGCTTCTGAAATTCCGACCTTTCGGATGCCGGTTTCCGAGAATCGCGATGGACGGATCGACCCGGTCTACGCCGTGCTTCTGGCAACCAAGAACCTCGCACGCATTTTTTATCGCTTTGAAGTATCCTGGATCGGCGCGACACCCGGCGACCCCTGGTGCGGGGTTCGATTGGTGTTGTTTTTGAACCACACCAGCCTTTACGAACCGCTGTTTGCCGGCTGGGTCCCCAACCGGTTTCTCAAGGATCTGGCCACTCGCGGCGTGCTGCCCGTCGCCGAAAAAACGCTCCGCCGACCCCTGGTGGGGAAATTTTTCGATCGGGTTGCCGCCCAAGTGGTTCCGGTTTCTCGCGAACGCGATCACAGCTGGCAGCATTTTCTGGCAAGCATCGATGCCAATTCGATGGCGGTGATCGCCCCGGAAGGCCGCATGAAGCGCCGCAACGGCAGGGACCTGTCCGGTAACCCGATGACCGTGCGCGGCGGTGTGGCGGATCTGCTGCTGCGGATCGGCGACGGTCGCATGCTGATCGCATACAGCGGCGGACTCCATCACGTCCAGGCTCCCGGTCAACGACTGCCGCGATTGTTCAAAACGCTGCAAATGAAGGTCGAAAGCCTCGATATCGCCGCCTATAATCGGCGCATTTCGGCCCAAGACGGCGATTTCAAGGGCAACGTCATCCGCGATCTCCAGATGCGCCGCGGGTTGTATTGCCCGGAGCATTTGCCGCCCGGGCGGCGCTTGCCGGCCGCATCCTTACCGGGGTGATTTCGGCCGCGTGCAGCGATCCACAAGGTATAAAATCGATTTGTAGTCCACTCCGCTGTGACTGGAAAGACCGATCTCACAAGTCCGGCTGGTGGAAAATCCCTCCCGCACGGCCGCCGGCAGCTGCGGCTTGAGACGGCGCAGACCGAAGTCGTTTAATTCCGGAACGGTAAAGCCGCGGTCGCCGGCGAAACCGCAGCAGACAATGTCCGGAGCCACCACCTCCTCGGCACACATGGCTGCCAGTCGATGCAGATCGCTTTCCAGGCCCATGATTTTGGCGCTGCAGACCGTGTGGATGGCAACCGGTCCGGGAATTTTTTCGAACTCCAGGCGATCGACCAGATACGCCAGGGTGAAACGGATCGGTTCGAACAGCTGCAGGCGCTTATCCAGGGTTTCCCGCATGTGATGCAGACACGGGCTCATGTCGCACAGAATCGGGATGCGACCGCCGTCGGAAACCTGCAGCAAGGCCGCTTCCAGCTCGGCGGCCTTGTCCCGGGCGGCTGCCTTCATCCCCTTGCTGGCGAAGGGCATGCCGCAGCAAAGCGATGCCATGCGCGGCGGGTAGCAGATGCCGTACCCGGCTTTGTGCAGCAGCAGGGCCGTCCGCCGGGGCAATGCATCGTTCTCGCTGCCCCGGGCCGGCCCCATGGTCCGGTTGATACAGGATGGGAAATACACCACCTGGTCTGCTCGTCCCAGGCAGCCGGTGGTCAGCGTGGCTCGGGCAGCCGACCGCGGCATGGCCGGCGTCCATTGCGGAAGACGGCCGCCCGACCACTGGCGCAGTTTACCGGTGGCGGCGGCCATGGCGTGTGAACCGATCCGTCCGTGAACCCGGTCGAGCAGCCCGAGGCCGATACGGCCGACGGCCGTGACCTTGTCCATGTGCTCGGCCACCGATTTGCCGATCCGGCGGGCAAGCGGTTGCAGCCGATCGGCGCGCAGGTCCTTGATCAAGCGGCCGGTGTCGATGTCCACCGGACAGGTCAGAGCGCACAGCCCGTCGGCGGCACAGGTCCGGTCGCCATAATATTCAAATCGGCGCCGCAGGGCCGCCAGCCGTTGCGGATCCTCGCCGGAAGCCGCCAGCCGGGTCATTTCCCGAAAAACCACGATGCGCTGGCGTGCCGACAGCGTAAAGTCGTGCGACATGCAGCTGCGCTCACAAAATCCGCACTCGATGCAAGCATCCACGGTGTCATGCGCGGGCGGCATGGCCTTGAAATGCCTGACATGCGCTTCCGGATCGTCGTTGATAATCACGCCCGGATTGAGCAGGCCCTCGGGATCGAAAATCGACTTGATCTCCTGCATGACCTCGTAGAGCCGGTCGCCCCATTCCCGTCGGACGAACGGCGCCATGTTTCGCCCCGTGCCGTGCTCGGCTTTCAAGGAACCGTCGTATTTGTCCACCACCAGGCCGACCACCGCTTCCATGAAGGATTTGTATTTTTCGATTTCGGTGGCGTCGGCGAAATCCGGCGTCAGCACGAAGTGAACGTTGCCGTCGAAGACATGGCCCCAGATGATGGTGTCTTCGTATCGGTAGCGTCGAAAAAGGTGCTGGAGATCAAGCAGGCAGTCACGCAAGTGCTCGATGGGCACCGCGATGTCTTCGATGATCACCGTGGTGCCTTTTTTGCGTCCGATACAGGCCGAGGGAAACAGCCCCTTGCGGATATTCCAGAGGGCCTCGGCCCGGGCGGGATCGGTTGAAAATTCGTACTCCCGGGCCAGGGGGAAATCCTGAAACCGGGCCTGGATTTCCGCCACCTGCTGCTGCAGGGCTTCGGGGGTCTCGGCCGCCGTTTCCACCAGCAGGGCCGTGACCGAATCGGCCAGATCGACGATGAACGGGGGCATGCCCGGCTTGTCCTGCACGGATCGCAGCGCCGTGCGATCCATGAGTTCGGCGGCACTGACCGAGCATTCCTTCAGGACCCACACCGCCTCGCAGGCCTGGGCGATGTCGGGAAACAACATCAGCGCCGTGGCTTTGTGGGGCGGTTCCTCCAGTGTGCGGAAGGTGACTTCCGATAAAAAACCGAGGGTCCCTTCGGAGCCGATCAGCAGATGCTGAATCATGTCGATGGGATTGTCGTAATCGATGAGGGCGTTGAGACTGTAACCGGTGGTGTTTTTAATCCCGTACTTGCCCCGGATGCGCGCCACCGATTGGGCATCGTCCCGGAGGCCGGAGGCCAGGGTTTCGATGCGTTCGCACATATCGGGCCGGTTTTGCACAAACGCCCGGCGGCTTTCGTCGTTGCGGGTGTCCAACACCGTGCCGTCGGCAAAAATGATCCGCATCCCCACCACCGTTCCCATGCTGTTTCCGGCAGTCCCGCTGGACATTCCGCAGGCGTTGTTGGAGACGATCCCACCGATTTTGGCCGAATTGATGGAGGCCGGATCCGGTCCGATTTTCTTCCCGTAGGGCGCCAGAAAGCGATTGGCCTCGGCGCCCAGCACACCCACCCCCAGGGTTACCTCGGAACGGTCGGCGCTCAGATGACAGTGCCGCCACCCTTCCGAGCCCAGCACCATCAGCACCGAATCGCTCAGCGCTTGACCGGACAGGCTGGTTCCGGCTGCCCGGAAAGTCAGCGCAATTCCCAGCGCGCGGCATTGCTGCAAAACGGTCAGCACTTCGGCCTCGGATTCCACTTTCACGATCAGTCGGGGGATCAGCCGGTAAAAGCTGGCGTCGGTGCCGTAAGCCAGGGTGCGCAGCGGATCGGTGATCAGTCGGGCGGAGGGGATCTCGGCGGCGAGTCGGTCGCAGAGGGTATTGTAGGACATGGCGGATTCTCCAATCGGAATTTCCGGTACCGTGGAAAAAGATTTTCCCCGAAATCGGTGGTTTCAAACTTGCCGGGGATCGGTAACCCTAAGCTCAAATTAGGGTAATAGAAATCGGATATCCCGAGACGTGCGGTCTGTCAACGACGGTTTCAACCCGTTGAATGGGCGATTCCGAAAAGCGGCAGCGGGGATTCGATCGGGACGCGAATCGGATCGCTGCAATTGCCGACGCGGCCGGAAGTCTCAGCGTTGCCGGCACATATAAATCCACAGGCAGTCGCAGGAGGTCGGCGGCCACTGGTTGGCAAAACGCGCTCGGGTTTCAGTCATTTTCGGGAGTCGCTTTGGGCGGGCTGCGCCGGCTTTGCAGGAGCCAGTCGAAAATCGCAGCGGGGTCCCGGTCGGCGGGCTCCGAAGAAAACATCGGCAGCGGCTGTCGACGGTTTTCGGCCGGCGGCGGCAGCAAGGGTTTTTCCGAACCGGCCGACGGTTGAATGCGGTGCTTTTCGGAAAACCCTTCCGGCGCAGCGGCCGTATCGACCGGACGATCGTCCGGTGGGGCCGATACCGGCGGCGCTTTCGAGGGTGTTTTTGGATCGGCGGCTTCGGACGGCGCCACGGAGATCGAGGGGGGCGCTTGATCGGTTGGCGTGCGGGGGGCCTCGGTCGGCGGCCGCTCGGAACGATGCGGAATGATGACCACCGCCGGCGGTGAACCGGTGGTCGGCTTCGTTTGGGAGGCGGATTGCAGCGGAGATGACGGAAGCCGGATTTCCGGCAGCGGCAGAAGTTTCGGCGGCAGGTTTTCCTGCGCATCGGTGGTCTGGGGAAGCCAGGGGGCCGCTGGCGTTGCACGCAGGTTTTTCAGAAAACCGCCGCCTTCCGTGTGACGCGATGGCGCCAAGGTCCCGAAGAGCAGAATCGCCCCGGGGACCAGCAAAACGAGCAGGAAGATTCCGATCGCCACCGGCCGGCGGCTGGATTTTCGGGGGGGTGGAACCGGTGCCGGCGCGCCGTGGGGTACCGAAGTGGAAAGATCTTCGGCAACCGAAGTCGCCGGCCCGACCTGCTGGGGAATCCGCACCCGCGGCTCGCAATCCAGTAGGATCTGCCGGTCGATGATATCGGCGCCGGCCTCGCAGCCAACATACAGGGCCAGGTCGCAAAGGATGTTGATCTGCCGGGGATAGCCCCCGGTGAATTCAAAGATTTCCTCCAGGGCATCCGGCGCAAAGAGGCGCCGGCGGCATCCCGCCGCCGCCAGCCGGTGGTTGATATAGGCCTCGGTTTCGTTGCCGAGCAGCGGCTCCAGTAAACAGCGGATCGCGATCCGCTTGCGCACGGCATCGTTTTCGGGGCGATGCAGTTTTTGCAGCAGTTCGTTCTGTCCCACCAGCAGGATGTTCAAGAGCTTGCGGTTTCGAACTTCCAGATTCGACAACAGCCGCACCTCCTGGAGAATACCGGGGGTCATGATCTGCGCCTCGTCGACAATCAGCAGGGCCGTGCGACCACCGTCCCTGACCGCTTCAAGAAATCCACCCAGATGGCCGGTAAAATTTTCCTTGGTTCGAATCCGGTCTTGGATGCCGAAACCGTCGGCGACAAAATGAAAAAATTCTCTGCGGGTCAAGCCCGGATCCGCCAGGCGGGCGACGACCACCCGATCCGCAAGCCGCTCCACCAGCGCACTGATCAAGGTGGTTTTGCCGGTGCCGACTTCTCCGGTCATCAACAACAGCCCCTTGTTTTCCGCGGTCCCATAGCGCAACGTATCCAAGACCTCCTGTTGACGCGGGCCGGGCCAGAGAAATCGGGGATCGCTGTTTAGTTGAAATGGTTTTTCGGTGAGTTCGAAATGGGAAAGATACATCCAACGGCTCCTCGGCCAAGGAAAAAACCATGCACGGACTGCATTCGGTAACGGTCTTTTCCCGGCCCGGCATCGGGCCCAAACGGCGGCTTGAAGACAAGGGGCTCAGAGGCGGATGGAAGCGAAGGCGGCAACGAATCGCTCAATCGCCCAGCATGTCTTTGATGGCATTCAGCACCGGGTTCATCGACTGGGGCACCGCTCGGGGCGAGGGTTGAACCCTGGCCAGATGGTTTTTTACGCAGTCGTATTGCTCCCAGCCTTTGAGCTCGTAGTCCAGATCGACCGACTGCCATTTGGCATGCCCGTTTTCCCTCAACCAGTTCAGATTCTCGTAAATTAGTTGGGCCACCAGTCCCACATTCTCGCAGTGATAGCGCCGAAAATCGTAGGAAACCAGCACAGCTTTGACCGCGGCGGTCCGCACAGCGGTTTCCTGCCAGGGGTAAGTGCCGGCCGGAATTTCGCCGTCGGGATAAAATTCCAGTATGCTTTTGTTCATAATCGGAATCACGGCCAGGTTGTCCGAAGCGGAGACATTTTCACTGAACAGCTTCACCGGGTAGCCGGCGACGTAGAACATGGCATCGATTTCACCGGATTTGAGCCGCGCCAGGGCTTCGTCGGTTCCGATGGGAACCATGGCCGCCGGTTCGACTCCGGAAACCAGAAACAGCAGGCGGACGGTCAGGTAGGTGCCGCTGCCCTCTTCCCCCACGGCGACCCGTTTGCCCGCCAGATAATCGAAGTTTTGAATATCGTTTTTACCGACTAGGTGAATTTCCTCGTTGTACAGTGGAAACACCATCTTGGTCTTCTCGGCGATCCGCTTCAGCACGGGGTCGTCCTGCACCTTGGTAATAAATGCCAGCACGTCCGACTGCACGATGCCCAACTGGGTGTTGGGCCTCTGATAGACCGCGTAGATGTTTTCCACCGAGCCATTGGTGTTGTCGACCCGCAGCTGGATGTTGTCGCGTTCCAGCAGGGCTCTCAAATTCAGACCAAACTGGTAATAGGTGCCGCGGGGGCCGCCGGTGACGATCCCCATGGAAATCGGCTCTTGTGCCGCAACAGTGGATGCACCGAGCAGCATCAGCAGTGCCGCACTCCATCCAACGAGTTTATAAACATAGCGATTCATGGACCCCCCCGGGCGGAAAGTTGCCCCCACCATGGTCAAAATGACCGGATGACGGCTGCCTGCCGTCCACCGGTGCGTGCGAAAAACGAAGGCCGGGAGCCCCTGCTAACGGTAACCCGGCCCGAATCGAGGTGATGTCGGCAATCTGACTCCGGCGCAGATGCATATCGACGTACCGCTACCCGGTACATAAGCATTGCAATTATCATGCAATTCGCAGCGTCGCGCCTTTCGCGAATAAACATAATAAGTTCATTGTATTATGACTTTGCACCGGTCGGTGCCGAATGAGATAGTGGGAATTGAACTGCCTAAAATTAGGCATTTTTTTACCCAATTTCGGCAAACTCTAAGAAATTTTTTTCACATGCGAAAACAGCATGAGACCCAATTGGGGAATGTCAAACCGGGGCGGGGAGGAACGCTCGCGTCGGCCGACCGGCGGTTGAGCGGCCCGTCGTCGTCTTGGATCGACGGATGCCGCGTCGGTGGGAAAATACTTCCGGGGGGCACCGGAAGTCAAAACGGGCGGGCGGTCCGCTGCATGAATGCCGACGGCGGGACCGGACGGTGCAACGCACTATTTACCACCGACACCTTCTTTCGGATTCCCGACGTCGCTAATTTCGGTGGTATCGGTTTCCGCCAGCTCGTAAAAGTCCTGCAGTTGCTCCAGGGACAGTCTCTGATAGTTGAGCCAGTCTCGATTCAATACCACCTGGTTCAAATCACCAATGGCTGCATTCTGATTGGCGACGACAATGGCAACATCCCGCTTGAATTCTTTTACAAGCTGGTGAACCTGATTTTCGTACCGGTACGTATGAACGCCGATGGCGACGAAGCCCAAAAAAGTGACGATCAATATACTGAAGAATAAAATCCCGTTCAATCGTTCCGACCGTTGTATTCGCTTCATCAGCGTTTCGTATTCACCGATCGGAATCACCTCTTCGATGCCTTCTTCCATAACCGCCCCCTTTCTTGCAAATGACTTCTTTCCGACATTAAATTTGCAAGAACCATGCAAATAAGCGCTTTTCCTCTAAGCATAGTAATCTTATCGACTTATGCGCAGCTCCAGCAATCGAGTCATCCATTTACGCGAATATTACTACCCTTTATTGGGAAGATTACCTCCCAACGAAGTCGGACCGGCGATGCGGAACATTTGTATTTCATTGTACTCACAGGCAAATTCAACAATCCGAACGAACAGATATCGTCTTATTAATGACTGGAGGTCGGGCCGTCAAGCACGGATTGGATTTTCTCAATTTGTGCTTGACGGCATAACGAATTTCCGCTTTTTCTGGAACGGAACCGAAGAAATATCTTGGCCTTCGGATGCCTCAATTCACGTGAGATAATTGAGCAGTGCGGATAAAAAGAAATGCTGGCATGAAAATCCGGTGAAATTCACGGCCGCCCAAAGCGGGCTGTGCGTCGCCCGGTGGAAGCCGAACCCGACGGGCATTCGAAAATCATGTGGTTATCACTTGGCTTTGGAGGAGATCACCGGTATGGGGATGCTGGAATTTTTCATTATCGCAATGGTGGTCATTGGAATTTTGATTTTCTGGGATTATTTACGAAAATCTTGATGGGAACCTCCGGCCAGGCGACCGGTCACCGCAAACCATCGGCCGCTGTTTGATGCGGGCCGCAGGCAACCGAACCGGTTGCCTGCGCACACCGGCAATATCGGCTGGATATGCAATCGGTGGCCGGTTTCGCTTGCAGCCGGGAAACCGGCGGTTTTCGCACACTCCCTCTTGCAACCCGGACCGACGCGTCTTGCCTCGGTTATGATTCCAGCAGCCCGATGATTTCTGCAACGATGCTTTGTTCCTGTGGCTTGAGGTGGATTTCGGCCATTTCCACGGCTTCCCGGAAAAGGGCCAGGGCCTCGTCTCGATCTTTGCGGCTGGAAAGCAGCTTTGGCAAAACCTCGAGAGCCTGCTCCGTGTCGGTTTGCAGGATCCGCGCCTGATCGCGCACGATTTCCCGCAGAAGCTCCGGACCGATGCTGCGCAGACGATCGTTGGATCGGATCAATCTCTCGGCCGTCTGATACCCCTTACGGGCCAGTTCTCCGTCTGCCAGCATGAGTGCCAGAATCATGCGAACGATCGCCTCGGGGAAACCGCCTTTGCCCATGACATTGCGCCAGTGATTCGCGTCCATGCGCCGAAGTTCTTCCAGCAGCGACGCCATGGCCTGGGAACCCGGAAGAGAGGGCGGGTACAACACTTTCATCCACGGGCTTTCGTAGATCGCTCGGAACAGATGTTCACTGCCGCGGTCACGCACTTCCCGCCAGAATTCCAGACCGGACATCACACTTTGTGAAAGCAGTCCCTCCAGCCGCCGGCAGGCATTGTCTTCGGGGGCGGGTTTGCGAAGACCGCGCTTGCGGATCATCGACGCCCAAAATTTTACCGGCATCAGCCAGGGATTCAGGTCGGAAATCAGATAACGCTGCATTCGCAGGACGTGGAGCTGACGCATCAGTTCGGACGAGAACTCAGACGCCATTAAGCGCACCCAAGGGGCCGCGGCGGTCCGATACAGGTGATCGTTGAACCGCGAAACCGCACGGACGGCGTGAAATGCCCGCTCGTCTTCATCGCCTTCGTCGGCGGCCAGCATTTCCTCGGTGGTTCGCTCAAGGTACCGCACCTGGTACTCGCCCGGTTGATCCGGATCCGCTTCGATCAGCATTTCGTAGAGGCCCGGCGGCAAATAGTCGAGCATATCGAAGCTGGCGATGATTTCCCGATGTTCTTTGCGGGCGATTTTGGCGGAAACAAAAATTCCAAGGTGACCAATGGTGTCGTGCCGGTGAACGACAATGACCTGTCCCCGGCGGCGAATCTCGTCGACGGTTCCGTAGACCCGCAAAATCCAGTTGAAGGCCTGCGGCGGCGGGGTGATGTTGTCGCCGAAGGAGGCAAAGACGACCACCGGGTTGTTGTTGTTGCGCAGGTCCACGATTTTGCCGGCCTCGAGCTCGAATTCGCCCCGCTCGAGTTTGTTGCCCACGAAAAGGCTGTCCACGATGGTATGAATTTCCCCGGCGGACATCCGGAAAAATCCGCCCCACCATCGCTCGAAATCCAGGTAGCGGGATGCTTCCGTGTCGATGTTGGCAAACAGATGGTATTGCTTGCCCCAGAGCGTGTTGGCCGGATTGAGATCTTCGAAGTTGGCCACCAGGTGGACTCCGTCGAATTCGCCGTTGCCGATGTCACTGATCAGTGAGGCCAGCCAGGCGCCCCCCAGCAACCCACCGCGATAGCGCAGGGAAGAAGTCCCCTGCACACCGCCCCAATAGGAAAGCGGTGATCCGTTGAACACCATCGGACCGACCAGGTCCGGCCGCTCGGCCCCGATCAAAGCGGCCGCCCATCCGCCCTGGCAGTTGCCGATTACCGCCGGTTTGGGCGCGTCGGGATGCCGACTCCGCACCGTCTCGACAAACCGGATCTGGGCATCGCGCACGTCCGCCAGGCTCTGGCCTTTCACCGGCCGGGTGGAGAAAATCATGAAGTAAACCGGATGGCCGGCATCCAGGGCCATGCCGATCTGGGAATCCTGTTTGGCCCCGCCGATTCCCGGTCCGTGGCCGGCGCGCGGATCGATAATCACGATGGGCCGGCTGACAGCCTTCGGGGCTTCAGCGGCTGCTTGGGAGCGATGCCGCCGCTCGGTGCCGGCGGCCGACGGTACCGACCCGGATGAGTCGGACTGCCGGGAGCGGCGGTCGGTGATGCGAACCAGGGCGTAATTTACCGGTCGCTCCAGGCTGAGTCCGTCCAGAACCGTCTCATAATCGAACACCAGCACCGGCGGTTGTCCCCGGCGCAGGTGCCTCAAATAGTTGTTGCCGCGGCGGCGCAGAACGTCCCAGAACAAAACGCTTCGCTGGGCCGAATCGATCAGATAATCGTTTGCTTCCAGGCTCCACTGGAACCACTGCAGCGGGGCAAATTGCGTTTGGGTCATCATCAGGCTTTCGATCCTCGCAGATATTCAGATGTTGTTTATGTATGGGGGAAATGTTCAGGAAATATTCGGACCGGCCCAAAAAAAATCCGTGTGATGGGCTAAATTGGCCGCTGTTATCCCGGACGTGTCGGCGGAACCGGGTGCGCAGTGCCACTGGGGCTCAGGGAGATACGGCCACATTTTCCGGGTGATGCTGCTCCAATTCCCGGAGTTCGGTTTGCGCTTCCAGGTGCTCCAGTTCCAGTTCTTTGATTTCGTATCGCAGCTCCAGACGACGCTCTTTGCTCAGGTCGTCAGTGTAGACCAAATCTTCCTTCTGGGCAATCTGCCTTTCAATGGCACTCAGCTGCTGCTGGAGTTTGTCCACCGCAGCATTGTACCTGTGAATTTCCAAACCACTTCGATAGGCATTCAGGAACGCACTTTCGAGCTCCGGGGGGCATACACCGCGATAGGCCCGCCCCATTTTTCCCTGCTCGTAGCCGCTTTCTTCGGTGCAGTATCCGCGGAGGCCTTCATCCCGGCCTCGATAATAGGCATTGCGGTCCGCTCGGATGCCGTGTTCGGCACAGGCATCCATATGTCGTTGCAATTGGGCTCGGGGCGTTCCGGCGGCGCCGTCCCGGTAGCCGATCTGATACCAGTCGGCCTCGAGGCATTCGTTTTTCGACATCGTCGCACAACCGGCACATAGACCTGTGAGCAGCAATGACAGGACCACTTTTTTAAACGTTTGCATGCGGGTCTCTCCTGCTGGGAATGATCGAGTTAACATGATGCAGGCCGAAAGTCGAATCATCTGGGCTTGCAAAGAGTACGCCATATGATTCATATGGTTGAATAACCCTTTATTTCAAGTATATAAATCAAATTTTCAAAGAAACCATAAATCCCGTTATGCCAAAATTTGACACCGCCGATCACCGATCCTGTCAAAAATCGGTCCATGCCGGGATCCATTCCGGCCGGATGGGATGCGGTTTTTCAAACCCGGCCGGCGGCTTAAAAACGGAAACTTTCTGCGGCGACAAAGCCGGTTTGGATCATCTTCGATCGCCGGCCTGAATTGAAAATAGGACAAAAATGATTAATTTTGAGGTTTGAAACTTTATGTTCGCTATGCCACTCAAAGGGAAAGGAATCCGAAATGGTCTCGGCAGCTGAAAAGCGCTACGAATTTGAAACCGGTGTGTATCGGCCGCCGAGCGAGGGCGGAAGCGACTCGCTGCTGGTGCGCTTTACGCGTAACTGTCCATGGAACCGGTGCGAATTCTGCGGTATGTACAAAACCGAGAAATTCGAGCTGCGCAGCCCCGAAGAGATCAAAGGCGACATCGACGCCATGGCGGCCATCCGGGACGACCTCGTGCAAATTTCCCGGCGCCTCGGCCAGGGCGGTGCGGTGACGCGGGATGCCGCGGTGGCACTGATTGAAAAAAATCCGGAACTAAATTACCATCCGGGTTTCGTGATGGTATACCACTGGCTGGTCGCAGGCGGGAAAACGGCCTTTTTGCAGGATGCCAACAGCCTGATCATGAAAACCGACCACCTGGTGGAAGCCCTGAAGTATTTGCGGCAAACATTTCCCACCCTGGAGCGGGTGACCAGCTATGCCCGCTCCAAGACCCTGGTGCAGAAAAAAATAGTTGAGCTGATTTCCATCCGCGATGCAGGCCTCGACCGGCTGCACGTCGGTCTGGAAAGCGGCGACGATGAAGTGCTCAACCGAATTCGGAAAGGGGTCACCGCTGAGCACCACATCAAGGGCGGGCGCAAGGCGCTCGAGGCCGGTTTTCAGCTGTCGGAATACTGGATGCCCGGACTGGGCGGTAAAGCGCTCTGGGAGCCGCATGCACGCAACACCGCCCGGGTGCTCAATGCAATCGACCCCCACTACATACGGTCCCGCCCGGTTTACCCGATTCCCGGAACGCCGCTGCATGCCGCGATCGAAAACCGAGAGTTTCAAATGCTTTCGGCCCGGGAGCATTTGACCGAACTCCGACTGACGGTCGAAAACCTCGAGGTGACCTCGCGGGTATGCTTCGACCATGCGGGCAACTACTGGAAGGACCGTGACGGCGGCCTGCTTTTGTCCCAGAGTTACGAAGGCTACAAGTTCCCGGAAGAAAAATCCCGTCTGCTGGCCCGGATCGACGAGGGCCTGCAGGCCGACAACTCCCGCCCGGAATTTTTGCGGCTTTGAAGTCCGGCCCGGGAAAAGTTCCTTTTCGCGGAGCCGATTATTCTTCCGGCAGCGAGCGAATCCAGGAAGGATCATCGAACCAACGCTGGGTGGCCGCTTCCAGATCGCCGCTGCCCCGGACGAGATTCAAAAAATTCTGGACCCAGTTGATCATCAGCGTATCGGCCGGAATCCCGATGCCGATCGGTTCGAAGGTCAGTCGCGATTCGCCGGCGACCAGCCCCCGATCCTGGTGACGGAATGCGGCCACCGCACAGTAAGGGTAGTCGGCAATCAAGGCGTCGATATCATCGTCGAACAGTTTTTCCAGTGCCTCGTTGTAAGAAGAAACCGTTACGAGTTTGGCATTGGGGGCCGCCTTCCGTACAAAAAGCTCACTGGTGGACGCCTTCAACGCCGCGATTGAAAATTCCGCTTTGTTCAATCCCTCCGCACTCTGCAGCGCTGCGATGTTTCGGGTTTTGGTCAGAATGCCCTTGCCGGAGATAAAATACGGGCCCACAAAAGCGACGCTCAGGTTGCGGTTCGGCGTCATGGTCATACCGGACAGGATCACGTCCACTTTTTGGGCTTCCAGGGCACTGAGCAAATCTGCAAACGCCATGGTTTGAAAGCGGACCTTCACCCCCATGGCGGCCGCCATCATGCGGGCCAGATCCGCGTCGAGACCGATGATATCCCCGTCTTGGGTCTTGACATTCAACGGCGGCTGGGTGCCGGTCACGCCGACGACCAGTTCCCCTTTTTGCACAATACGATCCAGCACTGACGCCGCCGCCGGGTTTACCAGCAGCAGCGCCAGCGCCAAAATCGCCCAAATTAGAATCAGAGTTCTTTTCATCGCGGCTTCCTTTCATGAATGGAGGGATTTTGGATTGCGAAAAGATGTCAGTTATACTAATCAAGTCGCCGGAAAAAGCAACCGGCGACCCGGATTTCAGCCGCTTGCGGCCCGGTTCGGAAATCGGTGCTGTCCACCCTCATTGGTGATGAGTGAGTCAAAAACCACCAGCGAAGCGGGTGGCTTGAATTTTCTTTCTGCGGCAATCGCCGCCGGCAAGAAAACACAGAAGCACTTTTGTGCTTCGATGTTGAACTTGGACCGGGTGCGTCGCACTCGATTCGGGCAAGAATGACCATGAAAACCTTTCAAAGCCACAGACTGACAGAGCCCGCACTGGTCGTATGGAAATCCAGGGCGGTGGCAAACCTGGGAAAGATGGCTGCCAAAGCTGCTGTCAGCCGGGTGCGGTTCCGGCCGCATTTCAAGACCCATCAGTCGACGGAAATCGGGCGGTGGTTCTTCGAGGAAGGTGTCCGCGCCATCACCGTGTCGTCGCCCCGCATGGCCGCAGCCTTCGCCCGCAGCGGCTGGAAAGACATCACCATCGCCGTGCCGCTGAATCCTCATTGCAGCGATGTCTACAACCGGCTGGCCGCAGAGATCAACCTGCATCTGCTGACCGATTCGGCCCGCGCCGTCGAACACCTGGCCGATACGGTCCGCCGTCGCCTGAGCCTGTGGATCGAGATCGACTCCGGTCAGCACCGCACCGGCATCGATCCTTCCGACATGCGGGCTCTGGTCGAAACAGCCGACCGCATCCGGCATCACCGGCTGCTGCATCTGGCGGGGCTTTTAACCCATTCCGGACATTCCTATCACCTGACCGCCGATGACGCCTTTCCTTCGGCCCTCGAGCGTATCTACCGGGAGACCCTGCAGCGCATGGAAGCCGCCCGGCAAGTTCTGGAAAAAGAGGGCTTCGGACCGCTGCAGATTTCAGTCGGCGACACGCCGACCTGCAGCACCGTGTCGGACTTTGGCGGCGTCGATGAAATCCGTCCGGGCAACTTTTTGTTCTACGACCTGATGCAGCTGAAGATCGGCTCCTGCAGTGAAGCCGACATCGCTCTGGCCGTCGCCTGCCCGGTCATCTCCCGTGCGCCGCAACGGGGCGAGCTGGTCGTCCACGGCGGAGCGGTTCATCTGTCCAAAGAAACCATCGCATGGCAGGGCGTTCCCATTTACGGCCGCGTGGCCGAAATCCGACCCGGGGGCTGGTCGGCCATGCACCCCACCGCATTCGTCAAGAGTCTGACTCAGGAACACGGCGTCATTCAGGCCGACCGAAACTGGGTGGAAGGCAAGCAGATCGGCGACACCCTCATGATCATTCCGGTCCACGCCTGCCTGGCTGTCGACGCACTCGGCGCTCAATATCGATTTCTCGCGTAGCGTTGCCGCCGAAGTTTCAGCAACCATCCGCCGCCATACCTCCCATCGGTCGTCTCAATTCCGATTCTGCTCCCATATTCGGAATCATCGCTTCCGCCTTCCGGGACATCGATTCTTCACGGGCCCGGGCCGGCCGGGCTCCGGTATTCGTAAAAATTTCGATCGACTGACAAAAACGCCTTTCCGATCGGCATTTGGAGGTGCCTCCCGAAACGAAGGCTTCTGCCCGCCCGGATCAAAGCGACAAAGGGATCGAGTCCCAAGCGGGACCCACAAAACCTGGCAGGCTTTTTGCTCGGGGAATAAGGTTTCGAGAAAACCCGGGCGCCTCGGTTGGCCGTCCGGCGAAGATGCGAACTCAACTGGGGCCCTCGATGGAGTTTCACTGCTTCACTCCGAAACCTGTCCGCAATCCCGGCCCGCTGCCGAAGAGCCCGGCGGCGGAACCCGGACTTTCAGACCCCTCGATCTCCTCGCCGGCCGTCGGCCCGGGCTCCGGCACGGTCGTCGTTCCCCGCATTGCGGGCTATGACGTTGCCCGCGCCCTGGCCGTACTGTCCATGATACTGGTCAACTTCCGCTACCTGATGGAAGCCGAGGACAATGGTCCGGCCCTGCTGGTGCGCCTGACCGGTTGGCTGGACGGTCGACCGGCAGCGGCTTTTGCGGTGCTGGCCGGCATCAGCCTGGCATTGATGCAGCGCCGCCGAAGCACCGGCGATCGGCCGGTGCTTATTCGACAGCTTCGCATCGCCGTTTTGAAACGCGCCCTGTTCCTGTTTTTGATCGGTCTGACCTTTCTTCCGATCTGGCCCCCGGATATTCTGCATTTTTACGGCATCTATTTTGCCCTGGCCGCGTGTTTCCTCACCGCCTCGGATCGGAGCCTGTGGTGGTTTTCCACCCTGGCCCTGGCGCTGGCCACCGTATTGCTGATCGGCTTTGGAATCCTGCCGGGCGAAGGCTGGGTGGACGTCAACGACCCGGCATTCTGGACGCCGCTGGGTCTGCTGCGCAACGCCTTTATCGACGGCTATTATCCCGCATTTCCCTGGATGGGATTCATCCTGGTCGGCATGTGGCTGGGACGGCGCGACCTGAGGGATGCATCACGACAGCGACGGGTGGCCCTGGCCGGTGCGGTGGTTTTCGTCCTGGCGGAAACCGGTGCCCGACTGATCGAGTATTTCGCTGAAATGCACACCTTCGTGACCGACATCCCCATGATCGAATATTTTTTCGAAGCATATCCTTTTCCACCCACCCCCGTGTATTTCCTGTCGGCCGGCAGCACTGCCGTATTGATGGTCGTGGCAAGCCTGTCCATCGCCGACCGGCAAAATCTGCGATGGACCGCGCCGCTGGCGGCGGTCGGCCGGATGGCCCTGTCGGTCTATGTACTGCACATCCTGGCCGGGTTCTTGCTGTTGCTGGCAACCGGGCGGCTGGATGCGGAAAACAGCCTGGTTTTTGCCTGCGTCAGCGCCGCCGTCTGCTGCATACTGGCACTGCTGGGCTGCAGCATCTGGCTGCAGCACTTCAGGCAGGGCCCCCTGGAAGCCCTCATGCGCCGCTTCTCGAAATAAAATCCGAACCTCGGAGCGAGCAAGTTGATCCCCGGCCGCATATGGGGTATGGCTTCTGTCAGATGGAAGTCGCACTGGACATTCCGGGCGCATCCGTCAAGGCCGTTTCTGAATTTTATCATCGAGCGGAGACCCACGGCGTGACACCGGTTTTGATCGACACCGATCCGGGCATCGACGATGCCCTGGCGCTGCTGCTGGCGCTTGTCTCCCCCGAACTGCGGGTGCTGGCCGTGACCACGGTCAGCGGCAACGTGCCGGTCCATACCGCAACACGCAACACCTTCACGGTCCTGTCCCGGCTGCCGGCCGCCACCGCCGTACCGGTGGCCGAAGGCGCGGCGCGGCCGTGTCGCGGAGAGCCGGTCTATGCCGCCCACATCCATGGAGAGGACGGCCTGGGAGACGTGGCCCGGCTGCGGAACGAGAACGGCCGCCGGCGCTATCCGCCGGTGGAGATCGCGCTTTCCCCCCGCCGCGCCGCCGATGAGATCCTTTACCAAATCCGCCGTTCGCCGCAGCCCGTTACGCTGATCGCCCTGGGGCCGTTGACCAATATCGCCGCCGCCCTCGAAAAAGATCCGCAAACCGTGAACCGACTGGAGCGACTTGTGATCATGGGTGGCGCCGTGGCGGTTTCGGGCAACATCACCGCGGCGGCTGAGTTCAATTTTTACGTCGATCCGGAAGCCGCCCGGCGGGTGTTCGCTTCCGGACTGCCGATCACGCTGGTACCGCTGGACGTCACCCAGCAGGTGGTGCTGACCCGCCATCACCTTGCCGCCGCGGTTTCCGGGTCTCCTTCGCGGATCGCGCAGTTCGTCATGGATGTGACCCGGCGCGCGTTCACGCTGGCCGAAGATCACCAGGGGCGGCCGGATATCTTTCTGCACGATCCTTTGGCAATCGGAGCGGTCATCGATCCGACCCTGGTTTCGACCCGACCGCTGCCCGTGGAAATCGAAACCCGGGGCGCGCTCACGCGCGGCCTGTCGGTGGCCGACCGCCGGTTGATCCGGGCGGAGCGCAAACCGCCGCCCAATGCCGCCGTGGGATTATCGGTTCAATCCCGGCGGTTCCTGTCTCTGTTTTCGGAGCGATTGTTATGTCCGCCGTGATCGTCGTCGGCAGCGCCAACACCGATTTTACCGTCAAGGTGGCCCGGCTGCCCCGTCCGGGAGAAACCGTATCCGGTGGGGATTTCCGGGTATCCTACGGAGGCAAGGGCGCCAACCAGGCCATGGCGGCCCGCAAGGCCGGCGCGCAGGTCGATTTGCTGGCCAAAATCGGAACCGATGCCCACGGACAGCGCCTGTTCGACCACCTGACCGCCGCCGGCCTGCCGGCCGACGGATTGCTGCGGGACGAACGGGAGCCGGCCGGTGTGGCGCTGATCGCGGTCGATCGCCAGGGACGCAATCAAATCGTGGTGGCTTCCGGAAGCAATCACACGCTTGGCGTTTCCGATCTGCGCGGCTTCGAAGATCGACTCCCCGAAGCCGGCCTGCTGCTGTGCCAGTTGGAAATTCCGCTGGCGGTCGTCGAATACGCCCTGAAGACCGCCCGGCACCGCGCGGTGACCACCCTGCTGAACCCGGCCCCGGCCCCGGACGCTCCCTTGCCCGAAGATCTGCTGGCCGCCGTGGACATTCTGGTCCCCAACGAAGTCGAGACCGAGGCGCTGACCGGTGTGCCGGTCAAAGACATCGCCGATGCGGAAACAGCCGCAGCAGTCTTGCACGACCTGGGCTGCTCCACGGTTATCATCACCTTGGGAGATCGGGGCGCCCTGGTGAGCGCAGCGGGGCACTGCCGCCACCTGCCGGCGTTCCAGGTCTCGCCGGTGGACAGCGTGGCCGCCGGCGATGCCTTCTGCGGCGCGCTGGCCGCCGCCCTGGTCGAAGGACGGGACCTGCAGGCCGCCGTGCGCCTGGCCGCTGCAGCCGGAGCGCTGTGCACGACCCGGCGCGGAGCCCAGGAAGCCCTGCCCAGCCGCCGTGAAATCGAAGAATTTCTCGCCCGCCGGGGATGATTCCCGTCCGCACCGGCCTGTTTTTTTTACACGGGGTCCCGGCCGGGCCGTTCCCGCTTGAGATTGAACAGCACGTCGTTTTCCAGGTACATTTGCTCCAGCCGCTCTTGATGGTGCTTCATTTCTTCACCGAGGCGACTGGCCAGTTCCTGGACCAGGTAATTGATCAGGCAGGAAAGGCTTGTAGGGCTTCCGAACAGCGGGATGGAGCGCGATGGCGCCACCAGGGTTTGGCCGGCGAACTGCATCAGAGGGCAGGCCGCACTGTCGGTGATCAGCACCAGCGCAAGTCCGAGGCGCCGCACCAGACGCCCGATCCGTATCAGTTCGTTGGGATAGCGGGAAGTGGCGAACAGCACCACCAGGACGTCTTCTCCGGCAATGGTCAGCCAGTCGATGCTGGTTCGATCACTGCCGCGCAGGATGCGCACGCCTTTGCGCACCTTGGTCAGGCACCACCCCAGATAGTACGCGGCCGTGTAGGACAGACGGGAGCCCACCACATACACTTCCGGGGCTTCCCGCAGCATCGTCACCACCCGGTCCATGGCCGCCATGTCAACCGAATCGTAGAGGTGGCGCAGGTTTTCGATTTCCTCCATCACCACGCGGCCCCAGCGTTCGGACTCCGGTTGGACCAGGTCGGTCAGATCGACCCGGTCCATCAGCGTCAGCTCGGTGTCCACCGTATCCCGCAGCGCCTGCAGAAAAGCCCCGTAGCCCTCGCAGCCCAGCCGCCCCACAAAACGCACCACCGTGGCTTCACTGACTCCGCAGGCTTCGGCCAGTTCCCGGGTTGTCATGAAAATCACTTTCCGGGGATGACTCAGCACGTATTCGCACAGGATTCTTCCCTTGGGTGTAAGGGTTTTGCGGCGCTCCTGGAGGGTCTGAAAAAGCGAAGGTCGCAGATCGGTGTTCACGGAATCGTCCCCCTTAAAAATGTAACAAATCTTTCTTTTTGGTCGAAATACTCGGGGTGTTTTCTTACCGGGGCCAACGCCGCTGCGCGAGGTCCGCTGAAGAAGACTTTTTTCAAAAATCAGTGTTTCAAATAGGTAACGTTTTCCTGCCTAAATGAAATCGAGCTGGAAATCAATCAAAAAAATTCGGCGGCAGCTGGATCCAGGCTTGAAAGAATGGTTTTTTATTGACATAATTTGTTTCATTTGAAATAGAAAATTTCATCATCCGCCTCCATATTGACCTTCAGGAGAACCCCAATGCGGCGCGGCCCCAAACGATTGTGGACCCAACCTGCTTCTCTGAAATCCGCCTACGACGCTGTGATTATCGGCGGCGGCCTGCATGGACTGGCCACCGCCTACTATCTGGCCCGCAACCATCAGATGACCGATGTGGCGGTGATCGAAAAACGCTATATCGGCAGCGGCGGAGCCGGCCGCAACACGGCCATCGTCCGGGCCAACCAGCGGACGAAGGAAAACCTGCCCCTTTACAAGGAAGCGCTGGAAATGTGGCCGGCGCTCACCCGGGAGCTGGATTTCAACCTCATGTTCTACAACTGCGGAAATCTGAACCTGGCCCACAGCGAGGCCGCCCTGAAGGCGTTGCGGCTTCAGGTGGCATCGGCGCAGTTCCATGGCATCGACATCCGCCTGATAGACCGCAAGGAGTGCAAAGAACTGGTGCCGGCCCTGGACATCACCGACCGGCCCCGGTTTCCGGTCCACGGCGGCATGTATCATCCGGCCGGCGGCATTCTACGCCACGACGCGGTGGTCTGGGGCCTTGCCAAAGGTGCCTCCGCCCGGGGCGTGCAAATTCACCAGGGCACGGAAGTCACCGCCATCGGATCGGAAAAGGGCCGGGTGACGTCGGTGGTCACCGACCGGGGCACGATCCACACCCCGCGGGTGCTCAACAGCGCAGGCGCCTACAGCGCGGCGCTGTCTTATCACCTGCTGGGGCTTCGTCTGCCCATCAGCGTGCTCACCATCCAGGCCATGGTGACCCAGCCGCTCAAACCCATCCTGGATCACGTGATTTCCTCCGGTGCCTATCACGTGTATGCCAACCAGACGCTGAAGGGAGAAATCGCCACCGGGGCCCATATGGATCCGTGGCCCAACTACACCAACCAGGCGTCGGCCGGTTACATCAAACATCAGGCCGAAGCCCTGGCCGAGCTTCTGCCCTGTCTGAAAGGAGTGAAGTTCATGCGCCACTGGGCCGGTCTGGCCGACATGACGCCGGACATGGCCCCGATCATGGACGGCAACCTGCCGCTGGAAGGATACTTTTTAAACTGCGGGTGGGGCTATTTCGGCTTCAAGTCCGCGGCCGCGGTCGGCAAATACCTGGCGCGCTACATGGCCTCGAATCGCTGTCCGGAGATGTTGCGTCCTTTTGCGCTTCAGCGCTATGAAGCCCATCGTCTGATGGGAGAAACAGCGGCAACGGTAACGTACACGGCCAACAATTGATGTCCCACAGGCGGCTTGCCCGGTGCCGTCACCATGGCATTCCACCGGGAATCCGCCGTCAAGGAGAACAGCATGACCCTGTTTTTAACCTGCCCGGTTTGCGGCCGACGCAATGGATACGAGTTTCGCTACGGCGGCGAGGACAAGGGGCCCCGGCCGGCCGGGGAAAATCAAGGCGCCGGTGACTGGTGCGATTACGTCCACAACAGCAGCAATGCGGCCGGAATCGTCCGGGAATGGTGGGTGCATCGGTTCGGCTGCGGCACCTGGTTTACCGTGTGGCGGGATACCCGCAACAATCGCCAGGTTCCTGCAGCGCAATCCCCGGACGAAAAGGGGGCGGCACCATGAGCAAACGGTTGTCTTTGCCGACGCTGCAAATCCGCACGGACACACCGCTGAAAGTTAATTACCGCGGTCGCGCCTATCCAGGCCTGCAGGGCGACACCATCGCCACGGCCCTTTTCGCCGGCGGCGTGCGCGTGTTTTCCCGCTCTTTGAAGTATCACCGGCCCCGCGGACTTTACAGCCTGGACGGCGAGTCGGCCAACACCTACATGCGGGTCGACGGTCAACCCAACGTCTGCGCCGAAAACACGCCGGCAGCAGACGGCATGCAGGTTCGCCCCCAGAACGTGATGGGCTCCCCGGAATTCGACCTGCTGGGCATCCTGGATCATTTCGGCTGGGCCATGCCGGCCGGTTTCTACTATCGCCGGTTCCACAAACCGGCCCGATTGTGGCCCCTGGCGGCCGAGCAGATTCGCAGGGCCGCCGGCCTGGGCCGCATCTCGGCGGATTTCCGCATGACCGGCACCTTCGAGGAAATCTACCCCAGTGCAGAGGTCTGCGTCATCGGCGGCGGGCCGGCCGGCCTGGAGGCTGCGCTGGCGGCCGCCGCCCATGGCCTGCGGGTCGTTCTGCTCGAGGCCCGGCCGTTTCTGGGAGGCGGCTTTGCCTGGAGAACATCGCCGGCGGAAGGCACGACGCTGTTCGAACGGGCCGCAACTTTGGAACGGCAGGCCGCCGACACACCCAACCTTAGAATCTTCCGCCGGGCCGCCGTACTGGGACTTTATCCGAACAACCTGGTGACCGCCTGCCAGAAAGGCGGCGCAGCGGACACATTCACCGACCGCTACATCGAAATCCAGGCACGATCGGTCGTGGTGGCCACCGGTTGCATCGAACGACCGCTGCTGTTCGAACACAACGATCGGCCCGGGGTCATGCAGATCGACTGCGCCCACCGACTGGCCCGTCAATTCGGCCTCCTTCCCGGCCGCACGGCGGTTTTCAGCATCGCCCATGATCGCGGCCTGGAAGCGGCGGTCGATCTTTTCGACCTGGGTGTGCAGATCGCCTGCGTTGCAGATGCGCGCCAGGACGGTCAGAGTGCACAGCTGCTCGAACAGCTGGAAAATCGCCGCATTCCCTACTATCCGGGCTGGGTGGCTGTGGCCGTCCGGGGTGGATCCGGGGTAAAAGCAGCGACACTGTCCCCCATTCCCGGCACCCACCGCCGCACCTTCGACTGCGATCTGATCGTGGCTTCCGCCGGTTTGACCCCGTTGGTCGGGCCCCTGGCAGTGGCGGGGGGCGACCTGGCGTACGAGTCCCGAACGGGGGTTTTCCTGCCCCGAAAACTGCCTGAAAACGTGCATTGCGCCGGTGCCGTGCTCGGTTTGCAGGATGCCGGTGCCGTGACGGCATCGGGTCATCTGGCGGGCCTGCAGGCCGCGGTCGATTGCGGCGCTGCGGTTTCCGTGGAAGTGCTGCAGGCGCGCGAAGCACTGGCCGCGCGCCCCGGACCGCCACACGGCAGCAAGCTGGTGACCGCGCCGGTCAAGGCTGCCAAGACCTTTATCTGCTTCGATGAAGACGCCACCACCAAAGCCGTGGACCAGGCGCTGGCAAGGGGCTTCGACGTTCCGGAGCTGATCAAACGCTATGCGGCCGTGGGAACCGGACCGGGACAATCCGGAATCCCGGGCCACAACCTGCCGCTGTACGTGTCCATGACCCGGGCATCCCCGGACCCACAGCCGCGGCCGACCACCCTGCGCGCGCCGCTGGTGCCGGCACCCATTGCCACGCTGTCCGGATTCGGCCATCATCCGGTCAAGCGCACGCCCCTGCATCGGAAACAAAAAGAAGCGGGCGGCCGGATGGAAACGGTGGGTTCCTGGCGCAGAGCCCGGAGGTTTGCCGACGATGACCGGGCCCATAACGAAATCGAGGCCGTACGCAACCGGGTCGGTATGCTGGATGCCTCCACCCTGGGCAAATTCCGATTGTTTGGGCCCGACGCGCTGAAGGCACTGCAGCGGGTCTATGTCGGCGACATGCGCACGGTGGCCGAAAATCGCGTCAAGTATGCAGCCATGTGCAACGAAGACGGCTGCCTGGTCGACGACGGCGTCTTGGTGCGACGTGGACCGGAAGACTACTATCTGACCACTTCGACCGCCCGCGCCGACGTAACCGCCGAATGGGTGCGATATCATACCCGTTTCGACAACTGGCAATTCGCCGTGGTAAATTTGACCGATGCCTTCGCAGTCATCAATCTGGCCGGCCCGCAGGCGCGCGCGGTCTTGCAGCAGCTCACCGAGACGGATCTGTCCAACGAGGCTTTTCCGTTTCTGGGATACCGGGAGTTCCGGCTGCAGGGTGATATCCCGGTGCGGGCCATGCGGCTGGGGTTCGTGGGGGAATTGTCCTATGAACTGCACGTTCCGGCATCCTGGGCCGATGCGGTCTGGCAGATGCTGCTGCGCGCCGGCAAGCCTTACGATCTGATACCGTTCGGCCTGGAAGCCCAGAGCACCCTGCGCCTGGAAAAAGGCCATATTATCATCGGCTCCGAATCCGAACAACGCACCACCCTGCACGATCTCGGATTGGGTTTTTTATGGGCTCGCGACAAACCCGAAGCCCGCACCGTGGGGGACACGGCCCTGCGGCAAACCGAGCACCAGCCAGGCCGCCTGAAACTCGTGGGCTTTGAAATGGTCGATCCGATCGACCGCGCACCGAAGGACGGCTCACCGGTGGTGGACGATACCATCCGGGGATACGTTTGCACGGCACGGTTCAGCCGCACGCTGAACAAACCCGTCGGACTGGCGCTGGTCGAAGACGCACTGGCCGGAGACGGCCAAGGCCTGCAGATTTACGAAGACGGCTGCAACGGCCGACGGATTCATGCGCGGGTCGTGCCGCGGCCATTTTACGATCCCGACGGCCGACGCATGCGCATGTAACCGGCGTTGCGGCCGATCGGGCCCGGTTCTCGGAAGGAAATGCAATGGAACACATTCGCCGCCGCTCCCCGGTAAGCCTGCCGGCAACACCGCTGCGAGTCGAAGACCGCTATGGATGGCGGGTGATTCGGGAATTCGAAAACGAGACGGTGCCAAACCGCCTGATCGATGTAAGCCATCAACCGCGCTGGGACATTCAAGAGCCCGGCCCGGCCGATGGATTGCCGCTGCAGCTCCAGGTTCCACCGGAACCCGGAAGCGCCCGGATTTCCGCCGATTTTCTGACCGTTCGTCTCAATCGATCCCAGGCAGCCGTCTGGCAGCTGCGGGGGGAGCCGGCGGCCATGCAAGGTCCTTCGATCACCGAAACCACCGAAGCCACCGTGCTGATCGCTTTGATCGGCCCCTGCGCCGGGTCGATCCTGGAAAAGCTCACCGCGCTGGATGTTGCCGGCCCGGCGCTGGAACCGCCTTGCGTATTGCAGGGCCCGCTGTGTCACGTAACCGTTCAGCTGGCCGTACTGGGACGCGGTGACGCATTTCTGATCGCAGGGCCCCGGGGGTTCGCCCGGGATTTGACCGAAGCCATCCTGCAGGCCGGCAAGGCTTGTGATTTGCGGCCGGCCGGCGAAGCCGCATTCGAAATGTTCATCGCCGGGTTCCATCCGGAATCCGGATCAAATCCGAGGAGCGACGATCATGAACGCTGAACAGGTGCAGCAGTCCACAGCGATGTTGGGCCGGGAAACGGTGGACATGCTGCTGCAGGTGCATCAGGATGCCCTCTGGATCCTGGAAAATCTCGGCATCGGCTGCAAACAACCGCAGATGGTGGATGCCTTCCAGCAGTTCGAAACCGAGGGACTGGCTGTGATTTACGAAGACCGAATCTACCTGTCCCCCGATCTGGTAAACCGCTGCGTCGAACAGGTGCCGGGGGTCGATCGGTTTTTCGTGCCGCGCAACAGCTTTTTTATCGGCGGCACCGCCCCTTATCTCTACGACGACGACGCCGGTCGCGGCGGCGTGATGCCCACGGCCGAGGACGTGGCCCGGATCGCCCGCATCGCCGAGGCAAATCCGGTGGTGGCGGGAATGGGCCGGGGCGTCAAGCTCAAGGACGAAATCGAACAGATGAACGTCATGGCAGGACACTGTTCCAAACCGCTTTACTTTGCCGTGACATCCGATCCGGCCCTGAACCGCGCCCGGGATCTGTATGCCCGGCGGGGTAAACTGATGATCGTTTTCTGTCTGACGCGCCCGCCGCTGCAGGTCAATGAAAATTTTTCGGATGCATTCGTAAAGGTCGTGCAGGCCGGACTGCCGATTTTCGTTTCTTCCATGCCCATGGCCGGCATCAGCGCGCCTTACTGCTACAGCGGTGTGCTGGCCATGACCCACGCGGAGGTGCTGTTCGGTGTCTGCGCCGCCCAACTGCTGAACCCGGGCCTCCACACCGTTCACGCCGGTTTTCCGACCATTGCCGACCACCGCTTCGAGTACAACCCCAACTACGGACTCGTCAGCCACAACCTGCTCAACATCCTGATGTCCCATCTGAATCTGATGCTGGATCTGCCGACGATGCAAAGCTGCGCGACGACCAACGAGGAACACGTCACCGACCGCGCCCTGCACGACGCCCGCAGCGGGCAGGCCCTGGCCAAAAAGTACGGATTTCACATGATGCGACATCCGTTCGCGTTTCTGCGCCATCTGGTTGACTTTTCCTTTGCCAAACTCGAAGCTGCGATCCGGATCGCCGAAACGGTCAGCGCCGACGAAGCGCCCCAAGTGGAGATGCCGGCCTATGACCCGCGCGGGATGGAAGCCATCCAGCGCCGCGGACTGAGCATGTACATGGACGACGACCTGACCACCGCCAACATCGGGAAAGTCTTCGTCGAGTGAGGAGCCAGCCATCATGTGCGGGATTGTCGGTTACTTTGGATCGGCGGGCAACAACCTGGCCCGGGTGCTCACGGGCATGGCCGCCATCACCTACCGGGCGCCCGACAGCACCGGTATCGGCCTGGCGGGTGACGACCGGGAGCCGATTCGCATTTTCAAATCTCTGGGGGATACCGGTGCCCTGATCGACAAGCTGCACCGCGAGGGATTTTACCCCGAAACCGAGAATCGAATCCTGACGGTTTGCCATGGTCAAGTCTCCGATGCCGAAGCCCGGAACCTCCAAGACCGGCTTCTGTCATTCGAATCGCTGCCCGCTGCAACGCACCCAAGCGAATATATCCGCTATGATGAATTGATCGATCCACGGGCCGATCTTGCGCTTCGACTGCGGCCCGGCCGATGCGGTCGCCCGGGGCCAATGGCACCGCTGCACATCCGTTCCCGCAATGAATTGGTGTGCGCCGTCAACCGGTTGAGCACCGACTACGACATCTCCACCGTCGGCATTCACGCGATCCTCCACGCGGCCATTTCCAAAACCGTCGCCGGCAACAGCGAACCGCTGCCCGAGGGAATCGACACTTCCGATGTGCTGGCAGAGCTGAACGTCATTCTGGACGCCGCTTTTGAAGGTATTCGCACGCCGAAACCCCAGCGGCCGCCGCGCGCTGCAGACGGCTTGCGCGCGCCATACGCTCGCAAATACTTCTGGCGGCTGCTGGCGCAAACTCCGGTTTGCATTCCGCCGGAATATGATCGCGACGCGGTTCGAGGCCTGTTTCGCCTGCTGGATGCGTCCCTGCTGAGCCGGTTGGCGGACCGCAGCGATCTGGCCGCCCGGCTGCAACAGCACCTGGCCACCGACTGGCCGGCCGGGGGCGACATCGAATGGCGGGTGCTCTACGGATCTGAGAAAGCGTTGAATGTCTACGGCCGGGCGGCGGCGGCGGCAATGGCCGTCTTACAGGAAACGCTGGTCTCCCGGCTCCGCTCCGTCGATGCGGCGGCCGAACTGCCGGAAATCCGGTTCGGCACCACCGATCCAACGGTGCTGGGGTACTTCGCCCCTCCGGTCATTGCCCACGGTCGCTGGGCCCTGCAGTCATCGGTCACCGAGGAAAATGCCCATCCCTTTCTCGATCAGCAACGCCGGCGGGCGCTGGTATTGAACGGCAAATTCGACAGCGACGTGGAGGCCGAAGTTCGCCGATATCTGCGGGAAGTCTGCGGAGCGCGGTTTCGCAGCGAGAATTCCACCGAGTTTCTGGGTCTTTTGTGGGGCTTTTACGCCGATCAACTGCAGGCCGAACAGCGGCGCTATGCCGAGGTGGTCCGCCAGAGCGAGGCCGGTCTGACGGATCTGGGCGTGGGCAGCTTGTCCATCGATTACCATATCCATCGCCGGGTGCGGGAGCTGACACGGGAACAACTCGATGAAACGGCCTTCGTGGAAGCGGTACGCTGCATGTGCCGCAGGGGCGGACAGCTGGCCGTATGCGCCATAAGCCTGAATTCTCCCGGGCGGATTTACGTGGCCGCCCACAACCGGCCGGTTTTCATCGTCCGGCGCCTGGACAACGACGACGTGATGGTGGTCTCTGACGTCAATGCCGCCATGGGACTGTTTCCACAACAACTCATTCAGCAAACCGTGCGGTCGCTGCGGGATTCACGCCGGCGCTACCGGGAAAAAATCCAGACATTGCAGGCGGAACATGCCCCCGAAGAGGTTCTGGCCCGCATGGAAAAACAACAGCGTCAACGCGAACGCAGCATGCTGGAGGCCTTTACCGTGGAAGTGGTGCCGCTGGAAGGGGAGGAAAAATTCGCCGTTGCGGAGGTCTCCTGCGAGGGTGCGAGCCTGTCGCGCAAACTGCGGCTGACTGATTTCGAAGGCCGGCCGATGGACGAGACGGTCTCATTTCAAAGTATCATCGAACCGCCGGCGCTGCGCAAAGACCTGCACCGTTCCTACTACGAAATGCACCTGGCCGAAATTCCGGAACTGCTGCGGGGACTCCATCGCCAGTATGCCCCCGAAGGACGCCTGGACAAGGAAATGGGCCTGCGGGTTTCGACCCTGACGCGGCGGTTCGGCAAAAAACTGCAGACGCTGAGCCGCATCTATCTGATCGGCATGGGCAGTTCCTACAACATGGGGCTGGCGGCTGAAGGATTCATTCGCCGCATGGTTCCGGAAAAA
Source organism: Desulfobacterales bacterium (assembly GCA_051155755.1). GTDB lineage: Bacteria > Desulfobacterota > Desulfobacteria > Desulfobacterales > SG8-13 > DAXETY01. The sequence goes on from DAXETY010000116.1 coordinate 50,525, forward strand.
TTTGTAAAAACCATTATGCCGGTGGAGATCGATGACGTTCATCGAGCCTTCGATCCGGACGTCGATCTGCTGGTGATGACCAGCTGGTCCTCCACCACGGCCGATATGGTGGAGTTTGCCAAAATGGCCGCCGACCGACGGTTGACGATGATCGGCGTCACTGAAAAGGTCTTCGGAGACATGGCACTGGTAACGGCCCGCAGTGGCGGGGTCCTCGCCGTTCACAGCGGGGAGGAAGTAACGGTGTCGGCGCTGAAGAGTTCCCTGTGCAGTCTTTACTGCCTGTTTCTCCTGGGGGTATGGCTGGCACGACAGTGCGGCCGCCATACTTCGGCAGCCCAGCAGCTGCAGAAACTGCTCGAGATCCCGGAAGCCGTTGATGCGGTCCTGCAGGATGAAAGTGTGCGTCTGTTTGCCGGGCGCATCGCTTCTGAATTCGGGCGCAGTCACGCCGCAATGGTGGTCGACGGCTCGCAAGGGCTGTGCGTGGCTCGCGAAGCTGCCTTTAAAATCGAAGAAAACAGCTGGACATCCATCGGCAAGGTCTCCGATTATCAGAACGCGGAGGCGGCCGCCTTTTGCAAACGCGAAGGCGAACGGCTGCTGTTGATCAATGTCACCCGGCGGGAACGCCTAAAGGAGGCCGTCACATTGATGCGACAGCTGCACGAGGCCTCCGTGCCTTTTGCCGCAGTGGGGTTCCCCAGCCGGGAAATGAAGGCCATGCAGCGTTTCAGCGCCGACCGCTGCGTGTTTCTGACAAAGGTCGACGACATGCTGCAACCGTTCGTGGACCTGCCGTTTTATTACCTGCTGGCATATTTCTACGGGATCGCCCGCGGCCGTTCCGCCGGCGAATTTCCCCGCAACCGGGTCAAATCCCTCACCGCGGGCCGCTCACGAAGCCAGAAACCGCCCTCGCCGGCGGTCCGGCGAACCCGTCTGGCCGGCGACAACCGCTTTCTGGCAGCCGTCAGGTCCGCCTCGGCCCCGGTTGACACAAGTCCCTGGCAGAAGATGGCTTCGGACCCGCATCTCTTCGAGCAAATCCGGCTGCTGGGCCGGACACTGGCCGGAACAGATGCGCTGAATTTGCTGATCGACACCCGGGAAACGCGTCGCCCATCGTCGCTGGATGCCTTCCGCAAAGCCGTCGAAGAGGAAGGCCGTCTCCTTCTGGCCTACGACGATCGCAACGCCGAAGTGGCCGCCCAGGCCGTGGCCCATGTCTGGGGCGCCTATACGGGCTGCCCCCTGGAGGTCGCCTCCGAAGCGGCCCTGGAAAACGGACTGGGCGGCCTGCCCCTGATTTCCGTAAACAGTCGGGCCGCAAGGCGGCGCGGAGGTAAAAAACCCCGGCATCCCTGGACGCTGCGGGTGGGCGGCAGCGGGCATTTGACGAAAGGTCACGGAGCGACCTGGGCGGGTTTGTACGCCGGACTGGTATTGATGCTGGCGCGATTGTGGCAGGCCGTTGACCCCGGCACGGCGGATATCATCGCAACCCACATGCAAAAGACCGCCGTCGTGCTGGACGGCCTGCTGAAAGATGAAACCCTGCTGGCGGATATCGCCGGGGTGGTGAACGAGAATCACCGGTATCGAACGGCCACGCTGATTACCGCCTCCCGGGCTGTGGGCATGCAATGGGAAGACAGTTTCGACCGCATCGGCGGCCTGCTGACGAACTGGCGGCTGATGAGTGAAATCGCCCACGGCTCGCTGGTCACCGTGGACAGCGATGTACATCGCAAATTTGTCTTGCTGGAAGACCCCTCCGAAGTCGGGCACACGGAAGGGGCTTTTTATGCGGAAGGCCGCTGGTACCGAACGCGGCTGCGGCCGGATTACGACCCGACCGAGGACAACCTGATCCTGCTGGACGCCACCTCCGCCGATCATCGCGAACGCATTCTCGACGAATTGTCCGTTCTCGGCTGCCGCTATCCCAGGCTGATCGTCATTACCCAGCATTCCCTCTGGACCGAAGCGCACGAAAAAATTCTTGCCGCTTATCCGATCAGCCGACGAATCTTTTTACCGGAACCCCTGGGGGAGGAACCCGTCCGTCCGATTTCCGGATTCCACCTGCCGTTAACCTTGCAACCGGTTTTCGCCGCTCTGGCCGGAGAATTTCGCCGCCGAATCGATCCGGCGACATAACATGCCGCAAGAGCACGTTTCCCTGATTTTCCCGCGGTTGCCGGCAAGTACCTTCTCCATTTCGAGATTGACGAAAACGCCGGAATTCGATACTATAAAAACAACACGATAACTCCGAGATAAAGCCAAACTCCGGGTGACCGGAGGACGGAAAGCCTCGGGTCCGCATCTGCGGACGGCCGGGCTGCCCTGGAGATCGAGAAGCCGGGTTGCCTGGTAGCAGGCGCACCGGCTTTCTTTTTGGACGCAGGGCTGCTTCAAACCATTCAAATCGGAACATTGTCATGATTCAATTCAATCGCTGGGCGGACGACATCGATCTGAGTTCTTTGGCTGCACTGCTGCGATACGTGGGTGAGTTCGGGGCCGTAGCCTGCCTGCTGAGACTCGAAACCGGCATTTATCCCATGCCTCCCACCGACATGGAGGATTATTACCAGCTCCGCAAACACTATGCCCTGGTTTCGATCGCGATGGCCTACACCGGTGAAATCCAGGCGGACGACAGCGGCATCGCCGGCCTAGAGCCTGCTTTTCCGGAAGATTTCCAGCAAAGCCTGTTGCTCGACAAAAGAACCCTCTGGGCGGCCGATCTGAACGTAAAATCTTATGAGACGCTGTTGTGGAACATCGGCGAATTCAGTCTGTACTGTCTAACGTTCGACTCCCGGGACTACGTCATTCCGAATTTTTCGAACTATCCGATGTTCAACCGCTACATGCGGGTATCGCTATACAACATCGTGCGTATTTTCGAATGGTGCCTGCGAAACAAGAACCGCTGAGCCCGGCATCCACTGATCGACCGTATCGGCCGGAAACGGCCGCCGCCTGCAGCTGCGGGCCTGCGAAGCGCCATCCTTTCCACCGACCTGCGATTTGCCGTCACTCCATTTACAGGGGAACCCGCCATGCCTATTTTTCGATATAAACGAATCGAGTCCATCCGCACCCGCGGTTGAAGCGCTGCAATCCGCAGGCGCCATCCGGTATCGGTCCATAACGAATTTCGGCGGAAATTTCGAAACTGCATTCACCCGCTCCGGCTTTCTTTTAAATTCTCCCCTTCATGCTCCTGTTTTCAAGCCGGCTCGATTCGATCGGCCCTTTCGTCGTTTGACAACTTCGTGATTCGGAGAATGGTTTGCCCGTTCTCCGTTGGAAAGGAGGCCTTCATGTATATCAAGCAAGGCGACATTTTCTGGGGTATGAGCAGTGAATGCATCAAGAAAATCATGGCGCGCAGCCATAAGCGCACCTATGGTCCGAAAGAAACCCTCTTTCGGGAAGGAGAGCCGATCGGCTTTTTTTATTCGCTGGTCAAGGGCCGGATTCAATTGAGCCGACAGGAAATCGGGCAGACGGTTTACACGGTAAGCAGGGCAGGAGAGGCATTTGGCTGGTCGAGCCTCATCGGCCGGGATATCTATTCGGCCACCGCCGAAACCGTCGAACCTTCGACACTGATGGAATTCAGCAGCGACGACCTGATGGAAATTCTGAACCAGCATCCGCAGGATGGCCTCACCTTCTTCCGCCGATTGGCAAAAACATTGGGGGATCGACTGCTGAACAGCTACCAGAGAGAGGCCGAGGCCCGTCGACAGGGAGACGTGCAGTCGCAGGGCACCGGCCAGGTCCTGGAGGCATCTCCGGCCGACTGAACCCTGCCGGGCGGCATTTCACACCTGGAGTCCATTCTTTCCGCTCGCCCGCATCGATCTTACATAAAGGCAGGGCCTGCGGCGGCCCTGCCTTTTTAGGAAGCGCCGCCATAACGAATCAGCGGTTTCCGGATGGAAAACGGATATTTCCTTCGAAAGCCGGCTTTCTCCTCCGTCAGCGACCGATGTATGCTGAATTTCGAAAACAGCAACGATCGCGAAGATTTGACATTCGCTGCGAATTGGTTACTATGATTGGACTTGTACCCGTGCTTTGACCCACCATACGTCAAGCATTGCATATTCATTGTTTCATTCAATCGTATGCGAAAACAAACTCCGCTATTGTTGCCGGCCGCTGTTTTATCTTTGGCCATGTTGGGATGGATCGGTGTTTCGGACCTGCAGGCCGAACCGGATCCCCAACCATGGAAACCGTCTTCGAAATCCTCCTCGAACTTGAATGAGGCAGTCGAAAACGATCTCACCTACCTGCTCGATCTGGTGCGGGGCAATACCAAATCTTTCGCCACCGGTCACATCCGTGCCCTGATCGACTACTGCAGGAAGGGGCAAACCAACTTTGAAAAGGATGTCCCGGCGGTGCGGTTCGGCGGTCCCGGAACCGTCGTGCGCGGCCGGATTCGAGCGCCGGTCGAGCAGATCGGGCAGTATCTTTACAATCCCCGGCTCCCCACTTATCTGATGATGCCGATGATGCTCCGTCTGAGCGGCTGGTATCCGGGCAGCGACCTGCTTTCTCAGGACACCGCCGTTTGGAATGCGGCCCGCCATGCCGAACCTCCGCTGCTGCTGCGGGGCAAAGAGTTCGAGGTTACCACCCCGGATACGCGCTCGGGAGGATACTATCGCTACGATCTGGACCGGTTGCTCATCTCGCTGAACCTCGAAGGTCTGCCGGTGCTTATATCCGTATCGCGTGCCATCGAACCTTCCGAGGTCGGCAAACGGGCCTTTATCATCGACGATGAGAACTGGACCTACTTCTACTCCAACGAAACCGGGCTCTCACTGAACTTGGTGCAGTGGATGGACACTTATATCTACGACACCGCTTCGGTGATGATTTTCCACGCCTCCGAAAAAGACCCTGGGTACACCGATGTAATCCTGTTCAAGTGGCTCAATGCCGGCTGGCTGGGAATGAACGTGGTTCGGGCGGAGCACATCCGACAGGGCAGCCGCCGCTCGGTCACGCACCTCAAACAGATCCTCGAGTCCGAAAACCTTCCTGACCCGGAAACGCTGGCCGGCCGCTACGCAAGGGTGCAGTCTCTTTCCGATACAGACCTTGACCGTCTGGTGTCCAACTATGCCAGCCACATCGAAAAGGCAGCCATGAAGCACGATGAACTGTCCGGTGAAGAATATGAGATTGTGCTTCAAAACGGTGGCTATGCACGGCTGCTGAAACGGCCGGAACGGATCGGTGCGGTCATGGTCGAATATCTGAAACAAGCCCTGGGTAAAAAATCCTTTATCAAACCCGATCTCTTCGACACGCTGCTGACCCAATCCCCGCCGGCCTTGCGAGATGCCCCCAACGCCTCTATGGCGAAAAACCGCTTGCGCTGATGCCCACTTCACAAATTTCCGCAAGTCTTGTTGCAAAGCGGTGTTTCAGATCTTTAAACCAAAATAAAAATTAATTGGTTTAAAAATTTGAACCGGTCAGTTTCGGTCAGAATTACACCTCGATCGCCGGCACCTTCCAGATTCTTTCGGCATATTCTCGAATGGCGCGATCGCTGGAAAAGCGGCCCATGTTGGCGGTGTTTCGAATGGCTCGGCGGGTCCACTCGGGAGGATCGCGGTAGAGGGTTTCGACGCGCTGCTGGGTATCTGCGTAAGCGCGGAAATCGGCCAGCACCAGGTAATAATCGCCGCCGTTGAGCAGAGAGTCGACCAGCGGTGCGAACAGATCGGGCTGCTCGGGGGAAAAAGTTCCCGAAGCGATCATGTCCACGGCGGCTTTCAGTTCGGCATCTCCACGATAGACCTCACGGGGCTGGTAATTTTCCCCGTGCCGGGCCGCGACCTCTTCGGCCCGCAAACCGAAGATAAAGATGTTCTCTTCTCCGACCGCCTCCAGCATCTCGACATTGGCGCCGTCCAGGGTTCCAATGGTCAGGGCCCCGTTCAGCGCAAACTTCATGTTGCCCGTTCCGGATGCCTCCATGCCCGCGGTGGAAATCTGCTCGGAGAGCTCGGCGGCCGGAATGATCCGTTCGGCCTGGGACACACAGTAATTCGGTAAAAACACGACCTTCAGCATCTTCGATGCTTCGTCGTCGGAATTGATCACGGCCGCGACCGCGTTGATGAGCTTGATTACCAGTTTGGCCATGAAATAGCCCGGTGCCGCCTTTCCGGCAAAAATCACGGTGCGGGACACCCGACCGGCGGACGGCTCCCGACGGATGCGATTGTAAAGGGTGATTACGTGCAACACATTGAGCAATTGACGTTTGTACTCGTGCAGGCGCTTGATCTGAACGTCAAAAAGACTTTCCGGATCGATATCCACCCCGACGGTTTGTTTCACATAACGGGCGAGGTGTTTTTTGTTGTCCGTTTTGACCGCTTGCCAATCCCGCACGAACCCTTCGTCTTCGCAAAGTGGGAGCAGCTCCCGGAGTTGCTCCAGGTCCCGGAGCCAGCCGTCACCGATCCGGGCGGTGATCAGCCCCGCCAGGGCCGGATTGGCCTGCAGCAGCCAGCGGCGCGGTGTGATGCCGTTGGTCACATTCATGAATTTCCCCGGGAAGAATTCGTCGAAATCACGGAACAGCTGTTCTTTGAGAATCCGGGTGTGCAATTTGGAAACCCCGTTGACGGTGTGGCTTCCGATGACGGCCAGGTGAGCCATGTGGATGAAACCGTCCTTGATGACGGCCATTCGGCGGCGGCGGTCGATTTCATCGGGATATCGAGCGCCGACTTCCTCCAGAAAATACCGATCGATCTCGGCAATGATGGCCATATGCCGCGGCAATACCCGCTCCATCAAATCGACCGGCCAGGTTTCCAGCGCTTCAGGCAGCACGGTATGATTGGTATAGGCAAAGCAACGCCGACAGATGCTCCAGGCCGGGTCGAACGCCAGGCCTTCCTCGTCGATCAGGATGCGCATCAGTTCCGCAATGCCGATACAGGGATGCGTATCGTTGAGCTGGATGGCGACCGCTTCGGGCAGCTGCGAAAAATCGGTGTGGGAACGTTTGAAGCGACGGATGATGTCCTGGAATGTGGCCGCCGTTAAAAAATACTGCTGCTTCAATCGCAGCTCTTTGCCGGCCGAGCTCTCGTCCTTGGGATACAGCACTTTGGAGATGTTTTCGCTGAGCACCTTGCCTTCCACAGCTCCGATGTAATCACCCTCGTTGAACTCTTTAAGGTTGAATTCTCGGCTGGACAGGGCCGCCCAGACCCGCAGGTTGTTCGCATGGCGATTGCCGTAACCGGGAATCAGCAAATCACAAGCCATGGCCATGACATTTTCGGTGTCCACCCAGCGATGATGCAACCGCCCCTGCGCATCGATGTGGGACTCCGTGCGACCATAGAATTGCACTTTGTAAAGAAAGCCGCGGCGCTTGATCTCCCAGGGGCTTCCGGTTCGAATCCAGTTGTCGGCCTTTTCGACCTGGAATCCGTCGATGATTTCCTGAAAAAATATTCCGTAGTCGTACCGCAGCCCACAGCCGTATCCCGGAATTCCCAGCGTGGCCATGGAATCGAGAAAGCAGGAGGCCAACCGACCCAGTCCACCGTTGCCGAGTCCCGGATCGGTTTCCTCGCGGGCGATCTGCTCCAGGTCAAGTCCCACGCTCGATAGGGCTTCGCGACAGGTGGCCTCCATTTGAAGATTGAGGATGTTGCTGGTCAGAAAGCGTCCGGGCAGAAACTCCATGGAAAGGTAGTAAACCCGTTTGGCGCGCCGGTCGTTGATGGCGCGCTGGGTTTTCAGCCACCGTTCGACCAGCCGGTCTCGAATGCTCAGTGCCAGCCCGTAATAGTAGGTGTCGTTGCGCGCGGGTGTAAAGTCGTTGCCCAGATAGGACATGATGTGGTGCTGGATGTCTTCCAGTAGACGATCCGGCAACCCGGTAACACTCGGCATGTCGGTGTGCATCGGGACATCCTCCGGGTTGAATGGGTGAAGATTACAGCTGCACGGTCACCGTTTCCGTAAACTTCGCGCCGGTTCGCCGGGCAGATGCTGTGGGCGAAGTGTCCGTTCACTTTCCGGATGGGCACCAGCGAAACGGAGGCGATTTAAAACGACCGGTCAAAACCCTAGCGAGTCAACGACCACCCACCACCCGGGGTCGTTGTGCTTATAATGAAAACGTGCAGTCGCGGCCGCTTTGGGCAGGATTTTTTTTCGTTTACGGTTTCCGGGGTTCGATCATGCAGCTGTCGGGTTACCTGAAAAGATAGATGTCACCGAAAGGATGCGCAACCCGTTTGCAATCGAAAACAGTTCCAAGATTTTTCCATGACTGGCATCGAAAACCTGCTTCCTTATATGTAGTTTTTAACTACTATTAAACTCCCTTTTTTATACTGTTGCGTCGCGTCATCATCATCGCAATATTGTACGGTAAGAAAAGGTAAAAACACCGAAACAATTACCGTCGTCGCTTCTGAAAGGGTTGAGTTGTGAGCTGCAATTGCACGAAGCGGATTTGAAAATCAGGCGGCTCGAACAGCGACGGCGGATCAACGTAAAAATCGATTTGTCATCCTCCCGCGCATCGCACCCGGCACCGCCGTTATCGGCGGTGCCTTTTTTTCATGGTCACCCGGTTTCGGTTAGAGGTAGGGTGGACGACCACCCGAGAAGATCAGCTGCAGATAGGTTCGATCCCCGTTGGAAATATGACGACGCAAATCGTCCCGCATGTAGTGCGGTACATGGCCGCCGGTGAGATATCGTTTGAAATCGCTGTCGACTTGTTCGGAGGCGACGTTCCATTTCGTCCCGGCTGCCTGGAACAAGTCGTAAACACTTTGACCACTGGAAAATGCCAGGTTGGCGAGCTCTTGGGCATCGCCGACGGCATCCTGCATCGCCCACCGTCTTTCGAGCCAAACCTTCATAACGGCATAGCCCAACGCGATCAGTATGAATATCCAGGCGTTCATCAGAGTTGGAATTCCCTTCGCAGGAGCGAACCCTTGCTTTCTGACGCTCGATCCGGAACCGCAATCTGAGAGGCGTTCCGTTGCACAACTTGAAACATTCGTCGTTTTTATTTCACTGTCAAGGGTTCGACGGTGACAGGAGCTTTTAAGGAGCACAAATCGATTTCAATGTCCGTTGCTGTGGTGGTACTTTGGCAGGCGAAATTCGGATATCTTCGGGATCCAGGCCCGCCTCAACGCGGTCGGTGACTTCCGGCACGAATACGGTTTAGTGCCACCACACTTGTAAATATCAAAATTCCGCCGGCCCAGAACCGCCAGGTCGCAGGATCGTCGAGAAAAACGATGCCGACAACGGCGGTAAACACCACTTCACCGGACATAAAAACGCCGCCTTCCCATCCCCGGCAGTAGAAAAACCCCTGGTTCATGGATAATTGCGCCGTCACCGAAGAGAGCACGATTCCGGCAATCATGGTGAATTCGATCGGGTTTGCCGGAAGCACCGGTTGCATCAGAAACGGCGGCAATGTGACCAGCGTACCCATAATGCACAAGTAGAGATAGATGATGACCGGCCCGTTGTGCTCCCGCAAGGAACGGATCAATGTGACGGTCAATCCGGCCAGCACGCCTCCCAGGAGGGCCAGCAACTGACCCAGGACCATCCCAGTCAGTTGGAAGTCCAGCAGGACGCCGACGCCGGTGAGCACCAACAGGATACATGCGATCTCGAATCTGCCAATGCGTTCACCGTAGATTGCGTAGGAGAAAACTGCGGAGAAAATCGGAAACGAATAAAAAATCACCAGTGCGGTGGACACCGGCATCAGCCGAATGGCTGTCACCAGGCAGACAAATGCCGCCGAACCGGTGCAACCCCGGATGATCAGCAAGCGGATGTTGTTGCCTTGCAGCGGATTGCGGTGCCGTCCGAAAAGGGCCAGAAGGACGATCACGCCACCAAAAAACCGGTAAAACCCGATATCCCAGACGCGATAGCGGGCATCCAGGAGTTTGATGAACACATTGAGCAGCGTGAACAACAGCGCCGCCGAGAGCATGAAAAGCGGTCCGGCGACGACGGCGTCCATTTGCACCTTGGCTCGATTTGCCATAAAGGCACCATTTCCCGACAAAATTTACATTTCGGCATCATTTCAACATCCGGCAAACTGCCCGCACTCAGGATTTCGCATCGATCGGTTCACCCAGCAACGCACCGAGCTCGCCGCGCAGGGCATCGCTGTCGCGGAAATGGACCGCCCACAGCCCCAGCGAACGTGCCGCCTGGACGTGCTCCCGGGTGTCATCGATAAACACGGCCTGTCGCGGTGCGACCGCCAACCGCCGAAGGGTTTCTTTAAAAACCGCTGCTGCGGGTTTGGTCATACCTTCGTCACCGGAGCAAAATACCGTTTCGAACCGGTGCAACAGCTGCCAATCCGCCAGCCAGCGCGCCAGTCCCGGCGGGGAATTTGACAGTACAGCCAGCTTGTATCGACCGTATAATGCATGAATCGTTCGCACCACCCCGGGGTTGACGGCCTCGTCCTGATAATATCGACGGCGAAAAGCGTCGATTTGTCCCGGTGAGTTCAATCCCAGGGCAGGACCGATGGCATACCAGTATTCATCCATGGTCTTTCGACCGATCAAGGCCTCGGCCCAGGCTCGACTTTCGAACATGATGGTGTTGATGCTGTCCGGGCTCAATCCCAGCTCTGCTTCGTAACTTCGGAAAAGCGCCGGTGACTTCTGGGCGGATATCACCCGGCCGAAATCGAATATGACCGCTTCTATTCGCATTGCTTTTCGTTCGAAACCTCGCGCAGCACGCTGCCTGCGATGGAGCGCATTCGCTGGCGGTTCTCCACAGACCAGCGGTCCAGTTCCAGGGTCTCGTCCCACGCTTCGAGACTTGGGGTTACGGAAGGCCCCAGTGGGTGTAAACGGAAAATTGAATTCGACCCCCCCCGAAGTTCCCGCGAAACCGAAGATGGCATGTCAAGCACCCACTGATCGCTGCTGCGACGGCACCCGGTCGCAGGTGGTGTTTCATCGTTCATTCGGCGGCCTCATAGGTCATTTTGTCCGGAATCACACCGCGCACCCCGCCGGTTGGATTTTCGGTATCACCGGATCGACGGGGAATCAAATGAATATGGGCATGAAAAATGGTTTGCCCGGCACATTTTCCACAGTTGATTCCGATGTTGAACCCGCACACCGTGCCGTCGGACATTTCGATCTCGTCCTTCAAGATGCGGATCAGGCAATCGGCATCCCGTCTCTCTTCGACAGTCATGGAGAACCAGTCCGGCGTGTGGCGTTTGGGCGCCACCAGCAGGTGGCCGCGGGTTACCGGATAACGATCTTTGAACGCCCAGACGGTTTGGAATTCTGCCACAACACGGGATTCGATGGCGGGGCGGCAGAAACGGCAGGACGGATTCGGGACCGCCGTCTGATGGTCGTGTAATGATTGGTCCATCTTTATGTTCCTTGCGTCCATGAGCCGGCATCCAGACTTTCATCCTTATGCCAAATGTTTCAAACTTAAAAAAAAATTAATTTTAGATTTAATTTGGGGGATCTAAGTCGGTTCGAGCGCCGCCACGGAAAGACGACATCGGTTTGTTTTCCATAGCAGAAAAGGATGGTCTGGAAAATGTTTTTGAGGCATCCTTCCATGCAATCGCCCGAAAAGTCAACAACCACCTGCAAAGCGGGTGGCTTGAATATTCTTCCTGCAGCAATTGCCGCCGGCAAGAAAAGACAGAGGCACGTTTGTGCTTCGATGTTGAACTTGCAGTATCACCCGGTTGGGGCAAGAATCACTGCCGCCGGGGAACAGCAAGGCGACCCTCGCTTCCGATGCGATTAAAAAAGCCGGAATGAAACCGCTTATGGGTCCATTCCGGCGCTCCTCCCGGCACTCCGGCATTTGCCATCCGTAAGAAGACGCGGGCTTGCCGGTCGCAGGGATCGAATGAACCGGATGCGCACCGGAAGTCAGCGACCCCCTGCAAAGCGGGATGCAACGCCGCTGCAGAACTACTGCATCTTGGGTTCCGGGGGCTCCTGGGCTTCGGCCATCTTTTCCAATTGCTCCCGGCTCAATGGTTTTCCAAAGGCCGCATACTGCCGCAGCGGTTCCAGTGGATTGGATATGGGAACCCAGTGGCCGTCGACAAAGTGTTGATAGCTGCACCCGTATTGCACGCTGTCGGCAACCGGAATCACACCCTTGCGATTGACCACGGCTCCTTTTTCCAGCCAGGTCAACTCCACCCGTCCGTTCTGGGCGTCGCGCACGATGTTGGTTGCATGACAGTCCCCGCAGCTGCGGCCGTCTTTCATGACCGCATGGCTCATATGCGGGGCGAACATCAAAAACGTTTTATTCTCGCCGGTGACGAAGGTCTGCATGCTGGCCGAGGTCACCTTGCCGTCAAGGTTCATCAAAAACATCCAGCCGGATACCGGGATGGCCTTGCGGACGCCTTTTTCCACCATCGTATCGAAGTGACAGTTGGTGCAGCTGACCACGTGCCGGATATGACAGGCCTTGCAGTCCAGTTTTCCTTCATGAACCATATGCGCTTCGGTCGGCTCTGTGTCGTGGCAGTCTTCACAGGCGGTGTTCATGGCACCGGGCGCCTTCATGGACACGTAGCGCGTGCCGTTGCCGTGAAGATCGGTGTGGCTGTGGCAATCCATGCAGACCATGCCCTGGGCGAGGTGGACGTCTTCCTGCCCGGCTTTATGGTTGATGCGGATCATGGCCTTTTCGCGCCCGTGACACTCGAGGCAGAGACCTTGTTGTGCTGACGCTTTTTTCGAGTAGGTCAGCGGCGCACAATCGCCCTCCCCCCGAACGGACCGATGACAGCGGTCACAGGTCGCCGCATGGCAATTCTTGCAGCCCAGCTGCTCGTAGTCGATGCCGGTCAAGCGCTCCAGCCCGCCGTTTTCGGCGCTGTACCAATACTTCATTCCGGCCGCCGTAAAGTGCAGACTCCGCAGATAAAAACAGCTGTCGGCATCGAACGGCCCCTGTGTCCCGCCGTTTTTGAGACCCAGAATCAGCAGACAAAGGCCCGCCAGCGCCATCCGAAACAAATAACGCCGCCATCTCTTGCTCATGGCTACCCTCCTTTTCGATTTAACCCGCTTCCATGGCCCGTCTGCTATCCATGTCCACCAGGATTCGCTCTCTGGCTTTGTGAATGCCGAGCGCTTCCCGTTTTTTGTCGATGTGGGCGATCATCTTGCGGGCATGCTGGATGGGATCGACTTCCAGGTCCCACATGCCGCCGTACATCTTTTCGAATTCCTCGAACAGATATTTCTGAAACACCGGCGCTCCGGAAACCGGCAGCGTCACGCCGAAAACCGTGTAAACCCCCGAGGCGACGAAATAGTGACCGATGCTGATGGCCTTTTCGCTCATCCATTCCGGCGCACTGCCGGCAGCCGGCAGTTCGCTGATGTCGTTGCCCAGGCCTCCGGCCTTGACCACCTCGGCCGCCGCCAGCAGGATGCGGCTGTTGTCCACGCAGGAGCCCAGGTGCAACACCGGGGGGATGCCGACGGTTTCACAAACTTCGGCCAACCCGGGACCGCAGTACACCTTGGCGGACTCGGGCGTAAGCAGCCCCTCCATGGCACAGGCAATGGCATTGCAGCCCGTGGTCAGAACGATCACGTCGTTCTTGATGAGTTCCTTGACCACCTGCACGTGACCGTCGTTGTGCCGCGTGCGGGCGTTATTGCAGCCCACCACGCCGCCGATCCCTCGAATCCGACCGTTGATGATGTTGTCGTTCAACGTGAAGTAATCGCCGCGGAACGTCCCGCCGAGATGATACTGGACGGATTCCACACCGAAGCCCGCGACGATGGGCGATTTCTGCTTCGGGATCATCACCTCGGCGCCGCGGTTTTCGAAATTGTCGACGGCCATCTTCACGATTTTTTCGGCGTCTTGCAGCGCATAATGCTCGTCGAACTCGATGTGGATAACATTGTCCTGCTCCATCTTGGCGATGGGGTGGGTGGTAATCAGCTTGGTGTGGAAGCATTTGGCCACGTTGGCCAGATTCTGGAAAATGCACTGGATGTCGACCACCATCGCATCGCAGGCCCCGGTGATGATGGCCAGTTCCTGCTGCAGAAAAGTCCCGCACAGCGGCACGGCGTGGCGCTGCAGGATTTCGTTGGCCGTGCAGCAGATGCCGGAGAGCTGAATGCCCTTGGCACCTTTGGAACGCGCATATTCCTGCATCTCGGGTTTGCCGGCCACCGCCACGATCATTTCCGACAGCACCGGTTCGTGACCGTGAATGACGATATTGACCATGTCTTCTTTCATGACGCCCAGGTTGGCCTCGGAAGCCAGGGGATACGGCGTGCCGAACAGGATATCCTGCAGTTCGGTGGCCAGCATGGAGCCGCCCCAGCCATCGGCGATCGCCGCACGGGTGCCCTGCTTCATCAAATTGCGGTAGTCCTGGTCCACCCCGATGTGCGTCCGATGCATGATTTCCACGATTTCCCGGTCGATGTTGCGCGGCAGCACGCCCTGTTTTTCCCAGATCGCGTAACGGGCCTTGGGCGCCCGCTCGGTGAACAGCACGTGCCCGTGGCTCTTGCCCCACTCGTTCAGGGCCGTCTCCCCGACTTCCACGGCGACTTCGTCCAGATCGCGGTCGAGGGTTTCCCCGTCGACTTCCACAGTGGTGGGAACGCCCAGGAATGCGGCCACCTCGATGAGTTTGAGCTGGTCCTTGATCCGGTAAGCATCGGTGTCTTTGCGGGCCGCGCTGAGAAACACCTCGGCCACGGAGCGGCCGTGATCGGAATGGGCGGCGGCGCCCCCGGCAATCATGCGGATGAAGTTACGGGCCGCGATCGTATTGGGGGTGGCCCCGCAGATGCCCTTGCGGTCATCTTCGCCTTCGATGCCGGACTTGGGCAGCGGCAGACGGCAGGGACCCATGCCGCAGTTTTTGCAGCACGTGCCTTGCGTGCCGATGTTGCAGGGTTTCATCGCCTCGGCCCGATCGAAGGCCGTGTCGATCCCCAATGCCTGCGCCCGCTCGATCATCTGCTGGGAAGCCGGGTCGATGGTCGCCGCCACCGGGTCTGCCAGTTTCTTCGGTTTTGCCTTTGTCGTTGCTTTTTCTTCGGCCATGAAATCTCCTTCCCGATCGCGTTTTTGTTTGAGTTGGCTTAAAACGGTATGGAAAAAAGCGCAGCAAGGAGCATGCCATCGTATGGCAGCGCTCATTTTCCACAAAATCATCGCATTAGACGGGCGTTTCGCTGCGATCCGGCAAATGCAGCCGTATCATGTCCCCTCCAATATCATTGCAATTTGCAATGTTTTTGACTTCCGCCTGAATGACGGTAAGGCCAAATGTGAAAACCCGCCACCGGGCTACATACGGATCGCCTTCCATGCAGGTGTCCCGGATCAAAGTTGAGGCGGAAAGCGGATTGCTCCGAAATCGCCCGGCGGATTTCCGTTTTGCCCATTTTTAATGAATGCAAAATGCAAAGTTGTTACTTGTTATATCAGGCAATTTGCATGGTTTTTAGGGCATTTGATCCGGGGCTGTCCTTCCGGGAAGCTTGAATCCGGTTCCGGAGTAAGGTGGGGACCGGTGGCAGCAATCTTGCTTGAACGGGAAATGCAAGCGGTTGCCATGAAACGGACTTGAACCTACCGTTTTTTCAGGGAGGTACTTATGAAAATTGCAGTCAGTGCGCGCGGAAATACCCTGGACAGCGCTGTGGACGAACGGTTCGGCCGCGCCGCGGGTTTTATGATCTACGATAGCGACAGCGGCGGCAGCGAATTTCTGGACAATTCAACCCGCCAAACGTTGTCGCAAAACGTGGGCATCCAAGCCGCCCAGGCGATCACCGCGGCCGGCACCGATGTGCTGATCACCGGACAGATGGGTCCCAAAGCGGCGCAGATCCTGCGACGATCCGGAGTGGCCCTGTTTGCCTGCAGCACCGGCACGGTTCGCGAAGCCCTGCGGGCCTGGGAGCAAAACGCCCTGAACGAACTCGGCGACGAAGCCGTTCAGCCCGGTCCCGGAAAGCGCGGCGGCCGGGGTATGGGCGGTGGCGGTCGGGGCCGCGGCCCGTCGGGGGGTGGCCGCGGCCTGGGGGGCGGTGGTCGCGGCGGCGGCCGCCGCTGACATGCAAGGCAGCCGCCTGCGTCAGCGAGCGGTCTTCCGACTGCGCCCGTCCGTGTCGGGCACCCGAATCCGCAACGCTTTGATCTTGCGGTACAAGGTGCTGGGATCGATGCCGAGTTCGCCGGCCGCCCGCTTCCGATCCCCCTCGCAGCGCTGCAACACTTCCGTGATTAACAGCGTTTCCATGCGTTTCAGGTTCATGGGGTTGAAACCGTCCGGGGACGACGGTGTCGGGGTTCGTAATTCGGGCGGCAGTTGATGCAATTCAATGATGCCGCTGCGGCACATGACAAAGGCCTGTTCGATGATGTTTTCCAATTCACGGACGTTGCCCGGAAAATCGTGTTCCATCAGCCTCGTCAGGGCCTCGACCGACAGACCGGCGACATCTTTACCCTGCAGGCGATTGAACTTGGCCACGATGTGATCGACCAGCAGGGGAATATCTTCGCGTCTTTCGCGCAGCGTCGGCAGCGTCAGATGCACCACCCGGATGCGATAATACAGGTCGTCGCGAAACTTTCCCGCGCGAACCAGTCGGTCCAGGTTCTTGTTGGTGGCCGCCACCACCCGAACGTCCACCGGGGTCGGCTCAACGGCGCCCAGGGGCTCCACCGCACGGTCCTGCAAAACGCGCAGCAGGCGCACCTGCAACGCCGGTGAAATATCGCCGATTTCATCCAGGAAAATGGTGCCGCCGTTGGCCACCACGAATCGTCCCGGTTTGTCGCGTTTGGCATCGGTGAACGCGCCGGCCTTGTGCCCGAAAAGTTCGCTCTCCAGCAGCGTGTCGGGCAGCGCGGCACAATTCACCGGTACAAACCGCTTTTTGCGCCGCGGCGAAAGGTTGTGAATCGCCCGGGCGAACAATTCCTTGCCGGTGCCGCTCGGCCCTTCGATCAACACCGTGCTGCTGCTTTCGGCCACCTGCGGCAACACCTCGAACAGCCGCATCATCGCCGGACTGCGGCCGACGATATCTTCGAACGTGTAGCGGTTCAGCAACTGTTTCTGCAGCTGTTCGACCTGGCTGAGGTCCTGGAAGGTTTCCACCCCCCCGATCACTTCGCCGCGGTCGTTTTTCAAGATGGCCGTGGAAATGCGAATGGGCACCCGGCGTCCCTCGCGATCGATGATGTGCGCAGTGGCATTGACCACGGGTTTTCCGGTTTCAAAGGTCCGCCGCAACATGCAGTCCTGTTCGCAGATGTTGGCATGAAACACGTCGCAGCAGGCCTGTCCGATGGCCTCGGCGCGGGAAACGCGGGTGATCCGTTCGGCGGCACGATTGAACGAGCTGATCGCAAAGTCCAGTCCGACCGTGAATACGCCTTCATTGATCGAATCCAGGATGACGTCCCGCTGACGGCTTTCAATTCGGGATGGCATAAAGTTCCTCCGGGGTGTCGGCATAGAGTCAGGCAATTTGCATATGTATTTATAACCTTTTATTGCAGATTGCATAAAAAGGGTCAACACTCCATTGGTTGGATCAGACGGCCGCTGTTTCGAAGCGCCATCGCAAAGCAATCCAATCTCTGGCACAGTCCTTGCTGAAAACGAGTCCATGAAAATTGCAGTCGCATACGGAAATGGCCGCATATCCCCGGTTTTCGACACCGCCCGGGAACTGGTTCTCATCGATTTCGAAGGGGAGCAGGAACTGCAACGAACCCGCGTGGCGGTAAGCGGTCCGGATCCATTCGACCGGGTGCGTTCGGTGAGGCGGTCCGGTGCCGGGGTGCTGCTCTGCGGGGCACTGTCGCGGGGTCTGGAAACGGCGCTGATCGGTGCCGGGGTGAAGGTCTGCAGTTTCATCCGCGGCGAGCTCGACGCGGTGGTATCCGCGTATTTGGCCGGAAGATTGGAAGATGCCCGCTACCAGATGCCGGGCAAACCAAAACCCGCAGAAGAAAAAAACCGAAGCGCCGCAAAGATAACCGGAGAACACCGGCCTGTCTGAAAAACGGCTCGACATCGTCCACGAACGCCATCGTGTTGCGGCCGCCGGCCGACAGGATCGTTCCATCGACCGCAGGCGCTATGCCTGCGGGCAAACGCGCACGTTAAATTCCCGGATTAATGCGTCGATGTCGTCTGCCTGGTCGAAGCTGCCGTGCCAGTAGCGGTCGTGGTCGAACCACTGCTCGTTGAGTTCCGCCACGTCGCGGCCCTGCTGTTCCACCCAGGTAAAGTACTTGAGGTTGTGCATGGCCTTGCGATCGTAGTGACCCAATTCTTTGACCCACTCGATGCCCAGCGTTTGCAACAATTGGATATCCCGGATCGCGTCGCTGTCGGAATAGGGCCCCCGAGATGCGGCCAGCTCTTCGATTCGCGAACCATACAGCTCCATGGAGTCGGTGGCCACGGTGACCACAACGTCGTCTTCATCGAGTTCGAAATACCGGGCGAACTTGATTGCGGCAACCAGGTTGCCGACGCCCGAAATCCCCAGCAGGTCGAGCTCTCCGACCAGGACGGCCGGCACCCCCTCGGCGACAAGGGCGCGTCGGCCTTTTTCTTCGTTGAAAAGCCGCAGCAGGCGCATGGGAATTTCGTCGTCCACCGCCACGACGACGTCGGTTTCCCGGCAGTCGTGAATCCAGGGCACGTGTTTATCGCCGATGCCCTCGATGCGGTGCTCGCCAAAACCGTTCAGCCACAGTGTCGGACATTGCAGGGCTTCGCCCACCACCAGCCGGGAACGCGGAAAACTTCGCTTCAGGTAATATCCGGCACCCAGGGTTCCCCCCGAGCCGGAGGAAGACACGAAACCCGCGAATCGTTTTCCACCTTCCAAGTAAGGGACCAGCAATTCTTCGGCGGCCGGACCGGTGACCGCATAGTGCCACAGCGGATTTCCCAGCTCGTCGAACTGATTGAAAATCTGCAGGTCCGCGCCCGAGTGCTCCAGTTCACGACATTTGTCGAAAATTTCCTTGACGTTGGATTCGCTGCCGGGCGTTGCAATCACCTGCCCGGCAATGCGCTGCAGCCACTCGAAACGCTCTTTCGACATGCCTTCGGGTAAGATGGCAACTGCGCTGCAGGCCAGCAGCGCCGAAATGTAAGCACCGCCGCGGCAGTAATTGCCGGTGGAGGGCCAGACCGCACTGGTTTTCTGCGGATCGAATTGGCCGGTCACCAGCCGCGGCACCAGACAACCGTAGGTGGCACCCACCTTGTGGGCACCGGTGGGAAACCAGCGCCCGCAAAGCACCACAATGGTCGCCCGGCAGCCGGTCAGCGCCGACGGCAGCACGCGGTGGTTGACACCGTCGAATTGTCCCCCGAAATCCCGGGGCTGGTTTTTCCAGGTGATCCGAAACAGGTTGGCCGGGTGCAAATCCCAGAGTCCCACTTGGCGCAGTCGGTCTCGAATCGCCGGGGGGATTGTCGCGGGGTTTCTCATCATGGCGAAGGTCGGCAGAATGATCCCTTTTTGCCGGCAGTAGGCCACGTTTTTTTCC
>DAXETY010000117.1:0-6887 GCA_051155755.1 Desulfobacterales bacterium
TTTCGGGGGCGTGCGGTGGATATCGACGAAGCCGGCTCCCTGATCCTGGAAACCGACGACGGCCGGCATCGAACCATTCACCATGGGGATTGTTTTCATCAATGAAGCCGATCGATGCTACCGGGTCCCCACGACGACTGGTTTATGCAGCCCTGTTTGCGGCGCTCACGGCCGTCGGCGCCTATTTGTCCATTCCGGTGGGACCGGTACCCATCGTGCTGCAGAACCTGTTCGTCATGCTCGCCGGTCTGCTGCTGGGCCGCCGCGGCGGCGTGGCCAGCGTCGGGCTGTATTTGCTGGCCGGTGCCTGCGGTCTGCCGGTGTTTGCCGGCGGAAGCGGGGGCCTGGCCCGTTTTTTCGGCCCCACCGGTGGATATCTCATCGGCTACCTGCCGGCGGTCTGGGTCATCGGACTCATTGCGGAGACCAGCCGGCCGCGGGCCCTGCGCGACGGACTCGCGCTGATCGCCGGATGCATGGTGCTCTATGCATGTGGACTTGCCTGGCTCAAGGTCTTGACCGGGATGGACTGGCCGAAAACCCTTGCGATAGGAATGCTGCCGTTTCTGCCGGGGGATGCGCTCAAAATCGCAGCTGCCGTTGCCCTGACCAAGGCCCTGCGCCCCCTGTTGCCATTGCCGGCATCCCTACCGAGTCCGGCGCGGCCGGAAGGCAGTTCGTAATCCTTGTCGCGTTCGTGCGGATCTGCCATGACACCGATCATCGAAGTCGAAAATCTTTCCCATCGTTTTGCAGACGGCACCCCGTCGCTGGACCGGATTTCCCTGAAGATTTCGGCCGGCACGCTGACGATTCTGGCCGGATGCAACGGGTCCGGAAAAACCTCCCTGCTCCGGCATCTGAACGGGTTGCTGGTTCCGGAAAGCGGAACCGTGAAAATCGACGGACGGGATGTGCGCCGGCACCTGCAGTGGGCCCGACGGCAGGTGGGACTGGTGTTTCAGGATACCGAAAGCCAGATCGTCGGCGAGACGGTGGCAGCCGACGTGGCCTTCGGTCCTGAAAATCTGGGTCTCGATCGCGCTGAAATCCAAGCCCGGGTTTCGGCGGCCCTGGAGGCGGTCGATCTGACGGACCTGGCCCATCGCTCGCCCCACCGCCTTTCGGGCGGAGAGAAACGACGGCTGACCATCGCCGGGGTGCTGGCGATGGATCCCGGGCTGGTGCTCTTCGACGAACCATTTACCAGCCTGGACTATCCCGCTACCATCCAGGTGCTGCAGATCTTCGAACGGCTGAAACAGACCGGCAAGACGCTCCTGATCGCCACCCACGAACTGGAAAAGATTATCGCCACGGCCGACCGCCTGGTCGTGCTGCAGGCCGGTCGGGTTGTACGCGATGGTTTGCCCGGGGACATGTTGTCCGGGATCGAAGGTTACGGCATCCGACCACCGGATCGGAAATATTCTCGACAGGATTCCTCGGTATGGACCGCTTGACGATGTTCGAATATGTTTCGAAACCCGGCTGGCTGCATCGTATCGACGCCCGCGCGAAACTTGCCGCTATGGTGCTGCTGAGCCTGGCCTTGCTCACCGGAGGACGATTGCCGCTGATGCTGGCATCTTTGGTATTGGCGGCGGCACTTGTCCACGGTCCGCTGCCCCTCAAGCGCCTGTGGCACGGGTTGCGCTGGTTGGCACCGTTGCTGCTTGTCGTCGTCGCGGCCAGGGCGCTTACGGAAACGGCGGGACCGCATACCGAATTGGGCGGCGTGATAATTTCCGACAGCGGTCTGGCGGAGGGCTTTTTGATTGCCTGGCGCCTGGTTCTGGTGGCGGTTCTGGGCGTCTTGTTGACCGCCACCACCGCCCCCAGCGCAATCAAAGCCGCGGTGGCCTGGTATTTGAAACCGCTTCCGCTGGTTCCGGCAGAGCGGGTCGGCACGATGTTGTCGCTGCTGTTGCGCTTCATCCCCCTGATTTTTGTCCAGGCCGGTCAGACACTCGAAGCCCAGCGAGCCCG
Source organism: Desulfobacterales bacterium (assembly GCA_051155755.1). Classification (GTDB taxonomy): domain Bacteria; phylum Desulfobacterota; class Desulfobacteria; order Desulfobacterales; family SG8-13; genus DAXETY01. The sequence goes on from DAXETY010000117.1 coordinate 1,990, forward strand.
GGCCGTGGATTCCCGCAAAAACCCGCTGTATCGCCTACGATGCTTTGCTTTGCCTTTTTTCCGCCGCACCTTTCTGACCGCCGACCGGTTCGCCGAGGCCATGGAAGCGCGATGCTACAACGACCGGCGCACGGCGCCGCAAATGGTCTTCACGCGCATCGATGGACTGTTTGTGTGCGGGACGGTCGCTTTGGCCGGGTTGATGCGCTGTCTCTAAATACCCATCGGCAGCCGTTGAAAGCTCCATACATCGCTGCGCGGCAAGCCGATATGAACGGATCTTTCCACCGGCAACGGGCGGGCACGACAGCCCGAACGATGCAACCACATTCCGATTACGCCATTCATCGTAGGTCCGGCCACCGCGCCGGCCGGTTTTCGCCTGCCTGGGAATGACAGTGCGGGTTAAGTTCTTCACAAGACTTTTGGCCGCGCAGTCCTTGCGATCTTTCCGTCAATGACTTCTGTTTCGTTGCATCACCTCGGGAATTGACACCCGGGGTAGGGTATAGTATTGGCTGAGCGCGAATTTTCCAGGGAAGCTTCGATTCGAGGAAGGAGCGGGGCCGTTGAAAATTTTGATCGTCGGGGCCGGGGAAGTCGGTTATCACATTGCCGGCCACCTGGCCAAAGAGAACAAAGACGTGGTGGTCATCGACAATGATCCCAATTCGCTGCGGCGGGTGTCCGAAAACCTGGATGTTCAGGTACTGCTGGGTTCGGGCAGCAGTCCGCTGGCGCTGGAAGAGGCCGGCCTTTCATCGGCTGAAATTCTTCTGGCGGTGACCAACAGCGACGAGACCAACCTGGTGGCCTGCCTGGTTGCAAACCTCATTTCACCCTCCACCAAAAAACTGGCCCGCGTGCGGGACGCCGCTTTCGATGGGTACTATGAGCATTTCCGGGAAAAACCGCCCTACATCGATACGATCATCAATCCCGAAATCGAGGTGGTCAAGACCATCGATCGGCTCATGCAGGTTCCCGGGGCCGTCGATGTGGCCGAGTTTGCCGACGGGCGCATCAAATTCATCGGCGTGCGCCTTACTTCCGAATCTCCGCTGGCCAACCTGAAGCTCATGGATCTGCATACGGTGCTGGGAGAGTGCCGTCTTTTGATCGCCGCGGTCGTGCGGGAAGAACGCTTGATTATTCCGCGCGGCGACGACCGCCTGATACCCGGCGACCTGGTCTATTTCATCAGCGAGCAGGACCGGTTCCTGGAGGCGCTGTCATTCTTTCACCAGGAACCTCAGGCCATCAAGCGGGTGCTGATCATCGGCGGCGGGCGCATCGGATTGCGACTGGCCGAAGTCCTCGACGAGCGCTCGATTCAGTGCAAAATCGTCGAACTGCAGCCTGACCGCTGCAACCTGCTGGCCGAGCGGCTCAACAAGGTGGTGGTGCTCTGCGGCGACGGTTCCGATCACTCGCTGCTGGCCGAAGAAAACATTCACGACGTCGATGTGGTGGTAACCCTGACCGATGATGAAGAAACCAACATCCTGGCCTCGCTGTTGGCGCGCCGCATGGGCGCCCGCAAATCCATCACGAAGATCAGCAAGTTCAGTTACTTTCCTTTGATGAGCGCCATCGGCATCGAGCAGGTGGTCAGCCCCCGCCTGTCGGCCATCAACAGCATCCTGCAGCACATACGCCGCGGCAAGGTGATCTCGGCCATCTCCATCAAGGGCGAAGAGGCCGAGGTCATGGAAGCCGTTGCCATGGAAACCTCCGATATTGTCCACAAGCCCCTGAAACGAATCTCCTTTCCCAAGGGTGCCATGGTGGCCGGCATTATCCGCGGTGAATCGATCATCATTCCTTCCGGCGAAAGCGTCATCGAACCCGAGGATCGGATCATCATCTTTGCCACCCGCAAGGCGATTCCGGGCGTGGAGAAAATTCTGGCCGTCAAGCTGGAGTATTTTTAAATGCACTGGCGCTATATTGCCAACATCATCGGCATCCTGAATCTGTTCCTGGGGCTGACGATGGTGTTCCCGCTTTTGTGGGCGCTGTACTACGGCGACGGCAGCACGCACGCCCTGCTGATATCCATGGCCCTGACCGTCGGCGGCGGCGGGACGCTGTATTTGATTTTCCGGCGCCACTCGGTCGAAGTCATCAGCCAGCGCGAGGGGATGGCCATCGTGACCCTGGCCTGGACGACCATCGCGCTGTCCGGCGCGCTGCCGTTTTACTTCGGCATCGAGGGCTGCCGTTTCGTGGACGCCTTTTTCGAGTCCATGTCGGGTGCGACCACCACCGGTGCATCGATCCTGACCGACATCGAATCGGTTGCCCCGGGCCTGCTGTTCTGGCGCAGCTTCATTCAGTGGCTGGGGGGTATGGGCATCATCGTGCTTTCGGTGGCGATCCTGCCGTTTCTGGGGGTCGGCGGCATGCAGCTTTACAAGGCCGAGGTGCCCAGCCCGGTTCCCGACAAGCTCAAGCCCCGCATCCGGGACACTTCCATGATATTGTGGAAAGTCTATGCCCTCATATCCCTGGCCCAGGCCCTGGCGCTGCTGATCGGCGGCATGAGCCTCTTCGACGCGCTCTGCCACACCTTCACCACCATGCCCACCGGCGGATTTTCGACCAAAAACGCCTCCATCGCCCATTACGACAGTCTCTATTTCGACTGTGTCATCGCACTGTTCATGCTGCTGGCGGGCATCAATTTTTCCCTGCACTACCAGGCGCTGCGCGGAAAACCGCTGGCATTCTGGCGCGATAGCGAATGCCGGTTTTTTCTGGTAACCGTCGGGGTGCTGGTGCTGCTGGTGTCTTTCAACGTCTACGGGCAGGTGTATGCCGGGGTGGGGGAGGCCCTGCGCTACGGCATGTTCCAGGTGGTGTCGATCGTCACCACCACCGGATTTGCCACCGCCGATTACGAGCAGTGGCCGGCCATGTCGCAGCTGGTCCTGTTTTTGTGCATGTTTTTAGGGGCTTCGGCCGGCTCCACCGGTGGCGGCATGAAGTGTTTGCGGGTCATGCTCTGTTTCAAGTTCAGCTATAAAGAGCTTTTTACCCTGATCCATCCACATGCGGTGTCTCACGTCAAAATCGCCGGAAAGGCAGTGCCGGACGACATTGTGCGCAGTGTGCTCGGCTTTCTGGTTCTATACGTGGGCCTTTTCGCCCTCAACAGTGTCCTGTTGGCCGCCATCGGCACCGATCTTGTCACCGCCTTTGCCGCCGTGGCGGCCACCATGGGCAATATCGGCCCCGGATTCGGTGCAGTGGGACCGGTAGAAAATTACGCCCAGATCCCGGTTTTGGGTAAATGGCTGCTGATCTGGTGCATGCTTCTGGGGCGGCTCGAGATATTTACCGTCATCATCCTTTTGATTCCGGAATTCTGGCGCAAATAATCCGGGACGGACACTATCTGGATTTCAGAGGTTGCACTTCGGCTTTGGCCCGATGCACCCTTCCGGCTTCGATGGAGGTTAGGACAAAACCGGCCAGAAGCAATGTCATGCCGAATACGGCAATCAAGGTAAGGCGCTCACCGAGGAAAAACACGCCCAGCAATCCGGCCGTCAATGGCTCGGCCAAAGTCAAGGTCGTGGCCGTCTTGGCATTGACGCGCCGCAGACCCAGCGTGTAAAGCAGATAGGGAAGGGCGGTGGCAAATAATCCCAGAAAAAGGACCACCGTATAGCCTCCGGGGTGTAATAACCAGCCGAGATCTTCAAACCACAGGAAAGGGGCCAGAAACAAGGCTCCCAGGATGGATGCCGTTGCAATGACCGCATAAGCGGGCACATGAGCCACCAATCTTTTCACCGCGGTGGAAAATACGGCAAAAGCCCCGCCCGCTCCCAACGCCAGCAGCACGCCGCCGGCATCGACACTCAATCCGCCGCCGCCGGAAATCAGCAAAGCGCATCCCAGCACCGCCAGGGCGGCGGCATAGACCCATTCCATACTCGGCCGTTCCCGGTGCAGGCTCCATTCGATCAAACCGGCAAAGACCGGGGGACTGCCCATGGCTACGATGGTTCCGACGGCCACGCCGGTTCTGGAAATGCTGGCAAAAAAGAAAAATTGGTAGGCCGCCATGCCCGCGGCCGCAATCCAGATGGCCGGTCTCCAGAACCGTTTCAATGCGCTCAAATCGCCCCGCAACCAGGCCATGATCAGCAAAGCGGTGCCTGCCAGGGACAGTCTCAACACACCGATTACCTGGGGAGACACATCGGCCGGAGCGAAGCTCCGGGCCGTGCCCACGGTCCCCCACAGCAGGCCGGCACCCAGCACCAGCGAAGATCCGATGATGCCGTCGTTGGAGGTGGTTTTCCGATCATTCATCGCCCGATTCCTGGCGGGGTTGGGAGTGTATTTTGAAATAAAGAAAATCGACCAAAACAGGGCAAAATCAACGGTTGAATCGATCCAACCGAGTCTATCGCAAATCGAGTCGGACTTTCTTTTTTTTGAGAGAAAACAAGTTATTATCTTGCAAGGAACCGGCCTTGTCAATGATCGGTTGGAGATGCCAATTTCAAAATCGGTACTGCATTTTAAGGTTGACAAGCACCGAAGATGACGTTAATAATTTTTGCTTTCATCGGGCCGTTAACTCAGTCGGTAGAGTATCTGCCTTTTAAGCAGAGAGTCGTTGGTTCGAGTCCAACACGGCCCACCATCACCATGGGAACCAAATTCGTCCCCATCGTCTAGCCAGGTCCAGGACACCGGCCTTTCACGCCGGCAACACCGGTTCAAATCCGGTTGGGGACGCCAATAAAATTAACAGGTTAAACACCTTGGCCATAGCCGCCTGGGGAGTTGACGGCTCCTCAGACGGCTTTTTCTTTTTCCGGGGTGTTGAATTCGATAACCTTTCCACCCGCCGGTTTAAGGTCCTCCAGTGCTTCACG
>DAXETY010000118.1:0-14318 GCA_051155755.1 Desulfobacterales bacterium
GACTCCCGATACGCTTTTCCGATGGTGCGCAATTTGATCAGAATAATCGCCCAGGAGGTGATCGAAAAAAACAGCAGGACCAGCAAAACCAGCTGAACGACGAATCCGGCGTTGAAAAATACGGCGACAATGTCGATTTCAGAAGTGGACATCCAGCATCTCCGCCAGGGGAACCCTGTCAAATAGAATGTGGTTTAATTTCGACGGTCGTAACAATTGGGATCCATTTGGCGCCATCCTCGCGAAGGCGAAGACCTCAAGATCAATACCCTGAAATCACTTTGATCTCGATCTCCTCGCTCTCCGACTTCGCCGGAACGACGCATTTTGGGAAAATTCGATTTTTTACGATCTCATCGATGTTTCGGCTGTCAAATCGGATTGGAGTCTTTTCCTCGCATTCCGTCATGTCGGCCCGGAGTTGGCGTCCAGACCGTTACGGAAAGGATTCTCCCGTGGTCCGAAATATTTCCGGAGGCGGGGTTTACAGGCATATGACCAAGGGTGTTGCGCTTCGCAACGAAAATTTCCAAACGTTTGCAAGAATTTGTAAATACTTGAGATTATATGAATCGAAGTTATGTGTCAACAATTTTGCTCAACTTTTCCCGACTTCGGCGACCGGCTCCGGATCCCGGTTTCCGGATTCGGGCATCACCGCAAGGGGTTGCTTTTCGGTCCGAAACCGCTTACACGAATAGCGTTGGGCGCTGCGCCCGGGTTTCCGCCGCTGCAGCGAAAACACGCCAAATATACGTATTCCGACCGTCGAGTGCAACTGCCATACTTGTTCGGACGCTCAATTTAGATTCCGTTAAAGATGACGAATTTGAAAGGAACGCCAATGAATTCTGCTGTTGCCGGCCTGCTTTTTCAAGCCAAAATTCTCAAAGAAATTCCACGGTCGGGGTTTCATTTTCTCGGAGCCGGTAGAGAATCGGTGGCCGAGCACAGCTTCTGCACGGCCTTTATCGCGTATGTAATGACCCGTATGGAACCCGATGTCGACGCCGGTCGATTGCTGGCCATGTGTCTGGCCCATGATCTGATCGAAGCGCGCACCGGGGACCTGAACACGGTTCACAAATCTTACCTGCACGTCGATCAGGACAGGGCCTTGCAGGACACGGTCCGGGATCTTCCCTTCGGCGCCGAGCTTGCCGAATTGATCGATGAGTTCGAATCCAACCGCAGCCGTGAGGCCAGGCTGGCCCGGGACGCCGACCAGCTCGCCTTGATCCTGGATCTCAAAGCGCTTTCCGACAGCGGACACCGACCGGCGGATAAATGGCTGCCGCCGGTGATGGAACGCTTGCAGACCGATACGGGCCGAAAACTGGGGGCGGAAATACTGGCGACCGAATGGGACGCGTGGTGGATGAAAAATAACCTTGACAGAACCAAGGGTAACCTTTAGAAATTTTTTCTTTGCCGGACAAAGCCACGGAACTTGGAGGACCGAATGAGCTGGTTCACGCAGACGTTTGCTTCATCCATCGGTAAAAAATGGCTGATGGCCATCACCGGGCTGGGGTTCTGCCTGTTTCTCGCCGGACACCTGGCCGGTAACCTGTCCCTGTATGCGGGCCGGGACGCCTTCAACGCCTACGCGGCGCATCTGCATTCGCTGGAGCCGCTGGTCAAGGTGATGGAGGCCGGGTTGATTCTGTTTGCCGTTTTGCACATCGGCAGCGGACTGGTTCTGTTCCTGCAAAACCGCAAAGCCCGGCCGGTGCGCTACAGCGTGAACAAAAGCGGCGGCGGTCGCACCATCGGTTCCCGGACCATGCCCTACACCGGGATTTTGATCCTGGTGTTTGTAGTGCTGCATTTGGCCAAGTTCAGTTTCGTCGACAAGACCGGAACCACCATTTACGACATTGTCGCCGCCACCTTTCAAAGCCCGATCTTCGTCGTCTGGTACGTGGTGATGATGGTCGTGGCGGCCGTGCACATCAGCCACGGCCTGTGGAGCGCGTTTCAAACCCTCGGTGCCAATCATCCCAAATACATGCCCTTTATCCAGAAGTTCGGTATCGCCTTCAGTGTGGTGATCGGGATCGGTTTCGGTTCCCTGCCGATTTATCTGTTGTCTGCCGTGTAAGGAGGTCGCTCATGGCACTCGATGCCAAAGTTCCCGGAGGCCCGCTGGCTGAAAAGTGGGACCGACACCGGTTCGAATTGAAACTGGTCAATCCGGCCAACAAACGCAAGTATGAAATCATCGTGGTCGGCACCGGCCTGGCCGGCGGCTCGGCCTCGGCCTCCCTGGCCGAATTGGGTTACAACGTCAAGACGTTCTGCATCCAGGACACCCCCCGGCGGGCCCACAGCATCGCCGCCCAGGGGGGTATCAACGCGGCCAAGAACTACACCAACGAAGGCGACAGTATCTGGCGCCTGTTTTACGACACCGTCAAGGGTGGCGACTTCCGCGCCCGCGAAGCCAATGTGTATCGCCTGGCCCAGATCAGCAACAATATCATCGACCAGTGCGTTGCCCAGGGTGTGCCCTTTGCGCGGGATTACGGCGGCTTGCTGGCCAACCGCAGCTTCGGCGGCGCGCAGGTCGCGCGGACCTTTTACGCCCGCGGCCAGACCGGACAGCAACTGCTGCTGGGCGCTTACAGCGCATTGATGCGCCAGGTGGCCGCCGGCAAGGTGACCATGTTGCCGCGGCGCGAGATGCTCGAGCTGGTGCTTGTCGACGGCAAGGCCCGCGGCATATTGACCCGCAACCTGATTACCGGCGAGATCGAGCGCCACGCCGCCGATGCGGTGGTGCTGGCCACCGGCGGCTACGGCAACGTTTATTTTCTGTCCACCAACGCCATGGCGTCCAATGTCACGGCCGCCTACCGGGCCTATAAAAAAGGTGCCTTCTTTGCCAATCCGTGTTTCACCCAGATTCATCCGACCTGCATCCCGGTTCACGGGACCTACCAGTCCAAGCTTACGCTGATGAGCGAAAGCCTGCGCAACGACGGACGGGTGTGGGTGCCCAAAGACCCCGAGGACAACCGGCCGCCGCAGCAGATACCCGAAGAGGACCGGGATTACTACCTGGAACGAAAGTATCCCAGCTTCGGCAACCTGGTGCCGCGCGACGTGGCCTCCCGCAACGCCAAGGAACAGTGCGACCAGGGCAAGGGGGTCGGAGATACCGGCCTGGCGGTGTACCTGGATTTTTCCGACGCCATCGACCGCGACGGCAAGGACGTGATCGAGAAAAAATACGGCAACCTGTTCGCAATGTACGAAAAAATCACCGGGGACAACCCCTATGAAACCCCGATGATGATCTATCCGGCGGTGCACTACACCATGGGCGGACTGTGGGTGGACTACAACCTGATGAGTACCGTCGACGGGCTTTTCGTGTTGGGCGAAGCCAATTTCTCCGATCACGGGGCCAACCGTCTGGGCGCCAGTGCCCTTATGCAGGGCCTGGCTGACGGCTACTTCGTCATTCCTTACACCATCGGCGGCTATCTGGCCGGAAAGACCCACACGAACATCGGCCCGGATCACCCGGCGTTCGCCGAAGCCGAATCCCGTGTCAAGGACCAGGTGGAGAAACTGCTTTCCATCGACGGCAAACGCACCGTTGACGATTTTCACCGGCAACTGGGAATGATCATGTGGGATTATTGCGGCATGTCACGCAACAACGAAGGGCTGACAAAAGCCCGCGGCATGATCCAGGAGCTGCGCGCGGAGTTCTGGCAGAACGTAAAGGTTCCCGGACAGGCCGAAGATCTCAACCAGAGTCTCGAACGGGCCGGACGGGTGGCCGATTTTCTGGAATTCGCCGAGCTGATGGTGATCGATGCGCTGGAGCGGCAGGAATCCTGCGGCGGTCACTTCAACGAAGCCTACCAGACCGAAGACAACGAAGCCAAACGTGACGACGAAAATTACTGTCACGTGGCGGCCTGGGAATATGCGGGTGCGGAAAAGGAGCCGGTGTTTCACAAAGAGCCGCTGGAGTTCGAAAACGTCCAGTTAACTCAAAGGAGCTACAAGTGAGCAGCAAATCCATCAACCTGACGCTGAAAATCTGGCGACAGGAAGGGCCGCAGTCCAGAGGTCGGCTGGAAACCTATCAAGCGGCGGACATCTCCACGGGCATGTCGTTTCTGGAGATGAGCGATGTGGTCAACGAGAAGCTGACGCTGGAAGGCAAAGAGCCGATCGCTTTCGATCACGACTGCCGCGAAGGCATCTGCGGCATGTGCGGCGCGGTGGTCAATGGCCGCCCCCACGGGCCGCAAAAGGGCACCACGCTGTGCCAGCTGCACATGCGTCATTTCTCCGACGGCGATACGCTGGTAATCGAACCCTGGCGGGCGCGGGCATTCAAGGTCTTAAAAGACCTGGTGGTCGACCGCAGCGCGCTGGACCAGCTGATTGCCGCCGGCGGCTACATATCCGTCAACACCGGAGGGGCGCCCGACGCCAATGCCATTCCGGTGCCCCAGGAAATGGCCGAGCTGGCATTTGATGCGGCGGCCTGCATCGGATGCGGGGCCTGTGTAGCTGCCTGCCCGAATGCGGCGGCCATGCTGTTTGTCGGTGCCAAGGTGTCCCACCTGGCCCTGCTGCCCCAGGGCCGGCCGGAAGCCCACCGCCGGGCCAAGGCCATGGTGGCGGAGATGGACCGGCTCGGTTTCGGCAACTGCACCAACGAACGCGAATGCGAAATGGAATGCCCCAAGGAGATTTCCATTACCAACATCGCACGGCTCAATCGTGAATACATCAAGGCGCGGTTCGGATCGAGATAGTCGGCGCCTGCATTGCGGAATTTCAAAATCACGGCCGCTCTTCTATTGATTGAAGGACGGCCGTTTATTTTCAAGGCAGCGATCGGCATTCGGGCGGGCACAGCGGCCCGCCCTGCAAAACCATTTTCCGACGACCCACATAGCCGTAGGGTCGGGCCACCGCGCCGGCCGGTTTCCGACTGCACGGCAATAACAACGGGTTTAACTTCCTTCGAAGCTCTTCACGCCGTTTTGCGGCGACCGAACCGGAAAGGAATTTTGCCCCGGTAACGGGCGGGTACGGTGGCCCGCCCTACAAAACCATTTTCCGACGACCCACATAGCCGTAGGGCCGGGTCACCGAGCCGGCCGATTCGCGGATCGCGCCCGGTACAAGCGGCTCGAAGGTGCGCCATCGCCTTGAAGTCCGTGGCAGAGCCCTTACCGTTAGGGTAATTTCAGAATTCAACAGATGATCACTCGAAATTTGAGGAGGAATTCGGAGCAATGCACATTCACGAAGGTGAAACGGCCATGAACCAGAAGATTTTCGATCTGGGATTGTCGGTGGAGACCGTATCGGTATACCTGCTTTGCTGCGGTCTGGCCGATGCCGATCAGCCGATCACCACCACCAAGCTGACCGAAATCTGGAACGGTTCTCCGGAAACCCTGCAGGCCGGTTTAACGGAGCTGGAGAAAAACAACATTATCACCCGGTTCATATCGGACGGACAGGAAACCCACGCCTATCGGGTCAATCCTGTGAGTCACTGGAAGCGTTGATCGATTCCCGTCCCGGAAGATGTCCGTCCTGGAGGGCATCCCGAACCCGGGTAATGATTTCGGCATCGGATACATCCGTCCGCATGCCGGGGCAAACATCGGCCATCGCGCGCCAGTTGCGGACGTCGGCCAGCACCGCCGACAAATAGGGCCACTGGCGGCACATCCGCGGTTTGACCGGGTGAATCGTACAGCCTTTCTGATAGAAGATACAATCGCCGTCGGCATTTTGAATCAGAATGGTCTTCGATCCGGAGCGCGCGCAGAATCTTTCATGGAACCCGTCGCGCTCCAGGCCCAGGAATCCGGCGATGCGGGCGACATCTTCCTGGGATACGACCGTCCCGCCATATCCATGACAGCAATCCCCGCACATCCGGCAGCGGAAAATCGGATTTTCATCACTCGAAGGCACGCCGTCCCTCCATGGCTTTTTTCAGGGTCACCTGGTCTACGTATTTCAAGTCGCCGCCAATCGGGACCCCGGACGCGATCCGGGTGATCCGAATGCCCTTGTCCTTGAGTCGCTCGGCGATGAACGCGGCCGTCGATTCGCCTTCCACCGTCGTGCTGGTCGCCAGTACCAGTTCCTGTAGCGTCTGCGTTTCGATGCGTCGCATCAGCTCCGGGATGCGGATTTCCTCGGGCCCGACTCCGTTCATCGGAGACAGCACGCCTCCCAGAATAAAATATTTGCCGGCAAACGCTCCGGATTTTTCGATCGAGACCATGTCGGCCGGCTGCTCGACCACACACAGCAGGCTATCCTCCCGGGCGGAATTGCGGCAAATGTCACAAAGTTCATCGTCACTGAGGCTGAAACATTGCCGACAGAGGCGAACGCGTTGCCGAAGTTCGACCATGCTTTGCGCCAGGTTTTCCACCTCGGCCCGGGGCGCCTTCAGCAGGTACATCGTCAACCGTTCGGCGGTTTTTTCACCGATGCCCGGCAGCCGGGCAATGTTGCGAATCAATTTGCGTATCGAAACAGGGTAGTATTGCATGAGATGGATTGTTGGTTAGAATTACACCAGCCCCGGGATATTCATCCCGCCGGTGAGTTTGCTCATCTCGCTGGAAACCATTTCCTGGGCTTTTGCCAGTGCGTCGTTGACGGCCGCCAGCACCAGATCCTGGAGCATTTCGATATCCTCCGGATCGACCACCTCACGGTCGATCTCGATGGACAGGATTTGCTGCTTACCGTTGGCAACGACCTTCACCATGCCGCCGCCGGCGGTGGTTTCCACGGTTTTTTCTGCAAGCTCCTCCTGCAGTTTCATCATTTTTGCCTGCAGTTTCTGGGCTTGCTTCATCATGTTTCCCATACCTTTCATACCGGATCCTCCTTTATGATTCGTACGTCAACGACTTTGCCGTCAAAAATCTCAATCGCGTCGGCGACCAGCGGATGTCCCAGTGATTCGGCCTTCAGTCGATCATCCTCTTTTTTTTTTTTACCAGGGCGTCGCTGTCTTCCTCAGCGACGCTGATCTTTACACCCACCGGCCGTCCCAACACGTCTCGGCAGGCCGACTGGATGACTTCCATGTTTCTCTCCCGCTGAATCATGTTGCGATGAAATCCGTTGCCGGCCACCTCGATTTCAATCTGATCATCGGCAACGGTTTTCAGCGTGCTGCGGATCAGAGTGGCCGACAGCGACGGATGACTCTCGGCAATACGGGATCGAATCGCAAACCAGGTGTCGGCCGGATCGCCCGTTGGTGGCGGCGGGCCGGCGGCCGGATCGGCAGCCGTGCCGGCAGAGATTTCCGGCTGTGTCGCCTGAACCCGCTGGTTGCCGGCATCCCTTGCAGGGGCGGGACCGGTGTTGCCGGCGCCGGCGAACTCCTGCCTCAGTCCGTCCAGCCGATCGATCAGGGTTTCGATCGCAAGCGCCGGTGGCGCCTGCAGGATTTTAAACAGGGCCATTTCCAGGGCAATGCGGGGATGCTGGGAATATCGAATGGCCGCTTCCTCCTGGAAAAGCAGCTGGAACACCTGATGGATGTGAGCCGGGTCTGTTTCCCCGATTTGGCGCCGCATGGTTTCGATCTCCTGGGCCGGCAGGTCGATCAACCGTTCGGGCGTTCCCACGTTGGACAGGACGGTCAAATTGCGGAGATATTCGAGAATTTCCCTGTACAGCCGCTTGATGTCGTGGCCGCGGGCATAGACATCGTTTACGATGGCCAGCATTTCAGAGGCCTGCCGCTGGAGGACGGCAGCGATCAGCGCTTGGATTTTACAACGATCGACCGACCCCAGCAGTTCGGCAACCAGTGCGTCGTCGATGCGGTCTTCGGCGCAGGCGGTAATCTGATCCAGCAGGCTCAACGCATCCCGCATGCTGCCGCCGGCTTCCCGGGCAATCAGGGCCAGGCTCCCATCGGTTACTTCAAAGCCTTCCTGTTCACACAGCCGGCGCAGATGGCCGACGATGGCATCCATCCGGATGCGCTTGAAATCATGTCTCTGGCAGCGGGAAAGGATGGTAACCGGAATTTTGTGCGGCTCTGTTGTGGCAAAAAAGAACAATACATGTTCCGGAGGTTCTTCCAGGGTCTTGAGCAAGGCATTGAAGGCGGGTGTGCTGAGCATGTGCACTTCGTCGATGATGTAAATCTTGTAGGCGCCGTGCGCGGGCATGTATTTGACGTGATCTCTCAGTTCCCGGATTTGATCGACGCTGTTGTTGGAAGCACCGTCGATTTCGAATACATCCACCGCTTTGGAAGCGGTGATTTCCAGGCAGGAACGGCATTGATTGCAAGGCAGGGCACTGGGTCCCTGTTCGCAGTTCATGGCTTTGGCCAGAATGCGGGCAACCGTGGTTTTGCCGGTTCCTCGCGGTCCGCAAAACAGGATGGCATGCGCAAGTCGGTCGGCACTGATTGCGTTTGACAGCGTGCGGGTAACGTGTTCCTGGTCGACGACCGCTTCAAATGTCTGGGGTCGATATTTGCGTGCCAGTACCAGATAAGACATCAGGTTCCCCTATGTGTGCGCAATAGAAACCGAGTGCAACCTTCCGTTCGCTTCGCGGAAAGTCGCCTCAGCCGTCGGAGGGCATACGTCTGGGTCAGGGAAGGACGGATTCGGTTACATCCGGGCTGCTCGGAAAGGCCGATATTACAGCCGCTCCGCTGCCATGGCAAAAGCGGACGGCGGTTCGCCGCCGGTGACGGTCACACCCCCGGCCGCAGCGGGATAAGTGGCGGAGAGAGAGGGATTCGAACCCTCGGTGCCGCTTTTAACAGCACACACGATTTCCAGTCGTGCTCCTTCAGCCAGCTCGGACATCTCTCCGGATAAATTTGATGGAATCGGAAAAACCCGCTTTAACAGTGTGTCATCCCCGCGCAGGCGGGGATCTCGAGTTTAACAAACTGTAATAACTATGATTTCGAGATTCCCGCCTTTGCGGGAACGACAGATTTTTATGAATTTTCGACTTATTACGACTTCATCAAATTTGACGCTGATTCTAATTTCATCCATGCAGCGGGGGGAATCGATGGCGGAGAGGGTGGGATTCGAACCCACGATCCCGTTTTCACAGGATACCGCTTTTCGAGAGCGGGGCCTTAAGCCACTCGGCCACCTCTCCGCGCCGTTTACCCGTTCGTTTTGTAAATTTACTGAATAACGGTTTTGACGGTATCTGTCAACCGATTGTGAGGGTCGCCGGCCCGGCCGCGAAGCCCCCGGGCCACCCGGCAGAAGGTTCCCCGGGAGCGGCGCCGGCCGTGTCGCCGACCCCTTCGGCGGGCGCCCCGATTTCTTCTTGAATTGAAATGTTCATTTTAGTACCTAAGTTGAGCGTTTCAAATTTCCAAAATACCTCGACAATCACCAATTCAGTTTGGATATACAGGAAACCGATACCCATGCCGAAAGCCATCCCATTTCGGGGAATCCGATACGACCATGCGATCGCGGGCGCCCCTGCCGATTTGATTACCCCGCCTTTCGACGTTATTTCCCGACAGCAACAGGAAGCATTTTATCGTCGCAGCCCTTACAATATCATTCGACTGACCCTGGGCAAAAAAACCGACTTCGACACCCGCACCCACAACCCCCACACCCGCGCGGCCCAGACGCTGCGTCAGTGGTTGAAGGAGGGTGTGCTGCAGCGGGAGCCGGAACCCGTTTTTTACCTCACGGCCGACGATTTTATGCTGAAGGCCGGCCGGTATCGACGTCTGGGGTTGATCGCCCGGGTGCGGCTGTCTTCCTTCGAAGAGGGAAAGATTCTACCCCATGAACGCACATTTACCAATGTGAAGTCGGAACGGCTGGCCCTGATGAAACAATGCCACGCCAATTTCGATCCGATTTTTGCCCTTTACCCGGACAGGGGCGGCCTGCACGCCGAGATGGAAGCCTTCGGCGACGCAAACCCCCCGCAAATGGATTTTATCGACGCCGACTCCATGCGCCATCGTCTCTGGCGCATTGGAAACCGCGCCGAGCAGGAGCAAATCGCCGAGGCGCTGGCCGCTGTGCCGTTTTATATCGCCGACGGGCATGATCGCTACGAGACCGCTTTGAACTATCGCAACTGGCTGCAGGAAAAAGAGCCCCTGCCGCCGGAACACCCGGCAAACTACGTGATGATGTACCTGACCAGCATCGACGATCCGGGCCTGGTGATTTGCCCCGCCCATCGAATGATCCGGGATGTGTCCACAACCCGAATGGCCGATATGCTGGCCGAAGCGCGCAAATACTTCGAGGTGGAGCCGATTCATTTTACCGAAGATGAACGCCACGAGGCGATCGAAACATTCCAACACAAGCTGCAGCTCCGCTCCGAAAAGCCGGTGATCGGTATTTATCACCGGGGTGCCAAAGCGTTTTATGTCCTGCGGTTGGCCGAAAACGGGATTCCGGCCGAGCGTCACGGTGCAGAACTTCCGCCGGCGCTGCAAAATCTCGATGTCACGGTTCTGACCTACCTGATCTTCATCGAGTTGCTCGGATTCGACCAGCAGCGCCTGGACAACGAACGGCTGATCGGTTACACGATCGATGTTCGGGAGGCGGTCGAAGCGGTTCACCGCGGAGACTACAACGCCGCTTTCATTCTGAACCCGACCACGGTGCAACAGGTGTGTGACATCGCCGACCAGGGTCTGGTCATGCCACGAAAAGCGACCTATTTTTATCCGAAGGTGGTCAGCGGGATGGTCATCAATCCGCTTTCCGATGAATCACGCCTCTGAAAAGCGACCATGCGGATTTCCTCGTAAAAAAAGGCTTCCACATCGCCTATGGAATCGTCCGTTGTTGGTTGTCCTTGGTCCGTTGCAAATCCTCTCCTAAAAGCGGCCGGCCGCGTAGATAGCAGCTGTGAATCGGTGTTGATAACAGTTTGTTTCTAATTTTTTCTCAACGGACCACTGACAACGGACAACGGACCAGTGCCCGACCTACCAGTCGGTCTGCGGGCAAACAGGCAAGCGACCCTCCCTCAAGCCCTGAACATTCCCCGAACTTCTGCGGTGTATTCGCCGGTTTCTTCGTAAACTACCAGCGGCGGGGCGATCTGGATGCCGGGGCGACCGCCCTTGAGCGCCCGGATCAATACCCGTTTGGCGTCGGCGGTTCGCCGGGACTGGATCCCGCGCAGATATTTGGGTTCGATCCCGCCGGTCTGCATTTGCGTGAAGATTTCAGGCAGTCTTTCGGCCGTGTGAATCAGGTGCAGATGCCCGCCGTTTGTCAGCATCCGAGCGGCCGTTTCGATCACCTGGGCGGCGGTGACGCGAATTTCATGCCGGGCAACGGCCCGTTGCGGATTGGGGTTGAGGCGGCCGGAGGCGGCCCGCCGGTAGGGTGGATTGGATACGACCCGTTGCACCGGGCCGCCGATGCGAAGGGGAGCGAGTTGGTTCATATCCATTTCCAGGATACGGATCCGGTCTTGCATGCCGTTGTCGATCACGTTGCTGCGGGCGATTTGCGCCAGCTCGGGTTGCACTTCCACACCGGTGAGATGTGTTTCCGGAAACCGGAATGCAATGATCAACGGGATGACGCCGCATCCGCAACCCAGCTCCAGCAGTTTTTCTCCCGGTTTCGGACGCACCGAATCGGCCAGGATGACCGCATCGATGGAAAACCGGTACCCGGCGCGCGGCTGGGCGATGCGCAGGGCGCCGTCAAACAGCGTGTCGTAGGTGAACCGCCGCATCAAAGATAAACCTGTAGGGCTACTCCAGGGGCCCAATTTTGAAGTTGATGTCGGCCACTATGGATTCGCCGAGCGCGTTGTTCACTTTTGCGATGATCTCCTGTTTTAGAAAACGAAGCTGATGCAGCCAGGGCGAGCTGCTGACGTGGACCAGCAGGATCCGGCCCTTGAATGCCGCCGGGCGTGCATTGGCGGCGATCAGATCGCCGACGGCCGCCTCCCACACCGGCCAGACGCGGGTCAACCCCATGGTGGTCTTGCGCTGCTTTTGCAGCATGGATTCGATCACCTGACCGATCGGCACCGCTTCGGTATGTTTGTTGCGCTTTGTCATTACGAAATCGGTTTGCCCGTTGGCTCGTTAGCCCGTAACCCGCAACCCGCAACGCGCAAACCCTTATCCCGTCTACCCAATACCATCCCGTAGCCGCTCCTGCCAAGCGAAACTTGCCCGTTTTTCCTTGACTTGAAAGCTGAAAGCTATATAGTAAGTCTTTTAATTTTCAACCTGTTCGACAAATCGGTATCTGACATACAACTCCAAAAACGGTGGGTTCTCGATGAGTTGGGATTGGGAAAAACTGAAAGAGCAGCAGCAAAAAATGGGCGGGGGCAAGAACGTGCCGCCGCAGATGGATGAACTTCTCAAAAAATTCAAAAATTTTAAACTGCCCGGTGGATCACTGCTGATTCTGCTGCTGGTGATTGCCGTTATCGTATGGACATCGGTTTACACGGTGGCCCAGGACGAAGTCGGCGTGGTGCAACGCTTCGGCCGCTACGTGCGCACCACCCAGCCCGGTTTGAACTTCAAACTGCCGCTGGGTGTGGAGCAAGTTTCCAAAGTCAACGTCAAGCGGATCAACACCGAGGAGTTCGGTGCCGCGGTGAGCCCCGGATCAAGAAGCCGTTTTTCCGTAGCGGAAGGTGAAAATGTGAGCCTGATGCTCACCGGGGACCTGAACGTTGCGGTGGTTCCATGGATCGTACAGTACCGGGTGAAAGACCCCTACAACTTTCTGTTCAGAGTGCGCGACGTGCCGCGATTGCTGGTGGACATGTCCGAGGCCACCATGCGGCTGGTGGTCGGTGACCGCAGCATCAATGAAGTCATCAGCAAACGCAACGAAATTGCTATGGAAGCCAAGGAGATTCTCCAGCGGGAATTGGACCTGGCCGATTCCGGCATCCACGTCGTCACCATCGAAATGAAGCGCACCAACGTGCCGGCGCCGGTGCAGCCGTCCTTCAACGAGGTCAACCAGTCGGTGCAGGAAAAAGAGCAGCTCATCTACCAGGCCCGGGAAGAATACAACAAAGCCATTCCTGCCGCCCGCGGCCAGGCCGAACGCACCATCCGCGGAGCGGAAGGCTACGCCCTGGAACGTGTCAACCGTGCCGAAGGTGATGCCTCCCGATTTTCGGCCATTTACCAGGAATACCGCAAGGCCGAAGATGTAACCAAGCGGCGGATGTACCTGGAAACCATGGGCGCGGTTTTCCCGAAACTCGGGAAAAAATACATCATCGATTCAGACCAGAAAAATCTTCTTCCGCTGCTGAACCTGGGTGAACCGGGCGCGGCGCTGAAGACAAGCCCAGGCGACGGAACCGGAAAATGAAACTAAAAGGCCTTATTATTGCATTGCTGGTGGTTGCGGCGATCGTGGTTTACAATGCCGCCTACATCGTGGATGAAACCGAGCAGGTCGTGGTGACCCAGTTCGGCAGGATCATCGGGGATCCGGTGACCACACCCGGTCTGAATTTCAAAATTCCCTTCATCCAGAAAGCCAACTACTTTGAAAAGCATCTGCTGAGTTGGGATGGGGATCCGGGGCAGGTACCGACCCTTGACAAGACTTTTATCTGGGTGGATGTCTTTGCCCGCTGGCGGATCGTCGATCCTGTCAAGTTCTTTCAGACCGTCAACAACCGCTTCAACGCCGTCGGCCGGCTGAACGACATCATCGATCCCGCGGTGCGCAACTTCATTACCTCCCACCGCCTGATCGAAACGGTCCGAAAGAGCAACCGCGAACTCGACACCTTTGAGCTCGGCCGGGAGGAAGAGCAGGCCCGGCAGCGTCCAACTTACCGGATTACCATGGGAAGAGAAGAGATCACCGCGGGTATCTTGAAAGAAGCCCAGCCCAAACTGGCCCCGTTCGGGATCGAACTCGTGGACGTAAAGCTCAAGCGCATCAATTACGTCGAGGAAGTCCGCCAGTCGGTCTATAATCGAATGATCGCCGAACGCAAGCAGATCGCGGAAAAGTTCCGTTCGGAAGGCAAGGGCGAAGCTCAGAAGATTCTGGGTGACAAAGAACGCGATCTGAAGCAGATCGAATCGGAAGCCTACCAGGCGGCCCAGGAAATCAAGGGCAAGGCCGATGCCGAGGCTACGCGGCTTTACGCCGAAGCCTACGGAGTCGATCCGGAGTTTTTTTCGTTTCTGCGCTCCCTGGAAATTTACGAGGAAACTTTTGACAAGGAAAATACCCTGGTGCTTTCCACCGATTCGGAATTCGTAAAGTACATGAAAGGATTCGAACAATAAA
>DAXETY010000119.1:0-47030 GCA_051155755.1 Desulfobacterales bacterium
TATGATTTGATTTTCAATATCAAATCGCAGAAAAAAAGGCAAGTGTTTTTAGGGGTTTATTTAAAATAATTTCAGGCAAATAGAGTATTTTTCGACTTTTTACGATTTCATCAAATTTATATTTTTTCTTAAAATGCGTCGATGGGGAAAAAACCTTACAAGTAAAGTTTTGAGACGGAAAAGCGGAGGTGGGGTGATCAGGATCTGGTGTAGTCCCGAACCATTTTGAGAATCAGCACGATCAAGGGGATACAGTGATAAAATAGATCGAAAATGTCGATGGGTTTTTTCAGGTTGCCGTCTTTGAGCATCAACAGCTTTTCGACGACGTGCGGCTGCGGATAAAAGGGTGCGAGCAACATGAAAACGGTCAGCAGAATCAAGATCGTATAGGGGATTTTGTCTAAAATCTGCATGGCTCGATTCCTGGCTTTCCGCTGTGGCGGGTTTCGGCTGCACGAAAGCAGTGGCTGTCATTCCGGCACTTTCCAATGCATATCCCGAATCCGGGGGGTACGGCAAGGACGATTTTGTCCCTGCTGGCAGTGGGAATCTTTGCCGGACCTGAGCTTCGCTGGAATTCGACTCGCACCTGTCGGCGCTGCTGAGGCCGATGATGGTACGAATTGCGGTGCCATCGCCGCAGCGCTTACGGTGCTGAGTGTTCTTCTCTTCGCTGCGGGAGAAGGTTGGGACGCAGGACGACGGTCGCAAAGCCGAACATCGCCACCAGTGCCGCTGCAGCGAAAAAAACAAATGGGAGTCCGACGACTTCGGCCATCAGGCCGAGCATGACCGGGCTCGACAGGTTGGCCGCCATAATGGCCGTAAATCGCAGTCCCATGGCCAGACCCCCGACCCGTGCCTCGGCCAGATCGGACATCATCACCATGGAAAGCGGCTGACTCAGGCCGAAACCGAGCCCGAAAATGACCAGCGCAGCGGCATAGCCGCTCGGCGAGGGCATCAACGGAATCGTTCCCACACCCAGCGCCACCGCTCCGACGGCAAAGGCTGTGACGGCCCGACGGCTCAGGCGATTGAGCAGAAAACCGAAGAAGAGCCGGATCGAAGTCGAGGCGCCCGCAAAAAGGGCGATTAAAAAACCCACTCCGGCCTCTCCCAGTCCCCGGTTGATCAGAAAAACCGGCAGAAACGAATTTCGCAGGCTGACGGCAAAAATAACCACGAATGCAAACATCAGCACGATCCGAACCCTGCCGCTCTGCAGAAGTTGCCGAACCGATCTTAGGTCCCCGGACAGGCTGAAAGTCGATTTTACCGCGCGGACTTCGGTGGAATCTTTCACGCCCAGCACCACCAGCCCGACCACGGAAAAAGCCAGAACTGCGGCGAAGGCTGCCGGATATCCGTAACGATCGGCCAGAAATCCGCCGAGCAGAGGTCCCAGACCCTGTCCGACAGCGGCGGCAAAACTGATAAAGCCGAACCCCCTTTCCCGATCGACGGCCCGGGGCAGCCGCGAAAAATACGCCTGGCAGGCCACCACATGCAGCAGGAAACCGACGCCGGCAATGGTCTGCACCAGGAACAACGCGGAAATCGTATCGGCCGCCAGAAGAACCAATGCGCTGACGATATTGCACACCACACCGAGCAGCAGCAGGCGTTTGACGCCGAATCGATCCGTCAGCCCACCCAGGGGGATCGACAGAAATATTGCAATCAGGCTGAAGGCGCCCACGGTAATGCCGATGACGGCGGCACCGGCACCCATGGATTCGGCAACCAAAGGCACCAGCGGAAACAAAACGCCGTATCGGACAAAGTGAAAACTGTATGCGGTCAGAATCAGCAACTGGTTCATGAAGCCGGCCTGCGTTACAGAGCCTGGAATTTTTGACTTATGTCTTTTATCTCTTTGAGTGGCTGATGCAAATCGGGTATCAAACCCAAAAAAAAGCGCTGTCTCCGATATCGGTGGTTTTGAGTGAACGGATTTTTTGTGGGTATACAAGCCTGGATGACGGTGCGCATCATTAACCGCTGTAGCGGTTTAGGATTTGCGTATGTTCGGCACTTTGACCTGCCATGTTAGATATGATGATTCCCCCGAAGATGATCGCTCCACCGATGCAAGACAGCACAGAAGGTAGTTCGTTAAGCCATAGAAAGCCAATGATGATTGTCGAAACCGGAACTGCGTAAAGAAAAGTCGCAGCTCTTGAAGCTTCAATATTGGATAGTGTTTTTGTCCAACATAAATTCGCAATCAACGTCGCGATTCCGATATAGATCGCAGTTATGGTTGAATCGATGGATGCATTTGGGATGACCTCAATGACTTTGCGACCAAAGGGCAATATGATTAAGGTAGCCATCCAGATCGCATAACTGATCACTTCAATGGGTTTATATTTTTTTAATAAAGGCTTTTGTGAGATAAAATAGATCGCGTTCGTTATTGCCGCAAATAAAACAAATATGATCCCGGCATTTACACCGGAGCCAATTGAATTCTGAAATGCGATTATGATAATCCCTGAAAAACAAAAAAATAATCCGATCAAGAATCGCAATGATATGCGCTCTTTTAGAAACAGCTACGCAAGCAACACTTGAAAAAGCTGGGATGTGCTCACGATCAGGTTCGTTTCTCCTGCGGTAATCGTACGCATCCCATAATTTAGCGATATCATATTGATAAACAACACAACGCCCAGCTGAACAAAAGAAAGCCAATCCCGATAATCAGGGAGTTTGATTTTTGCAGGAATGGCAATGAAAAGCAATATGATCGATGAAATTACAAAACGCAGAACTGCGATATCCATTGGATTATAATCCGCAAGAGCCGCCCGGACACCGACACAAGTTGAGGCCCAGAACAGGATGGCTGTGATGATAAAAGGGAAGATCATTTCTTTCCAAAGATGTCCGGTTTACATCGGATTCGATATCAACACAGATTTACCTCTACTTAGATTGCTTGCCTGATAAGTTATAAGCAAATTAAATGCCAATATCTGGAAGGTGAAAATGTATTTAAATTACAGATTGATATGTTGATACAATTGAATGTTTATCCGGAATTCCGGGATTCGTTGGGTGAAATGACTCAATTGGTTGTGGTATTATGCCCACTGGAAAATTCCCTTCCGTGGAATTTCTTTACAGCGCGGCGGTTGTGTTGACCTGAACCCGGATTTAGAGTAGCTTGGACTTCATCGATTCTCAACGACCTGGACGGGAGGAACGGTTTCCGGCTTGTGGTCGTTGAACTTGCAGCAGCACCCGGTTTGGGCAAGAATCACTGCAGCGGAAATATCGCGATGCTCGGGGTTGCAACATGAGTCTGGCCTATAAATTTCGCAAGGCGGAAAAAACGATCCAACGGCTCTCTGCAGACGACCGTGAGACCGCCTTGGCAATCTGCGGTGAAATTCGCGCAGCGCAGGAAGCCCTCCAGAAAGCATCCCGCAGTCTGATGGCACAGTGCATACAGGGTTGCGAGGGACTCTGTTGTCGCAACGGCCAATTTGACGAAATTATCGACTTCTGGGATTTTGTTTTGATTCTGCTGAGTTGTCCGTCGGAGCGGGCGGCGATCCACAGCTGCGTTGAAAAAGAAATCCCGCTGTTTACCGCCGACTGTGTATTCCTCGCAAAGGGGACCGGCCCCTGCATTTTCCCACCGAACACACGTCCGGAAGTCTGTATCGTGACGTTTTGCGCCGATGCTTCGGCCATCAGGAAGGAAATCACACGGGTGAAGTGGAAATTCATCAAGCTGGGCTTGTTCATCCGTTTCAGAAAACCGATCGGGTGGCTTCGGCACCTGGATGGACGGCGGAAGAAAGGGCGATATCCAGGGTGTTTGAAACGTTCGATCTAGACGGGGGTGCCCGTCGATCCGGAAGGGCGTGACACAGCCGTTCAACTGCGGAACGTTTCGACCCGGACCGGGGAGGAGACCATGGATCGCAGACGAGAGCCGCGTTACCGGTTGAAGGAAGAGGCTTTTGCCGTGTTGAAGCTGAAGCCCAGGGAGGTTGCCGGCCGCATACAGGATATCAGCCGAGGGGGACTGGCGGCTCATTTTGCCGAGAAACAGCCGTTTGGAGACACGCGTTTCAATGTCGATATCCTGGTGCCTTCCGCATCGCTGTACCTGGAAGACATACCCTGCCAGTCGGTGTTCGAAATCGAGACCCCGGTGGATTCCAGCCCTTCCGGCATGACCCTGCACTGCCGCGGTCTGAAATTTCTGCGGCTCACCGCCGAGCAGAAGGCCTCCTTGCAGTCGCTGATCCTGGAAAAAGGAGCGTGATCGCACGCCGCAGAGAATACCGCTGATGAAACTAAGTGCCCGCCAATTCGATCGCATCGTGGAACGCGCCATCGACAACATTCCAAAAGAACTTCGAAAATATCTCGAAAACGTCATGATTTCCGTGCAAGGGCAACCTTCCCGGGAACTGCTGGCGGAGATGGGACTGCCACCCGATGAGCCATTGCTTGGAGTTTATTACGGCACGGCCTTAACGGAACGTTCGGCCGTGGACCCGCCTTTGTATCCGGATACGATCTTTCTGTTCCAGGAACCGCTGGAAGCGATTTGCGAAACGATCGAAGACCTGGAGGAGGAAATCGAGATTACCGTGGTGCACGAGATCGCTCACTATTTCGGCATCGACGAAGATACACTGGCCGAACTGGGCTACGAGTAAATCGTTGGGTAACAAATCCGGCCTCGATTCCGTAGGCTCATCTGCCGGGGGCAACCGGAAGGGGATGAAAAAATGGAACGAGGGGTTCGCGGCGGCCTTTTTCATCGCGGCACCCGGTATTATATTGAAAAGAAATTTTTATCGGTATTACTCAGAACCCACGGCGAAAAATCAGACCCGATAAACAAACTGCCTTTTGCAAATTGGAAACGCTCACTTACGATCAGAGACGCAGGAGAGAACGCCGATGAAGATCCTGAAGACGATCGCAATTCTTTTTCTTTGCAGCGTTCCGTTGATGGCGGCAACCGATTTCGCCGACAACGTGCTCATCGAGCCCAATGCCACTGCCGTCAATCTGGATCGTTTCCCCACACCCGGCGCGAAATTTTCACCCGGCACGGCGCCCAACGCAACGCTGACCCCGTTTCGCTCCTCGGAAGAATCCTGGCCCGGTTATTTTGCCCGGTACCGGACGCTGCGCTACGTCCTGGCGGTCTCCTGCGGGCCGATCATCGACGAACCCTGCCGCCGTGCACGGATCGGGGATTTTTCGTCGGGCATCGAACTTACCATCGCCTATGTTCAGACCTCCGACGTGCATTTCACCACCGATGAGGGGTTGATGATCGGTGACTCCCTGAACACGGTCATGCAAAAAATCACCGTCAAGGAACCGTGGTACACCGGCAACGGAGAGTGCATCCGGTTGCCTTCCGGATGGAATGCCTGTTTCTATATCGATGACCTGGTCTACGATTCGAATCGCGGTGTCTTCCGGCCCAAAGAGAATGCCAAGGTGTTTCGATTTCTGAAAGATTTGCCCTCCTGAGATGAGTTCACCGGGTCGGAGAAGCGCTCGACAGTTATTTGCAGGCCCTTTGCCGGAAGCAGTACAGCCAGGCATCCAATGCCCTCGAACAGCTCGAATCCACGCTGCGGCAGCTGGTGCAGAATTTCCCCCAAACCGGCCGAGACAGCGCACAGGGCGAACGTCAACCGACACCGACGCCGTAAGACCCGAACGTAACTTGATCTCGAGGTGAATCCATGAAATCCAAGCCCATCGAACCCGGGTCCGGGCAGGAATCGGTCTGGGATTATCCACGTCCCCCGCGAATGGAGTTCTGCCGGCGACACATCCGGATCGTTTTCAACGAGATAACCATTGCCGACCCCCGCCGCTCCTATCGCATGTTGGAGACCAGTCATCCTCCGGTGTACTACCTGCCGCCCGAGGACATTCGCATGGAATTTCTCAAGCCGGCCTTCGGCGGCAGCTTTTGCGAATGGAAGGGCAGGGCGCAGTATTACGACGTCGTCGTCAAGAACCGCACCGCGGAGCGAGCCGCATGGAGCTACGCCAATCCGCCGGAAGCCTACAAATCGATCCGCCATTATCCCGCCTTTTATCCGGACCGCATGGATGCCTGCTACGTGGACGGCGAGCGGGTGCGTCCTCAGCCGGGCGGATTCTACGGCGGCTGGATTACGTGCGACGTGGTCGGCCCTTTCAAAGGAGAGCCCGGCACGGAGGGCTGGTAGGACGGAGAGCGTGTGTCTCTCTGGCCGCGGATGAAAGCCGACTCATTTCGACTTCAAGCTGCGAAAAAGTCCGGTTCGGGTTTAATCGATGCTGACGACCTCCTTGCGGAAATTTTCCTTGTTTTGAAAGTATTCCCGCGTGATCCGGGCGATCACCGGTGACAGGGCCAGCAGGCCGATCAGGTTGGGGATGGCCATCAGGCCGTTGAAAGTGTCCGACAGCGACCAGACAAAATCCAGCTTGGCCACCGCGCCTACGCCCACAAAAAGAATGAACACGTAGCGGTAGGGTTTGATGGCGACTTCGCCGAACAGGTACTCGATCGATTTTTCCCCGTAGTAGCTCCAGCCCAGGATGGTGGAGTAGGCGAAAAGGATCAGTCCGATGGTCACGATATAGGCCCCGCCGGTGAAGCCGGCCCGGAATGCCAGGCTGGTGAGCTCCGCGCCGGTGTCGCCGCTGTTCCAGGCGCCGGTCATGATGATCACCAGGCCGGTCATGGTGCATACCACGATGGTGTCGATGAAAGTCTGGGTCATGGACACCAGGGCCTGGGTCACCGGGTGCTTGGTCTGGGCGGCGGCGGCGGCGATGGGTGCGCTGCCCAGGCCGGATTCGTTGGAAAACACGCCCCGGGCCACACCCATGCGGATGCCCATCATCACGCTGGCCCCCAGAAATCCGCCCGAGGCGGCCGTGGGCGAAAAGGCCTGTTTCACCACCAGGGCGAGGGCCGCGGGAATGGCGGTGACATTCAGCAGAAGAATGATCAAGGCACCGCCCATGTAGAAGATGATCATCACCGGCACCAGGATGCCGGTGACCTTTCCGATGCTCTTGATGCCGCCCAGAATGACCAGGGCGGTAGATATCATCAGCACGAGGCCGGTCACCCAGAACGGCGCGTGAAAGATGGCCTCGACCGCATCGGCCACCGAATTGGACTGGACCATGTTGCCGATGCCGAAGGCCGCCACGGCGGCGAAGATCGCGAACAGGGTGGCCAGCCACTTCCAGCCCAGGCCGCGGGAAATGTAATACATGGGCCCGCCGCTCATGGTGCCTCGCTCATCTTTGATCCGGTACTGGACAGCCAGGACGGCCTCCCCATACTTGGTGGCCATGCCGACCAGACCGGTGATCCACATCCAGAACAGGGCCCCCGGTCCACCGGCTGCAATGGCGGTGGCAACGCCGGCGATGTTGCCGGTGCCCACCGTGGCCGACAGGGCGGTCATCAGGGCCTGAAAGTGGGTGATGTCGCCGGGCTCATCACCTGCATCCCGGCGTTTGACCAGCGCAAGCCACAGCGAGTAGCCCAGTTTGCGAAACTGCAGTCCTTTCAGGATCAGTGTCAGGTAAAAGCCGGTACCCACCAGAAAGATCAGCATCGGCGGCCCCCAGGCGAAAGCACCCAGCGTCCCGACAAATGATTCGATGGTTTGAAATAAATCTCCCATGTTGTCCTCCCCTTTCATGTCTCCATTCGGAATCGCAGTATTCGCTATTCCTCGGGGATCCGATATTCAATGCGATCGGTGACGATCCGGCCGTCGGAAAACCGCCAGATCTCGATCGGGGCCTGCACGTCTCCGTGCGTATCGAAATCCAAGGGTCCGGAAGCACCTTCATAGTTGATTTCCTTGCCCTGGCGCAGCAGCTCGAACGCTTTGGCGAACTGGCCGGGTGAGATGAAAGTGCCCGGCGGATTGGCCACCTGGCGCAGGTGATCGCGGATGCCGGCGGCAGATATTTCGACCCCGCGAGCCTGGGCCGCAAAGGCTGCCAGTCCGATGACCGCCGCGGCATCGTAGGCGTTGGCGATAAACGGGATGGTCGGCAGTTCTTCGAATCGCTCCCCGTAGGCGGCGCTGAATCGGGCAAAGCCCTCGCCGGCCGCCGTGGCGGGTGCCGTACCCATCTGGCCTTCCAGTCGCTGCGCCCCGACGGCTTCGGCCAGTGCCTCGGATTTGCTGCCGTCGCAGAAAAGAAAGTGTTCGGCATGGAACACTTCGATAGCTTCTTTGACATAGACCTTGGCGTGTTCCGGGTAGCTGAACACACAGAGTACATCCGAACGACCGGATCGGAACGGCTTGGTCTGGTAGACGCGGGCATAGGCCTTGCGCAGGTCGGGCGCATAGGTCGCGGCCACGTCCTCGCCGTGGGGCACCATGGTAAACACCGTTCCCCCGCGGAGGTGAAAAGACTTGTGAAACTGCTGGGCCAGGCCCTGTCCGTAGGGGTTGTTTACGTACAGGATCGAAGCGGTTTTGTATTCGCTGGCCGCCAGTTTGGCCAGCACCACGCCCTGAAGGGTGTCGGACGGACAGGTGCGAAACAGCAGGTCCTTGTCCCGGTCTTCGGGCAGCCCGGTGATAAACGGGGAGGTGGCACCCGGTGAGATCAGCAGGATGCCCCTGGGACAGGTGACCGTTTCGGCCAACGGGACGATGACGCCGCTGGAGGCCGAACCGATGATGACGTTCACGCCTTCTGCTTCGATTAACTGGTTGGCGGCCTCGATGGCGGTTTCTGCCGCCGTCTGGCTGTCTTTGTGAACCAGTGTGACCGGAAAGCCGGCCGCCGCTGTCTGCTCGAAAGCCAGGATCACGGCATTGCGGTGGTGCGGCCCCCAGTCCTGCAGGGCGCCGGACAGATCCAGCAGGGTGCCGATTTTCAGCTCCCCGCCCGACCCGGCGGCCGGCAGCAGTACCAGAGATGTGACGATGACGGTAAATGTGAGCATCCATTTTTTCATAACGCCTCCTTTCGGAGTACGGGTCGATTTCCCCCCGGGATCGGGGTTTGGAATCGGGTCAGAATATTCAATACGGCATCGTTTGGTTCGCCGCCGGGTAAAAAGCACTCGGTTTGAAAGCCAGGCACAACGATTTCCTGGCGGATCCGGCCGGTTTAAGATTTCTGCTGAATGAGGCCCAGGCCTTCCCGGTTTTTCTTCCACTACGGTGGCACAAACAAACAGAGGCATGTGACAGTCAAGCCGGCTCTGATCACGGGTCCGGATCCGCCGCAGGTGCGGTGATGCACCTGCGGACGGACCGTGCGGATCGGACCGTGGGCGTTACAGGAGTGTGTCGATGGGCGTCGGTTCGGCACCGAGCACCTCGGCGACTCCCGCGTGGGTAATTTTTCCCCGAACGACATTGGCGCCGCGCCGGATTTCCGGATTGTCGCGCATGGACTGTTTCCAGCCTTTGCCGGCGATTTGAAGCGCGTAGGGCAGCGTGGCATTGGTCAGTGCGAGGGTCGAGGTGCGCGGCAGGGCGCCGGCCATGTTGGAGACGGCGTAGTGCACCACTCCTTCGACGGTGTAGATCGGGTCGGCGTGGGTGGTTTCCCGGGAAGTTTCGAAACAGCCACCCTGGTCGATGGCGACATCCACCAGTACGGCGCCTTTTTTAGCGGTTTTCAGCATGTCCCGGCTCACCAGGGTGGGGGTTTTGCCCCCGGGTATCAATACCGCACCCACCACCACGTCGGCCTTGGGCAACAGTTGCCGGATGGTGGCCGGGCTGGACATGAGCAAAAAGCAGTTTTCCGGCAGCACATCGCTCAGGTACCGCAGGCGCTCCAGGTCGATGTCGAGCAGGTAGACCCTTGTGCCCAACCCGCAGGCCATCTTGGCGGCGTTGATACCGACCACGCCGGCGCCGAGAATGAGCACCGTACCCGGGTCAACACCGGGCACGCCCCCGAGCAACACACCCTGACCGCCCTGGGCCATTTCCAGGAATTTGGCGCCCTGCTGCACGGCCATGGGCCCGGCCACCTCGCTCATGGGTGTCAGAAGCGGCAGGGAGCCGTCGTCGCATTGGATGGTTTCGTAAGCGATGCATACCGCTCCGGTTTCCGCCAGAGCGTTGGCTGTCGCCGGGGCGGCCGCCAGGTGCAGATAAGAGAAATAGATCTGACCGTCTTTCAGATAGGCGAATTCGGAAGGCTCGGGTTCGCGCACGCGCCAGATCAGCTCCGCCGCTTCGTAAACCTCCCGGGCCGTAGCGATGATCTGGGCGCCGGCGTTGGCGTAAGCCGTGTCTTCGAAGCCGCTGGCCGCCCCTGCGCCTGTTTCCAGCAACACCGTGTGGCCGTTGCGGTGAAGAATTTCCACTCCGGCCGGAGTTACGGCTACGCGGTTTTCTTCCGCTTTGGTTTCTTTGGTAATTCCGATATTCATAGTTCCTCCGGATGGTAAGCCTTGTGGAACGAATGGTTCGATTGCCTTATCGACAATTCAGGGCAAAATCCGTGGCTACAGAAGCGTGTCGATCGGCACGTACGCCAAGTCGAACGCTTCGGCCACTCCCTTGTAGGTGATGTTGCCGCGGATGACATTGGCCCCGTACTTGATTTCTTCGTTTTCCTGCATGGCACGCTTCCATCCTTTGTTGGCGATCTGCACTGCATAGGGAAGGGTGGCGTTGGTCAGGGCCATGGTGGAGGTCTTGGGTACGGCACCGGGCATGTTGGCCACACAGTAATGCACCACGTCGTCGACAACATAGATCGGGTCGGAGTGCGTGGTGGCCTTGGAGGTTTCGAAACAGCCTCCCTGGTCGATGGCCACGTCCACCAAAACGGCACCCTTTTTCATGGTTTTCAGCATTTCACGTGTGATGAGCCTGGGGGCCTTTGCGCCCGGGATGAGTACCGCACCGACGACCACGTCGGCTTTGGTGACCAGGTCTCGAATGGTCGCCGGGCTGGAATAGAGCAGAAAGCAGTTGCGCGGCATGACGTCGCTCAGGTAGCGCAGGCGATCGAGATTCATGTCGAGGATATAGACCTTGGCGCCCAGCCCGCAGGCCATCTTGGCGGAATTGATGCCCACGATGCCGCCGCCGATGACCAGTACCGTGCCCGGATCGACGCCCGGCACGCCGCCCAGGAGGATGCCGTGGCCGCCCTGGGCCATTTCCAGGTATTTGGCCCCCTGTTGAATCGCCATGCGTCCGGCCACCTCGCTCATGGGGGTCAGCAGGGGCAGGGAACGGTCCGGTTTCTGAATGGTTTCATAGGCAATGCAGATTGATTTACTTTTGATGAGTGCCCGCGTGAGTTCTTCAGCCGCCGCCAGGTGCAGATAAGTGAAAACGATCTGGTCTTCCCGAATCAGTTCGTATTCGGCAGGCAGCGGTTCTTTGACGTGCATCACCATGTCGGCCCGTTGGAAAATCTCCTGCGGGGTGGCCACAATTTCGGCTCCGGCGTTGCGGTAGGCGTCGTTTTCGAAACCGCTGCCGCTGCCGGCATCCTTTTCCACCAGCATCGTGTGACCATTTTGTTTCAACACCTCGACGCCGGCCGGCGTCATGCAAACCCGATTCTCTTCTGACTTGATTTCTTTCAAGATTCCGACGATCATGATTGCCTCCTTCGGTTGATTGGGTTCGGTGAAACATCCCCGAAAAGGTCCGGGGAATTCGAACGGATCATGTTTCACGCTAAATAGAGCAAAAGGCTTGCCAAAGAACTGAAATTTGGTGAGGAATGTAGTCCTGGAAAACTTAATGAATGTCATTCAGCAGGATTGAATGCAATAATAGTAATAATTTCAAATTTTTATTAGAATGGCCGGTCCGGGTTGCCGAACCAATTTTTGGCGTAAAAATCGTACCTGCCGGTGTGCGGAGGTGCCGTGATTGGAAAGAAATCGAACCAGGAAGCAAGCAGGTATTACTTAAAAATAGATAAAAATTAATTAGATATCTGGATTGGTCCGGTTTGTTGCCAGTGGTTCATTTTGTTTCCGCAACAATGCCGTGTTTGCGCAGCTTGTTGATCAGGGCGGTGTGTGAGATGCCCAGGGAACGGGCCGCGGCGCGAATGCTCGCGGCTCGTTCCAGGGCATCGCTGATGAGGTTTTTTTCGTAGGCGTCCAGGGCGGATTTGAGGCGGACGGACGGTTCTGCGGCAAACGGACCCGGGCCTGCGCAGGGCGGTATTGGACCAAGTTCATGGCTGAACACGATGCAGGCTTCATCGATGGGGCGCGTCTCGGCCAGGATTGCCGCGCGCTCCACCACGTTTTTCAGTTCGCGTACGTTTCCGGGCCAATGGTGGTGGCGCAGCTTTTCCAAGGCCCGGTCGGATACCGGCTGCAGCGGTTTGCCGAGCCGGGAGGACAGTTGAAACAGAAAGTGTTCCACCAGCAGCGGGATGTCGTCCACTCGCTCCGAAAGGGGCGGAATGTGAATCGGCAGCACGTTGATCCGGTAGTATAGATCCTGGCGGAACCGTTTTTCTTCCACCAGTTGTTCCAGGCTGCGGTTGGTCGCGGTAATCACCCGGCTATCCACCGCAATCTCCCGGGATCCGCCGATTCTGCGGACGCGCTTTTCCTGGATGACCCGCAGGATCTTGGCCTGACAACCGGGGGTCATTTCCGCAATTTCATCCAGGAAAATCGTACCGTTGCGTCCGGTTTCAAAAAGGCCGGGCTTGCCTTCCCTGCGTCCGCCCGTAAAAGCACCGCTGACGTAACCGAACAGCTCGCTTTCCAAAAGCGGTTCCGGCAGGGCGGCGCAATTGATCGGCACGAAAGGGCCCTCGCGTCCGCTGGCCGTATGGATTGCGCGGGCAAACAGTTCTTTGCCGGTGCCGCTCCGGCCCCGGATGGCAATGATGGCATCGCCGGCGGCGATCCGCTCGGCGAAGGCAATCGCGGCCGTTATGGCCGGGGTTTTGCCGATGATGTCGCTGAAGCCGACTGTCTCGGGCTCCGTGATGGATCGCGCCAGCCGCTTGATTTCCTGCATGTCTTTGGCGATTTCCACCGCCCCGATAATGTGACCTTCCCCGTCGCGGATCGGACGGCCGGTGGCGATGTACTGGTATCGGCCGGCGGTGGTGATCAGATTCTTTTTGATTCGTTGGAATTTTTTGCCTTCCAGGCATTCCAGAATTGAAAAATCCGGCAGTTGCAGCTCACGGACACTGCGTCCGACAACAGCCGCTGCTTCGCATTGCAGGACTTCGCGAGCCACCCGGTTGATGGTGGTGACGTTGCCGTCTTTGTCGATGGACACCACCCCGTCGCTGATGTTGTCCAGAAGGACGCGAAAACGGTTTTCGCGTTCTTCCTGGGGCAGGGTGTCGATGAAGCCGATTTCGATCAGGCCGGATATGCTGCCCAGGATTTCCAGAATCTCTTTGCGCCTGGATTTTGCATCGGCTTTTTCCGCTTCCAGATAAACGTGAGCGCGGCTGCGTTTGCGCGACACTTCCATGGAAAGAATGTTCCATTCACGGCCGGCGATTTTGGCGGACACGTCGGCCACAATGCCCACCCGATCCTTGAAAATCAGTTCGGTTTTCACTTTCACGGGTCGACTCCTCGGACGGCTGTCTGGCAAACCCGCCACAGTGTTGGACGGGTTGCATCCTGGATTTTAAAAACCGGATCGACTCTCTCATATCACGAGACATGGTGAAATACAATTTTGGCGGCGGTTGGATGGCAGCCGCTTTCAGGCAGCGGCAACTTCTTCTGGATGTATGCACACGATTCTGGTATGGCAGGTTCCATTGAGCGAAACGACAAACCGCAGTTCACTGTAACCTGACCCGGGCGTTTCAAACTTTGAATCTGAAATATGCAGAAATCCCTGAAACCAATACAAAATCATATTTTTTCTAATTTGGTTGCGCTGTAAGGAGGCCGCCTTGAAAACCGTGCTCGGCATCGTCGGTTCCATGCGCAGGCTCGGCAACTGTGAAATCATGATCAAAGAGATCGGCCGCCGGATTGCCGAACCGCACCGGCTCAAACTGCTGCGGCTGCCGGAGTTCGACATCGCTCCCTGCCGGGGTTGCTACACATGCCTGGTCAAGGACCAGTGCGTGATCGACGACGACTATCCGCGGGTTGTCGAGGCGCTGCTGGAAGCCGACATGCTGATCGTTGCGGCGCCGACTTATTTTCTGGGCCCCAGCGCCATACTCAAGCGATTCACCGATCGGGGCCTCTCGTTATATCCGCATGTCGAGAATTTATGGACCAAACCGGCGGTGGCGGTCGGTATCGCCGGGATTGCCGGCAAGGAAGGCTATACCCTGCTGGGGCTGGAAAATTTCGTAAAAATGATCTTCGGCGGCCTGCGAATGGGCCGGATTGTTTACGGTGCATTGCCGGGAGAGGTGTTTTTGAACGAAGAAAACCTTGACATCGCCGCGGAGCTGGCCGCGGCCCTTGCGAACGAATCCGCAAGGCCGATGGAACCTTACTGCCCTCTATGCGGCGGTCAAACCTTTCGATTCCTGGGAAACGATCAGGTGCGCTGCATGCTGTGCAGCAATGCCGGAACGCTGTCGATGGAAGGAAAGGTACCCAGACTCCACATGCAGCGCAGCCGGCATGAATTTTTTCTGACCCGGGAGGATGCGTTGGCGCACAAGCAGTGGCTGGTCGGCATGAAATCGCGTTTTCTGGAGCATAAAAAACCGTTGAAGCAGATCAGCCTCGAATATCGAGAAGATGGGGAGTGGGTTCGTCCGTTGAAAACCGATGAACAATAGGCTGATGTGGACCGAAACCGGTTTTTTCAGCGATGGGGAAAATGTGATTTTATCCGAATTCGTGTTTATCCACGTAGGGATGATGGCACTGTTGAGTGTCCAATTCAGAGAAGTGAAGCCGATTTCAATCGCAAAAGTTCCAAACGCTCAATTCAGGGGTAACAAATTCGGGAGGAATTCCATGACTCGCAATGCGATTGCCATTTTGCTCGTCGTTATCGTCTTTGTGCTCATTTCCTGTGTTTCGAAATCCGAATTGGTGGAAATGGAAAACCGATACGATCGATGCCAGGAACAAATCGAGATGGAACAGCAGCGATATACGGAACTCGATGAACGCTTCGGCCGCCTGAGCAATGCCAACGAACAGAATTTGCGGCGGATCGATTCCCTCGAGCGCCAGATCGAGCTCAATAAGATCATCATCGATCAAAAAGAGGAGATGATCACCCGCAAGGAAGAGATCATCACCGAAAAAGAAGAAACGATCTCCGAACTGGAGCAAACCCGAAAAAACATCGAAGAAAATCTAAAAGATCAAATCGAACAGAAAAACATCAAGCTCCAGGAGCTCGAAGGCAAGTTGCGTGTCACCTTTGTGGACAAGATTCTGTTCAATTCGGGCAGTGTAAATGTCAATCGTCGCGGACAGGAGTCGTTGCTGAAATTGGCCGAATCCCTGCGCCAATATGAAGACCAGTTGATTGTGGTCGAAGGCCACACCGATGACGTTCAGATCGGCCCTTCGCTGCAGCATCGTTTCCCCAGCAACTGGGAACTATCCACCGCGCGGGCGGCCGCGGTCGTCCGGTTTCTGCAGGAAGAAGGCGGCATCGACCCCCATCGCATGACCGCCACCGGTTTCAGCTATTTTCGCCCGGTCGCTTCCAACGAAACCGAGGAGGGGCGTTCGCAGAATCGACGCATCGAGATCGTATTGGCACCGGTAAAGTAGAAACGGCCGGAACAATCGCGTCCCCGGGTATTACCGCTTTACCATGCTTTTGCCGCAGCACTGCAGGGGAACGTTGCACGCTTCCGGCGCGTCTGGTTTGCAGTTGCAGGGTTTGGCGACCTTCAGTTCGAGTCCGCAGGTCTCACAAACAAAGCGATCGCCTTCTTGCATGTCACAACAGTTGGCCATTTTGGTCTCCTTTCAAAACGGTTTTTTTCGGCTACATCCATCAAAATAATTGCAGATGCGGTCGCGTCAACGGTCCGAGAACCATGGATGGAAAGGCCATCGACGAGTGGCTAAGATCCTTATTGGAGAACTTGTCCGAGTAAATATTTTTTGCGTTTGGGCGGAGCTGCGTCAGGACGCTGTGAGGAGGGTCACAAAAAAGGAATCGGCTTGCCGGTGCGGTAGGCCAGGGCCTGGCAAACGGCGATCAGACGGTTCCGGTCGTCGGTGACCCGGATGTCGTAGCTGGCGGTTTTGCGGGTCTGGCTGACGCGGTTGGCTTCCGCGCGCAGCCGCGCACCCGGCTCGGGGCTGGTAACGTAAGTGACGTTGACGTTGAGCGCTACGGCGATGGTGCCGTCGGTCTGGCCGGCGGTTTCGAAGGCTTCGTCGATGAGGCCGTAGACCGCTCCGCCGTGTGTACGGGCGTAGATGTTGTCCATCCGGCCGGGCTCATAAGTCATTTCCACCACCGAGTGACCTTCTCTTAGTTCCAGCAATCGCATGTCCAGTGTTTTTGCAAACGGCTCCCGGGCTACGGCCCGGTAAATGGCGGATTCGACCTTATCATCCATTCGATTGCCTCCGGTAGATTCCTTGGTTGTTCCGGTATTCATAAGTTGCCGGGGGATTCCGGGGCCGGCGGGTCAGGTTCCCGAGGCCGTCGTCTGGCTGTCTTCCACGAAAAGGCCCACCGTTCGGCCGTCTTTTAGATTGACCAGCCCCTCTTCACAGATGCGCAGAAAGGGAATGGCGGCCCCGGTCAGGGTTACCAGGGTAAGCAACGGGTCGGGAAAAGGACAGCCGAGTCGCCGCAGTTTGGTCTGGATGCGATCCATTGCAGCGACGACCTCCGGTACCGGGGATTCGGACAGCAGGCCGAAAATCGGCAAAGCCAGTTCGGCCTGGATGCGCCCCGCGACACAGACCACCGCACCGCCCTGCAGGGTGCGGATGCGATTGACCGCAGCTGCCATGTCCGGATCGGCGGCGCCGACAACGATGATATCGCTGGTGTCCCAGGCGGCACTGCAGGCAAACGCCCCGGATTTCAAGCCGAATCCCCGGATCAGGCCAACAAAGGTCTTGCCCGGTTGATGGGTGCGATCGACGGCAGCCACTTTGAGGATATCCGCTTCCGGCTGGCTTTGGATTTCGCCGTTAGCTACCGGAACCTCCAGGATCGCTTCCCGGGTAACCAGGTCGGTGACCATTTCGATCACGCGGGCGCAAACCTTCGGCTGTTTGATTTGCATTGGCATCTGCAATCGAAAGTCGGCAGCGGTGAGATCTGCTCGAAGCTGCACCGTCTGCCTGGAAGCCATGCGGTATGAGTGTTTGCGGGGCTCGACCAACAGGCGGCCGTTTTCGGCGATCACCCTGCCATTGCTGATGACCAGTTCGGCCCGGACTTGCTTCGGATTCGGGACCAGCACCAGGTCCGCCAGCCGGCCGGGGGCGATGCCGCCCAGCAGGGAGGCCAACCCAAAATGCTCGGCGGCATTCAGGGTCGCCATCTGCACGGCAGCGACCGGGTCGAAGCCGCAGTCGATCGCTTTCTGCACCACGTATTCCATGCCGCCTTTTTCGACCAGGTCCGTCGGGCTCAGGCCATCGGATACCAGGATCAGGTTTCGGGTGTCCACCGGCCGTTTTCGGATTGATGCGACTGCCGCCAAATCCCGTCGGATGCTGCCTTCGCGAATCATTACGTGCACCCCTAACCGCAGCAGGTTCAAGACTTCTTCGGCTCGAATCGGTTCGTGGCAGGAGGTGATCCCGGCGGCCACGTAAGCGTTCAGTTTGCGGCCACGGGCACCGGCGCTGTGGCCTTCCAGACTCTTGCCGGCCCGCCGGGCGGTTTCGAGTTCCGGCACGAACTGGTTCGGATGCTGCAGTACCGTCTGCCAGTAAGCCTCTCCCAGTCCCACGATGTCAGGCCGCCGTAACAGCGCCTGCAGTGTTTCGGCCGATATGCCGCGTGTCCGACTGCTGATGGATGTCATCGCCGGCGCGGTGGCGAACACCTTGATGGGCTGATCGGCCAGCGAATCCAGAAAATCCAGGAGGCCGTTCTCGCCGGCGACCGGAAAAATTTCCAGGGTTTCGGTCACCAGGGTGGTGGTTCCCCCGGCGGCCAGCCACTGCAGGTGACCTTCGATACTGCAAAGCCAGGCCAGGTGCGTGTGGCTGTCGATCAGTCCGGGGATGATGGTTTTACCGGCGGCGTCGATCACCGTAGTTTGCGGTCCGATAACGGCCGGGGGGGCTTCTGTGACGGCTGCAATGTATTGATCGGCGATGCTCACCGACCAGCCCTCCAGAAACTCGCCGGTATAAACATCCAGCAGCGTACCGTTGATGACCACCAGGTCCGCCGGCTGGTTGCCGAGGGCCACGTCGATTCGCTTCCGGATGTTTTCGGGTGTGAAGGCGGTTTGATTCATGATACGGCCGGGTCCTCTCTCAATTTGCCAGGCTGGATGGGACGTATGTTTCCGATTCCGGTTATTGTTGCTCCAGTAAAGGATTCCGACGGTA
The DNA here is from genome assembly GCA_051155755.1 of Desulfobacterales bacterium. GTDB lineage: Bacteria > Desulfobacterota > Desulfobacteria > Desulfobacterales > SG8-13 > DAXETY01. The sequence goes on from DAXETY010000119.1 coordinate 18,500, forward strand.
CTGTCAACCAAACGAACCCGTAATCCGGCGGTTTCGGGCAAATCGCTTTCCGCCGCAAACTTTCAAAAGAAGTTGACGGCGGTACACTATTTAAGTCTTGACTATTTAGGCCTTTATTTTGTATGAAAAGGCAATATCCGTATAATCCCTGCGAGGCTGCATGACAAACGAAAACGAACGTTTGATCAAGGAAATCGTCGGCGGTGTTCGAAGACTGGTTCGGGCCGTTTACCTGGACGCCTCCAAGATCAGTCGCCGATTTGGACTGACCGCCGCACAAAACGCGGTGGTGCGATGCATCGTCAGCGAAGGGCCGATCTCCTCGGCGGAACTGAGCCGCAAGCTTTTCGTCACCCCGTCGAACATCACCGGCATTATCGACCGGCTCGAAAAAAAAGGATTGGTGGTGCGGGTTCGCCAGGAAAGCGATCGGCGGGTGGTCTTGATCTCACTGACCAATGCGGGGCGGAAGCTGGGTAAAGCCCTGCCGGATCCGGTAGAAAGCCGGTTTATTTCCCAGTTGGCCGATCTGGAACCCGAGCGGGTGCAGTATCTGGCCGAAGCCATGGGTCAGATTCTGCACCTGTTCGATACCCAGGGCATCGAAGATGCACCGCTGGAATGGAATCCGGAGGACAAGGAAAGCGCCATCTAACCCGTAAAGAAAGTTTAAAATTGATGGAATCATAAAAAGTCCCAATTTCATCAAACCTGTCATTCCCGCGAAAGCGGGAATCTCTAAACCATAGTTATTACAGTTTATTAGGCTCGAGATCCCCGTCTGCGCGGGGATGACAAGGTGGTAAAAATGGCTTTGTACAGGCTCATCAAGGTACAAAATTCATTACAATCGGTCATTGAGGAAAAAAGAAAGGGCCGGCAAACGCCGGCCCTTTTCTAATGATGTGCCTCAAAGGTTACATGGCGGCCTTACGGGCTTCTTCCAGCCAGCCTTCCCAAGTGTCCTTGTTGGCGGCAATCCACTCGTCCACGTGACGGGCGATGTCCTTTTCCGTGTTTTCGCCTTCATACATCTTAGCGTTTTGCGCGGAAATGTCTGAAAAGGGAATGGACATGACCTCGAACATCTTGGCGGCCGCCGGATTCGCCTTCAGGAACTGGTTGTTGCCCACCACGACGATATCGTTACCGGCAAAACCCATCTTGATGGGATTGGTCACAGCGCCGGTCACGTCGCGGTGCACCATGGCATCTTTAAACGGCTCCTGGGCCGGGGAGGGAATGATTTTGGGCACGTTGATCCACATGACATCCTTGCCCGGCTTGAAGCGGTTGACCGTCCAGTTCGGCGTCCAGGTATAGAAGAACACCGGTTCACCGGCCTGGTAGCGCGCCACGGCATCGGCCATGGAAGCCGAATAACTGGCCTTGATGGGATTGACGTGGTCTTCCAGGTCATAGGCGCCCAGATGGAATGTGACTACTTTCTCACAGCCCCAGCCCGGCGGGCAGGCCACCAGGTCGGCTTTGCCGTCGCCGTTGGCGTCGAAGGCTTTTTTGACTTCATCGCGTTTGAAGTCGTCCAGGGAGATGATGTTGAACTTTTCGACTTCAGCCTTGCTGACCAGATATCCCTGGAGGGCGCCGCCCTTGACCACCGTGCCGCAAATGGAGGCCTGTTCCTTGTATTCTTCGTAGGGCATGCCCAGCTGGGCGTAGTGAATCGGAAACCAGCCGTTGGCCCAGAAGTCCACGTCGCCCTGATAAACGGACTGGTAGAAGATCGGGTTGGACAGTTTTTTGGGGTCCTGGACATCATAGCCAAGATCCTCCAGAGCCCGGCTGTAGATGGCCTCCAGGAAAAAACCGGTGGTCCAGGTGGCGCGGGCCGGCTGGACCGTGACACCCTTGCCGGGCATCTTGTCGGCCGCCAGGGCGCCGCCGGTCATCAGCATGACCGCAGCAACCATTGCGAGAATTGAAACAACCCATTGTTTCTTGTGCATCACATTGCCTCCTTTTGGTTTGCAACGTTACGTTTGCAGCGATTGGCAAAACCTCGCTGCCGTTTAAAAAGACCGAATCCTTCATTGCTTCATTCGGACTCTTTGATCATTTTTTTGCGGGTTTCGCCCAGGGCCTGGGTAATGCGGTCCAGCACCATGGCCAGCAATACGATCGCCAGTCCGCCGATGGCCGCCAGGCCGACCCGCAGGGAGTTGAGGCCCTCGAAGACCGGTACGCCCAGTCCGCCGGCACCGATCAGGGCGGCGATCACCACCATGGAAAGCGACAGCATGATGGTTTGATTCAACCCGGCCATGATGGTGGGCATGGCCAGTGGAAACTGGACTTTGAAAAGAATCTGATTGGCGGTGGACCCGAAGGCCTGAGCGGCTTCAATCACATCCGAAGGGACCTGTCGAATTCCGAGGTTGGTCAACCGGATAATGGGCGGCATGCCGAAGATGATGGTGGCGATAACGCCGGCCACCGTGCCGATGGAAAACAGCATGACCACCGGGACCAGGTAAACGAATGCCGGCGTGGTCTGCATGGCGTCCAGGATGGGGCGGATGAAAGAGGCGAAGCGATCGCTGCGGGCGGCGATCACCCCCAGTGGAATGCCCACCACCGTGCAGAAAAACACCGCGCAGATCACCATGGCGATGGTGGTCATGCCCTCCTGCCAGAAACCTAGAAAGCCGACCAGCAGAAAGGTAACCGCCCCGAAAATGCCCACCTTCCATCCTGCCAGCTTCCAGGCGATCAAAAAAATGCCGATGATTACGATGATGGGCGGCAGCCAGTTCAAAAAGGCGTCGACACCGTTAAGGGTTTTTTCCACCGGCCACTTGATGGCCTGAAACTGAGGGCGGAAATTGGTCACCAGCCAGTCGACAGCGTTTTCGATGACTTTTTCCGGCGGGATTTGGTATTTTTCAAAGTCCAGAATCATGGATTTCCTCCGAAATTCAATTTCGGGCTCGGTTTAGGCTGCCGGTCCCCCCGATACGCCCTGGGCCGCGAGTTTGGCTTCCTCGGATTCGGCGACACCGTGCTCGATGGTTTGCAGAAAACAGTTGCGCGATACCACGCCCTGGTAGATTTTCTCTTCGTCCACTACGGGCACGGGACAGGGATATTCACGGACCAGCGTCAGTATCTCCTGGAGTGGAGTGTCGGCCGGCACCGGTTTGACCCCCTCGAGATACAGGCCGCTGATTTCTTTTTTGTCATCGCGAATGGCCTGCTGCAGGTCTTCGATGGCCACTACCCCCTTGAATTGACCGTCACGGCCGAGCACGTAGGCAAAATTGCGGTCTTCATCCTGCAGGCGCTCCAGGGTCGCCCGGGGGCCGGCATCTTTATGCGTTCGGACCGTGACCTGGTTGCGGCGGGCCACGTCTCCGACGGTGAAGACCGTGGTGGGGTCCACGCCGCGGAAAAAGGCGCGAACGTACTGGTCGGCCGGGTTTTTCAAAATATCGTCCGGGGTGCCGATCTGAACCACGCGGCCGCCTTCCATGATGGCGATGCGATCGCCGATGCGAATGGCTTCGTGCAGATCGTGGGAAATGAATATGACGGTCCGTTCGGTCTGCTCCTGGAGCTTGAGCAGCTCGTCCTGCATTTCGGAACGGATCAGCGGATCCAGGGCACTGAAGGCTTCGTCCATCAGCAAAATGGCCGGATCCTGGGCCAGTGCCCGGGCCAGCCCGACGCGCTGCTGCATGCCGCCGGACAGCTCCTGGGGGTAGGATTGGGCATAAGCATCCAGGCCCACCTGCCGCAGGGCATCCATGGCTCGTTTTTCGCGTTCAGCCTTGTCCACGCCGGAGATGATCAGCCCGTAGGCGGCGTTATCGACCACCGACAGATGCGGCATGAGTGCAAAGGTTTGAAACACCATGCCCATCCTGTGCCGGCGCATCTCGATGATCTTTTTCTCGTTCATGGCAACGACGTTTTCTCCGTCGATGAGCACCTCGCCGCGGGTGGGTTCGATCAACCGGTTGAGCATCCGGACCAGGGTCGATTTGCCGGAGCCGGACAGTCCCATCACGACGAAGATTTCGCCTTTGTTGACGGTGAAAGAAGCGTCCTGTACGCCGATCGTCAACCCGGTTTCCTTGAAGATGTCATCTTTTCCCAACCCCTTTTCGATCAGGGCGAACGCACGGTGCGGGTTCGGGCCGAAAATCTTGTAAAGGTTTTTCACGACGACTTGTTCGGTCATGGACAATCCACCATTCGATTGAGGTTATGAAAATAGCGCCTAACGGATTTGCCGCGGCCGAAAGGTATGCACACCCGCTTCAGTTGGATGGCGCGGGTAACCCGTGCCTGCCGCGGTCGCTTCAAATCGGCGTCGGTGGGCGTAGATAACGATGCCGTACCTTTTGGAAGGGAAGGACCCACGATTGTCTCGACAACAAAATTTGCAACAGTAACATACACCTATAAATATTGTACACCTAAATCATTAATGGTGATTATATTTAATCCATGCAGGGAGCGATGTCAACCGCTGAAAGGAAAAAGTGTCGAGCGTGACCGCTGTCCTCCCTGAGGTACGGAATTGGAACGGATCAAGCGTCGGTTTGGGCTTCTTTGACTTGCCAAAACGTTGTCGATCGGATTATGGTTGCGGCCACCTTCGCCCCGGCGGCTGAAGGCCATCTGCACAGCGTGGCGGTGAAGGGTTACCAAATGCGTTTTTCCCGAACTGAGTGTTTCAAATCCGGTTTTTGAAAAACTTGTGGCTGGACTCACGATAACGGCGCGATATTCGGCTTGGCGATGACGGAAACCACGGCGACTCGACTGCGGGTATTTATTCCCTTTGCGTGCGGTTATTTTCTTTCCTACCTTTACCGGGTGGTAAACGCCGTTCTGGCACCGAACCTGGCCGCCGATCTCGGCGTGGATCCGTCCGATTTGGGGCTGCTGACGGCGGCCTATTTTTTCACCTTTGCTGCCTGTCAACTGCCGCTGGGCGTGCTGCTCGATCGATTCGGTCCGCGCAAAATCGAGGCTTTCCTATTGTTGTTTGCCGCAACCGGGGCTTGGATATTCTCCTCGGCCCAGTCCCTTGGCGGTCTTCTGGCCGGCCGGGCCCTGATCGGACTGGGGGTGTCCGCCTGCCTGATGGCTGCTTTTAAAGCATTCGTCATCTGGTTTCCCAGAGAACAGCTGCCGCTGATCAACGGATTTCAAATGGCCGCCGGTGGACTGGGCGCCCTTACAGCCACGGCACCGGTGGAAGCGGCGCTGGCGATCACCGACTGGCGCGGTGTTTTCTGGATCCTGGCGCTGTTGACTCTGGGCGTCGCCATCGCCGTGTACAAGATCGTTCCTGAAAAAGGTGCGTACGGTGTATCTGCCGGTTTGAAAGAGCAGGTCGGCGGCATCCGACAGGTATTCTCGAGCCTTTTTTTCTGGCGTCTGGCCCCCTGGACCACCGTTTCTCAGGCCACACTGCTTTCGATTCAGGGGTTATGGGCCGGACCCTGGCTGCGGGATGTAGCCGGTTTCGATCGGCAGCAGGTGGCCGGCTGTCTTCTGCTTGTCGCTGCAGCCATGGTGGCGGGGTTCGTATTTCTCGGAGCCGCCGCCGAACGTCTGAATCGGATCGGCGTCCGACCGTTGACGGTTGCCGGCTGCGCCATGGTCGTATTTATGGGGGTCTTGCTGCTGATTGTACTGGAATGGACTGCAGCGGCCCTGCCGCTTTGGATACTATTCGGCTTTTTCGGAACTTCCGGGATTCTGCCGTACGCCGTGTTGTCCCAGCACTTCCCGTCCGGACTTTCCGGACGCGCCACCACGGCCTTGAATCTGCTGGTGTTTGTGGCAGCTTTCTGTGCCCAGTGGGGCATCGGCGCGGTGATTGAAATCTGGCCGATTTCACCCGAAGGGCACTATGCCGCAGCCGGCTATCAGGCGGCATTTTTCGTGATGCTGTGCCTGCAGGCCGTCACCTTTCTGTGGTTCCTGATTGCGGGTCGCATTTCCCCGGCGCGCTCGTGAACCGGGCCATTTTTTTTCAAAATCTGCGAATGACCGCCGTTGCAGTAGTCCGCGGCTTCTCGGGTGCTCAATCCGAGTTGTCATTCCGTCGAGGGCGGATACCGGCCGGCTCGGTGGCCGGTCTTACGTAGGGCCGGTCACTGTACCTGTCCGTTGCCGGAGGCAATTTCCTTATTCCTTCGGTCGCCGCAAAATGGGGATGAACCGGCTACTGCGGCACGCCGGCCGGCGGAATCCCGAGGTTGTAAAGCTCGAAATCCGTGGCCCCCGCAAGGATTTTTTGCAGTTCCGATTCGTATTCGTCCCGAATGGCGCTGTCTTTCCAGTGCTGCCAGTCTTCCAGTGTGCGCCACATGGATACGACAACGACCCGGTGGGGATCTCGATATTCGCTCAACGTTTCCGAAGAGATGTAGCCTTCCTGCCCCATCGCCCCATAACGCAGACGATTGAGCAAAGGGGAGGCTTTTGCCAGGGTCCCGGGCTTGAATGTTCGTTTGATGAGGACTTTGACCGCCATGGCCTTCTCCTTTCCTTTATTCGGAATTATAGGAATGGTTTTGGGTCCGTCCACGGTCATCGAAGCGGGATCGGTTGACATGAACGTCGGATGCATCTAAATCACTGGGTCTGGATAAGAAGAGGCGCAGTCGAAGTCTTCGGTGTGAATCGTACAACCCTGCCGGAAAAAATCGCGGAAGCCGGCTGCCGAGTGGACGGTTTGTCTGTTTCACTCCTACCAGCAACCGTACTTTTTGTCAAAAACATCTCGCGGGTTTGCCGGTAAAAAGGAAACAAACCATGACAAAACCCAGATTGCAATTCGTGGAAGGCGACGGCGTTGGCATTTGGCTTGCCCTCTGGGAAGGAACACAGCCGACGGTTTTGTGTGTCCATGGTCTGACTGCCAACTGCCGCTGTTGGGATACGATCGCTGCGGAAATTGCACCGCAGTGTACCATCGCGGCACCGGATCTGCGAGGACGCGGGCGGTCGGAACAACCGCCGTCCGGCTACAGCATCGATTGGCATTGCCGTGATATCGATTCGATTTTGGCGGAGCTGCGTTTGGACCGTATCGCCCTAATGGGTCACTCGCTGGGGGCGATGATTGCACTGACCTACGCGGTACGTCGCCCCGACCGAGTGGATCGGCTGGTTTTGATCGACGGGGCCGGATCGCTGGACGCGGAACAAACCCAAAAGGTGTTCGAAGGCATTCGTCCCGCGCTGGAACGGCTCGGAACCGAATATCCGGACGTTCAGAGCTATCTGAAAGCTTTGCGGCGGACACCGTATCTGCAACCCTGGACTTCAAGGCTGGAAAGATATTTCGAATACGAGTTGGAATCAACGCCGGGCGGGGTGCGGTGCCGCATCAGACCGGAAACCATTGCGGAGGAAATCGAAAATCTGAAACAGGCGGCCCCTGCCGATCTCTATCCGCAGGTGCGATGTCCGACCCTGATCCTGCGGGCGACCCGGGGGATGCTGGCGGCCGATGACCTGGTTCTGCCGCCGGCTGCGGCCCGTCGAATGACCGCTGAAATTCCAGATGCCCGCTGCGTGGACGTGCCCGGCACCAATCATTACAGCATTGTCCTGCAGCCCAACCGGCAGCGCAAGCGAGAATTGCTGGGTTTTTTGACTCCCCCAAGGCCCTCCTGAAGACGGGACGTTTCAGATGCTGTGGCGGTTCAAATACGAGCCAATTACAGCCTTTTTGATCATTGCGGCTGACGGAACCAGCCATTATGTTTTGTTTATCGATCTTTACCCGATATCAACCGAGCCGCGCTGTTGTGGATTCCGGAGGGGATATGGAGCCCGAGAAAAAGAACCTGAAAGTCTTCAAGGAAGATGTGAAAATGCAACACACCTCCCACTGGGACTGGGACTATCTGACCCATGCCCAGATCGATGCCATGCTGAAAAACGCTCAACCCGAAACGGAATCCGTCGAACCGGTGCAGGCACGTCGCCGCGGACATATTTGGATCTGGATCGTGACGGCGATTGTCTTCATTGCCGGCGGGATTTGGATCGGTTATCGGCTTTTTGAATGAGGTTCTGCCTACCGCCGGGTCTATTTCAACAAGCTCTGCGCCACGATAATCTTTTCGATTTCCTTGGTGCCTTCATAAATCTCCAGGATCTTGGCATCCCGATACAACCGCTGCACTTTATATTCATCGATGTATCCATACCCCCCATGCATCTGCAGGGCTTCGTCGGCGCATTCCACCGCGACTTTGGCGGTAAACCACTTGGCCATGGCCACCAGGGAATGTTCCAGCCGACTCTGGTCCGCCTGCCAGGCCGCTTCGTAATACAGGTTTCGGGCCGCCCGGATTTTCGTTGCCATCTCGGCGATTTTGAACCGCGTGACCTGGAATTCCGAAAGGGGGCGGCCGAACTGATTGCGTGCTTTTACATGTCGGATGGCTTCCTCCAGCGCACCGCGTGCCAGCCCGACAGCCTGGGCGCAGACGTGCAGGCGGGTCCGATTGAAAAACTCCATCAGTTCGTAGAAGCCTCGCCCCTCTGTGCCGATCAGATTTTCCAGGGGGATGCGAACATCTTTGAAGGTCAACTCGGCGGTGTCGGAAGCGCGAATGCCGAGTTTGCCTCGAATCTTGTCGGCTTTGAATCCCTTCGCATCCGTCGGCACCATCAGAAAACTGTGGCGCTGATGGCGGGAGGGATTTTCAGGATCGGTTTGGCAGAAAACCAGGATGAGGTGGGCGACCGTGCCGTTGGTGGCAAACATTTTTGAGCCGTTGACGACCCAGTGGTCACCGTCTTTTACCGCCGTGGTCACCGCTCCGGTCACGTCGCAACCGGCATTCGGTTCAGTGATCGCCGTACCAAGGATCGCATCGCCGTTGACCAGTTTGGGAAGAATTTCATCTTTCTGGTTTTCGGATCCGTATAGAATCAACAACTCGGCTCCAAAAGTGGTGGCCAGAACCGCCGCGGCAATGCCCGGGTCCACGGCCCAGAATTCTTCGTTCAGAAGGCAGTGCTCGAAAAAACCGTATCCGCCGCCACCGTATTTTTCAGCGATAAAAATACCCACAAAACCCAGATCGCAGGCTTTTTGCCAGATTCGATAATCGAAGGTCTCTTCGCGGTCGAATTCCCTCGCGCGCTGGGGAAATTCTCCCAAGGCAAAGTCGCGGGCGGCTTTGACGATGTTTTTTTGTTCGCGGCTCAGTTCAAAATCCATGCTGCCTCGCTGTTGCCGGTTCTCAGGGCAATGAATTCGGTTCATTTATTGAAGTATTGGTAAAGCTAAAATGTAGCTATATGAAAGGGTCCTAAATGTCAAGGCCAACCTTGTACATAGCTCATAGCTCATGGCTCATGGCGAATGAGCTCAAAGCTCAAAGCAAAATAAAAATGCCTGAAATTGCAAATGCTTAAAATCTAAAACATTGTCAGTCGTCCATTGTCCGTGGTCCGTTGTAAAAAGCTCCGGTAGCCAACGCGCAACACGCAACTCGTAACCCGCAACCCGAATAACCAATCGTACCAATGAAACCGATAGCGCAGTATTTTTAAATCCCTGTGAATTGCGTGACGATATCGAACCGTACCCGCGGATTGCAGCCCCGGGGATGGTGATTATTGTGTAGCAAAAATAAATTCCACCCACGAAGGGAAGGGGACCGAAGATGAATGCAAAACGAGGGCTGCAGCAACGTTTGGAAGAAGACGGCGTCTTATGCGCCGAAGGCTATCTGTTTGAAATGGAACGACGGGGCTATCTGGCAGCCGGTGAGTTCGTGCCCGAGGTGGCCCTGGAACATCCGGAAGTGCTCTACAACCTGCACCGGGAATTTCAGCACGCAGGTTCCGATGTGGTCCAGGCCTTTACCTATAATGCGCACCGGGAAAAATTGCGGATCATCGACAAAGAAGCACTTTTGGAACCGCTCAATCGCGCCGCGCTGAAGATCGCCCGCAAGGCGGCCCATGAGCCGCCCGAAGGAATGGAGGTCGGCCTGGTTGCAGGCAATATTTCCAATTCCAACATCTGGAATCCCGACGATCCGGAAAGCCGGCGGCAGGTGCGGGCGATGTTTGACGAAATGGTGAATTGGGCTGTTGATGAAGGGGTGGACTACATCATCGGCGAGACGTTTTACTACGCCGAGGAAGCCTTCAGCGCTCTGGAATCCATTCATGCCGCCGACATGCCGGCCGTGATCACCGTTGCGCCGATGGGCGAAAACGTCATGCGCGACGGTTGGTCGGTCGTTGATACCTGCCGGGAACTCGAACAGCGCGGGGCGACTGTCGTCGGAATGAACTGTTTTCGGGGACCGGATACCATGATGCCGTTTTTGAAGGAAATCCGCCGGGCGGTTTCCTGTCATGTCGCAGCGCTTCCGGTTCCGTACCGTACCTACGAAGATCATCCCACTTTTTTCAACCTCGAGGATCGGTATGCGCGGGTTCCTTCGCCCCACGGTCGCACGTTTCCGACCGCTCTGGATCCGTTATATTGCAATCGTTATGAAATCCGCCGCTTTGCCGAGGAGGCCTGGCATATGGGAATTCGGTACCTGGGGGTTTGCTGCGGTGCGGCGCCGATTCATATCCGGGAAACGGCCGAAGCGATGGGGCGTCGGCCGCCGGCCAGTCGCTATGCGGAAAATATGAGCAAGCACTTCATGTACGGCAACGACCCCCGCCTGCCGAAACACATCACCGAGTACGGCAATAAGGCGTAGATGTGGGTTGCCGGCTTCGCCGGCGTTGGTTGTCCGTGGTCCGTTGTTGGTGGGATACCAATGGAGGAGAACCTAAGTCATTGAAACGGCGCGATAGCGGTTTGATTGGTTTCATTGGTTGCATTGGTTTGATTGGTTGGCGGCTTGCAGTGCTGCGAAGAAATTGAGACGGTGACACGGCGAAAGGGCGAGACGGCGCAAAATCCCGGTTCGATTGGTTCGATTGGTTCGATTGGTTACCCGGGTTACGGGTTGCGCGTTGCGGGTAGCGCGTTGGTTATCCAAGCTTTTTACAACGAACAACGGACAACGGAAGACTGACAATGTTTTTGAATTTGAGGCACTTTAGTCATTTTGAATGTTAGGCATTTTCTTTCAGCTTTGAGCTTTCAGCCTTGAGCTTTGAGCTCATTTTCCATGGGCCATGAAAGGGTCTTTTCCGGATGAACACAAGACCAAATCGGGGAGATGACGAGCCTTGAAGGTGCCTGGCGGTGAAACCGAAGCGGCGCTTCAGAAAAAACGCCTGGCGTGGGTCGGCGCTTCATTGGCGGTCGGTACAGCATTGATGGGCGTCAAATTTTACGCCTGGTGGTTGACCGGATCGGCCGCCATTCTTTCCGATGCCCTGGAGTCGATCATCAACGTGGCCGCCGGCGGATTCGCCCTGACAAGTGTCATCATGGCGGCCCGACCGCCGGATGCCTCTCACCCTTACGGTCACGGCAAAATCGAATTTTTTTCTGCCGGTTTCGAGGGTGCGCTGATCATCGTTGCCGCTGTCGGCATTTTTTACACCGGTATCCTGCAGATGCTGGAGCCCCGGGCACTGCCCAATCTCAACTCCGGCCTGCTGATTCTTCTGGCGGCCGCAATTCTGAACTTGATTCTCGGACTGGGCCTGGTACGATTCGGACGCAATTCCGATTCCCTCATCCTGGTCGCCGACGGACAACATCTGCTCACAGACGTCGTTACGTCCGCCGGCGTGCTGTCTGGACTGCTGGTGGTTCGATTGACGGGATTGTTATGGCTGGACGGTCTGGTGGCCTGCCTGGTGGGATTGAACATTCTGGTCACCGGTTGGCGGCTGGTGCGCCAATCGTTTCATGGATTGATGGATGCGGCCAATCCGGCGGTTCTGAACGATCTGGCGCAACTGTTGATCCGCAACCGGCGGGTTTGCTGGGTGGATATCCACCAGTTACGGGCCTGGAAATCGGGCAACCATCTGCATGTCGATCTGCATTTGGTGCTGCCGCGGGATTTACAGATGGAAGAGGCCCACCGGGAGGCCAAAATGCTGGAGCACATCATCGTCGATCACTACCAGGGAAAGGCCAGCGCTTTGATTCACATGGACCCCTGTATTGATGACGAGTGCCCGGTCTGCGCCTGCCAGCCCTGTGAAACCCGCAATGCGACCCTGGAGCGGCAGGCCGAATGGACGGTGGAGTCTCTCACCGAACACAAGGGGTTGGGCTCTTTTATAAAGTAGTTTGATTGGTTCGATTGGTTACTCGGGTTGCGGGTTACGCGTTGCGGGTTGCGCGTTGCCGGCTTCGCCGGCGTTGGTTGTCCGTGGTCCTTGGTCCGTTGTCGGTCGGATACCAATGGATGAGAACCTGAGTTATTGAAACGGCGAATGGGCGAAAGGGCGAGACGGCGAAGGTCGAATCCGTGGTTCCGATAAGCTATGAGCCATGAGCTATGAGCTATGATCCATATGCTTTATTGCCGGCAACGGACAAACCGGCTGAACCCGTCAAGGGGTTCAGCCGGTTTTTTAATTTGAAACGCTTCCATCAGGGTCATGATATTTTGAGCACCAGCGCCCCGGCCGTGTCGCCGGCCGCACAGCCGGTAAACAGCATCCAGCCGCCGCCCTGCATCACGGTTTCTTCGATGCCCTCGATAATCAACCGTCCGGCCGTCGGGGCCTGGGGGTGACCGTAGATCAGCGAACTGCCGTAATTGTTGAAGCTGTTGACGTCGATACCCATTTGCCGTGCCATGTAGATATCGTTGGCTGCAAACGGGTTGTGGGTTTTGATGACCTTGACATCCTTGACGTCGATGCCGGCATTTTTCAGCGCCATCTGCGCCGCCGGTACCACGGCCATGGCCATGTGAGCCTTTTTGGTCCGGTGGTAACCGTAGGAGACCACCTGGATTTCCACCCCGGACTGACTGCTCAATTCGCGGGCCCGTTCCCGGGTGGTGACCACCATGGCGCAGTTTCCGTCGGCCGGATGGGTCTGCGCCCCGAAGGTGATCACGCCGTCGGGAAGCACCGGCCGCAGGCCGGCCAACCCATCGGCGGTGGTTTCCATGACGCCTTCGTCGCTGTCCACGGTCAGGGTTTTCTTCCTGGACAGCCGCACTTCCACGGGAAACATATAGCGTTTCTGGAACGCGCGATCATCCGCCAGGGCATCCCGGTACTGCTCGTAACGCCGCAGCGTGACCGCATCGCAGTCCTCCCTTGTGATCCCGGCTTCTTTGACCACGTTTTCGGCCGTCTGAATCATGGAGGTGCCGCCCCAGGGATCCAGACCGAAGTGATCCATGACCCAGTCCTCGGAAACGACCTGTCCGCCGGGTCCGGCCGGGTTGGGCCACACGGTGTGGGGACCGTTGGAACAGCGGTCCACGAAAAGGGTGTAGCAGTTGGCATACATACCGGTCTCGAGGCCCACGGCGGCTTGAAAGATGCCGGTGGTCGAAGTGGAGCAGGCCTGGCTGATCAGCAGACCCGGGGTGTCCACTGCGCCGATCAGGGCGGAGGACCACGGTCCGCCGTAAAACATTTTGGGCTGTCCCACGGTGATGCCGAGAATCACGTAATCGAACGCGGTCGCATCCCAGTTCTTCTGTGCCAGCCAGCGTTTCGTGGTGGCCGCACCGAGGGTGATGGCGTTTTGATTGGCCAGTGAACCCTGCCAGCGAGAAAAAGGGGTGCTGTAGTATCCGCCATAGGGGACAAATGCTTTCGTCAACATAGATGCTTCCTCCAGATTTAGGGTCTTTGATGCACCGGGTCCGGTTGCGTGTCAGGTTTTCTTTTCGATTTTGGCATATTTTTCCCGCAACATGCGATGCAGGATTTTTCCCGTCGGTGTGCGGGGCATTTCGTCCGGGTTGATGAAAATGACCTCTTTGGGGCGTTTGTAGCCGGCCAGCTTGTCCCGGCAGCATTCGATCAGGACTTTTTCTTCAACATTCTGCATTTCGCGGGTGCAGACCACGGCGACCACTTTTTCCCCCCATTTGTCGTCCGGTAGTCCGATGCAGGCGCAGTCGAAGACGCACTCGTGGCTGCCGATCACTTCTTCTACCTCGCTGGGGTAGACGTGTTCACCGCCGGTGATGATCATATTGTCCTTGCGATCGACAATTTCATAAAAACCGTCGGCATCCCGTCGGGCCATGTCGCCGGCGGAGAAAAAGCCGTCGCGGAAGGAGGCGGCGGTTTTCTCCGGCAGTTTGTAATATTCGTCGAAGAGCATCGGTCCGCGGGAATACAGCTCGCCGACTTCTCCGTCCGCAACTTCATTGCCTTCGGGGTCCAGGATGCGGACCGCATCGGTGCCCAGCGATTCGAATCCGATGGAACCCAGTTTGCTGAGCTGGTATTCGGGCTTCAGGATGGTGACGATGCCGCCCTCGGTGGAACCATAGGCCTCGTAAAGTTCGACACCCGGGAAAAAATCCATGATGGCCAGCTTCATGCTTTTGCGCACCGGCGCCGAGGAGCACAGCAATTTGCGAATCGAGTTCAAATCGCGCTGCCGGCTCGATTCGGGCACCTGCAGAATTAGATTGTAGTGCGTGGGGATCAGCGAAATGAAGGTGATTTTTTCCCGTTCGACGATCTCCAGGATCTCTTCGGCCTGAAAGGAGCGGGCCGGATGAATATAGGCGCTGCCGCCGATATACAGAAAGGTGAATGTAAAATACACCGAGTTGATGTGGCACAGGGGCATCACGTTCATACAGATGTCGTGTTCGTTGAACCCGAAGTCCACGGCATTCAACAGGTAGTAGGCGATGTGCGAACCGTGGGAGCGCACCACGCCCTTGGGGCGGCCGGTGGTGCCGGAGGTGTAGATCAGGATCCAGGGGTCTTCCGGTGCCAGTTCGATGTCAGGTTCTTCTGTAGAAGAATTCTTTAACAGTTCTTCATACGAACGGTAGCCTTTTCGGGCTGCACCGGCCACGAAATAACGGTCTGCGGGAATGTTGGCCAGCTGCGGGCGCACCGGGTCGACGGTGTCGGTAAAATCGTCGTTGACGATCAGGGCCTGGGCATCGGAGTTGTTGACGATGTATTCCACGTCCCTGGAGACCAGCCGAAAATTGATGGGCACGATCACCAGGCCGGTTTTTGCCGTGGCGAGATAGACCTCCACGATTTCCAGGCAGTTTTCCAGCAGCACCGCGACCTTGTCGCCCTTGGAAAGCCCCAGGGCGAGCAGTCCGTGCGCCAGCCGGTTGACCCGCACGTTGAGTTGCGCGTAGGTGTAACCGCGGTGGCGCTCCTTCAGCGCCGGTTTGTCGGCGAATTTTTTGGCGTTCATTTTCAGGTTCTGACCCAGGTTCAACCAAAAGGCCATAATCACCTCCAGAATTGATAAAATCTCCGGTCGTTTCCGCCGGCGGGGACTATTGCTCTTCCAACTGCTCGATGAAAGCCTCCACGTTGGTCTGCGTCTGGTCGTCGGAGAGCAGGCGCAGATCGTTGAGATCACCATGGATCGTCAGACTGGGGATAGCGGTGGACGCTTCCAGTCGCTGCGGCATTCCATAGCGGCAGTTGGAATTGTTGGGGCAGGTTTTGGCGTCGTGATAAACCACGCCGTCGATTTTGTAAAAATCGATCATCTCTTTGAGATACTTTTCTTTGGCTTCATCGGAGCGCACGATGAACAGTTCGGTATAGGCCCGTGCCATGCTGTCGAAGGGATCGTCCGGATCCAGGGCGGAGAAGACCCAGCTGTTGCAATAAGTGGACGCCAGCACGCAGGCCCGCCGTGATGCAAACAGTTTCGAGTGTGCGCTGAGACGTCCCCATATCGGCATGCCTTCCCAGTAGAGGCGAAAGCGCTCCCCCTCCACGGCAGCGACATTCGCTGCGGTTCGGGTTTTCATTTCTTCCAGCAGCAGGCGGTAGTAGTCCACGGCCGGGGTCGTGCCGCGCAGCACCACAGCCGGACCCATGTGGATGGTGGCGTCGAAAAAGGTCAGCGGTGAAGGCACGTGTGCGGCGGTTTCAAGCACCTGTTTCCAGAGTTCGGTACACTGTCGCGACAACCCGATGACCCGCTGCAGGACCGCCGGATCGAGCTTTTGGCCGGTGATGTTTTCCAGCGGCGGCACCAGCGCTTGCATTTGCTGCGCGATGGAGTCGATGTGCTGCTTGCCAACCTGATCGATGCCTCGATGGGTGTGGACCCCCAGCAGGGGCACCTGGAAATGCCGGCTGAACCAGGCGAACCAGTCCTGCACGTCCCGGCACTGGTTGGTGTTGAACACCAGCACATCGGGGCGGGGTACTTTTTCGATGCCCGGATAAGCCCGGGACAGCGGCGTGACACCCTTGAGAAAGGCGCCGATATCGGAAGTCAGGTAAGAGCAAATGTCCGGTGAAAACCCGATGGCGTTGGCCTCTGGAATCACATCGGCGGCCATCCGCGAGGCCCCCAGCATGGCGCCGTGGTTCTCCGGGAAATAAACCAGAAACCCCATGGCTCGCAGCAATTCCGCAGGCCCGACGCTGGTACACCAGGCGATTTTCCGGGAACCGCTGCGGGCGGCCGCATCGAGTTCGTAGAAATATTCGGACATAATGCGGGCCATTTCGGACGTGGCCCGGATCGGCTTGCGTTCGATCGTATTCATCGCGTCGCCTTTACAGCGTTTGGGCATACAGTGCGGCGCCCAGGGCGCCGGTCAGCTGCGGTCGCTCCGGAACCAGCACCGGGCGTCCGATCATCTCCTCGGCCATTTGCACCAGGTATGGATTGTGAGCCACCACGCCGCCGGTCATCACCACCCGCTCGCTCAGCGACTCCATCTCCAGGACCCGCTGGATCATGGAGTGAAAAATACCCTTGACGATGGCGTCGATGGGTTTGCCCTGGCGGATGAATTCCAGCACCTCCGTTGCGGAAAACACGGTGCAGAAACTGCCGATTTTCACCATGTCCCGTGAATTTTGCGCCAGCGTGTTCATCTCTTTCAGCGGAAGATCCAGCCGCGCAGCCATTTCTTCTAAAAAGGCGCCGGTGCCGGCCGCGCATTTGCGGTTCATTTTGAATCCCAGCCGGCGGCCCCGGTCATCGATTTTGATGATTTTGTTGTCTTGGCCGCCGATGTCGATAATCGTTAGCGCCCGGGGGTAATAATAAAAACAGCCGCGGGCATGACAGCTGATCTCGGTGCGGTGATCGTCGGCGTAGGCAACGTTTTTGCGCCCGTACCCCGTGGAAACCGATCGGGCGGTTTTTTCGGCCGAAATGTTCGCCATGGCCAGCGCCTGCTGTCGATAGCGTTCGGCCGCAGCGGCAAAGTCGGTCCCCGAGCGCCCGGCCGCGTAACCCCGCATGACCCGGGTCTCATCGATCACCACCACCTTGGTCCACGAGGAGCCCACGTCGGTGCCGAGGAAGAATTTTTTGTTCGATTGGTTCAATTGGTTCAATTGGTTAAATTGTTTCAAATTGGTACAATTGGTTCGGTTCGTTAGTTGGTTAAACCGCTTTAAATCGTCTGCCAGGTCGTACCGAACTACTTCAACGAATCGAACCAATGAAAAAAGTTCAAAGCTAAATGCTCAAAGCTCAAAGCAAAAGGGAAATGCCTAAAATTTCAAAAAATTGTCAGTCGTCAGTCGTCCGTTGTCCGTTGTAAAAAGCTCCGATAACCAACACGCAACGTGTAACCCGCAACCCGGATAACCAATCAAACCAATGCAACCAATGAAACGAATCTAACCGGGGTTTTGCGCCGTCTCGCCCCCTCGTCGTTTCGCCGTTTCAATCAGTCGGCCGCACCATGCTTCTTCAACCAATGCAACCAATTGAACCAATTAAACCAATCGAACCAATGAAACAATTTAAAATTTCGACTGCACCCCCTTCACCAACGACTGCAGCGTCGTGTTGTAGGGGGTGTCGATGCCGGCCTGCAGACCGTATTCGACAAACTTGCCGTTGATAAAATCGATCTCGGTCCGGCGGCCGGCTTCGACGTCCATCAGCATCGAAGGTTTGTGATTGCCGGCATTTTTCATGTAATTGATGGCATGCGGATAGAACTCCCAGCCCAGCTGGATTTCGTTGGCACGGGCCACCTTCACACACTCTTTGACCAGGGCATCGACGATTCGGAACACGATCGGATCGTTCATGGCCTGGGCCATGGTCAAACCGGTGACGGCGCAGACCGGATTCATGCAGGCGTTCATGATGGCCTTGCGCCATACCATGGAAACAATCTGTCCGGTGTGTTCGGTCGGCAGTCCGCATTGGGTCAGCGCTGCGGCAATGCCGACCGCCGCCGGCCGGCTTTCCGGGTCCACTTCCTGCAGATAATGCGGCGGATGGTGAAAAGGCATTTTTACGTGGGCCGGCCCCGCCAGGCCGCAGCCGTAATTGACCACCGCCCGCATGACTGCCGCACCGCCCAGCTCGTTGGCGAATACCTTTTCCGTATCGATGCCGTTCTGCCAGCTGACCACGTAGCGATTTTCTCCGGCAAATCCTTCCAGGGCCGAGGCCAGCAACGGGTTGGCATTGGCCTTGACGGCAACGAAGACGACATCCGGCGGATCCGCCGCCAGACTGTCCACGTGGTTGGTCACGCGGCTGACCGGCTGCTGGAGGGTCTCGGCCCCCTCGATGCGAATTCCCGGATCCAGCGCCGGTTCGAGCAGATCGGAGACGACATCGCAAAGGGTGACATCGAAGCCGCCTTTGGCCAGAAATGCAGCCAGAATGCAACCGACCGGGCCGGCACCCACCACGGCAAATTTCTGCGGCCGAAATTCGTCTTTATCGCTCATGGTCCACCTCCCCCGATATGCGGGTTATCGCAGCTGTTTGGGCCGCTCGTCCACCACGCGCAAAGCCTTGCCTTCACTGCGGGCGATGAATTTCGGTTCCACCAGCTCTACCTCCACCCCGACGCCCATCATGCCTTTAATGTGGGCCGAGATTTTCCCTTCGACTTCAAAGCGCCGCTCCCGACCGGCCTCGTAGACTTCCTTTTTGCCTTCCACCTGCACGACCAGCTGATCCAGATAGCCTTTTTTGCGCACCACCAGCCGATACTGCGGCTCGACCTCTTCGATTTCCAACAGCAACGCTTCGATCTGGGAAGGAAAGACGTTGACGCCGCTGATGATCAACATGTCGTCTGTGCGGCCTGAGATTTTCTCCATTTTGACAAAGGTGCGGCCGCAAACGCAGCGTTCTCTTTTCAGACGGGTGATGTCCTTGGTGCGATAGCGGATCATGGGCATGGCCCGGCGCTGCAGGGAGGTGAAAATCAACTCTCCTTTTTCGCCCAGCGGCAGCGGTTCCAGGGTCTGCGGGTCCACCACTTCGGCCAGGAAAAAGTCTTCGTTGACGTGCAGGCCGTCCTGGGCCTCGCAATCGAAGGCCACTCCGGGACCGCACAGCTCGGTCAGGCCATAGGCCTCCATGGCCTTGATGCCCATCCGGTCCTCGATTTCCTCGCGCATGGGCACCGTCCACGGCTCGGCCCCGAACACCCCGACCCGCAGCGGCAGCTGGCGAACGTCGATTCTCATTTCGGCCGCCCGTTCGGCGATGGTCAGGGCGTAAGAGGGCGTGCAGCAGAGCACGCTGACGCCGAAATCTTTCATAAGCATGATCTGGCGTTCGGTCAGTCCCGAACTGGTCGGCACCACGGTACATCCCATGCGGGTTGCGCCCTGGTGGAATCCGAGCCCACCGGTAAACAGCCCGTATCCGTAAGCGTTTTGCAGAATGTCTTCTTTGCGCACACCGGCGGCATAAAGATTGCGTGCCATACACTCGGTCCACTGCTCCAGATCGTCGGCGGTATAGGGGCCGGTGATCGGTTTTCCGGTGGTGCCCGAAGACGCGTGCACTCGCACGACCTCTTCCAGCGGCACGGCGCAAAGGCCGAAGGGATAGTTGTCACGCAGGTCGTTTTTTTCGGTCCAGGGTAGTTTGGCGACGTCTTCCAGGTTCTGAATGCTGTCGGGGGTGATTCCGGTTTCCTCGAATTTTTTCCGATAAAACGGCACTCGCTCGGCAGTCCAGGCGATGGTTTGCTTGAGCTTTTCGAGTTGCAGCGTTTGCAGCTCTTCCACCGGCATGCATTCCACGGCATCGTTCCAAGGCATGGTTCTTCCTCCTTAAGGTGTATGACTGCAGTTTTCCGTCTCTGCGGAAAATCCCGCTCCGTGCGGGGTGCCGAGAATTTCCCGACGTTTTCTGAGCGGCGCAAACCCTGCCGCTGCATATTTTTACGATGGGCCGCCGCAATCAGGTGGCTGCGGCTGCCGCCTCATAACCCAGTTCGAAGGCTTTCAGATTCGAATCCAAAAATGCGGCTTTGGTTTTACGTTTCATGCCTTCTTTGACCTGATCCACGGTCAGGGGCAATATGTCGGTCTGGATCAGGGCGCCCAGCAAGACCATGTTGACCGCCAGTGGGTTGCCGGCCTCTTCGGAGAGCCGCGCTGCATTGAAGGCGATCAATCGGGCGGTTTTGGCACCGATCAGCTCCCGCAGTCGGGCCAGATCCGGATACACGCCGCGTCCGATGTTCACGGTGAACGGCATCAATGGTGCCAGGTTGGTAATGACCACGGTATGCTCGTTGCACTTGTTCAATGCCCGCAGGGTCTCGGCCGGTTCGAACCCCACCAGGATGTCGGCTTCTCCGTCGGAAATGATCGTGCTGGAGGCATCGCCGAAAACCAGTGCCGATTCCACCACGCCGCCGCGCTGGGCCATGCCGTGAATTTCACTCATGTTCAGTGGAATCCCGGCGATCATGGCCGCCTCACCGAGAACACTCGAAGCCAGCAGATTTCCTTGCCCGCCAACGGCCACGATGATCAATCGCTTAATGTCCATATCCGTTTGCTCCCGCCTGTCGTTGAAAGTGATCCCTCATCCCGGTTGCCCTCGATTGCCTTTCACAAGGCACGGCCGGGTCGGGCTTACCCCTGTTTTTCACGAACCGGCAATATGGCGTTCTCCGGGCAGATTTGTGCGCAGAGGGCGCAACCGGTACAGAGGTTCGGGTCGATGTGCACGCGTTCTTTCCAGACGTAAAAGGCCGGGCAGGCCAGGTCCTCGATGCAGTCGCGATGGTTCTTGCATTTTGTGGTGATCGCAAACGGTTTGCGCCGGGGCATCTGGATGGTTTTGGCATACAGAGCGCAGGTTTCCTGGGAGATGACGACCGATACGCCCGGATGTTGTATCGCTTCCCGGATGGCCTCGATGCTTTTTTTCACCTTGTAGGGTTTGATCACCGTTACGTGCGGCACGCCGATGGCGCGCACCACCGCTTCGATGGAGACGGGCCGGTAGCCGTCCAGATTCAATTTTTCCATGTCCACCCCTGGGTGGGGCTGATGTCCGGTCATGGCGGTGGTGCCGTTGTCGAGTATGACCAGCGTGAAATTGTGGTTGTTGAAGACGGCATTGATCAAGCCCGGAATACCGGAATGGAAAAAGGTCGAATCCCCGATGAAGGCAATGACCTTTTTGTCGGTGACCCTGGAAAATCCCCCGGCGGTGCCCACCGAAGAACCCATGCAGATCAGAAAATCCGCCGACGACAACGGCGGCAGCAATCCCAGGGTGTAACAGCCGATGTCGGTGGGCAGCACCGTTTCCAGGCCCTCGGCAGCCTTGCGCACCTCGTAGAAGGTCGCCCGATGGGAGCACCCGGCGCACAGCGTCGGCGGCCGCTGGGGAATCGGAGGCACATCGGAGGTGTCCACCGGTTCGCGGGGTTGATAGGAGATCCCGAAATATCGCACCAGATTGTCGCGCACCATCGCCGGGTCGTATTCATACAGCCGTGAAAACAGCTTCTCAGATTTGCCCTGGATGGGCAGGGTCAGGCCGGCTTCCTGGGCCAGGGCCTTGACGGACTCTTCCATGTAGGGCTCGCCTTCCTCCACGACCAGCACTTTCTCGCAGCCCTTGAGGAAGTCTTTGATCCGGTTGACCGGCACGGGATGGGAGAAGCCCATCCGCAGGATGCGGATTCGATTCTCCAATCCCAGCTCCCGGACGGAGTCCCGGACGTAGTTGTAGCTGACCCCGTTGCAGACCACCCCCCAGGCGCCCTGGCCTTCGGTGAGGTTATAGGGCGATTCTTCGGCGATGGACTGGGCCCGATCGTAATTCTTCAGCAGCTTGACGTGCAGGTTGCGGGAAACCGCCGGAACGGTGACCAGGTTGAGTGGGTCCTTGGTAAAATCGCCCTTGGTTACCCGCGGACGCATGGCCCCCAGAGTTACGATGCCGCTGGAGTGATTGATGCGCGTGGTGGTTCGAAACAGCACCGGTTCCTGCAGCTGTTCGGAAAGGTCGAAGGCATAGGGGATCATCTCCTTGGCCTCGGTCACCGAGGAGGGCTCCAGCATGGGCAGGCCCGAAAGCTTGGCGTAGTAGCGGTTGTCCTGTTCGTTCTGACTGGAGAACATGTAAGGGTCGTCGGCAGTCAGGATCACCAGACCGCCCTTGACCCCCACATAGGCCAGCGTCATCAGCGCGTCGGCAGCCACGTTGACGCCCACGTGCTTCATTATGCACATGGCGCGCACGCCGCAGTTGGCGGCTGCGGCCGACACCTCCAGGGCCACTTTTTCATTGGTGCTGTACTCGAAGTACAGGTCGCATTCATGTGACATCTGGAAAAAGTTCAACGATATTTCCGACGAGGGCGTACCCGGATAGGTGCTGGCAAATGCCACCCCCGCTTCTATGGCGCCCCGGGCAATGGCTTCGTTGCCGAGCAGAAACATCTTTTCGCCGGGATTGTCGGTCAGTAATTTGTGCATGATTCAATTTCCTTAGGGTTTCCGTTGATTCTTGCCCAAACCGGGCGCTATGCACCCGGTGCAAGTTCAACATCGAAGCACCAAGGTGCTTCTGTATTTTCGCCCTACGGCCGAAAAGTCAAGCCACCCGCTTTGCGGGTGGTTGTTGACTGCTATGGAATCAGAATCGGCCGCTGTTGAATTTTGTGCGCGTGTACCTGTTGGAACACCGTGTTGATCTCATTCAGTGGGAAGGTTTTCACAAACGGCCGGATGGCCACCTTACCCTGCAGCACCAGGTCCAGCACCGGTTTGTAATATTCCGGGAGACAACCCCAGTTGCCGCGAGCCACTGCATTGAAGGCCATCAGGTTCGACAGCCGAATGTCCACCGTGTCGAGGGTAAAACCGACGACACTCAAACTGGCGCCGAAGGTCAGCAGCCCGAAGGCGGTTTTCTGACCGGCCGCCGTTCCGGAGGTCTCGTAGATTTTCCACTCCGTGCGCCGCCGACCCTGTTCCTTGACGAAATTCGAGACCGCCTTGCGCAGTTCCTTAAAGGGCATTTCGGCCGCATTGTAGCACTGATCCACGTAGGGCCCAAGGGCTTCCAGCCGGCCCGGGTCCACGTCGATGGCCACCACGGCGGCACCGAAACTTTTGGCGATTTGCGCCCCGAATCCGCCGACGCCCCCCACGCCGACGAACACGGCCGTATCGTCCTCGGTCAGGCCGGAATCGACAATTGCCTGATAGGGTGTGGTGAGCGCGTCGGCGATCACCGAAAGCTCCTCGAGTTTGACTTCAGCGGTTCCGGCCGGCCGGCCGGTTGCATCCACGGGGACTTCACACAGCTGGGCGGACGGCACCCGGATGTGCGTGGCGAAACCGCCCTGGATATCGTTGCCCGGCATCTGCTGGACGGCGCAGATGTTGCCCAGCCCCCGGCGGCACACATCGCAGGTGCCGCAGGGCATCACCGCCGGGATGATCACCGCTTTTCCTTTCCAGGATTCGGCTCCGGGTCCGGCCGCGGCCACCACGCCGCTGATCTCGTGGCCGAGCGTCAGCGGCAGCGGACTCTTGGTGCGCACGCCGTCATAGTAGAATCCCAGGTCGGTGTGGCACACCCCGCAGCCGGCGACCTTCACCAGTACTTCCTCGCGGCCGAGTTGCGGCAGTTCGGATTCCACCCGCTGCAGGGGCTTCTGCAGATCGACCATCTGCCAGGATACCATCGACATTGTTATTCCTCCTTTCCGTGCCGTTCGGACCGCACGATCCCAGCAACCGTGCCGGCTTTGCATCTTTGTTACCGGCCCTGGTACTCCGGCCGGCGGCGTCCCATTGCGGTCAGGCCTTCCAGGGCATCGGCGCTGGCGAAAATCTCCTGAAGTCTGGACAGTTCGATTTCCACGGCTTCAGGAATCGGGACGCCGGTTTGAAGATCGATGATCTCGTCGGCGGCTTTCAGCGCCAGCGGCGCCTTGTATCCGACGATCTTGGCGGTTTTTTCCGCCAGACCGCTTTCGACGCCCTCGGGCAGTCCTCCGGCCAGCAGGCGGTCGACGTTCTCGCGCGAGCCCATCAGCGCCAGGGGCTTGAACTTGTCGGGCAGCGTCCGGGGCGCGTATTTATCGGGTTTGCCGGTTTCGATCAGCGCGGCAACTGCGTCGGACACCTCATTCGGGGAGACCAACTTTCGGACGATGCCCAGCGCCTGGGCGTCGGCCGCGGAAATCGGGGTTCCGGTAAACACGTAGTATTTGGCCAGTTCGGGGCCCACATGCCGGGCCAGGCGCAGCATGCCGCCCAGGCCCGGATAAATGCCGATGGCGGTTTCCGGAAAGCCCAGCGACCCGGCCGGCGTGGCGACGATGGCCTGACAGGCCAGCGCCAGTTCGCTGCCGCCCCCGAGCGACAGGCCGTCGAGCAGGGCCACGGTGAGCTTGGGGGTGTTCTCGATGCGCAGCAGCAGCTGGTGGCCGCGGCGGGTGAATGCAACGATGTCTTCGATCCGGTCGGCCCGTATTTTGTCGACGAAGTATCGAATGTCGGCGCCGGCGACAAACGCTTTGCCGGCCCCCTGAAATACAATGGCTTTGACTTCCGGGTCGGTTTCGGCCCGGTCGAACTGCGCCTCGAGCTGTTCGACCACCGCTTCGTTAAGCGCGTTCATGGCCTCGGGCCGGTTGATGGTGATGGTGGCCACGCCGTTTTTGATGTCCAGATCGACAAATCGGAAGGAGAACGGCTTCCCCAGGGATTTTTGCCGGACCAGGATGTCGGGAATTCGAAAGTCCGGATAGCGGGCGGCGATGTCTTCCACCACTGCATAGGTACGTTCGATGCCGATGCGGTTCATGATCTCAAAAGGGCCCATGGCCCAGCGCAGGCCGATTTTCGCCCCGCGGTCGGTGTCTTCCTTGGTGGCGACGCCTTCGTCGGCCAGGGCGGCCGCCACACCGAGACACACGCCGTAGAGGCGGTCGATCACCACCGGGATGCTGGCTTCTTCCACCGGGCCTTCCAGATCCCACTGCTCCCCGAGACTCATCTGGGTTTTGAGTCGGTTGCAGGGCGCGTAAAAGGGTCCCAGCTCGTTGCCCAGCGTCGTGGCGGCATGCACGGCAATGGGAATGCCGGTAACGTTCATCAGCTGGAAGGGTCCCATGGGTATTTTGAATGCCCGGCGGGCGGCTTCCTCGATGGTGGGGATGTCGGCGACGCCTTCTTCCAGCAGCCGGGCTGCTTCGTTCAAAAAGGGCACGAAAAAGCGGTTGACGGCAAAGCCGGGTGCGTCTTTGACCACAATGGGGGTTTTGCCGTGGAGTTTGGCGGCCAGGAGGCTTTTTTCGACGGTTTCCTCGCTGGTGTCCTCGAAGGGAATCACTTCCAGCAGTCGGTTTTTGGCCGGGTGGTAGAAATAGTGCAATCCGATGAAACGGTCCGGCCGGGATGTCTGTTCGCCGAATTCGCGCACGTAAAAGCTGGAGGTGTTGGTGGCCAGAATGGTTTCGGGCCGGCAGACCTCGTCCAGTTTGCGGAACACATCGGATTTGACCTGCTTGTCTTCAAAGACCGCCTCGATCACCAGGTCGGCATCGGCAACGGCACCGTAATCGGTGGCGCCCTGCACGCGCGACAAAATCTCTTCGGACTGCTGGTTTGTGACGATCTTCCGCTGCACCGCTTCTTCCAGCATCGTTCGGATGGTATCCAGACCCCGGGCCACATATTCGTCTTTCATATCCACCATGACCACGTGGATGCCTTCCTGGGCAAATTTCTGAGCGATGCCGCTGCCCATGTTGCCCGCTCCGATCACACCGACTTTGCGGATTTGCGTCATGGAACCTCCTCCTTTGGGAGCTCAAAGTTCAAAGCTCAAAGCTGAAAGCAATGGCAAAACCTAAAAATTGGAAATGCCTTGTGCCTGAAACTCGGAAGCCTTGTCAGTCGTCCGTTGTCCGTTGTCCGTTAGTAAAGCTCATAGTTCATAGCTCATAGCTCATAGCAAATGAGCTCAAAGCTGAAAGCTCAAAGCAAGGGCAAATCCCAACGCATAACCCGGGTAACCAATCGAACCGGGGTTTTGCGCCGTTTCGCCCTCTCGCCCATTCGCCGTTTCACTGACTTAGGTTCTCCTCCATCGGCACCCGACTAACAACGGACCACGGACCATGGACCACGGACTCGACCATCACCGATTCTTCCACTGCGGGGCGCGTTTCTCCTCGAAACTGCGGATGCCCTCCAGGGTGTCCTCGGTTTTCATCAGCGTCCCGAGAAACAGCTCGTTGACGCTGTTGAACGCAGCGGTTGCATCCAATTCGAGATGCTGGTTGACCGCCTGCTTGTTGAGCCGGATAATCAACGGGCTGCAGGCGGCAATTTCTTTCACCGTTTGATCCACGGCTTCGATTAACTGGTCGTCCTCGACCACCCGGCTCACGAACCCCAGCCGCAAGGCCTCCTCGGCCGTGTAGCGCTTGCCGGTGGTGCAGATTTCAACGGCCTTGGCCGGGCCCACCAGACGGGGCAGACGCACGGCTGCATAGGGCGGCAGAAAGCCCAGCTTGATTTCCGGTTGGCCGAATACCGCCCGGCGCCCGGCGATCAGAATATCACAGGCGATGGCCAGTTCCATGCCGCCGCCCAGACACGCACCCTGGATTCCGGCAATTGTCGGCACATCGAAGTTTTCGACTTTCTGCAGCATGGCCGAAAACACTGCGATCATCTCCGCGGCCCGCTCGGGTTTGTGATCCCCGACCTCGACTCCGGCGCACCAGCTGGGTCCCTGGCCAAGCAACACCAGGCATTGGAGGGACCGGTCTGCGGCAAACGTATCGAGCCGGTCACAGACCGCCTTCATCATGTCCAGGTTCAGGACATTGTGTTTGGGGCGGTCCAGCCAAAGTCGTGCCACCCCGTCTTTGGATTCCACCTTCAGATACTGGGACGCGGGCATGGTTGCAAATCCTTTCTGCTTTGGACGATGCGCTTGGGCGTCCATTCGTCTCATGGCGAAGATTTACCGATGATTTACGCCGCCGCCGTTTCTGACTGAGACCGCGACGAACCGGCAAGGCTCCCGGGCATCCGCCACAGGCTTAGCCCTGCGCCGCCACGCGGAACTCATAGGTAAGCTGCCCGTTCGGCAGGCTGCGGACCGCCGGTACCATTTCCATACCGATTTTCAGCGCATCCTCCGGTACCTCCGGGGCGATACGGCCGAACATTTTGAAATCCCCGAAATCCAGCAGCGCAATGCTGTAGGGAACATCTTCCTGGAATCCCTCCGGTGCGAACTGCAGCCGGCTATAGGTAACCAGGCGTCCGGGACGCTGCACCTCGAACCACTCCATGTCATCGACCAGACACCGGGCGCAGTCGGCCCTGGGCGGAAAAAATGCAGTCCCGCACGAGGGACAGCGGGTGCCGGCCACACGGCCTTTTTCCAGAAAGTCGATGAAATCATTTACCCTGGATACGGCCGTGAAGCTCACGGTGCCGAATTTTTTAAACCGATCGTCGACGTCTTTCACCGATCCCATTCGTCTCTCCCCAGGATGCTGACGTTGCCGTACAGGCCGACACCGCCGATGTTGTGCACCAGACCGATGGCCGGATCCGGCACCTGTATTTCTCCAGCTTCCCCACGCAGCTGCAGCACGATGGTGCGAAGCTGCGATCCGCCGGTGGCCCCGATGGGGTGTCCTTTGGACAACAGCCCGCCATCGACGTTGACCGGGATACGGCCGTCTTTATAGGTCTGCCGACTGCGGATCAGCTCTTTGCCTTCCCCCGCCTCGGCAAATCCCAGATCTTCATAGGCCATCATTTCGGCGATCGTAAAGCAGTCGTGCACCTCGGCCACATCGACCTGTTCCGGGCCGATTCCGGCCATGGTATAGGCGCGCCGGGCTGCCTCGCGGGCGGCGTCCAGACCGGTAAACCGCTGCCGGCCGGCCAGGTTGACGCTGGCCGAAGCTGCTCCCAGTCCCAGGATCCAGACCGGTTTGCTTTTTGCGTCGCGGGCCTTTTCCGCGGTGGTAACGATGATGCAGGAGCTTCCGTCGGCATTGGCGCAGCAGTCGCCTACGCGCAGGGGGGATGCGACCGGGGCGCACATGCGGTGGCCCGGATCTGCAAACATCTCCGCTGTAACCGCTTTGCGGTAGACGGCGCGGTCGTTGAGCTGGCCGTAGGTGGCGGCTTTGACCCGAATTTG
>DAXETY010000120.1:0-22438 GCA_051155755.1 Desulfobacterales bacterium
TTAAATCGCGACGGTTCAGGATACAGAAGTCCGTCGCAGTGACGGCCAAACCGCTGAGCGCTGCAGATCAGGCCCAGAGCTGGAAGCGCTTCACTTCTGGAAAAAAGAAATGCGAGGCAGTCGATATCCAGTTAAAGCTAGAATAAATAAAATGGAGAAAAGAAGGAAGTCAATGGGATCTTTCATTATTTGCCTAATCACAGCCCCTCTATTTTGTTTACTGAACATGCGATTTTTTGTCAAGCAACAATTCGAATTTGGTTAGAATGTTGCCGCGACATTCTGCTGAAGCCACAGGGAAGCGATCCTTCGTTTTTGGCAGAAAAAGCCCAAAATGTGGACCTTGAGGTGAATTGGGCTGCTACCGGTGGGGGCCCGACGGGTCCGGATCCGGATTGACCCGGAAAGATCGAGGTTGTATTCTGGCCAGAATTGGTAAAAAGTTAGGTTATGAATCACTTCGCAATAACCATCCGGCTGCGAGGCACTATGGGAAGAGTATTCTGGATGCTGAACGTACTGCTCGTCACCGCTTATCTGGCAATTCTGCTGGTTTAAACCGTCCGTCCGGACCGCCGCAAATCCTAAATAAAACAGACAATCCGCAGCCCCGCCAACCGAATTGGGGAACCTCCCTCCGAACCCCTTCTCTCCGGCCTTACTCGGGACGGTCTGCTGCGTCTTCGACCTGGCGCAGGCGGCGGCGAAGGTCTTCGGTCCCTTCGGGAGCGGTGAGTTCTCGCTTTACGAAGATATCGGCCGGCCGCAAATTGCGGCCGTTATAGTAGGCATCGTTATAGCGTTCCGCGACACTGACCACGGTGCCCTCCAGGGAAAACCCCAAAAACGCCCCCTTGGCCAGCGTAAAGGAGATCATGTCCGCGGTCAGATTCAGGGGCGTGGCGGCTTCGGCCCCGACTCCCACCGGCCCTGCGGCCACCGAAACCGCCCCGCCGAGCTTGAAATTGGAGGTGTACAGGGATTCGATGCCGCGCCGGGTCATCACCATCAACAGCACTTCCATTTTCTGGACCCCGATCTGAACGCCGATGCTGCCGGCCCCGAGGGTGTAGAAGGCCGGTCCGATCCAGTCGCCGGTCGCCTCGTCTTTGACCATCAAAATGGCCCGTCCGCCGGAACCGCCGAGAACGAACGCCCCCTTGTACATTGCCGGGGCGATCAGCACCCCTTCGGCCGCCTGCAGGTGAACCTGCACATAGTCCACCTCGGTCAGAAAGCGGTTCAGGCTCGCCAGGGAGGCGTCCACCAGCTGCTGGGCCTTGAAATCATCGGCCCGCACCGCGGAGGTCAGCAGCCCGGTCGCCACAAAAAAGCAAACAAGCCACGTCGCCCATGCGGTTGCGCTTCGCTCTTTTGCTCGCATCGAAATCTCCCTCGCCTCGGTTTGCAAAACCGGTTTCGATAAATTGCCGGATCGACGAAAAGTGATCGTTTCAGAAAGCCGCCGGGCTGCCGGCCTGGGACTTGATGTGAACGTCGCGCTGGGGAAACGGAATCTCGATTCCATGCTCCTGAAACGCGTCCCAGACGGCCAGGCGAATCTTGCTGCTGACGTTGGAAACCCCGTTTTCCGGGTCCCCGACCCAGATCCGCATCTCCAGATCCACCGAGCTGTCGCCGAAGTTTTTCAGCTGGCACACCGGAGCGGGATGATCCAGTACCCGGTCGATGCCCCGGGCGGCCTGCACCATCAGGTCCATGGCTTTGTGAATGTCGGCGCTGTAAGATACGCCCACCCCGATCTTCAGCCGCACCAATCGATCGCTGAACGACCAGTTGATGACTTGCTGGGTGATCAGATCTTCATTAGGGATCAGGTATTCGAAGCCGTCCCGGGTGACCACCGACACGTAGCGGGCTCCCAGGGAATCAATGCGGCCGTAGCTGTCGCCGACCTCGACCACGTCGCCGGGTTTGATGGATTTGTCCAGCAGGAGAATCACCCCGCTGATCAGGTTCGAAACCACCTTTTGCAGGCCGAACCCGATGCCCACACCGATGGCACCGCCGATGAAAGCAAAGGCCGACAAATTGATGCCGAGACTGCTCAGCGCGACGACCACCGCCACAGTCAGCAAGGTGACCTTAAGGGCTTTGCTCAGCAGCACCTGCACCGAAGGGGTGAGGTCCTCCAGGCTCATCAGGCGCTTTTCGAGGAGGCCCGACGCGCTGGAGGCCAGCTTCAGGAGCACGGCAAACACGATCACGCCCTTGATCACCAGCAGCAAGGAGACGTGCACCCCGCCAAGGGTGATCGCCAACTGATCGAGCAATTCGATCGTCGGGCCCAGCAGGTTGAGGATGTGCAGGGCGGCCACCGTCCAGGCGGTGATCGACAACAGCTTCGACCAGTTGGATTCCCGCATCATGGCGGTGGTGAAGCGTATGATGATCCAGGCGGTCAAAAGCCGGGCGGCGGTGTCGATCAAAGCTGTGGGCAGCTCGTAGCGATGAAACGCCACCGAACCGATCCGCAGCAGAAAAATGGCGAACAAAAAGGAAACCAGCGGCAATAAAGCGCCGAGCAGTTTTGCCGGAAGGCGATCGCTGCGGGTGCGGGTTTCACGCAGGCGCTGCAGCCGCTTTTTGATCGGCTGTCCGATCAGCGGCGCGATCAGCAGCGCCGCTGCGACCACCCCGGCTGCGGCCAGCGTTTCGATGGTCAGCGCTTTTTGAAGGATCCAGTGCCACAGATCGGTCAGTTGCTTTAGCAAAAATTCGGGATCGAAAAATTTATCCATGAATTTACATCCAATGAAAAAATCGAAAGAAAGTTGCAGGCCAAGGTACGATTTCGACAATGCCTGCGACGGCATAAACGCGGAAGCGCCGGCCGAACGACGCTGGCCATACCATAGGTCAGTGGCGCCCAAAATCAAGCCGGTGCATTGGCCCGGCCGGCGGCTCAATCGCAGCCGGCATGCGATCCGTCCCGCCGGGTTTCATAAGTCAGCAGTCTTCGCCACCGATTATGGGGCTGCTGATCGGAAGCGCAATGGAAACCGTGGTTCCCTGCCCCGGCTGCGAATCCAGGCGGAAGGTACCGCCGCAGATCTCGGCCCGCTCCTGCATGCTTTTTAAACCAAAACCGCTGAGAGAATTCTCCCGGTGTTCGAAGGCTTGAACCTCAAATCCGCATCCGTTGTCTTCCACGGTGAGATGGATGCAGTTTTGATCCCGGCTCAATTGGATACACACCCGGGATGCATCACTGTGCCGGGCGGTGTTGTGCAGGGCTTCCTGCAGTACCCGGTAGATCACGATCTTCAGCGATTCTGGGATATCATCTTCCAGGATGTCGATTTGACGGACCAGGCGAATGCTGCCGTAATTTTCGGCGAACTGGCGGAAATACCATTCCAGGGTCGACAGCAGGCCCAGGTCATCGAGGGTCGTCGGCCGCAGTTTGGCGGAAATGCGCTTGGTTTCTTTGATGGCATCGACCAGGTAGGCAATGGTTTTTTTCAGGGAGGCGGCCGCCGCCCGGGGCTGCGGTTCGATCTGCTCAGCAATGCCCTCGAGGCTGAACTTGATGGCCGCCAGGCTGGCGCCGATGCTGTCGTGAAGTTCTTTGGCAGTGGTTTTGCGGTCGCTTTCCAGCGCTTCGATACTTTTGCGGGACAACTCCTGGAGGTGGCGCTGCGATTTCAGCAGTTCGGATTCCATTTGCTTGCGAACGGTGATGTCCTTGGCGATGGTGGCCAGGGATACGACGACGCCGGAAACATCCACCATTGGAAAGGCCGTCACCAGGACGGGAAATGCCCGTCCGGAGCGATCCTGCCGGATCCCTTCCCAATCGCGCACCTCTTCGCCTCGCTTGCAGCGCTCCCGCAGCCGGTCCGACCAGTGATGACGATCGGGCGGCGATATGCACCGGATCGGTTTTCCGATCATTTCCGCCCGGCTCCAGCCGTAAACGCGCTCCGCCTCCCGGTTCAGATCGATGATGGTGCCGGAGAGGTCTTCGATGATGATGGGATCGGCTGCATCGGTGAAAACCCGGGACCACTGGTGCAGACGCTGTTCGGCCTTTTTACGTTCCTGCATTTCCGCCTGCAGGGCGGTTACGGTGGCCTGCAGCTGGCTGGTGCGCTCCCGGACCATGGACTCCAGCTCGTTATGGGCCTGCTGAAGCGTTTTTTCGGCTTGCTTGCGCTCGGTGACGTCCACGGCCACCACATTGATTCCCAGGATTTGCCCCTTCGGCGTTTTCAGCGGCAGCCAGTGCTCGACCCAGGTGCGCTGCTGATCGGGATTGGCCGGGGTCGTACCGCTGATTTCAATGCCCAGCACCGGTTTGCCGGTAGTGATAATCCGTTGAAGTATCGTCTCGGCCTGCTCGGCCAGATCGGGCAAAATCTCCGGCACCGTTCGACCGATATGATCAGCCGCCGGCACGCCGTTGATTTCAGCCAGGCGATCGTTGATGCGGACAAAGCGCAGCTCTGTGTCCAGCACACACAAACCCACCGGCGCGGTATTGTAGATTGCTTCGAGTTCGGCATACTGCTGCTGGGCGGTGGCTTCGCTGCGCAGCAGCGCCGCTTCGGTTTGTTTGCGATTGTTGACGTCCAGAAAGGTTCCCAGGATCCGCCGAACGCTGCCGTCGGCCCGGCGATCATAAATCGTATCGCGGGAATAACACCAGATCCAACGACCGTCGGCGGTCTGAAAGCGGTATTCGATTTCCAGGATGTCCTCATCTCCGGCCTGCTGGACCCGTTGGAAGTGCGCGGTGATCCGGGCATGGTCTTCGGGATGAAAGCGCTGGAAAAAGGAGATCCCCATCGCCCGGATGTCTGCCAGCGTGTATCCGGTAATCCGCGTATATTCCGGGTTGATGAACACGTTGCGTTGGGCGTCGAAATCGAAAATGTACAACCCGTTCAGGGACGACATCACCAACTTGTCTGCAAACAGCGGAGCTTTGGGTATGTCCATCATGGCGCTCCCTGCGCGGGCTGCATTTCGGCACCGGATTCACGAAGGGTTTTCGGAGGGATCATCAGTTTTACGTAACGCAATTTGGCGAAATATTCAAATGGGAGCGGGGCGGTGACCGGACCGCTGTCTTTACGGCAAACCGCCGAAAAAAACAGCGGCCCGGCTTACATGCGAGGTAGCGCTGCCGGAATGCCGGCAGTCGATTTACAGGCGGGCATCAATCGAAGGCCATTTCGGTTTTCCAAACCTCCCATACTTTCCCGACCAGGTCCGGACCCGGTTTCAGGGTCAGCTTGCCGGGTTTCCATCCGGCAGGGGTAGCCTCTTTGCCTTTGCTCTCGCGGACATGCTGGAAGGCCTGTACCTGCCGAATGGTCTCCAGCACGCTGCGGCCGACCGGCGGGGTCAGGACCTCGTAGCCCTGGATGACCCCCTCCGGGTCAATGATAAATTTTCCACGGGTCTCCACGCCGGCTTCTTCGTCAAACACCCCATAGACGCGACCGACTTTGCCGCCGGTGTCCGAGAGCATGGGAAAGGGAATGCCGGATGCCACCATCTTGGACAACTCGTGGTCGTGCCACATTTTGTGAACGAAAACGCTGTCGATGCTCATTGTAAGGATTTCGACCCCCAGTTTTTCAAATGTGGCATACTTTTCGGCAACTGCCGAAATTTCAGTGGCTCAGACGAAGGTAAAATCACCGGGATAAAAACAGATCAAAACCCATTTGCCCAGGTATTCAGACAAACGGACCGAAACGAATTTGCCCTGATGATAGGCCGGTGCAGCAAAATCCGGCGCCTTTCTCCCCACCTGGATCATGGATCTCACCTCCTTTACAATCGCTGTTTTTTCCGTTTCCACAGTTTCCGGTGATCCCCCTACGGGACCGCCGGTCGGCCGGGCACAACCGACTTCCATCTCTTCGCCCATGGCTGCCTCCTCTGGTTGTGGTGAAATGGGGCCGGCCGGGATTTTGGCTGAAAATCGGCCGGCAAAAGGATCGGTGCGGTACAGAACACCATTTGTGAGTATATACTCATTATCCGTCGCAAAACTGGTACGGTTTGTAAAGTGCGAATTCATTTTTTTTGGAAGGAATCCAGGTGGGAAGTTGACCGGGACTCTGATAAATCGGTCAAATCCGGAACCTTCGGGCTGAAACCGGTGCTCAAAGAATCGGTCCGACAAGGGCTTTATCGCCCCGGGCTAGTGCCGAACCATCAGTTGCCTGAAACCGTTTACACAGCCCAGGAGGCGTGCGGCACCGAGGATCACGGTTCGAAGGGGGTCTTCGGCCAGCGTCAGGGGCAGGCCCACTTCCCGGTGTAACCGGGTGTCCAGATTGCGGAGCAGGGCGCCGCCGCCGCTGAGCAGGATGCCGCGATCGATCACGTCGGCGGAAAGCTCCGGGGGAATGTCTTCGAGGGCGGAACAAACGGTCTTGATAATGGTATCCACCGGTTCGGCAATGGCACCGGCAATCTCCACCGAATCGACCCGCAGCACTTTCGGAATTCCGGAGGTCAGGTCGCGGCCCTTGACGTCGATCTGCTGGGTTTCGGAAGGGTCGGGGCAGGCATCTCCGATTTCCGTTTTCAAAATTTCGGCGGTAACCTCGCCGATCAACAGGTTGTAAGTGCGTTTGATGTAGCTCTGGATGGCGCCGTCGATGGCATCACCGGCGGTTTTCACCGAGTGGCTGGAGACGATGCCGGCAAGGGAAATCACCGACACTTCCGTGGTGCCGCCGCCGATGTCCACCACCATGCTGCAGGTCGGATCGGCTACGGGGAGCCCGGCCCCCAGGGCAGCAGCCACAGACGCGTCCACCAGGGTCACTTTGCGGGCTCCGGCCGATTCGGCCGCCTCCTGCACCGCCCGAACTTCGATCGGCGTGATGCCGGCCGGCACGGCAATCACAACTTCCAGCCGCGCAAATCGACGTCTGCCGCGGGCCGAGCGGATAAAATACTTCAGCATGGCACAGGCCGCCTCGAGGTCGGCAATGGCGCCATCCCGCAGGGGACGAATCACGGCAATCGTCGGCGGGGTTCTGCCCAGCATGCGCTTGGCCTCGGAACCGACGGCCAGCAGCTGCCCGTCGTCACCGTTGCGGTGTTGAACGGCGACCATCGTGGGCTCGTTGATCACCACGCCACGGTCCTCGGTGTAAAGCAGGGTTCGCGTAGTACCGAGGTCGATCGCCAGGCGGTTTGCAAACCAGTTCATGAGTCCGATCTCGTGTTTGAGGGTAAATTTTATGATGCAAATTGGGTGCCGAGACCGAACTACTATATAAATCACTGAAATAATATACTTTATTTAAAATCGCTTCTGTAAACCGCCTCATATTGCAGGATTTTACCTGCAGCCGGTTGCAGGCAACAGCAGGATATTTCATACAGAAAGGCTGCAAATCTGTCCGACGAAAGCTGAGCGTTTCAAAGTTTCAAAACGAAAATGGACTGAAATCCTCTGAGTAAAAAGAAAAAATAATTTGAAACGCTCAATTTCGGAAAAAAGGATGGGTGGCATACCGAAGCAGCCACCCAAAGAGGAAAAGATGCGCAGTCTGTCAGAAGTGACAGAATGAAGCTGATCTTTTCTTATTGCCAATTCCATGCCAATTCTCCGATATCCAAATCTTATATATTTTTCAGGCAGTTGTATTTTGGCCGTTTTGCGGATGCTGCCAGTCTGTGAACGAAAGGAACGAAAACAGGGTATTTCATTTCCCAATGCAGCCCTTCCTTTGCCGGTCGGTACCATTGCCGAATCCCCGATGCTGTTATAGGATTTGTCGTAAAACAAACCGAATTGAAAATTTGAAACGCCAATGTTGGACAAACCCTGTTTCGGAGCTGTCACCATGAGTTTCCGTGCCTTTGTCGCCGGCATTTTAGGCCTCTCCAAATTCGATGAATCCAGCAGTGTAGAAAAGGATCTTCTGGCGGCTGTTGAACATGTCGCCGGCAAAGTCGATCCGAAAGTTCGCTGGGCTTCGAATTATCGTCAACGCCTCAAGCCCGCCGTCCGGCGCACGCTCCAGTATGCCGATGAACTGGTGGAAAAAATCCCGGGGCCGTATCCGATTCATCCCGATGCCTGGGACAAGGATCCCCTGGTCCATTCCCTGTTCACATCGCCGCGACAAGTCGAGCGACGATTCTATGCGGACCCCGAAATCCGGAAATTTTTCCAGCACTCCCGAACCGACCAGGGTTACGCCGTCCTGACGATGACCAAGCAGGAAAAAACCGTATTCGGAACCATGCGTCGGGGCAAGCTGCTGGAACGGGACGTTCCGCAAATCTCGGTCGAGTTCACCGATCACCGCGTTCTGCTGGCCACTGCAGGGGAAGACGAATTGCACCGCGAATTGACAGAAGAGCTGTTGACCTACCTTGCCGGCCAGGCCCTGGAAGAGATCCTGGCCTTGAAATCCTGGCATCAGGAACTGGTGCAGGAAAGGGAAATCCTGGACATGCAGATCAAGATCCGCAAATCCGGAAACCGAGGCATCCGCTTGTTGCAGAACGAAGACGAAGTCATGCAGATGCTGGCGGCCGAGAATGTCCTGGCCGACCTGCATCAAAAGATCCGGGAGGTACGGAGTCAACTGGATGAACCCGGAGATTACGTGGAGCATGTGGAAAAGGTGCTGCTGCACCCTGAAATCTATTTATCGGTGGATCGGGAAACCCTGCGTCTGAATGAAATGGGAATGAAGATCAAGACCGAATCGTCGGGACCCGTCAACGAATTCACACTGGGACAGGTCAAACTGAAAAACGGCCACCGCCGCTGGGCGGCGCTGGTGCAATGTTCCCGCAATGAAGTCCGCTGACCCATATAAAAAAGGAGGCCGCCAGGGCCTCCTTTTTCAGTTTTGGGTTCGAATTTACACGCGTCCGCCGAAGACAGCCGGCTGTTCTTTTCGGGAACGTGAATGCTCCGGTGCCTTGGGGTACTCTTCCGGATTTTCAAATTGCTCCTTCGATACAGCTTCGATTTGGTTCTGTCGCTCGGAGCGCCCTTCATTGACGCGATCTCTGCATTCGCCTTCACAGCGGCCTTCGGTTTTATCTCTTTCTTTTATGTTCAACGGTTCCGTCATGGAGATACCCTCCTTGAGAAGTTGTCGGATTCACATTTGCTGAACGGTGTTTCGAATTGCTCATTTCTTGGCTGTCAAAGTTTCATACTATACGGTAGGAATTTTTAAGGGTTCCGTCAGGTAGTGTTTTCCTGTAGATTGCCGGCGGCAGCCCCTCAGTTTCGCGGGCGCGCAGGCGAAGCGGGAACCGGCCGGCGCGGTGGCCGGCCCTGCGGAGTTCAGTGCAGCCGCAGGCCATCGAAGGGCGGGCCACAGTGCCCACCCGTAGCCGGTGGCAACATTATTTTCCTATTCGCTCTCCGCAGAGCGCAGAAAGGGGCTCTGAAGAAACCGCCGCATCGGACTCGACATTCCGAATCATCGCTGGTTAAGCATTGCCGGCTGTAAGAAGCAAATGCCCTTTGTCGATCAGCCGGTGTCCATCAACACTTGGTGAATAAGCAACCGCTATACGGTCGAGCGCCTCTTTTCGTCTTTCTTTCCGCTTAATTGCGGATCTCGCTGCCGCCGACTTTCACGTGACGGGATTCGCAGTGGGAGGCATGGATTTCCAGCCATGTGTTTTCCAGATATTTCCAGTAGCTGTTGCTGATGGAACCGAAACCGACGGCCATCTCCCACATCTTGGTGTGCGAGTCTTTGACCAGCAACTTGGTCTGTCGGCAATAGGGGCAAATGAGCGTTTTGGTTTCCATGCGTTTCCCTCCCTTTTTCTCCGGGGCGTTGCAGATTTACCAAGACGTTTTACAATTGTCGTGCCAGCGGCCGGGAAGGAAAATAAATTTATGTATTTCAAAGTCTTATAATTAATATCATCGGGAAACAGCTCGGCGGGATGCGCTCTGATTGGGGCATTCGACCCAAAATGCCTGGGGGATATCACACAAAAGGCATCCGGATCGGGGGCGGCTCGGTTGCCTGCGGGCTCATTTATCGGGCGGCAGCCGGTAGGTGCCGTCCAGTCGCCGAAGCATTTTTTCGTAGCGTTTGATCAGGGCTTCACGGGATGCATCGAACTCGGCCGGGCCGATTTCACCGGCCTCCAGTCGGGCCTCGAGCGCGGCCAGTTCGTTGTCGTACCAGCGTTCGGGATCGAAATTATAGGTCATGACAGTACCAAACAGCGGACGACAATTGGCGGCGGTATGGCGCCCCGGATCAATTGGGATCGCTGGGAATATTGAAACCGCAACCCGGTTGCCGCCTTTTCACCAAATGGGCGATATCTCCTTGCCGGCCGGCCGTTCACCTCATTTTCGGCGAACCCTATCCGTGTGATTCCTGCTCGCAAACCGCATGTTTTGCCGCCCGGCTGCACACGGCCAGGCCCAATCCGACCAGCGCCAAAGGCGCCCAGACCCACACGAGTTCGGAGAGCAGCACGGTGATACCACGCGAAGAAAACACTTGCTCCAGTCGCAGCGGGGAGACTTCGATGAACTGCACCGGCGCATAAAATCGATCCATGGACCAGGGCCAGAGAAACGCAATACCCGACCCCCCGTTGGTAAAGGAATCGAGGATACCGTGTGACACGATGGAAAGGAATAAAAAGGCAAAGGCCCGGGCAAAACCGGTCCGGTAATAGCGAAATACGCAGGCCCCGATCAGAGCGACGAAAACGGCAAAAAACAGTGAGTGGCTAAAGCCCCGGTGGCCGAATCCGGATGCATAGGTGACCCCGAAACGGAAGGCGATCACGTCCAGGTCCGGCAGCACGGCCGCAGCCATCCCCGCCGCCATCAGCGGCCGGGGGACGACATCCTTGCCCAGACCCAGGCCCAGGGCCAGGGGAACGACCGTATGTGTCAAAACCGTCGGCATTGGAAAACAAGCCTTCCAGGAGTCATATCGTAACGTCGGGTTGCACCTTGGGCGAATTTCGATTTTCATTCATACAACAGGATCTTCCTCCTCACAACCCTACTGTAATGATGCCTTCCAGCCATGCCGCCTTTTTTTTGTTGAATGTGCGCCGCTCAGACCCCATCAAAATTAAACGCGCCGGGCCAGTGTGGAAAAGTTGACACCATCCGATTGATGTCATATAAAGATGTCAAAATGAAATCTTTATTTGACATCAAACGTCCGTGCAATCCCGGAGACTAACCATGAAAACCATCACTGTGCGCGGTATTGATGAAACCCTGGCCGAAGAATTGAAAAAGACCGCCAAGGAAGAAGGCAAGAGTGTGAACCAGCTTGTTCTCGATTCAATCAAGGGCCGACTGGGCATAGGGGATGAAAGAAAGTTTACAATCGTATACCATGACATGGACCATCTTTTCGGGAAATGGACCCAAAAAGAGTTTGAGAAAATACAGGGCAAAATTGATGCAGAACGAAAAATCGACAAGGAGCTCTGGTCGTGAAGAAGATCCTTATCGATACCAATGTTTATTCCTATGCCATGAAGGGAGAAGCGGGAGCCATCGCCATCCTGCAGCGGGCACATGAGATCGGGATCTGTTCAATCAGTATCGGCGAACTTCTTTCGGGTTTCAAGGGCGGGAGACGTGAGCGGGAAAATCGGAATGAACTTGAAAGATTTCTGGATGCGCCCAGAGTGAAGCTCTATCGGATTGACGAGGATACGGCAGAATTTTACGCGGAAATACTTAACGACTTAAGAAAAAGGGGGAAGCCGATCCCCACCAACGACATATGGATTGCAGCCGTGGCCCTTCAACACGGGTTTCGATTGTTTTCGATGGATCGACACTTTGAGGCTGTCGCAGGGCTGCTTCTGGTGACGAACGGATCGCAAAACGCCGATTGAAGCGGCGCCGCCGGAAAATACAGACTGAAAATGCCGGCCGGAACCAGGCGGCGGACTGAGCCGTCCAGAAGTAATGATCAAAAGAAAGTGTGCGATGAAAAAAGGTTTGTTGATGGTGTTCACCGGCAACGGCAAGGGCAAAACCACAGCCGCCCTGGGAATGGCTCTGCGCAGCGCCGGCCACGGTCTGAAGGTCTGCTTTATCCAGTTCATCAAGGGCAGTTGGAACTACGGAGAGCTGGAGGCCGTCAAACGGTTCGAAGATGTGATCGATTTTCACGTAATGGGCCGGGGGTTTACCTGGAAATCGGAAGACCTGGCAAAGGACACGGCCGCCGCCCGGCAAGCCTGGCGGTTTGCCTTGGATGCCATGGCATCGCAGCGCTATCACCTGGTGGTGCTGGACGAGTTTACCTACCTGCTGAAATACAACATGGTCGATTTGCCGCCGGTGCTGGCGGCGTTGGCCGCCAGACCGACCAACCTGCACGTGGCGGTTACCGGCCGGGGCGCCCCCCCGGAGCTGCTGGCCGCCGCCGACCTGGTCACCGAGATGCGCTCGATCAAACACCCCCTACAAAACGGCATCAAAGCCCAGAAGGGCATCGAATATTAAAACCACATGCTGGGGATGTTTTTCAGGGTGTGGTTATGCCGGCCGAAGTCGCCTTGATAGTTTTCCATGGTTTCGATGATGACCTCCACCACGGCGCCTTGCTCACGGTCGAAGAGCATTTTCGGATTGTGATAGATTTCGTCGGCCCGGTTAAAATCCCGATTCAGCCGGACGTTGTTGGCCAGCACCGCTGCGATGCCCTCGTCTTCCAGACTCTGGATGTGCCACAGCGCGGCGATGTCGTTTTCGGCCTTGTGAAAGGAAAAATTGGCCAGATTGCCGAGAAAGCCGTACACGTGGCGCAGCATGTGCCAGCCCTCGAACAAGTCCTCCCACAGCAGCATGGCCCGGACGGTCTGGTAGTCGGTGCCCAGAATCTCGTCTCTGTGGCTGCTGCCTTCGATGGTGCAGCCGGATTGAATACTGGGAATGTCCAGCAGCCGGGAGGTGTAGGCCACCAGGTAGTTGACGAAGTTGTGGGCGACCGAACCGATTTTCAGCTCCGGGTTCATCCCCGGCGTGCACATGGTGGGATAGGCCCCGTTGATGATTTTGGTTTCCGAGTTGACCGCGTGCACGATGGCCATGCCCGCCAGAAATTCGGCAAACGCCAGCAAGGCGATGCCGTAGGTGGTCATGGGCCCGTTCTGCCCGCTGAAGGGCATGGTCGTCAGGTATACCGGAATGCCCAACTCGGCGCATCGGATAAGCGCATCGACCTGTTTTTTATAGGTCAGCGTCAGCGGGGAATCGAAAATGGAATGGGTCGTGATGATGTAGCGGCCCTGCCGCACGAAGCTTTCCACCTCGGCGATGCCGGCCGGACTGGTCACGTGCAGATAGATCGGCCCTTCATAGACATTGGTCATCACCCCGATCTGTTCGACCTCGTATTGAGACAGCTGCCGGGCGCTGACAAAGGCAAAGGGCATTCTGTATTTTTTGGCCATCAAGGCCTGGGTGATGATGTTGTTCAGGCTGGGATTTTTCAGCGCATATTCTTCCTCATAGCCGTCGGCGATGTAGCCGGCGATGCCGCCCGGCCCGAAGGACTTGTCATACACGGGGAAGTCGAAACGGGTCTGAACGTCGATGATGTTCTGGATGTAATCGGGTTCGAAATGAATCCGCCGGGTGGTCGGATCGTGGATGGCGCCGTAGCGGGTGCCCTTGGTAATCCGTTCGACGATGCCGGAATAGTCGACCGGTGCGCCTTTTTCCTTTTTTTCCGGGATGCGGATGCCCGAGTAGAGCAGCACCTGTTTCGAGTCGTAAATCAGATCCCGGGCCAGCCGATTCCAGAGGTTTTCCGGCGAGACCTGTCGCGGTTTTCGAATCATTTCCCCTCACGCAAATAACTTCGACCGCCGCACTGAGCGTCGAATTTCAGACGACGAAATGGTTGTCCTGAAACCGGGCACCTCGCGCGTACAACACCCACCGTCGCGGCGACCGGCCGCCTCATCTTTGATGTGGTTTCGGTCGGCAAACGATTGCCGTCCGTGATCTTTTCATTCCTGCGGCTCCATGGCCTCGAGCACCAGCTCGGCGATGTCCT
The DNA here is from genome assembly GCA_051155755.1 of Desulfobacterales bacterium. Taxonomy (GTDB): domain Bacteria; phylum Desulfobacterota; class Desulfobacteria; order Desulfobacterales; family SG8-13; genus DAXETY01. The sequence continues at coordinate 14,046 of DAXETY010000120.1, forward strand.
TGTCGACCAGCTGCGTGTCGCAGGCGGCCAGGCCGTCTTCGATCATGGTCATGCAGAACGGACAGGCGGTGGCGAGCAGGCCGGGCTTGTCGCTGTGGGCGCTGCGAACCGCTTCGTCGGCCTGCTCCACCCGCCGGTCGTTAACCCGCTGGTCGGAGGCCTCCTCGACCCAGGTCATTCCCCCGCCGGCGCCGCAGCACATGGCCATCTCCCGGTTGCGCGTCATCTCCACGGTTCGAAGACCGGGGATTTTTGCCAGAACGTCCCGCGGGGCCTCGAAGATGCGGTTGTGCCGGCCCAGGTAGCACGAGTCGTGCACGGTGGCCACCGCCTCGACCGGCCGGGTCAGGCGCAGGCGGCCGGCGGTGATGAGCTCGCCGATCAGCTGGGTGTGGTGGACCACGGCGTAGTTGCCGCCGAAATCCGGGTAATCCTTGGCGAAGGAGTTAAAGCAGTGGGGACAGATGGTCAGGATCTGCTCGAAGTCGTATCCGGACAGCAGTTCCACGTTCATCTCGGCCTGCATGCTGAACAGGTATTCGTGGCCCATGCGCCGGGCCGGATCCCCGGTGCAGCGCTCCTCTTCTCCCAGCACGGCAAAGTCGACGCCGGCGGCCTTCAGGATCCGGGCCATGGCCCGGGCGATTTTGGCGTTGCGGGGATCGAACGCGGCCGCACAGCCGACCCAGAAAAGGTAGTCAACTCCCCGGCCGGCCTCGGCCACTTCGGCCATGATCGGCACATCCAGCCCCTTGGCCCATTCCAGCCGCATGGTGGGATGTTCGTTCCAGGGATTGCTGCGTTTTTCGATACCGGCGAAAACGTCGGCATAGGTGTCCGGGTACACGTCGTGAATCATGACCTGGTTGCGGCGCAGCTCCAGGATTTTGCTCAACGGGTCGATCAGGGCCGGGCAGCTCTCCACGCAAGCCATGCAGGTGGTGCACTGCTCCACCGCTTCGGGTGAAATCTCGGCTTCCAGTATGCGCCGGGACTCCGGCCAGGGCGGGCCCAGCAGCGGATGCTCCGTGTTGAGCTGGCGGCGCAGTCCCAGGACGATCTCCCGGGGCGAGAGCACTTTACCGGAAATCGATGCCGGGCAGTTCATTTCACAGCGGCCGCACTCGGTGCAGGCCACCACGTCCAGCAGATCCTTGCGGGTCAGGTCGCCCAGGGTCTCGTAGCCCAGCACCTCGTCGCGCTCGAAGGCGCCTTCCACGTCCAGCGGCGCCAAGCGACCCTGCGGCCGCAGATCGTCGAAAAACAGGTTCACCCCGGCGCCGATCAGATGCATCACTTTCGGCACGAAGGGCAGCAGGGCGATGCCGCTCAAGGCCGCAATCCCGTGGAACCACCACAGCAGGCTGTGGCCGGTGCGCAGGGCGGCGGGATCGGCCCCGCCCGCCATGCCGGCCACTGCGTAGCCCAGCGGCGACCAGCCGGCAGCATAGCCCAGCTGCTCCGCATCGGCGGCCAGCCGCAGGCCCTCGACGGCAAAACCGGTCACGGCGATAACCAGGATCCAGACCGGAAAAATCCAGTCGATGGGCTGGTGTCTCAACTGGGACCGCTGCAGCATGTAGCGCCGCACCAGGGCGATGATCACACCGACGATCAACAGGCCGCCGAACAGGTCGGTGACCAGCTCGAATCCCAGAAAAAACGGCCCCTGCAGAATGGCGTGGTCCATTCCCAGGATCTTGTGAAACAGGTCGTATTCCACCGCCACGATGATCGTGGCGATAAACAGCACCACGAAAGCCCACAGGATGAGCAAGTGCATGCTGCCGGCCAGCCGGTGGCGGCGGAAGACCGTCCGGTTGGTGGCAATCGTGGCCAACGTCCGTCCAACCCGCGCTGCCAAGTCGCTGCGGGAAAAAGAAATCGGCTTGCCCTGGAGCACGCGGCGCACGTGTCGGTAGATGCCGTAGGCAAAGGCACCCACCGCCAGGGCGGCCAGCACGTACAGCAGCACCTCGCCGAAAAAAGAAATGTTCCAGAAAATTTCTCGGGTTGCCATGCCAATCGCTCCTGTCTGCCCCGAAGACGGCCGGCGGTGCCTCGAAGCCGAACGGTGTGCGCGGTCAGGTTATTTGCCCTGACACAGCTTTTTCAGGTCCCGGGAGCTGACCTTGAACGACTTGTGATGCACCCCGGGATTGAAGTAAACGGAGGTTTGCCGCATGAGTTCCGGATCCAGGTAGATGGGCAGTGCGGACAGGTGCCCGAAGGGCGGAACGCAGCCGACTTCGCAGCCCACCGCCTCACTGACCGCCTCGGGCTTGGCGAAGGAGACTTTTTTGGTGTTGGCGGTTTTGGCCGCCGCTTTCCAGTCGACCTTCTTGTTTCCGGGCATCACCAGAACCACCATGTTCTTTTCCTTGGTGGTAAGCACCAGGGACTTGACCGTCTCGGCCTCGCTGACGCCGAGTGCTTCGGCCATGGTCGGGTTGGTGTACACCGGCTCGTGTTCGAACACTTCGTATTCGATTCCCCGGTCCTGCATGGTTTGAATGATCTTTTCTTCGAGCGTCATGGATCCTTCCTCATCGTATGGGGGTTTTCCGGCGGGCGCCGGAAAACCCGTGAATAACGAACGCGGGGCCGCCCCGCGGTGTTCAGGCGGTTTGCTTTTTAACCTCCTCGATGATTGCCGGCAACACCTCGTGCAGGTCGCCCAGGACCCCGTAGTCGGCCTTGGCGAAAAAGGCCGCCTCCGGATCCTTGTTGATCACCATGATCCGCTTGGCCCCTTTGCATCCGACCAGGTGCTGAATCGCCCCGCTGATGCCGCAGGCAATGTAGAGTTCCGGAGAAATCCGGGTACCGGTGAGCCCCACCTGGTCTGAATGGGGACGCCAGCCGTTGTTGGTGGCCACCCGGGAGCATCCCACCGCGGCGCCGATCAGTTCGGCCAGCTTCTCCAGCACCGCATAGCCTTCCGGGCTGCCCACCCCGCGGCCGCCGCCGACCACCACCGGTGCGTTTTTCAAGGTGATGCCCTCGGTGACCTCGGCCTCCCGCCGGGTCAGGCGCACGCGCAGATCTTCTTCCGGGATCGTCGGTGCGACGGTCTCCTGTGCGGGCTCGGCGGGGGCAGACCCCTCCTCGGCCGGCACCACGTGCAGCGCCAGGGTCAACAGTTTGGGCGAGCCCGCCAGTACGGCCTCCTCCAGCAGGCTGCTGCCCCACCGCATCCGGGTCACCTTTGAGGGGTCTTCGCCATCCACCGCCAGCGCGTTGGCGGCCAGGGGCAGATCGGTCATGGCCGCCAGGTGCGCCATGACCTCGTTGCCCCGGTCGGTGCCGGGGGCCAGCACCATCTTGGGCGTGCGCTCGGCCATGACCTGGGAAACCGCCCGGGCCCAGCCCGCCGGTGCATAGTCGTTGAGCGAATCGATTTCGATCCGAATGACCTTCGAGACCCCATATCGTCCCAGCGCGGCGTTCGACAGGGCCGTATTTTCACCGATCAGCAGGGCCGCAACCTCACTGCCGTCGCGTCCGGTTAACTCCCGGGCAAAGGTGAGCATCTGCTGGGAAGCCTCGCTCAGGTCGTTGCCTTCGATTTCGGTCAGTGCGATTATCATTTCAGATCACCTCCAACGATTTGAGCACCTCGACCACCTTGAGTGCGGCCGCCGGACCTTCGCCCAGCATGGTCACTTCCTTTTTCACCTCGGGTGGATGAAAAAGGTGCTGCATCTCCAGCCCGGCATCGATCTTTTCGGGCGACACGCGGTCTACCGGCTTTTTCTTGGCCTTCATGGTGCCGCGCAGGCTGGGATAACGCGGCAGGTTGATCCCCTCCTTCACGGTGACCACCGCCGGCAGCGGAAAATCGAAAATCTCCCAGCCGCTGTCGACCTCGCGCCAGGCGGAGGCGCCGCCGTCGTAGATGTCCAGCTTTTTGGCACCGGCCAGGCAGGGCAGGCCCAGGGCCTGGGCCACCCGAATGCCCACCTGGCAGCCGCCGCTGTCGGCCGACTCGTTGCCGAAAAGGATCAGGTCGAAGGGCGCCTTTTGCGCCTCGGCCCGCACGGCCGCCGTGATGGCAGCCGCAGTCTGGACCGGATCCCACTCGCCGCCGTCGGTTTCCAGCAGAAGGCCCCGGTCCACGCCCCGGGCCAGACTGTCGCGCAGCTGTTCTTCGGCGGCGGCCGGGCCCAGGGTCAGTACCGTGGACTGGCCGCCGTGGGCTTCGACCAGCTGGATGGCCGCCTCCACGGCGCACTCCTCGTGGGGGCTGATGGTGAATCCCAGGTTTTTGGTCAGGATCGTCTGCCGGTCCTCGGACAGGTCGATCCGGGCGCCGATATCCGGCACCCGTTTGACGCAGACAAGAATGTTCATAATAACGTCTCCCTAGTTGCCCTAATCCTTATCTACCCTTTCATTCGGGCATTTTCCGGGTCAAACAACGCCGTGGGCCCCACGGCCGCCACGGTGACCGGGAACTGCTCGGTGAAGTATTCCACTTTGAGCGAATTGCCGACGACGGCCTGCTCCGGCGGCAGATAGGCCATGAGAATGAACTTGCCGACGGAAGGGCCGTTACCGGCGCTGGTGGCATAGGAGCGCCGGTCGTGCGCGTCAACGATGGGCTCGCCCTTGGCCGTCAGCACCGGCACGTTGCCGACCATGTAGCGCTTCTGGCCGTCGGAAGCGGTGTGGTCGTCGACGGTCAGGGTGCACAGCACGGCCGCCGGGTCCGTCTCCCGGACTTTCAGATAGGCCGCCTTGCCGATGAAGTCCTGCTTTTTGACCTTCGGCAGGGCCATGCCGGCTTCCACCGGATTGTATTCGGTTTCCAGGTCGTTGCCGTAGAGGCGATAGCCTTTTTCCAGGCGGGCGGTGGTGCCGTACACACCGATGCCCACCGGAACCACTCCGTGGGCCTGTCCGGCCTCCCAGAGGGTATCCCAGAGTTTCCGGCCGTGCTCCATGGCAGTGTAGATTTCCCAGCCCAGCTCGCCCACGTAGGAGATGCGCAGGGCCCAAACCGGAATTTCGCCGATGCGAAGCTGCTTGGCGGTGGCATATGGAAATCCGCCGTCCGAAACATCGTCTTCGGTCACCGAGGCCAGCACATCCCGGGCCGCCGGTCCCCAGAGCCCCACCGTGCAAAGGGCCGAGGTCTGGTCGTGCAGCTGGGCCGATCCGTCTTCGGGCAGGTGGTCGATAAACCATTTTTTGTCCACCCCGCCGTGACCGCCGCCGGTGATCACCCGGAAGGACTGCTTGCCGGTGCGCACCACGACCAGGTCGGTGCGGATGCCGCCGTGTGCGTTGAGCAGCAGGGTATAGACCGCCTTGCCCACCGGCACGTCCATCTGCGAAACGGCCACCTTCTGCAAGGTGTCCAGGGCACCGGGCCCGGTGATGTCGAAAATGGCAAAAGCGCTCAAATCCACCATACCCACCCGGTCGCGCATGGCCAGGTGCTCGGCGTTGATGATCGGCGACCACCAGCGGGCATCCCATTCGTTGGGACGATCGTTGACCTTGTCGCGGTATTCTTCCAGCAGGGCCTTGTTGCTCTCGTACCAGTGGGGGCGTTCCCAGCCGGCCGTCTGGAAATAGACCGCGCCCAGGGCCTGAGTGCGGTCGTGAAACGGGCTCAGGCGGAGGTTGCGGGACGATTCCCACTGCTCGTGGGGATGAACAACGCCGTAAATCTTGTTGAAGCCCTCGGTGGCCCGGTCCCAGACGTGCTTCTTGGTGCGGGCATAGGGGTAGAAACGGGCGATGTCCACCTCGTTGGGATCCAGCTCGGGGGCTCCGTCGGTCATCCACTCGGCCACCATCCGTCCGACTCCGGGCCCCTCCTTGATCCAGACCGCCGCCACCGACCACAGGTTCTTGACCTCGGGGGTTTCGCCGATGACCGGAGCGCCGTCGGGGGTCAGCGAGATGAGCCCGTTGATGGCGTACTGGATCTCCACCTGGTCGTTGTCGAGCATCTCGGGCAGCAGCTCCAGGGCGTCTTCGAGCTGGGGCTCGAAGTCCTCCCGCGTAAACGGCATCTCGGTGGGCGACAGCTTGGCCTGCTCGTTGGAGGGAATGTCGTTGGGATCGTGCAGGATGGGGCGGTGGGCATAGGAGCCGACTTCCATGTTGGCCGCCGACTGCCGCTCGTACATCATGGTGCTCATGTCCCGCAGGATCGGGTATTCGATCTCGCCCTTGGCCTGGGCGAACTGCGGCACCGGGCCGGCGTCGATCATCTGGTGCACCACCGGCACCAGCGGAATGGCGGCTCCGGCCATCTCGGCGATGCGCGGGCTCCAGACGCCGCAGGCGATAATCACGTATTCGGCCTCGATCTCCCCCCGGGTGGTCTGCACGCTGCGCACCCGGCCGTCTTCGACCCCGATGCCGGTGACTTCCGTATTGGGAAAGACGGACAGGGCCCCCATCTCCTGCGCTTTTTCACGAAAAATAGTGCCGGCCCGCAACGAATCGACCACGCTCACCGAAGGGGTGTAGAAACCTCCCAGAATCCGTTCCTTGTTGACCCACGGAAAGAGCTTGACCACGCCGTCGGGATCCAGCAGCTCGGACTCCACCCCCCAGCACTTGGCCGAGGCCATGCGACGCTTGAGCTCGATCATGCGCTCTTCGGTCTGGGCCAGTTCGATACCGCCGCAGGTCCGCGACACGCCCATCTCTTCATATTGGCGGGCGCTGTCCAGCGTGAGCTGGGTCATGGCTTTGCCGTGATCCACGGGGAAAATAAAATTGGATGCATGGCCGGTGGACCCGCCCGGGTTGGGCAACGGTCCCTTGTCGATCATCACCATGTCCTTCCAGCCTTTCCGGGCCAGGTGACCGGCAACGCAATTGCCGACGATGCCGGCGCCGATGATGACCACGCGTGCCTGATTCGGAAACTGACTCATTTCAGACCTCCCTCCTTGCTTGAATGCTTGATATTTAAAAACGATGGTTCAAATTCGATCGATTTGCAGAGATGCGGCTGTTAATCAGGCCGCAAACTGACTCCTTATGTGTTCGACAAACCGTTTGGTGTGCTTTTCCAGAAGGCGGGCGGTTTCAGCTTCGTCGCGGCGGTGCAGGGCCGCTTCGATTTCTTCGAATTCGCCGACCAGCCCCTTCCAGTAATGATTTTCGGCGTGGGAATAGGTCCAGATGCGTACGGCCTGATCGTGGAGCGTGCCCAAAATCTTGACCAGCGCCTCGTTTTTCGTCGCCCGATTGATGATATCGTGGATTTCCCCGTCGATCTGCATCAACATCTTGGGGTCGCAGGACTCCTTCATGCGCTCGATTCGAACGCGAATCTCGGCCAGCTCGTCTTCTGTGATGCGCGCCGCGGCCAGCTGACCGGTCAACCGCACCAAAAAGGACCGGATCTCGAACACGTCCTTGAGCTGCTGGAAGCTGACGTCGGCCACAAAGGTGCCCAGGTTGGGAATAATGCGCACCAACCCCTCCATCTCCAACCGGATAAACGCCTCTCGCACCGGCGTGCGGCTGACACCGAACTCATCCATGATCTCTTTTTCCCGCAGCACCGACCCGGGCTTGTATTCCATCAGGATGATTCGTTTTTTTAACTCCTGATATATGGGGCTTCCGCTCATAAGCCAACCGATATACTGGTGTTGTAAATCCAATATTGTTATGTTTGATCGCCAATATGCACCTATTGCACATTGGTTGTCAAGCCAAAAACACACCCGATTGTTTTTTTGGGGGATTATTTAAGCGGGACGCGTTAAGGGGGACGTCCATGAAATTATGCAATTCTCACGAAGTGCATGGGTAAGGCAGGCAAAAATTTCAGGCGAAACGAGAATTGCATTATTTCATGGACGTCCTCTACTTTCGCGCATGAAGTGCCTGACCTCCGCGAGTTTGCGACGGCTGACCGGAACCCGGTGATCGTTGGTGGTGCGGATCAATTTTTTGTTCTTTTGGGAAATCAGGACCCTGGCATGGGTGCCGGCCACCCAGTAGGATCGATGGGTCTGAATGCCGTCGATTCTTTTTTCCAAATCGGCAATCGCGTCTTTCAGGTTAAACAGCACCAGCCGCTGGCCGGCCGTGGTGACAACCCGGACGTAATGCAACTCCGACTGCAGGTAAATGATATCGTTGCCGATCTCCGCGGGTATCCGGTGTAAAAAATGGTCGACCGGCTCCGGTAATCGCTCTTTAGGCGGGAAGGCTTTGGCAGTGGCCGGGTCGCCGGGAGCATCGGTGAAATTCAGTTGCAGCACCCGTGGGGCATTGAGCGCAATCCAGGTCAGCGTCGCCCCCGAAACAATTCCGATGGATTCTTCTGCGATCACGGGCAGGGCGTCTTGGAAGCTTTGGATGCCGGACCAGTCGTCCAGCTGAAACAGATAATCGATGCCCAGACCAAG
>DAXETY010000121.1:0-6997 GCA_051155755.1 Desulfobacterales bacterium
GGGCCGTGGAGGTTTGCCCGCATGGCCTGTCTGAATCTTTATTCCGTGGTTGGTCAGGATCAAAGTTTCGTCGCCTCAAACAGCTCCCTTGCATGGTAGGAGCTGCGCACGAAAGGTCCGCTGGCCACTTCGGAAAATCCCATTTTCTCTGCCATGGTTTTCCAGTGGTCGAACTCCACGGGCGGCACGAAGCGCGCCACGGGCAGATGCTTTTGGGACGGCTGCAGGTACTGTCCCAGCGTCAGCATGCGGCAGTCGACTGCGCGCAGATCGCCCAGGGTTTGCTGAATCTCGGCGTCTTTCTCCCCCAGACCCAGCATGAGGCCCGACTTGGTGGGCAGGTCGGGGTCGTGTCGCCGGGCATTGCCCAGCAGCTGCAGCGAGCGATGATAATCCGCGCCGGGCCGTACCGTATCGTAAAGGCGCGGGACGGTTTCCAGGTTGTGGTTGAGCACGTCGGGTTGGGCTGTCAGTACCGTTTCCAGGGCTTCGGAACTGCCCTGAAAATCCGGTATCAGCACTTCGACCATGGCATTCGGCACCCGGCGCCGGATTTCTTGAATCGTGCGGGCGAAGTGACCGGCGCCGCCGTCCGGCAGATCGTCCCGGGTCACCGAGGTGATCACCACGTATCCCAGCTGCATGCGGTCCACGGTTTCGGCCACCCGGCGTGGTTCTTCCGGATCGGGCGGACCGGAAGGCTGGTGGGCCACGGCGCAAAAACGGCAGTTGCGCGTGCAGCGGTCGCCCAGGATCAGGAATGTGGCCGTCCGGCTCGAAAAGCACTCCCAGATATTGGGACACTGGGCTTCCTGGCAGACGGTGTGGAGATGGCTTTTTCGCACCAGACTGCGGATGCGTTCATATTCGGGACCGCTGGGCAGGCGTTTGCGCAGCCAGTCGGGTTTTTTTTGCCGTTTGGATGGATTCATGATCTTTTTTTATCCTCACCGCGAGGCGCGGAGAAAGCAGAGAGATTGACTTTTCGGTTTGCCGTTGAGAGGACGGCAAACCGAAAGGCCAGTCCGCTTCAAAGCGCGAAAGAAACTTTTGGGCGAGACTTGCCAGATTGCACGATCATGCCGGAGTAATTTTTCACTTTCTGCCCTCTCAGCAGAAAGTGAAAAGTAAATTTTCTCCGCGTCCTCTGCGTCTCTGCGGTGAAAGGACCTTTTAATTTAAGGGTTAAGCGGCCGCCAGCGATTCGATCTCTGCCGGCGGCACGTTTGTCAGCCTCACATCCAGTGCCCGGGCGAAGTGTTCTTTGAACGCGGCCATGGCCTCGGACAACGACACCGGTCGGCCGGCCTCCCGCTGCAGGGAAGTGACCCCGACATTTTGCAGTCCGCAGGGATTGATCCAGCTGAACGGTGTCAGATCGGTTTCCACGTTGAAGGCCAGCCCGTGGTAGGTGACACCCCGGCGGATGGCCAGGCCGATGCTACCCATTTTATTGGCTCCGACCCAGACACCGCGATTGAGCGGATTGCGACGGGCGCACACGTTCCAGGCTCCGGCCGTGCGCAGCATGGCCTCTTCAAGCCGGAAAACGAAATCGGTCACCCCCATGCGGGCGGCCTGCAGGTCGAAGATGGTGTAGGCCACCAGCTGACCCGGACCGTGAAACGTGATGTTGCCCCCGCGTTCCACCGGTATGACTTCGACCCCGTTGCGCTGCAGGTACGCATCGGAGACCAGCAGGTTTTCCCGACCGCCGCGGCGACCGAGGGTGAACACCGGCGGGTGGTCCAGCAGCAGCACCAGATCCGATGGGATGCGGCCCGACCGCCGGGCCGCCAACAGGCCGTGCTGCAGCGCCAGCGCCTCTCGATACGGCACCCGCCCGGCCTCCACGCAAAGCCAGGTATTGCGATCCGCCAACGGAGACTGTTCGGTTTTGGCCATATGGTTGAAACTTTAAAAACGCTTCATTTGACCCGCAAATTGGTCACAAGGTCCAAAATGTTCCAGCTTCGCTCGCAAAACCCATTTTGCCGAGGTCCATTTGTTTGCACATTACCAAAATTAAAGTAGAACACAATTCGGAGCCGGCAACGGACCACTGACAACGGACTGCGGACGATTGCTTGAGACGAATCGTGTGCAAACCAGACACGAAATTTGTTTTTCGATTCGCAGTGCCTGACGAATGATCAATTGGCCAGACATGGCTTCCTGGCCGCCTGCACCTCGTCCAACCGGCGCACCTTGGTGTTGTGCGGCGCTTCTTTCAGCAGTTCCGGCCGCGATTCGGCTTCGGCGGCGATCTGTTTCATCGTTTCGATGAACTGGTCCAAATCTTCTTTCGACTCGGTTTCGGTCGGTTCGATCATAATGGAACCGTGCACCACCAGCGGAAAATAAACCGTGGGCGGATGAAATCCGTAATCGATCAGTCGCTTGGCCAGGTCCAGCGTTGCGACTTTATATGGCGCCAGGTGTTTGTCACTGAATACGCACTCGTGCATGCACGGTTTGTCGTAGGGCAGGTGATAGACGGATTTCAAACGCTCCTTGATATAGTTGGCGTTCAGAACGGCCAGCTGACTGGCGCGTTTGAGTCCGTCGGGGCCCATGCTCCGGATGTAACTGTAGGCCCGCAACATGATGCCGAAATGACCGTGGAACGTGTCGACCTTGCCGATGGAATTTGGAAAATCCTCCGAAAGCCGATAGGCCCCGTTTTCTTTCATCACCCGCGGCACCGGCAGAAACGGTTCCAGTTTTTGGTTGACGCATACCGGCCCGGAACCCGGACCGCCGCCGCCGTGAGGCGTGGAAAAGGTTTTGTGCAGATTGAGGTGCAGCACGTCGATGCCGATCGACTTCATGTCGATGATGCCCATCACGGCGTTCATATTGGCGCCGTCGCAGTAGACCAGTCCGCCTTTTTCATGAACGATATCGGTGATTTCGCGAATGTGAGTCTCGAACAGCCCCAGGGTGTTGGGGTTGGTCACCATGATGCCGGCGGTTTCCTCGTCCATGACTTCGGCGACGTCTTCAGGCTCCAGTACCCCCTTGTCTCCGGATTTGACCGGCACGGAGCGGTAACCGCAAAGCGTGGCGCTGGCCGGATTGGTGCCGTGGGCGGTGTCCGGTACGATGATTTTCGATTTTTGACTGCCCTGATTGTGATGATATGCATAAATCAGGAGCATGCCGGTCATCTCTCCGTGGGCGCCGGCGGCCGGCTGCAGGGAGACGGCATCCATGCCGGTGACCTCGGCCAGGTAGTTTTGCAGGTGAAACATCAGTTCCAGGGCCCCCTGGGACAGATCGTCCGGCAGGAGGGGATGGGCCCCGGCAAATCCGGGCAGACGGGCCTGCCGTTCGTTGGTTTTGGGGTTGTACTTCATGGTGCAGGAACCCAACGGGTACATGCCGGTGTCGACTCCGAAGTTCCAGGTGGACAGCCGGGTGTAGTGACGCACCAGTTCCACTTCACTCAGGTCGGGAAAATCCGGACCGTCTCCGGTGAGCTCCGGATCCAGCGTACGGTTCTCCACGTCACTTCGAGGGATGGAAAATCCCCGGCGGCCGCGACGGCCGCGTTCCCAGAGCAACGGCTCCTGCAATATCAAACCGGTGGTTCCCGGAGCTTGTTTCATGAGGCTACCTCCTTGATCAATGCATCCAGATCCTGCCGGGAAAACGTTTCAGTCACGCACAGCAGGGTGGCGTTCTTCAGTTCGGGATAATAAGGCTCGAGGGGCAGGCCGGCGACCATTTTTTTCTGCAGCAGGCGCCGGTAGGTTTCCTGAAAATCTCCGGGCAGCACGGCCACGAATTCATTGAAGGTCGGTGTCGGAAACGCAATGGAAATTCCGGCTTCGGCCAGCCCTTCCTTGAGATACTCGGCCTTGTCGTAATTGAGCTGGGCGAGTTCCCGGAATCCGGTGCCCCCCAGCGAGGCCATGTAAACCGCGGCGCTCAGTGCGCACAGGCTGTTGTTGGTGCAGATGTTGGAGGTGGCTTTCTCGCGCCGGATGTGCTGTTCGCGGGTGGCCAGGGTCAGCACGAAACCCTCGCGGCCTTCGATGTCCTTGGTGCGGCCCACCAGCCGTCCCGGCAGACTGCGCACGAATTTCATGCGGCTGCCGAGCATGCCCAGTCCCGGTCCGCCGAAGGAACGGGGCAGCCCCAGGCTCTGTCCTTCGCCGCACACAATGTCGGCATCCTGGCTGCCCGGATTTTTCAGCAGACCATAGGCCAGCGGTTCGGTAAAGGAAGCCACCAGCAAGGCCCCGGTGTCATGAACGGCGTCTGCGGCCGATTGCAGGTTTTCGATGCAGCCGAAAAAATTGGGCGACTGCACCGCCACGCCGGCCAGTTCCGAGAAGTCCTTCAGGGCGGCAAGATCGGTGCGGCCGTCGGCCCCGTAGGGCAATTCCGCGACTTCGTAGCCGGTCGGTTTGAAATAGGTTTCGATGACCCGGCGATGGTTCGGGTGCACGGCGCGGGATACGGCCACCTTTTTGCGGCCGGTCACGCGCACCGACATGAGCAGGGATTCGGCCAGGGCCGTGGACCCATCGTAATGGGAGGCCGTGGCGACTTCGGTGCCCATCAGACGGCTGGCCAGGGTCTGATACTCGTAGATGGCCTGCAGGGTGCCCTGGCTGATTTCGGGCTGATACGGCGTGTAGGAAGTGACGAATTCACTGCGGGACAGCAGGTAACCCACGGCCGCCGGAACATAATGTTCGTAGCTGCCGGCGCCCATGTATACCCTGTATTCCGGCGTGGTTGCCATCCGGGCGGCAAGACCGTCCATGTGTTCGTCGAGCTCCCATTCGGTCATTGCCTCCGGCAGATCCATGCGGGTGCGGCAACAGCAGTCTTTCGGAATGGTCGCAAAGAGCTCTTCCAACTCGCCGACCCCGACGACCTCGAGCATGGATTGAATGTCTTCTGGGGTGTGGGGCAGGTAGCGCATAATTTACAATCCTTTCAGCATCTGCAGATACGCGTTTTTGTCCATCAGCTGATCGAGTTCGGACGCATTGTCGACTTTGACCTCGATCATCCATCCGTCTCCGTAAGGTTGGCTGTTGACCAGTTCCGGTTCGTCTTCCAGCTTGTTGTTGATGGCGCTGATTTCGCCGCCGATCGGCATGAACAGTTCGGAGACCGCCTTTACCGATTCCACGCTGCCGAAGGCGTCGCCCTTGGAAAATTTGTCACCCGCCTGGGGCAGCTCCACGAACACCACGTCGCCGAGTTGATCCTGGGCATAATCGCTGATGCCCACGCGAACCTTGTCTCCATCCTGCCGGGCCCATTCGTGATCTTCGGCATAGCGGACGTCTTCCGGCAGATTGAGTTCACTGATTTCCTTCATGGATATCCTCCTTATGGGTTAGGTGTGCGACAGAAAGCGCTGCAATGACTTGCGCGCCGTGCGGTCGGGCCGGATGTCGGAGACGATCTCCACTTCGATCTCCCGACGGCGGTCGCGCAGACGGACGGTCTGTCCCGGCTCCAGGCGGGTTGTCACCCGCACGAACCCACAGCAAAGACCGCGCGGTCGAAAATCCGGCGGCGCATCTGCGCCGGCGATGCTGCAGATGCGCCCGTCGACGCGATCGATGGCCATGTCGGTCACGCAGGTGAGCACCGATCCGATGGTCTCGGCCTGCGGGGCCGGCAGCACTTCGGAATCCTCCACGGCGACCTTTCGCAGGTCGAACCCGGCAAACGGCAATGTGTGCGGAACATTGGCCACTTTCTGCAGGGCATCGGCGCCGATGAAATTCTTGGTGAATCGATCACCGCTTGCATCATACGGCAGGGCGAACAGCCAGGGATTGTTGGCAAACGGCCAGGGGCCGATGTCCTGATGGGACAGCGGCAGCACCGCACCGGCCCGCAGGGAATCCCGGGCCGCCAGACCGCAGGGGATAAGCCCCCGGTTTTCACCGGCGGCCAAAAGGGCGCGCCAGACGGTGGTGAACTGCTGCGGCGGCGTGAAAATTTCGAAACCGAATTCACCGGTGTATCCGGTGCGCGAGAGCAGAATCGGCGTGCCGTCGTGCATTTGGACGCGGCCGGGCACCCGGGAGGCCGGATCGAAATGGCCCTTGAACGAAAAATAGGGCAGGGCGTCGAAAACCGAATCCGCATCGCGGATCGCCTCCCGCAGAATTCGGGCCGCTTCGGGTCCCTGGACGTCGAGCTTGCCGACCCGGTCGCTGAGATCGGTCACCGTGACGGCGTTCCCCTGGTCGTGAGAGCGAAGGTGGTCGGCGATCGCGGCGCCCATGCCCGCATTGACCACCACCATGTAGTTCTCGTTTTCGAGCTGAAAAACGATCGCATCGTCGATCACTTCGCCTGCAGGATTCAAAAACACACCGTAAACGCTCCTGCCGTTGGAAAGCGGTCTGGATGCACTGCCGATGCAAGCCTCCAGGTTTTTGGAGAAACATTTCTGCAGCAATGCCAAAGCGCCCCCGCCGTGCACCATCACCACGCTCATGTGGCTGGTGTCGAAAATGCCGGCGGACTGAATGACGGCCAGGTGCTCCTTGCGGGCCCCGCTGGGATACCACAGCGGCATCTCGTAACCGCCGAAGGTGGCCATGTTGGCACCCTGCCGCCGGTGCCACTCGTGAAGTGCCGTTTTGCGCGTCTCTTCCTCGGAGCTCATGTCACCTCCTTTATTTTAAGATTTGAAGCGCTCAAAGTATGTAAGGGACTTTCAAATTATAGCCCTTGTAGACCACGAAGGTTTCCACCGAGCGCACGTCCTTGAGGCGATAGACTTCCCGCGTGTAGAACTCCAGCAGGTCGAAACCTTCCCGCAACAGCACCATCAGGATCAGGTCGAAACGGCCGGTGACCACGCTGACCGACACCACTCCGCGCAGTTTGCTGAACTCTTTGCCCTTTTCCACCAGGTTCAACGAGGCCAGCTTTACGCCGATAAATACGACCCGATGTCCGGAGAGACATTCCGGGTTGACCAGTCCGGCAATCTCCAGCACGCCTTCCT
>DAXETY010000122.1:0-27088 GCA_051155755.1 Desulfobacterales bacterium
GGTTCATATCGGCCAGTATCCCGGCAACCTCCAGCGGGTGTGACAGGTACGGTTCGCCGGACAGGCGAATCTGTCCCTCGTGAACCCGGGCCGAATAAATATAGGCCCGCTCCACCAGGCTGGTGTCCTCGTTGACGATGTACTCGGAAACCTTGTCGAGTATGTCGGTAATGCGAATCATATAAATCGTAAAATTTGGCCGGCTCTAATGCGCTTTCACCAAAATTGATGAAGTCGTAAAAAGTCAAAACATATTCAAATCTGTTATTCCCGCGGAGGCGAGAATCTCGAAATCATTGTTATTACAGTATGTTAAACTCCAGATCCCCGCCTCCGCGGGGATGACAAATTGCAGGGGCCGACTTTTAGAATGCCATCATAATTGGAAACGCTCAATAAGCTTTGGCGAAAACCGCCCAATCCCGGGCGGATTCGCCGCAGCGAATGCAACTGCCCGGGGCATGCGCTTCCTCCAGTTCGTCTTCCAGCGGCAAACAGCGGATGGTCACGCCCAGTTCCTCCTTGATTTCCGTTTCACAGTCCCGGGAACCGCACCAGTGCGACAGAGCGAATCCGCCGTGAATTTCCGGCAAATCCGGATTCTGCGGCGTAAAAAACTGCCGGAATGCTTCCAGGTCGTTGATTCGACGGGTGTGCTGCTTGCGGAATTCCAGCGCCCGGTGGAACAGGGTCGTTTGAATATCGGCAAGGATGCGGTCGATTTCGGCAACAAACTGCTGCCGCGGGATCGACTGTCGATCCTTGGCGTCGCGGTCGCGCCGGGCGACAAACACCGAATCGGCCGCAATATCCCGGGGACCGATTTCCACCCGAACCGGAATGCCCTTTTTGATCCAATCCCAGCCGCGGGCCCCGCCGATGTCGCGCGTGTCGACTTCCACCTCGACCCGGCGATCGCCGAATCGACGCTCCCCAAGTAACCGGCTGAGCTCCGTGACGTATTCCATTACCCGGCTGCGCTCATCGTCGCTGCGATAAATCGGCATCAACACCAGATGCGCCGGCGCCACCCGGGGCGGCAGAATGATGCCGTCGTCATCACCGTGGGTCATAATCAACCCACCGATCAGCCGCGTGGAAGCGCCCCAGGAGGTTGTCCAAGCATACTGCTGGCGTTCATCGGCATCCTGAAAGACGATGTTGGACGCCCTGGCGAAATTCTGCCCCAGAAAATGGGAGGTTCCGGCCTGCAGTGCCCGTCGGTCCTGCATCATCGCTTCGATGCAAAGGGTGTCCACCGCCCCGGGAAAGCGCTCCAGGGCGGTCTTGCGTCCCCTGATTACGGGCATGGCCAGGTGATTCTGCGCCAGGTCCGCATAAACATCCAGCATCCGTCGCGTCCGCTCCAGGGCTTCTTCCGGGCTGGCATGCGCCGTATGGCCTTCCTGCCATAAAAACTCACTGGTCCGCAGAAACATTCGGGTGCGCATCTCCCAGCGGACCACGTTGGCCCACTGATTGATCAGAATGGGCAGATCGCGGTAGCTGGTAATCCACTTGGAAAACGAATCCCCGATGATCGTTTCGGAAGTGGGCCGGACCACCAGCGGCTCGGCCAGCAGTCCGGAAGGCACCAGGCCGCCTTCGGCGTCTTTCTCCAGACGGTGATGGGTGACGACCGCGCATTCCTTGGCGAAGCCTTCCACGTGTTCGGCTTCCTTCTGCAGGAATCCCAGCGGAATAAACAGCGGGAAGTAGGCGTTTTTCACGCCGGTGGCCTTGAACATGTTGTCCAGTGTGCGCACCATGTTTTCCCACAGGCTGTAACCCCAGGGCTTGATGACCATACAGCCGCGCACGGGCGATTTTTCCGCCAGGTCGGAAGCTTTGACGACCTGTTGATACCATTCCGGATAGTCTTCCGCCCGGGAGGGCTCGATTGCCGATCGCTTCTTCTTCGCTTGCCCCATAATCGCTTCCTTCATCCGCCTTGATTGTCCTTCTTCCACTGCGTCTCGTAGCGCTCCACTTCTTCCAGAAGCACTTCCACCAGCCGATTCTCCGGAAACTTCTTAACGACTTCTCCTTTTTTGAAAAGAATTCCGACCCCGTTGCCGCCGGCAATGCCGAGATCGGCTTCACGGGCTTCTCCAGGTCCGTTCACCGCACACCCCATGATTGCCAGCTTCACCGGCACGGTCTTTACCAGGACCGCTCGCTCGACCCGCTCGACGATGTCGAACAAGTCGATGTTACAGCGCCCGCAGGTCGGACAGGAAATAATCTCCGGACCTCGGCTGCGGATCTGCAACGCCTTGAGAATTTCAAAACCGACCCGAACCTCTTCGACCGGATCCCGGGTCAGAGACACGCGCAGGGTGTCGCCGATGCCTTCTGCCAGCAGCATACCGATGCCCAGTGCCGACTTCACGATCCCGGCATACAAGCCGCCGGCTTCCGTAACGCCGATGTGCAGGGGCAAATCGGTTTTTTCAGACAGCATTCGGTAGGCCGCCACGGTGCGGCCGACGTCGGAGGCTTTGATCGAAATTTTGAGGCGGTCGAAACCAAAGGCGTCCATTTGATCGATATGGCGCAGCGCGCTTTCCACCATGGCTTCGGCGGTCACCTGGCCGCCGTGCTTTGCCACCAGGTCCGCCTCCAGAGAACCGGCATTGACACCGATCCGAATTGGAATCCCGTGGTCGGCCGCACAGTCCACCACGGCTTTGACCTTGTGTTTGGCGCCGATGTTGCCGGGATTGATGCGCAAACCGTCGGCGCCGGCCCCGGCGGCGGCAATGGCCAGCCGGTAATTGAAATGGATGTCGGCAATCAGCGGAATCGTGATTTGCTCCTTGATTCGGAAAAGGGTTTCTGCGGCATCCCGATCCGGGACCGCCACCCGGACGATTTCGCAGCCGGCAGCCTCCAGTCGACGGACCTGCGCCACTGTCTTCTCGACGTCGCGGGTGTCGGTGTTGGTCATCGATTGCACCCGGACCGGGGCCGTTCCGCCGACTTCGACGTCACCAACCCGTATGACACGCGTTTTTTTTCGTTGAACGGAGAATCCCATTGATTTTCCTGCCTGGATGTTCAAACATTAGCAGAACACCGTCGGCGGTTCAAGGTTCCGCGCGGGTTGCCGCGATGCAACTCCTCGGACCTAACCATCCGAAAAAACGAAATAAATACAACCGTGCGGCTCAAGACTCAGTATAAGGCAGAATTATTGCCGTAGCAACAGCCAAGAGGAAGCGTTTCATGGGCAAGTCAAAGGGAGGAAAAGTTTCGGGCGAAACCGGATCGCCGGATCGCACCCTCGTGGCGGAAATCGAAAAACGAACCCCGGAAGGGGTTCTGCCCTGCGCGGTCGCTTTTGAAATCGCGAAAATTCTCGGAGCCAGCCCCCGGGAGGTGGGCCGGGCTGCCGACGAGGTGCGGTGCAAACTGAATAAGTGCCAATTGGGTCTGTTCGGCTATTCACCGCACAAAAAAATTGTGTCCGCCAAACTCCCGGCCGACGAAGAAATCGTGGAGACCATTCGCACCAAAGCAACCGACGGTCGCCTGCCCTGTGCGGAGGCCTGGCAAATCGCCGAACGCTTTGGGGTGCGCAAAATGGTGATCAGCGCCGCATGCGAGGCCCTGGGGATCAAGATTAAGCCCTGTCAGCTGGGCGCCTTTTAGTTAAAAACAAAAACCATCATGATTCTCTGCGATCTCTGCGTCTCGAGTCCCGCCGCAGGCGGGACGGGCGGTGAGCTCGTGTCGAAATCGATCTGAATTGCCGATGCTATAAAATGCCGCGGGCGCCGACGAAGGGATTGTGGCGTTTTTCGGCGCCGATGGTGGTCGCGTGCATATGCCCCGGATAGACCTTTACCTCGTCTCCCAGGGTGAACAGCTTCTGCTGGATACTGGCCTTGAGCACATTCGGGTCGCCGCCGGGCAGGTCCGTGCGGCCGACCGATCCGGCAAACAGCGTATCGCCCACAAATACGCTTTCATCGGTAAACAGACTGATGCCGCCCGGCGAATGGCCCGGCGTGCAGATCACCTTCAGCGTGATGTTTCCGAAGGCCACCTCATCGCCGTCCTCCAGGTACCGGTCCGGTGGCGGCGAATCCTCGGCCGTCAGCCCCCAGGAAGCCGCCGCCTGGGACAGCTGTGTGAGCATCGGCGCATCTTCGGCATGGATCAGAATCGAAGCTCCGGTGGCCTTTTTTAAAGGGCCGTTGGCGCTGACGTGATCGAAATGACCGTGGGTGTTGATAATGTATTTCAGCGTCAGTTCGTGCTTGGCCAATTCCATGAGAATCCGCTCGGGCTCGCCGCCCGGATCGATCACTGCAGCTTCGCGCGTTTGTTCACAGCCTAGAATATAGCAGTTGGCCTGGATCGGCCCCAGCGCCATGGATGTAAGAATCACAAATGACCTCCAATCGTTTCCGAATTCATCGCTCAGGAATCTGCAGAAGGAAGTTCGGAGGATTCCAACTCTCCGATGCGGTCGAATTCTTCGGTTTCCCGGGCAAGGCGAATGCTGTCCAGAATGCCGTTGATAAATGCACCGGAATCCTCGGTTCCGTAACGTTTGGCGATATCGATGGCTTCGTTGATGGAAACCTTCTGCGGAATGTCGTGGCAGAAAAGCATTTCGAACACGGCCAGCCGCAGGATGTTGCGATCTACGCAGGACATGCGTCCGATCTTCCAATTCTTGGAGAATTCTTCGATGATGCGATCGATCTGGGGGCGCAACCGAATGGTCCCGGTCGCCAGTCGGTGAAAAAAGCCCCGCACCTTGTCCGGCGGCTGGAAGTGGTCGCAAAAACGCGCCAGCATCGCTTCGGACATGTCGCGATTGATGTCCAGGCAAAAAAGAGCCTGCAACGCAAGCTCCCTGGCTTTACGTCGATTGCCCATTATGGTTCCTGGTTGACGGATTCCATCAGGTTGGCCATCTCGACGGCCGACATGGCGGCGCTCCATCCCTTGTTGCCGGATTTGGCGCCGGCCCGCTCGATGGCCTGTTCGATGGTATCGGTGGTAACAACACCGAAAATCACCGGGACGCCTGCGTCCAGGCTGACTTGAGCCACGCCTTTGCTGACCTCGGCGCTGACGTAGTCGAAGTGCGGAGTGGCCCCTCGAATCACCGCGCCCAGGCAGATGACGGCATCGTAGCGTTCGGTCTGGACCATTTTCTGGGCGGCCAGTGGAATTTCAAACGCTCCGGGTACCTTGACGATGTGTACGCCGTCCGGATCCACACCGGTGCGGGTCAGGGCATCCATGGCGCCGCTCACCAGTTTCTCGGTGATGAAATCGTTAAACCGGCTCACTACGATCGCAAACCGCTTGCCTTCACCAATCAGTCGGCCTTCCAGAATTTTTGCCATTCGGACCCCCATGTTAAGTAAACGAAAATTTAAAAATTTTCCTTGCGGGACACGTTCAAATGCAGCGTGTGGCCCATTTTGAGCTTTTTGCACTCCAGATAGCAGCGGTTGTATTCGTTGGGCTCGACCTCGATGGGTATTTGTTCCACGATCGTCAACCCGTAGCCGTCCAATCCAACCATTTTTTTCGGATTGTTGGTCAACAGCCGCATTTTGCGGACTCCCAGGTCAACCAGCATCTGCGCACCCAGTCCGTAATCGCGCATGTCGGCTTTGAAGCCGAGCCGGCGGTTGGCCTCCACCGTATCGAGTCCTTGATTCTGCTGCAAATCGTAGGCTTTGAGTTTGTTGACCAGGCCGATGCCCCGGCCTTCCTGTCGCAGGTAGAGGATGACACCCGCACCCTCTTTGTCGATCATGGCCATGGCCTTGTGGAGCTGGTCGCCGCAGTCGCAGCGCAGCGAACCGAAGATGTCTCCGGTCATGCATTCCGAGTGCACCCGCACCATCACCGGCTTTTCGGAATCGATGGTTCCCTTGATCAGGGCGATGTGAAGCAGCTGGTCCACGTCGTTTTCGAAAGCCACCATTTCAAATTCACCGCCGAACAGTGTCGGGATCACCGCTCGTGCCGATCTGCGCACGAAAGACTCTGTTTTCATACGGTATTCGACCAGGTCCGCGATGGTGCAGATACCGATGCCGTGTTCATCGCTGAACTTTTCCAGTGCCGGCATGCGCGCCATGGTGCCGTCTTCGTCCATGATTTCGCAGATCACGCCGGCGGACTTCAATCCCGCCAGGCGCGCCAGGTCAACCGATCCTTCCGTCTGACCGACCCGGACCATCACACCGCCGTCCCGGGCCCGCAGCGGAAAAATGTGGCCCGGTCGCACCAGATCGTCCGGTACGGCATTGTCGTCCACGGCGGTCAGCACCGTGGTGGCGCGGTCCGCGGCGGAAATCCCGGTGGTGACACCCCGCCGGGCCTCGATGGAAACGGTGAAACCGGTTTGATAGGTGGAGGTGTTGTGATCGACCATCATCGGCAGCTCCAGCCGGTCGCACATCTCCCCGGACATGGCCAGGCAAATCAGCCCCCGGCCGTACTTGGCCATGAAGTTGATTGCCTCCGGGGTGACCTTTTCGGCAGCCATGCACAGGTCGCCCTCGTTTTCGCGGTCTTCGTCATCGACCAGGATGACCATCCGGCCTTCGCGGATATCCTCTATGGCCTTTTCAATCGAAATAACTGCCATCGGTGATTCTTCCTCTTTGCATTCTTATGGTTCAGCCGCCGGGGCAAGCCGGTCCGGTTATAAAAATCCGTGCCGCGCCAGAAAGTCCCGATTCAAGGCCGCCGGGTCGTCACCCGTTTCGTTTTGGGGCGACCGCGTGGCGGCGACGAATCGTTCCACGTATTTTCCGATCATATCGACCTCCAGGTTCACCCGATCGCCGGGCTGTTTGAATCCGATGGTCGTCGAAGCGGCCGTATGGGGAATGACGGTAACCGAAAACCCGGTATCGCCACAGGCGTTCACCGTCAAACTGATTCCGTCCACCGCCACCGAACCTTTTTCGATGACGTAACGCATCAGTTCTCCGGGGGCATCGACGGCAATGCACCATGCGTTACCGGATTTTTCCACGGACCGGATTTCACCGCATGCGTCGATGTGACCGGATACCAGATGTCCGTCGAGTCGATCGGAAAGCCGCAAGGCCCGTTCCAGGTTGACGCGCTGGCCGACCCGTGTCGTTGCAAACGTACTGCGGGCCAGCGTTTCCGGGGACAGGTCGGCTTCGAATCGACGTCCATTGACGGCCACCGCCGTCAGACAGGCACCGTTGACGGCGATGCTGTCTCCGATGCGTGTGCCCGTCAGTTCGAAATCGGCGGTGACGGTCATCCGGCGCCCCTCCTGAACGCCCCGCAGTCCCGCAACAGTTCCCAGACCTTCAATGATGCCGGTAAACATGGCAGCCGGTTCCGTGTTCGAGTGAAACGTTTGGTGATCGGTAACCAAACGTTTTCATTAAGTCCTTAAGATAAGGTTGATTGAACCAGGTTCAACCATTCGGGTTCGACGTTTCAGTTGTCACAGCGCCAACGAATGGCACTGACTCGGCATCCATCGAATTTCACGGCTTCTGAATATAGCCTTCGATCATTACGTCCGCCCCGAAGCGCCGCACCTCGATACGTTCCAATTGGATGCCGTCTTCGACCCGCTCTGCACCCGACCCTCGGCAGATGGGCACGCCATCGTCACCGCCGAGCATCCGCGGAGCGTAAAACAGCACGAGCTTGTCGACGATGCCGGCGCGCAGCGCCGATCCGATCACCGCACCGCCGCCCTCGATCAGCACACTGGTGATGCTCTTTTCTCCAAGCCGCTGCATCAGCGACTTCAGGTCGATACGCCCGTCTGACAGGCGAACCGGCAGCACTTCGGCACCGGCATCCAGCATTCGCTGCCGCGCCGCCGTCGAAACGGACGGACCGACGACGAGGATGGTGCCGGCATCTGATTTGAGATTCAGCAGCCGGGCGTTCTCGGAAATGGTCAGGTGCGTGTCGAGTATGATGCGTCGCGGGTCTTTTCCGGCAAATCCGGCAATCCGCGTCGTGAGACTGGGGTCATCGGCCTTGACGGTTTCAATACCCACCAGAATGGCATCGAGGGCATGCCGCAGGCGATGCACGTACTGACGGGATGCCTCGCCGGATATCCACCTGGCATCGCCGCTGCGGGTGGCGATCCGTCCGTCGAGTGTCGCCGCACATTTGACAACCACGAAGGGGCATCCGGTGGTAATGTACTTGACAAAGGCCTCGTTCAGCCGGCGAGCGGACGCCTCGCAGATGCCCACCTCCACCGCCAGGCCCCGCTGCCGCAGGTAATCGATGCCGCCGCCGGTTACCCGTGGGTTCGGATCCCGCATGGCCGCGACCACCCGCCGGATTCCGGCCTGCAATATGGCCTCTGTGCAGGGCGGTGTCCGTCCGGCGTGATTGCAAGGCTCCAGGGTCACGTACAGCTCGGCGTCGCGGGCCTTCCGGCCGGCCGCATTCATCGCGTTGATTTCGGCGTGGGGTTTTCCGATGGCCTCGTGCCAGCCCTCTCCAACGATCGAACCATCCTTGACCACCACGGCACCGACCATCGGATTCGGGGCAACATGGCCCTCGCCGCGACGCGCCAAATCTAGCGCATGACTCATGAATTCGGCATCGTTCATTGAAGTCGGAACCGGTTGGCATCCCCGGGAACTTTGTCGAAAGTGGCTGCAAACGGCGGTTACTGTTTGCTCAGCAAGCTTTTCAACTCGGAGACGAAATCGTTGACGTCCTTGAATTCGCGGTACACGGAAGCAAAGCGGACGTAGGCCACGTCGTCGAGCTGGTGCAGGCGGGCCATCACGCGCTCACCTAAGAAATGCGAGGAGATCTCCTTTTCACCGGTCTCGCGCAGGTCCCGCTCCAGTTCATCGATGAATTCTTCGATAACATGCATGCTGATATTGCGTTTTTCGCAGGCGCGCTGAATCCCCGATCGAATTTTTTCGCGCGAGAACACCTCACGGCGTCCGTCCTTTTTGATAATCATAATCGGGATTTCTTCAATATGCTCATAGGTCGTAAAGCGCCGGGTGCACACCAGGCATTCCCGACGCCTCCGGATCACGCTGCCGTCCTTGCTCAACCTGGAATCAATCACCTTGTTGTCGATTTCACCGCAGAATGGACACTTCATTCCGATTCTCCCCGGGACCCGATATCGTAGTGGATGACCTCGACCCTGGCCTCGGCCAGCAAATCCTTGGATAGTGAGTCGGCATACCCCGAGAGATAATAGATTCGTTTGATGCCGGCGTTGATGATCATCTTGGCACAGATGGAACAGGGCTGGTTGGTGCAGAAAAGAACCGCACCGCGCACCGAAACACCGTGGAGAGCCGCCTGCAGCAGCGCATTTTGTTCGGCATGGATGCCGCGGCACAGTTCGTGCCGTTCTCCGGAAGGAATGTTCATCGTCTCCCGCAGGCATCCCACGTCCAGGCAATGACGGATTCCGGACGGGGCGCCGTTGTATCCGGTGGTCAGGATGCGTTTGTCTTTAACAATAATTGCGCCGACAGCCCGCCGCGTGCAGGTGGACCGTTGGGCTACCAGCTCGGTAATGTTCATGAAATACGTTTCCCAGGAGGGGCGCTCTTTGGTGCGGTTCATCCTTCGTACTCCGGATACAGGGGAAAGTCCCGGCACAGGGCCTGGCTTTCCTTGCGAATTTGCTCCAGGCGCCGGTCGTCGTCGGTGGCGCGCAAGGCCGAGCCGATCAGTTCGGCGATTCGGGACATTTCCGCCACTCCCATCCCGCGCGTTGTAACCGCCGGCGTGCCGATCCGGATGCCGCTGGTGACCAACGGACTTTCGGGATCGAAGGGCACGGCATTTTTGTTCACGGTAATTCCGGCCCGGCCCAGGGCATCTTCGGCAGCTTTGCCGGTAAGGCCGAGGTTGCGCAAATCGAGCATCATCAGGTGGTTGTCGGTACCGTTTGAGACCAGCCGGATGCCCTGGCCTTTCAGGTCCCGGGCCAGGACGCGGGCGTTTTTCAGCACGTTCATCTGGTAACTGGCAAATTCGGGCCCCAGAGCCTCTTTAAAAGCCACCGCCTTGGCGGCGATTACGTGCATCAAGGGGCCGCCCTGGATACCCGGAAAAATCTGCTTGTTGATCTTCTGGCCGTAGTCGGCCTGAGCCAGGATCAAACCGCCCCGGGGACCCCGCAGGGTTTTATGGGTCGTGGAGGAAACCACGTCGGCGGAAGGTATCGGGGAGGGATGCAGCCCGGCGGCCACCAGGCCGGCAATATGGGCCATGTCCACCATTAAATAGGCCCCATGGGCGGAAGCGATCCGGGCAAAGCGTTCGAAATCGATGGTCCGCGGGTAGGCGCTGGCGCCGGCGACGATCATCCGGGGGCGATGGGCATCGGCCAGGCGGGCCACTTCTTCGTAATCGATGGTCTCGCTGTTTCGATCGACGCCGTAGGAGACGAATCGAAACAGGCGGCCGGAAAAATTGACCGGGCTGCCGTGGGTCAGATGCCCGCCATGCGCCAGACTCATGCCCAGCACGGTGTCGCCGGGCTCCAGCAACGCGAAATAAATCGCCATGTTGGCCTGTGAGCCCGAATGCGGTTGCACGTTGGCATAGGGAGCGTTGAACAGGTCCTTGGCCCGGTCGACGGCCAGCTTCTCGGCAATGTCGACGAATTCACAGCCGCCGTAGTAACGCTTGTCGGGATACCCTTCGGCGTATTTATTGGTCAACACGCTGCCCTGAACGGCCATCACCGCCCGGCTGGCAAAATTCTCCGATGCGATCAGCTCCAGAGTGTCGCGTTGCCGGGCAAGCTCTTCAGCCACGGTGCGCGCCATGTCGGGATCGGTCTGTTCAATCCATTTCAGGTCCAATGTGAGTCCTTTAATAGTAAACGATTCCCAAATGGTGGGGCTTGCGGAGCCGGCGCATATCCCGTGGCTGCCGGAAAAGGTCCGGACGGGGTTAACCCGGGGATTCCCCGGTGGCCGGTTCGCCTTTGCGATCGAATTGCTCCAGCCGCCGGCGATGACGGCCGCCTTCAAAGGGCGTGTTCAGCCATACGTCCACCAGCTCGAGCGCCAGGACATCGCCGGTCACACGGCCGCCGAGAACCAGAATGTTGGCATCGTTGTGGCGGCGGCTCATCGCCGCACCAAACGGCTCGTTGCAGAGTGCCGCGCGCACATTGCGAAATTTATTGGCAACCATGCTCATGCCGATGCCGGTGCCGCACATCAAAATACCCCGCTCGAACGTTCCACTGGATACCTGGGATGCCACCCGGATCCCAAAGTCCGGGTAGTCTACAGAATCGAGGCCGTGGGTGCCGGCATCTTCCACCCGGTATCCCTTACGCATTAAATGCTGCTTGACCGCTTCTTTCATGGGGTAGGCGGCGTGATCGCTGCCGATGATCACTGCGGGCTGGTTGCTGTTTCCCATTCCTTTCTCCCCTTTTGAGATGATCGGGCACCCTGGAACAAGCGCAATCTTCCTCATTAGCCAATTCACCCAAGCTCCGCAAGAAAAAAATTGCCTCCCCGGAGGGAGGCAACTCGGCATTGAGCGAGAAAACCAGGCAGCCGTTCGACGTCAGTTATCGGAGTAGGCTTTCAGCAGCAGACAGGCGTTGGTGCCACCGAAACCGAAGGAATTGGTCAGCGCATATTCAACCGGTTGTTTACGGGCGGTGTTCGGCACGTAATCCAGGTCGCACTCTTCGTCCCGGTTCTCGTAGTTGATGGTGGGCGGGATGATGCCGTGGTGGATTGTCAACGCGGTAAACACGGTTTCGATTCCGCCCGCACCGCCCAGCAAATGCCCCGTCATCGACTTGGTGGAGCTGACGGGAATGCTGTGGGCCTTTTCCTTGAAAACATCTTTGATGGCACGGGTTTCGTAAAGATCGTTCAACGGCGTGGAAGTGCCGTGGGCATTGATGTAACCGACCCGATCGTAAGCGACCCCGGCGTCGTCCAGGGCAGCCTGCATGCATCTCACCGCCCCGTTGCCGTCCGGCGGCGGAGAGGTCATGTGGTAACCGTCACCGGTCATCCCGTATCCCACGATTTCCGCGTAGATTTTGGCACCGCGGTTGCGGGCATGTTCCAGTTCTTCAATGATCAGAATGCCGCTGCCCTCTCCGACCACAAAGCCGTCGCGATCACGATCGAACGGGCGTGAGGCCTTCTGCGGATCGTCGTTGCGGGTGGAAAGCGCCTTCATGGCATTGAAACCGGCCACGCAGGAACCGGTGACCACTGCCTCCACGCCGCCGGTGATCATCGCATCCGCCACGCCGCACTGAATGGCCTTGAAAGAGTCGCCCACGGCATGGGTGCCGGCGGCACAGGCGGTGGCCAACGATGCGTTGGGCCCTTTGGCACCGAAATGAATCGAAATCATACCGGGTGCCATATTTCCGATCATCAGCGGGATAAAAAACGGTGATACCCGGCGAGGCCCGCTCTTCTGAATGAGTCGGATGGTGTTCTCCATGCTTTCCAGTCCGCCCAGGCCGCAACCGGTGATCACCCCGACGCGATTTCCGTTGTCCGGGTCGATTTTCAGCCCGGAGTCCTCCATCGCCATGCGGGTTGCCGCAATGGAATAAGCGATAAACAACTCCGTGCGCTTGGCCTCTTTGGCCGGAAGCCAGTCTGCCGGTTGGAAATTTTTGACCTCACCGGCGATTTTGCTCTGATATTGCGAGGTGTCGAACCGCGTAATTTCGCCGATTCCCGATTGGCCGGCAATCAGCGCATCCCAGGTTTCCCGGACACCGATACCGAGGGGCGTAACCAGGCCCACTCCGGTAACAACCACCCTTCGTTTCAAAAGTTCCTCCTAAACGGAATCCATGGGTCATCCACAGCAATCGGAGTTTGCACCCGCCGACGCGGAAGGTTTCATCCCCTTTGCGAGTACGAAATCCGCACCGGTTGACTGCCGGGCAACCTTTGCATTGATGACAAAGCCGCCTCCGCAGCGGTGAGCGCCCGCATCAACCGGGCAAACCGCGAACGGCCCGGCAATTCAGGACTGTGCTTTGACGAAATCGATCGCATCCTTTACGGTTTGAATTTTCTCGGCATCTTCATCGGAGATGTCGGTATCGAATTCTTCCTCCATGGACATGATCAACTCCACCAAATCCAGGGAGTCGGCCCCCAGGTCGTCGACAAAAGAAGCTTCGGGTACGACTTCTTCCAGGTCCACTCCCAGTTTTTCGGCAATGATTTTTTTGACTTTATCTTCGACTGACATTCACTTTCCTCCTTTCACATGTACATACCACCGCTGACGTGTATCACTTGACCGGTAATATAATCTGCCTGTTCGGATACCAGAAACGCCACCGCCGCCGCCACGTCTTCGGGCTGACCGGGCCGTGCCAGCGGCACCTGCGACAGCATGGCCTCCCGTACGCTGTCGGGCAGGGCTGCGGTCATGTCGGTTTCGATAAAACCGGGGGCCACCGCATTCACCGTGATGCCGCGCGGCGCCAGCTCTTTGGCCGCCGTTTTGGTCAAACCGATGAGGCCGGCCTTGGAAGCCACGTAGTTGGCCTGACCGGCATTGCCGATCACCCCCACAATGGAGGCCATGTTGACGATCCGGCCCGAGCGCTGTTTCATCATCTGTTTGGCAGCCAGCTGGGTGCAGCGGAACACGGCCTTCAAATTGATGTCCAGTACCATGTCCCAGTCCGCCTCCTTCATGCGGACCAACAGCGAATCCCGCGTGATGCCGGCATTGTTGACCAGAACGTCGATCCGACCGTTTGCCTCGATCACCTGGTCAAAGAAGCCCTTGATTTCGTCCGCATCGGCCACATTCACACTGGTGCCGGAAGCCCGGCCGCCGGCATTGGACACCGCCGCCTCGGTTTCCCGTGCGGCGGCCGCCTCGCCTTCCGGATCGGCCGGATTGAAATAATTAAAAACGATGCGCGTGTTCGGATCGGCCAGGGCCAGGCACACCGCTCGACCGATGCCGCGCGAACCGCCCGTGACGACCGCAACTCTGGGTTGTTGTTCCGGCATACCTACCTCTTACCTCTCAAAAATGATGTCGGCCACACGGTCCATGACGGAGATGACACCCTGGTAGCTCTCATTGAGTTGGTTCAGACCGTTGCCGTCGACAAAGGCCTGAATTTCATCCGGTTCAAAGGCACCGCTGCCCTGCAGGATGGTCGATACATTGGTGTGAACCAGCCGGGCGGTTTCGTAGGCGAACAACCGGCACATCAGCTCAAGTCGCCGGGCGGCCGCTGCGCTGGTGTCGGCCGCGGTAGCGGCTTTGCGCGCCAGGGCGCATCCGATTTCAACGTAGGTGGCCATGTCGGCCAGCAGAAACATGACCGCCTGCACCCGGGTCAGCTTTTTTTCATGCACCCGCAGAAAAGTTTCGTTGAGAATCCGGGCGGCCCGCGCCAGAAACCGGCAGCCGGCACCGGGAATGCGAGCTTCGAGCGCTTCCACGCCAGCGGATCGGGACCCGTAAAAATCTCCTTTGGTCTTTACGGTCGTTCGCCAGCGGAAGGTGCTGATGATGTTCTGTTGAACCTCACTGGCGCCTTCGTAGATGCAGGTGATCTTGACGTCCCGTTTGATTTTTTCGACCTCGAACTCACTCGTGTAACCGTATCCGCCCAGCGCCTGCATGCAATCTTCGGCCGCGCGATTGCCGGCCTCGGTGGCAAAATACTTGGCGATGGAACCTTCCACCTGCAGGTCTTTTTCACCGGCATCGAGCCTTTCGGCAACCTCGTCGATGTATGCGGCCGCCGCGGCCAGACGCACGGCATGCGGCACGATGAGCTTGTGGGTATAACCTTGTTTTTCGGACAGCAGGGAGCCGCTGACAAAGCGCTCTTTGGCGTACGGAATCGCGATATTCAATGCGGCTTCGCCGGCGCCCAGGCCCATGGCGGCAACCATCAGGCGCGTGTATCCGAAAACCTGGTTGGCCTGCTTGAGGCCCTTGCCGGGCACCCCCCCGATCAGATTTTCAATGGGAACAAAGACGTCGTTGAATGACAACGATGCGGTCTGCGAGGCGCGAATGCCGTGTTTTTCTTCACTGCGGCCGGGCTCGAAGCCCCCGGTGCCCTTTTCGACGACGAAAAAAGTCGGCCCTTCGGGCGTCTTGGCCAGCAGCGTAATGAAATCGGCCGCCGCCCCGGTGGAAATGAACTGCTTGGTACCGTTGACCTTGTGACCGATCAAGGCGCCGTCATCGCCATAGACCGGCGCGGCTTTGGTCTTGATGTTGGCGACATCGCTGCCGGCCCCCGGTTCGGTGACCGCATAGGCGACCAGCGCATCGCCTTCGGCGATTTTACCGAGCCACTTTTGCTTTTGGGCTTCGGTGCCTCCCACAACCAGCGGATCCGCACCGAGTTGGATGGCAAAAAACGCCGTGGTGATGCCGAGGCAAATCTTGGACATTTCCCGGGTGACGATGGCACTGTCGCGGGCCCCGCCGCCCATGCCGCCATAGGACTCGGGAATCATCAACAACTGCAGGCCGATTTCCGGCCCCAGCATTTCCCGCAGCGTCTCCTCGGGGAACACTTCTTCCTTGTCCCATTGAAGCACCCGATCCTTGGCCAGCAAGCGCTTGCTGAGCTGCCGGACCGTGTCGAGCACCATTTGCCGCATCTCCAGGTCGAGACCGTAGAGCTTTCCGGATGTATCGGGTAATGTTGCAACCATAACGGAACGGTCCTCTGGGTCTGATTTCGGGTTTATTCCTCGACTTCCACTACGTTGCGGCCTTTGTAAGCGCCACAGGACGGACAGGCGCGGTGTGGCACCACGGCTTCTCCGCATTCAGGGCATGTGGAAACATTGGGCACTTTGGCCTTTTTGTGTGCCCGGCGCATATCGCGTTTGGACTTGGACGTTTTTCGCTTTGGAAGAGCCATTAGCAAATCTCCTAACCATTTGAATTTTAAATCAATAACATTTAATCTACTGCAAATACAAGAACAAGCGGTCTAAGTAATTCAAAACCATTGAATTGTCAAGAAATTTGTTGGATGTTCTTTGATTT
Source organism: Desulfobacterales bacterium (assembly GCA_051155755.1). Lineage (GTDB taxonomy): Bacteria > Desulfobacterota > Desulfobacteria > Desulfobacterales > SG8-13 > DAXETY01. The sequence goes on from DAXETY010000122.1 coordinate 16,048, forward strand.
GCTTGAGCTCTTCTCACGGGTGTGGTATGAGGTGCGCGTATCGTGGAAAACGACCCGTGAAACGCCTCTAATTAATTGAAAGTATTAATTTTTAGATTGAGTCAACCCTGGAAGGCCTGAAATCCGGCTTCGACCGGCCCCCGGGAGTTCGACGGCGGCAGCGTCCCGCACCGTCGTCAAGCCGGGTGGCCGCAAATACCGATGGTTTGCTAATAACTAATACTTAAAGAACAGATTTTAGTCAATTGGTTTGAGTTTGTAAACCCCTGATTGCATTTTTTTTCAGATTAACGAAAGGCTGCTGCCCATGCCTCAGATTGTCACCCGTTTCCCACCGAGTCCGACCGGAGCGCTCCACGTCGGCGGCGCCCGCACGGCCCTTTTCAACTGGCTTTACGCCCGCCGCCATGGGGGCAAGTTCGTGCTCCGTATCGAGGACACCGACGTCAAGCGCTCGACCCGGGAGAGCGTCGACACGATATTCGACGCCCTGGAATGGATGGGAATCGAATGGGACGAAGGACCTTATTTCCAATCTCAACGGATGGAAATCTATCGGGATTCCATCCGGCGTCTGGTCGAATCCGGCCACGCCTACTACTGCACGTGCCCGCCGGAACGACTGGAGCAGATCCGTTCCGAGGCAATGGCTTCCGGCGGAAAACCCAAATATGACGGTGCCTGCCGGGATCGGAACCGGCCCAAAAGCCCGGAAGCGGTCGTACGCTTCAAATCACCCCTGACCGGCACCACGGTGGTCGAAGACGTCGTGAAAGGCAACATCGTATTTCAGAATGCCGAACTCGATGATTTTATCATTGCCCGCAGTGACGGCACGCCCACTTACAACTTCGTGGTCGTGGTTGACGACGTAACCATGGGCATCACCACGATCATTCGCGGGGACGACCACGTGATGAACACCCCCAAGCAGATTCTGCTCTACCGCGCCCTGAATGCCCCGGTTCCGGTGTTCGCCCACGTGCCGATGGTTCTGGGCGACGACCGGGCCCGCCTGAGCAAGCGCCACGGCGCCATGTCGGTGACCGCCTACCGTGACATGGGATACCTTCCGGATGCCTTCATCAACTACCTTGCCCGTCTGGGTTGGTCCCACGGGGACCAGGAATTTTTTACACGCCGGGAGTTGATCGAAAAATTTTCGCTGGAGCACATCGGCCGATCGGCCGGTATTTTCGATCCGGAAAAACTGCTGGCGCTCAACGCAGACCACATCCAGGCCAAAACGCCGGCCGAACTCGTTCAGCCGCTGCAACCGTTCGTCGAAGAACTGGGCTACCGCATCGAACCCGGCCATTTTGCCGAAAGCATCATACAGACCCTGCAGCCGCGGGCCAAAACCTTGCGGGACATGGCCCAGCAGGCGCTGTTTTACCTGCAGGATTCGATCGAATACGAAGAAAAAGCCGCCGCCAAGTTTCTGAAGCCCAACGCTCTGGAGCCGCTGCAGTGCCTGGCGGCAGAGCTCGAAGGGCTGGAGGTGTTTACCGAATCGGCCCTGGAACAGGCTTTCGCGGCAGTAATGGACCAAACCGGCCTCAAGCTGGGCAAGATCGCCCAACCCGTCCGGGTCGCCCTGACCGGGCGCACTTACAGTCCGGGCATCTTCGAGATCGTCGCCATCATCGGCAAGGAAAAAGTGCTGCAGCGGCTGCGGGAAGCGGTAAAATTCATCCGGGAAAAAAACACCGGTCCATGAAAGGGCCACATCCCCCTTGACTTGAAGGTCCTGAAATAGTATCTATATTGCCGTTTGATTGCTGAGGGATCGTCTAGCGGCAGGACGACGGGTTCTGGCCCCGTTAACCCAGGTTCGAATCCTGGTCCCTCAGCCACTTTTGCTGCTCAGAGGCTTGCGGAAACACCGCAAGCCTTTTTTTGTCGTTTCCACTGGAAAAAACCATTTTCCGATTCCTCAATTTTTTTCTTGCAGATCCTCGCCGAACATTCCAAAAAGAAACCGATTTTGAAATTTACAAGACGCTGGATCTTTCCAGCCCAATGGAGGAGCGGGTTCGATGGAAATGGACAAGGAAACCTTCCGCAACTTCGGCCACCAATTCGTTGACTGGGTCGTCGATTACATGAGCGATACAGAGCAGTACCCGGTCGTATCGGCGTTGAAGCCGGGAGATGTCAAACACCGGCTCCCGGACAGTCCTCCGGAGCGGGGTGAGGCCATGGAGCGCATCTTCGACGATTTCAAATCGATCGTCTTGCCGGGCATGACCCACTGGCAGCATCCGGGCTGGTTCGCGTATTTTCCAGCCAACAACAGCCCGCCCTCCGTGCTGGCGGAACTGCTCACGGCCGCATTGGGAGCCCAGTGCATGATCTGGCAGACTTCGCCGGCGGCGGCCGAGCTTGAAGAAGTGGTCATGGATTGGCTGCGCCAGGCCGTGGGGCTGCCGGAGGGCATGGTCGGCTGCATTCAGGACACGGCCTCCACGGCGACCCTGTGCGCACTGCTTTCGGCCCGGGAGCGCGCCACCGATTTCGAATCCAATCGTCGGGGCCTGCAACATCCCTTGACGGTTTACGCTTCGGCCGAAACGCACTCGAGCATCGAAAAGGCAGTGAAAATCGCCGGCTACGGCCAGCAGGCCCTGCGTCTGATTCCCACAGATGCCGACTACGCCATGCGGACCGAAGCGCTGGAAGCGGCCATTGCAGAGGATCGGGAGGTCGGTCTGCAGCCGGCCGCCGTGGTGGCCACCATCGGGACCACTTCTTCAACGGCAATCGACCCCTTGGAAGCAATCGGTGCCATCTGTCGGCGACACGGCATCTGGCTGCACGTGGATGCCGCATTTGCGGGAACGGCCGCCGTTCTGCCCGAAATGCGCTGGATCTTCCGGGGATCGGAGCTTGCCGACTCGGTCGTGTTCAATCCGCACAAGTGGATGCTGACGAATTTCGACTGCTCGGCTTACTACGTGAAAGATCCGGCGGTGTTGGTCCGAACGTTCGAAATTCACCCGGAGTATCTGAAAACCGGCGTCGATTCTGAAGTCCGCAATTTCCGCGACTGGGGCATTCAACTGGGCCGCCGGTTTCGGGCACTGAAGCTGTGGTTCGTATTGCGTTCTTACGGGCTGGAGGGCATCCGCAACATGGTGCGCGAACATCTCCGGTTGGCCAGGTGCTTCCGGGAATGGGTACAGGCCGACCCCAATTTCGAGGTGCTGGCACCGGTGCCCCTGAGCCTGGTGTGTTTTCGGCGAAACGACGGCCGTCCGGAAGATGCCCTCAATGCCGTCAATGAGCAGCTGTTGACGCAGGTCAATCGAACCGGCAAGGTTTTTCTGACCCACACGATGCTCGACGGGCGCTACACCCTGCGTCTGGTCGTGGGGCAGCGGACCACAACCGAACGTCACGTGCGCACCGCATGGGAGATCATCCGGGAGAAGGCCGCCGCTCAGCGCGCTACTTCTTGAGCTTCAAACCTTTGAGCACGGCGAACTTGGGATGGCCTTTGACCGTCTGGCAGCCGCAACTGCGAAGGTTTAAATCGGCCCCGCATTGCGGACACAACCCGCGGCAATCCTCGGAACAGTGCGGCTGCATGGGAATGGACATCACAATTTCTTCCTGAACCCCGTCCCGGAGATCAATCTCATTGCCCTCGAAAGGCACAATGCCGATTTCCTCGACCTCGAGTTCCAACTCGGACAGCGGTTCCTCGGGGGCGGAGCGACGCGTATAGGTCAGGGTAAAATCACCGGAAAGCGCATCTTCGAATTCGGCCAGGCAGCGACTGCACATAAACCGAACCCGGGTTTGAAACCTGCCGTCGACCACGATCATCTCCCGCACCCGCCGGGCGTGCAGGGAAATCAAAACCGGATCGATGAATCGACAGCTGCCTTCGGCGGAAATTTCTTCCAGGGACGGAAACGTTTCCGGCGGCACCTCGAACGAAAGGTCCAATTCCCGTTCTTGCAAGTCTTCGACATTCAGTTTCATGAGGATTCCACCTCCATCGGATCCGGAATCAGACCGATGATCCATTTCATTGGATTTCAATGACGATGGTGCAGTCTTTGCGATGAACCACCGGGTGGTTGACATTTCCCGGGGCCGCCGATAGGTTACGGATTCAATCATTTTATTACTAGACTATGACACAGCATACGAACTCGTCAATGCATCGAGGATGCCGAAAATGTCCCGCAAGAACCTGACACCGTCTTCCAGTCCGGGGAATCAAAACGCCGGTGAGATGCAAGGATCACCGCCCAACTTCATCCGCGCCATCGTCGAGGCGGATTTGAAAACCGGCAAGTGGGATGGCCGGGTACAAACGCGGTTTCCGCCGGAACCCAACGGCTATCTGCACATCGGCCACGCCAAATCGATCTGCCTGAATTTCGGCCTGGCAGCGGATTACAACGGCCGTTGCAACCTGCGTTTCGATGACACCGACCCAAGCAAGGAAAGCATGGAATATGTCGAATCGATCAAGGAGGATGTGCGCTGGCTGGGATTCGACTGGGAAGACCGCGAATATTACGCTTCGGATTACTTCGAGGCGCTGTACGAATTTGCCCTGGCGCTGATCCGCAAAGATCTGGCCTACGTCGAGAGCCTGAGTGCCGAAGAAATTCCACAATACCGCGGGACCCTGACCGAACCGGGGCGGGAGAGCCCCTACCGCAACCGCCCGGTGGAAGAAAATCTGGATCTGTTCGTCCGCATGCGGCAGGGCGAGTTCGCCGACGGCGAGCATGTATTGCGGGCCAAAATCGACATGGCTTCGCCCAACCTGCTCATGCGGGATCCCACTTTGTATCGAATTCGGCACGTGCCGCATTATCGGACCGGCGACCGCTGGTGCATCTATCCGATGTACGATTTCACCCACTGTCTGTCCGATTCACTGGAGCGCATCACCCATTCGATCTGCACCCTGGAATTCGAGATCAACCGTGAACTTTACGATTGGGTGCTGGATCAACTGGAAGTCTATCATCCCCAACAAATTGAATTTGCCCGGCTGAATCTGACCTACACCGTATTGAGCAAGCGCAAACTGATCACCCTGGTGGAAAAAAATTTCGTGGAAAGCTGGGACGACCCCCGCATGCCGACGATTTCCGGCATGCGTCGGCGGGGTTACAGTCCGGCCGCCATCCGTAATTTTTGTGAACGAATCGGTGTGGCCAAATCCAACAGCATGGTGGACATGGCCCTGCTCGAGTACTGTGTGCGTGAAGATCTGAACCGAAACGCCCCGCGTGTCATGGCAGTGCTTCGACCGCTCAAGCTGGTCATCACCAACTATCCCGAGCATCAGTCCGAAGAACTCGAGGCCGAGAACAATCCCGAGGATCCCTCGGCCGGCAGCCGTAAAATCCCATTTTCCCGCGAGCTTTACGTGGAAAGAGACGATTTTCGTGAGAACCCGCCCGGTAAATGGTTCCGGCTGGCCCCGGGCCGGGAGGTGCGATTGAAACACGCCTATTACGTAACCTGCAACGAAGCGATCCACGACCCGGATACCGGAGAAGTCGTCGAACTTCGCTGCACCTACGATCCGACCACGCGGGGCGGGTGGTCCCGGGATGGCCGTAAAGTGAAAGGAACCCTTCACTGGGTGTCGGCAGCGCACGCCCAGCCGGCCGAGGTTCGATTATACGAGAGCCTGTTTCTGAAAGAAAACCCCAATGAATTCGGGGAAGGCCAGGATTTTACGGATTTTATCAACCCGAATTCACTGGAAGTCCTATCCGAATGCCTCATCGAGCCGGCGCTGGCCCAAGCGCCCCCCGGCAGTCGCTATCAATTTCTGCGGCTGGGATATTTCTGCGTGGACACCAGAGATTCTCTTCCCGGCCGCCCGGTGTTCAACCGCACGGCCACCCTGCGCGACACCTGGGCGAAGATCGAAAAGAAGCAACGATAAGATTGCACCGCAGAGCCGCAGAGGACGCAGAGGCAGGTGAATTTGTGTTTGCCGTTGAGAGGACGGCAAACACAAAGAGCTCTCTTGGCAAAGGGACACCACGATCACAAAATTTTTGAGATGCAGGTTTTTCATTTTCTGCCCTCTCAGCAGAAAATGAAAAGATTTTGCCTCTGCGAACTCTGCGTCTCGAGTCCCGCGCCAGCGGGACGGGCGGTGAGTTTGAACGAATCGGGGCGAATCCCCAGAACGGCTGAAATTTGGAGAAGAATCAAGCCTCGAAGACCATCCCCACGTAGCCCACGAAACTTTCGGCCGGCCGCTTGTCGTAGCTGCTGGCATATTCCAGAGTGCGGGCCTTGTCGGCCCCCAGCTTTCGGGCGGCCGCAATGGCCGCACCCACGGCGCCGGCGCAGCAGGCATTTTGGTTTTCCAATGCTTCCCGGATGACGCGCTGCGCATCCATGGCCTCCATCGCCTCGATCATGCGCCGGTCGTTGGTGTTTCGCACCCAATCCACCGCTTCGGCTCCCGTCCCCCGGTTCGTAAATCCGTAGTTGCTTCCGTAGTGGGTCAGGTCGGTTGAACCGAGCACTTTGATCCGCACGCCCGAAGATTTGGCCATATCCACCAGTTCCCGGGCCATCGAAAGGGTTTCCTCGGCCGGCGGGACACCGATCGGCAAAAGGCCCACATCACCAAAAAAGTAGCGAACAAACGGCAACTGAAGTTCAATGGTATTGTCCTGGCTGAAATTGGAGGGCGTTTCAATTTTAAACCGAAAGCGTTGCCGCAAACCCTCCGCCAGGCCTTCATGAATTGCAAGATTCCCAAACGGCGTCTCCCAGGACCCCTCGGCCATCAAGTAGCGTGGGGCCCCGGGCGGCAGATGCATACCGAACACCACCACCGCATCGGTCTCTTCGCCGCGCGAAAGCATATTCACGACATTGCATGCCAGGCGCCCGGAATAATACCACCCGGCATGAGGGACAATCCCTCCAACCGGCGTACCTTCGCCCGGCTCCGCGGGCGGGGCCTCTTCCAGGAATCTACGAATCTCGCGTTCGCACGCTTCGGCCGTGGCCGGATACCAGCTTCCGGCAAACATTGCATTGCGTGTAGCCATACCTGCACCTCCGCTTTCGAACCCGGTCGACACGGGTTGGTCCGGTTATTCGGTGTCCACCAACATGCCTGGGTGGGCATCAATCATATAATTGATCCCGCCCCGCCGGGAAGACATATCAGCAAACGCACACATTTTAACCTAATCCATTCATACCGCAATGACAACGGCAGCCCGCCTTCACGGAAGGCGATCTTTTCATTTTAAGATCGATGATTAGCTTATTGTCTGCGAGTTAGGAAGGTATGATAATGCCGGACCGGCAATGGAGGCCGCTATGTGGGATTACACAGAGAAGGTAAAAGAGCACTTTCTAAACCCCCGTAACGTCGGAGTGGTGGACAACCCCGACGGCATCGGCGAGGTGGGTTCCCTGGCGTGCGGCGATGCGCTGAAACTGACGTTTTCACTGGATGAGAACCAGCGCATCAAGGACGCCAAATTTCAGACGTTCGGCTGCGCCAGCGCCATTGCTTCCTCTTCGGCGCTGACCGAGATGATCAAAGGACTGTCGCTGGATGAGGCCGCCAAGATATCCAACGAGGATATCGCCGCCTATCTGGGCGGCCTTCCGAAAGAAAAAATGCACTGCTCGGTCATGGGCCGCGATGCATTGGAAAAAGCCATCGCCCATTACCGGGGAGAGGCCGAGAAGAAAGTCGAAGGCGAAATCGTTTGCGAATGTTTCGGTGTGACCGACCGCGACATCGAACGTTCCGTGCGCGAAAGCCGGCTGCACACCATCGACGATGTCACCGCCTATCTCAAGGCCGGCGGTGGATGCGGCCAATGCCATGATCGCATTCAGGAAATCATCGACCAGGTCCTTGGCATCGAGGGCGCCCGGGTTGCTCGAAAACCGGAAAAACTCACCAATATCCAGAAAATCAAACTGATCGAAGACACGCTCGAGCGCGAAATCAGACCCGCTTTAAAAAAGGACGGTGGCGACATTGAACTGGTCGACGTCGACGGAAACCTGGTTCAGGTGAGGCTCCAGGGGACCTGCGCCTCCTGCGCCGCCGCTGAGGTCACATTGAAACACTATGTGGAAGAGAAATTGCGCGAGATGGTGACACCCGAGCTGGAGGTCGAGGAGGTGCCGCTATGAAAACCATTTACATGGACAACAATGCCACCACCCAGGTTTCGCCGGAAGTGCTGGAAGCCATGCTGCCCTACTTCACGGAAAAGTACGGCAATCCGTCGAGCATGCATCGTTTCGGCGGTCTCGTCGATCGTGACATTCAAAAAGCCCGTGCCCGGGTTGCGGATTTGATCGGAGCCACGGCCGATGAGATCATCTTCACCGGTTGCGGAACGGAAAGCGACAACGCCGCCATCTGGGCAGCGCTGAACACTCATCCCGACCGGCGTCATATCGTTACCACGCGGGTCGAACATCCGGCCGTCAAAAGCCTTTGCGAGGCCCTGCAAAAAAAGGGCTACCGGATCACGTTCACACCGGTGGACTCCGAAGGACATCTGAATCTCGATCTGCTTTACCGGAGTCTTTCCGACGACACGGCCATCGTCAGTGTCATGTGGGCCAACAACGAAACCGGGGTGATCCATCCCGTGGAAGCGATCGCAGAGCGCGTGCGTGAACGCGGCATCCTCTTTCATACCGACGCCGTTCAGGCGGTGGGTAAAATTCCGGTGGATGTAAATACCGCCGGCGTGGACATGCTGTCGATTTCCGGCCACAAGCTGCACGGCCCCAAAGGGGTCGGGGCTCTGTATGTGCGCCGGGGCACGCGTTTTTCACCCTTTCTGATCGGCGGCCATCAGGAGCACGGCCGCCGCGGCGGCACCGAGAACACGGCCGCCATCATCGGCTTCGGCAAGGCATGCGAACAGGCAAACGCCCACCTCCGCGACTATGCCCAATCCGTCAAAAAACTCCGGGACCGCCTGGAACACGGATTGCTGCAAACCATTCCAAGGGCCATGGTCAACGGCGATCGGGAAAAACGGCTGCCGAATACCCTCAGTATCGCTTTCGAATACGTCGAGGGCGAGTCGATTCTGCTGATGCTCGACGAGCACGGCATCTGTGCGTCTTCCGGATCGGCCTGCACCTCGGGCTCCCTGGAGCCTTCGCACGTGCTGCGGGCCATGGGCGTTCCGTTTACGGCCGCCCACGGATCGGTGCGCTTCAGCCTCAGCCGCTTTAACTCGGAAGAAGAAATCGATTTCACCATCGAAACCCTGCCACCGATTATTGCGCGCCTCAGACAAATGTCGCCCTATTGGCAGGAAGCGGCCGCGCCCGCCTGATTTGCTTCCCCCAGGGCCTGGTGCCCGTCCATTTCCCGTGGATGGGCACCCGGAGATTGTTCCCGGGCGATTCCCTGCACCCCCATGTCGGTGGACCCGCCCAGGGGTCACCTCCATGAAATTGTGCGATTGTTATTGAGTGACCTGCGAACATCCTTCCGCTTCGAAGACGGCGCTTCGTCTCGATCCCACCATTGCCGATTGACAAAATCCGCCAATCTGATAAGCAACCGGCCATTGATCCGTTCGGTTCCAAACTGAATGCTTCAAACTTTGAAAATAAGGTGTTTTCCACTGCAAATTCAAGCAGGCAAACCCATTTTAGACGGAGAAATCTCTTATGTACCGAGTCATGATCCGCGACAGCATGTCACCTCTGGCAAAGGAAATTTTGGAGCAAACCGGTCAGGTCGAAGTGGTCGTCGATAACGATAAGGAAACCGGCAAGCCGGAGGCTTTGGCCGAAATCATCGGCGATTTTCACGGGCTCGCCATTCGCAGCGGAACCAAAGTAACCGAGGCCGTGCTGAAAAATGCCCCGCAGCTCAAGGTCATCGGCCGCGCCGGCGTGGGGGTGGACAACATCGACGTTGCGGCGGCCACCCACCAGGGAGTTGTGGTCATGAATGCCCCGGGCGGCAACACGGTCACCACGGCCGAACATGCCATCGCCATGATGATGGCGCTGGTGCGCAACATTCCGCAGGCTACATCTTCGATGCGGGACGGCCGCTGGGAGAAAAAAATGCTCACCGGCGTAGAGCTCACCGGTAAAACGCTCGGCATCGTCGGGCTGGGGCAAATCGGCCGGGTGGTCGCCGATCGGGCGCTGGGGCTGAAGATGAAAGTCATCGCCGCCGACCCGTTCGTCAGCAAGGAAGCGGCCGAGCGCCTGGGAGTGGAACTGGTGCCGCTGGACACGCTGATTGCCAATGCCGAAGTCATCACCCTGCATGTCCCGCGCCTGAAAGAGACCATCAACTTGATCAATGCCGAGACCCTGTCCCGGATGAAGCCGGGGGTCCGGATTATCAACTGCTCCCGGGGCGACATTGTCAACCTGGAAGATCTGCACCAGGCGCTGCAAAGCGGTCATGTGGCCGGGGCCGCACTGGACGTCCTGCCCCAGGAGCCACCGGATCCATCCCTGGAAATTCTGCAGCACCCCCACGTAATTTTCACCCCGCACCTGGGAGCGGCCACCGGCGAGGCCCAGAGCAAAGTCGCTGAAATGATCGCGCACCAGATGGCCGACTACCTGATCAACGGTGTCATCGTCAACGCCGTCAATTTCCCCTCCGTTTCCCAGGAACTGCTGCAGCAGATGCGGCCCCATCTGGACCTGGCGGAAAAAATGGGCGCCTTGATGGGACAGCTGGTGCATAAACCGCACGACATCACCGTTACTTACAGCGGAGAGGTCACGCGCTTCGACACCCGCCCGATCACGCACGCCGTCTTGAAGGGCTTGTTGGGGGCATTCACCGACAAACCGGTCAATTACGTCAGCGCACCGGCCATCGCCCTGGACAAGGGAATCCACGTGAAAGAAACCACCAGCCAGGCCCGAGACGACTTTTCCAACCTGATTAAAATCAAGCTGGAAGGCGCCGAGGAAGAAACCGATGAAATCTGGGGCACGCTGTTCAGCAAGAAGTATCCGCGGATTGTTCGTCTCGGAAAGATATACATGGATGCAATTC
>DAXETY010000123.1:0-13410 GCA_051155755.1 Desulfobacterales bacterium
TGATATTGTTTCCAGCCGGATACGCATTATTCTATTACCATGCTTGCTCATTCAAAATCCGTTACATGCGACCGACCCCAAAAACAGTCGGACCCGCATAGACGTTATAGAAAGGTCAATTGCAATGAAATGGTCGTTTAAAATCGGCCGGTTTGCCGGAATCGATGTATACATGCACTTCACTTTTCTGTTGCTGGTCAGCTGGGTGGCGCTGATTTACTGGCGACAGGGTCAGAGCCTGGCGGCTGTCTCTGCCGGCGTGTTTTTCATTTTGGTTGTTTTTTTGTGTGTCATCTTGCACGAGTTTGGCCATGCATTGACGGCCAGACGTTACGGAATCAAAACGCGCGACATCATCCTGTTGCCCATCGGCGGTCTGGCGCGTCTGGAGAAAATGCCGACCCAGCCGCTGCAGGAGTTGTGGGTTGCGCTCGCCGGGCCGGCTGTAAATGTGGTGATCGCTATTGGATTGTTCGTCTGGTTGAAGCTGACCGCCTCCCTTGAACCGCTGCAGGCAATGACACTTACCACGGGACCTTTTTTTGAACGGATCATGGCCGTGAACATTTTCCTGGTCGTGTTCAACATGATTCCTGCCTTTCCCATGGATGGCGGCCGCGTGCTGCGGGCGATTCTGGCTACGCGCAAAGAATACGCACGGGCCACCCAGATCGCGGCGAACATCGGGCAGGCAATTGCCGTTGTTTTCGGTTTTATCGGGCTGTTCTACAACCCAATGCTGCTGTTTATTGCATTGTTCGTGTGGATCGGCGCATCCCAGGAGGCGAGTTTGGCCCAATTAAAATCGGCTTTCAGTGGTATTCCGGTCCAGCAGGCGATGATTACCGATTTTAAGACTCTTCAATCCAGCGACAGCCTGGATAAAGCCGTGGCACTCACCCTGGCCGGTTCCCAAAAAGATTTTCCGGTGGCAGACAACGGCCGCATCGAAGGTGTGCTGACGCAAACCGACCTGATGAAAGCGTTGTCTCAAAGAGAAACCCATCCCACGGTGGCGTCGGTAGCCCAGAATAATTTTGTGACCGTGGACTCTCATGAAATGCTTGAAACGGCTTTTGCCAAACTGCAGGACTGTAACTGTCATACGCTTCCGGTGCTGCACAATGGCGAATTGGTGGGATTGGTGACGATGGATAATTTAGGCGAGTACATGCGGATTCAAGCTTTGATGAAAAATTGAACGGGACTTGGGGTATGAAAATATGCAATTCCTTTGAATCGTAAGAAACGATTCGAGGCGTTGAATGGTCCTTCCTGGTCCCAGTTGTTGGCTCATGCAAATCGACCGGTTACCTGCCAGGTAAATCGCGGCGAAGGCGGACATAAAGCCGGGCGGAACATAAGATTGCATTGTTGCTGAACCAAAAATCGATTTAAATCCATTGAATAAAATTAAATTGAAAGATGGTAAAAGCGGATCGACCCTGATTTATGATTAAAATTCGGCAAATGTATTCATTGTCCTCTATGGATTAGGAATAACAACCTAGCGATGCATCGAATATCCTGCCGCACTTTACCACCTGGTTTCATGTAGCAATGTGCGACAGGATATAATTTTGCCGGATCGAAACCGGCATAAATTTGTAGAATTGTCACTGGCGAAAAATACGTTTGACGGTCGACTCTCGTTCTGTCGGCAGGCGATCGAGGGTCTGCGGTATTCGGTTGCAGAAGGGATCGTAGATCGCGAAATCGGGGCTGAGAGTCAAATCGCCCCAGTTGAGCAATACCTTGGTGACCTCTACGGCGATGCGGGTTGCATTGAACCAGACCATAGGGGCCCATGAAGGCACCCTACCGCTTGCGAGTTTTTTCAGGGTTTCGTCGGTGAAATAATCCGCCACGCCTTCCACGCTGCCGAAACGCAGTAGAATCTTCATCATCAACACCCAGTTTTGCTCGTCGGATATCTGCGATACCGGTACGTTTTCGATTTCTGCAAGTCCGTAGGTTTGTTCAAATGATGCCGATTCGGGCGTAAAGGTACAAACGTTGGCAAACGGCAGGGCCCAGCCTTCCACCAGAATGATTTGCATGCGACGTGCCGTGCGAGCGATGTTCAGACAGGCCTTTACGTCGTCGAGAACCAGAACGCCTACATCGGCACCTTCCAGAATTTGAGCGCAGTTGTCCTCGCCGATATGTTCGAAGGTCTCGATCTGAATATCCGGATTGATCCTGTGGCAGAATTGCGCCGCCACAGCGACTTTCTTTTGCCCGTCGGTGTTGTCGAAGGCAAAAATCTGGCGATTTCGGTTCGAAGTTTCGTAAGCGTCGTTGTCAACGATGCGAAAGCGTTCGACGCCGCTGCGGGTTAGAATTTCAAGGATGATTCCACCCAGACCACCGATTCCGAATATACAAACAGTAGATTTTTTTAAACGGTTCTGCTCTTCTTCAGACAGCAGTCCTAAGTTGCGCTGCACCAGGTCGCGATATTGCCCGTTCCATTTTCTACCCGCCATCGAATGAAAACCTTTCATTTTTCGAATTTGTGATAGCAGTCTCCGGGTTTCGGGGGCTGCCGTAAACCTCACCTTCGAATTCCTACAGCTGAGTGTTCGGGTTAGTGCCCGAAGAAAATTGCCAGCCCAAACCAGACCATTGCGCCGGCAAAAGGTATGTAGAGCAAGGAGCGGTACTTTTGCCCCGGAAACTGGCGTAGGCTTGGAAACACGGTTGCATATTTCGGATCGTGTGCAATTTCATATAAAATAAAGACGACAAGCAGCAAAGCCTGGCAGGTCCAAAGGCGGGCCTCATACCAGCTGACACTCGAAAGCAGCCCTACCAGCAGGGGATATTTGATCAGCGGCACGAAGAAAATTCGTTTCAGAACTGCATATCTTTGGGCGGCGGCATACCAGAAGTGTAGAAATAAAAACAACAACAGGTACAACAAACCGCTTCGGGGGTTGTGTATTGCCCAGAGCAGCAGCGCGTCGACGGCGGCGCTGACATACAGCACTCGATGGAACCACCCCGGATTGCCGGTTCGGCACAACACTCTTTGGGGCGCTTGACGGCGATCTTCTTCGATGCTGTATAGATCGTCGAGCAGTCGCAGGGGAAACAGAAGAATCCATATCCAGACCAGATGTTCCGCAAACCTGGCCCAGACCGGGTTGCGCGGCTCGACATAGATCAAGCCGGCACTCAAAAACAGCGCCAGGGGTACATACCGGCGCAGCGGATATCTCTCTGAGAAATATTGCCACAGCTCTCTACAGCCGGACATAGCCCTCGTCTCCGTCCACAAGAATCCTCTGGCCGGAAGTGACCTTGCGGGTGATGTCCGCAATGCCGACGACGGCCGGGATTCCGAATTCTCTGGCGATGATGGCGCCATGGGAGAGCATCCCACCTCTTTCCATTACCAGCCCCTTAATCAGGGGGAACAACGGCCCCCAGCCGGGATCGGTCTGGCGGGCCACCAGGATCTCGCCGGGCTGCAACCGCTGTGCCTCCAGGACGCTTTCCAGTACCCGGGCCTTGGCTTCGATTTTCCCGCCGCAGGCCCCAATTCCAGCAAAAGCGTTGGGCATATGGAAAGTCCGGGGTTTCGAGCTCCGGTTCGTCCGATATGGTTTCTGGGAGCCGTCATAGGATTCCCCCGGGTCCAGCAATAGGTAATCCGGCGGATGCAGGCCGGAGGCCTGCTCGAAGGTGGTTTTGCGAGACTGGATGAGATCGCCGAGATCTGCTGCAGGCACCTCCGTGCCGGCGAACCAGGCTTCGATTTCCGGATATTTCATAAAAAAGATATCCTCGGCCGCTTCGATCTGTGAAGCGGCGCTCAGGTGCCTGCCCATGGTCAGCAACGTCTGACGGAATCCGGCATACAAGGCCGCCTGCTTCATTCGTACCCGCTCGCGATAGGCGATGGCCTTGTAAGAGACTTGCAGCAGGAGCTTGAATAGATACCAATGATCCCACCGCATTCGATGCCGGAGGGTTTGCAGAACCTGGTTTCGATCTTTCTCCTGTTTTTCGATGATCTGCTTTGGCGAGGGCATTTTCGTATTGACATAGCTCTTGAGGATGTCGAACAGGGCTTGCGGCTGTTCGCGAAAGTTCGGAACCGTAAGCATTAGCTCACCGGAACATCGAAACCCCCAGTGGTGCAGAAAGTCGTGCATTCGGTGGTTGAATTCCCGAAACAGCGGTGTTTCGAGAGACAACATTTTTAAAATCCGTCGAGAATCGGAAGTTTCGAACAATGTCTTGAGTTCAGCGTGCCTTCGGATAAATTCGGCCAGCTCCCAAATTTTCTGCGGTGGTTGACTGCTGACGATATTGGGGATGCCTTTCAGCAGGGTATTGTGCAGGGAATCCGTTTTTCGGTTGCCGACGGCATGCTCCAGCATGGCTTTGAGCAGGCCGTAGCCGAACATCGCCGCCGCATCGGCCAAGGCGGCCTTGCGCCACTCGGAAAAGCGAATGTGTAGAAATTTCCGAAACTGCCCCAGCAGGGTTTGAACGGTCGGCGGATTGGTTTCAGCGCATGGCATGGGGCCGACATTTTTAAGGTGCCGATCCACGATTTGCTCCAGGGAACGGATGCGCCAAGGCAGCAGCGCGAAGGTCCAGATCGTGGTCAACAACATTCGGATCAGCTCAGCGGCTTCTTTCAGGGATCGGCCGGAAAGACCGTGGGCTCCGTCCTTGAATTCGGGATCCAGAGGGTCGTTGACGCCGACAAATGCATCGAAGAAGCCGACTACCCTGCGGCCGAAGGGCAGCACGCAGATGACGCGATAAATATTGCTCAGATTGTAGTAAATGCGGGCGCCATGGGAGCCGATGATCGCTGCGAGTTCCGGCTGTATTTTTTTTAGTCGTTTTTCGGACACACCGAAGGCGCGGCCGAGATTGCGGAAATAACATTCATAGGATTTTAGGGCGATCGAGTACAGCAGCGGCGAGACCGGGTCGGGATAGTTCTCGTTGACATTGACATTGGACCAAAGCACTTTTTCCGAAATCGGCACAGCTTTGGATCGACCGGCGGTAATCGGCCGGCATTGAAGCAGAAAAAGGGTGTTGTGTTCATCGACGGCCCACTCCAGGTCCTGGCATCTTCCCAAAGCTTTTTCCAGATCGAGGGCATGACGTTTGAGCGGCGAAATCCAGGCGAAGTCGGTACCGTTTGGGGTCGGCGTTTCCGGATCGGCCACCTGCTTCCAGCTGCGGCCGTTGCGGGAGACGACGATGCGCCCCGGATTCAGTTGGCCGGACACCAGCGCCTCTCCCGGGCCATAGACATATTCCACCAATAGTGGGTTTTCCTCACCGATGATTTCGTTCAAGGTTGCATCCGAAAAGCTAGAAAAAGCAACTCCGGAAATGCGGGCATTCACCCATTGCTGCAACACGACTCCCATGCCGCGCAGACCAACGTCGGTGCGATGCTGGTAAAAAAGGCTTCTTGCAGACCAATACGAGGTCCAGCACCGCAGCAGCGCCTTTTTCAAATCCAGAGCCGTGTTGGACGCCGTGATCGAATCCAACTGGCCGGCGAAGGAGGCCTCGGCCGAATCTTCACCGATGGCCGAGCTTCGAACGATAATCTGCGGACACCGCAGATCCGCCGCGCTTGCGGTGATCTGCCTCCAGACTTCTGCAGGAATCCGGCAGGATTGAATCAGGCCGGCGATTTCACCCGCTGTGCGATAAAGGGAGTCTGGCCGGGAATAATCGATGCGTTCCAGCATCGGCGCGATTTTTTCGGATAGCCAATTTTCCCGGCAAAACAGTTCAAAGGCCTTGTTGGTCAGAGCCACTCCGGCCGGCACTGGAATCCGGCGTCGGGCCATATAGCCTAAATTTACGGCCTTGGCCCCGACTTCGGCGGCCCGTCGGCACTGCTGCAGGGGTTCACAGTATTTTGGCATGATTCACGGTTCCATTTCCGGGGCATTAGAGCGGGTTTTTGCGCAGGCCGAACCAATACAGCACGACGTTGAAACACAGGTGCAGCGCAGTGCCCAAAATCAAAAAAGTCAGTGCGACTGTCCAGTCGATTCCAAAGAACAGCCAATACACCAGCACGCAGCCGATCGCCGAATCTCCCTGATCTCCCAGAGCAAACCAGAACCGCTGTTCTTCCGGCAGTTTGCCCGGCGCAATGCCCCGTCGGCGTTTGATGTAGGAGTTGGGCAGTTCGGATAAAATATAGGCGGCTCCCAGCATCAACCCGAGCCAGAGTGGGTGGGCGTGGCCGAACCCCACGGCAGGATGCGATGCAGCGGATTGTTCGATTTCCCGTGCCAAAAAACAGCCGACAACCGTTAGCATCGGCATGACAACTGCGCCGCGCCAGGTTTTGTTGGCACCAAACCACGGCCGGTGAATCGGAATCTTCAGCGCCGGCAGCAGGTCGGCGCGCACCACGGCCATGTGCAAGACCCCGCTGAATATCAGCGGAACAAACAAAATCGATGTCTGAAAAAGGATTCCATCCATTTCGGGCTCCCCGGGCAATCGATGCGTATCCGGCATTGGGCGCCGTCATTCGTTCAGGCGGCGATATCGCCCCTCGAATGAAGATCGCCGGCGGTTTTCGGCACGACCGTTACCACGCCGCTGCTGCCGTTTACCCGAATCTGTTGGCCGGTTTTGATGCGGTCGGTTGCGCCTTTGGCATTGAGCACGGCCGGAATCCCGTATTCCCGGCTGATCACGGCTGCATGCGATAGAACTCCGCCGACTTCCGTCACCACCGCCGCCACCAGTCCCAGAACGGGTGTCCAGGCCGGATCGGTAAATCGGGTCACCAGCACTTCGCCGGCCTGGATGGTATCCACTTCGCTTAAGTCGTTGATCACCCTGGCGCTGCCGGTAAACATCCCCGGGCTGCATCCGATTCCAACCAGGTTTTGGCCGTTTGCCGGTTCTGTAGATTCCATCAGCCTTCCGGCGGTATCCAGGTGCGGGCCGATTTCGTTCGGCGGTGTAAAAGAGCGGAAACCGCGGAACATTTTTTTGCGAAAGTCGATGCGGGCGGCAACCTCATCGCACAGCCCGTCCTTGCGGTTTTCGATGAGTCCCAGCAGCTCATCGATGTGTAGGAAAAAGATATCGTCGGCCTGCGCCAGGAGACCGCCGGCGCAAAGTCTGCAGCCGGCTTCCAGCAGATACCGGCGAACGACATAGTAGCTTCGGGTGGATAGCTCGCGCATTTTCTCTTTCTCGATCATGAAAGTGCGCAGTTTTCGAACCGCATCGCAGAACAACCGGCGGTATTTTCTGCGGAATCGCCGGGGGGCCGCTTTGATCCGGGCCAGCACCTGTTGAAAAGCCCGTTCATACCGCTGTCGCTGGCCGGATTGGATGGCATCCGGATCGGAGGGTTCGATGCCGGTTTTCAGCATGGCATCAATCCGCTCGACGACCACCTCGGGGGCCTCCCCCCAGCGGGGCGCGGACAAGTCCAGGGCCCTGTCGCCCTGAAAGTAAAATCGTTGTAAAAATCGCTGCAGCGCCTCCTGCCACTGCCGTGACGGACGCGAGTGGCGTTGGGCCGCTTTGAAAAGCGTCAGGACGGCTTTTTGTATTTCCAGATGAGCGATTTGGTTGAGCCCCAGCATCAGGTCCAGCAGCGGTGTTTCTCCTCCAATCCGCTCGTCCATTTTTTGAATGAATTTTTTGAAATCGTTTTGATAGTTGGAGTTGTTGTACAAGCAGCGGAAATAGGAACTTTCGGTCCAAAGATAATAATTGGTGAGCATCGCCTCGAACTTGCCGAAGAAAACCGCATCCTCTGTCGTGGAGAAGTCTTGTATTTCGGCGAGTTGGCGGCGGTCCATACGATCGAATCGCCGTTTGAACTTTCTGACCATGCGTCGACAACCGCCATACTCCTGCCGAAGTCCGATCAGCACCGGTATTGCCCGGATTACCGTGCGCAGGTTGGTCGGCGTGATCCTCGGACCCGCCGGACCGTAATCTTTTTCGATGCCCAGGTCGGTGTCCAGGTGCTGTTCGTTGAATCCGGGAATCTTGTGCAGTGCTGCTTTGATGATGCCCACATTCCAGTAGACGATCCCGTACTTGTGGACCATCCACTGATCCGAATTCCTCGATTTTCGCAGCCTCAGGGCGGCCAGGTACCGCGCCATGCTCTCTGAAAAGCACCGATTGTAAAGAGAATACATCATCGGGGTGCACACCGCCGATGAGATGCCGCCGTCTTTCAGGTCGGCATTGGAATATTCCCCCAGATCGGTGCGCCAGGCGATGCGTGTGATCGGCCGGCTTTGTAGGATCCACAGCGTCCCGTCGACATCCATGGCCCATTCCACATCCTGAGGAGAGCCGAATTCGGCCTGGATACGCAGAAGGATGGCGCCCAATGTCTTCAGCTGTTGCCGGGACAGTTCGAGCGCTTCTTTTCCCGGTTCGTAGGCACATACGCTCACCGTTCGGTGGTCGACGATGAAACGGGTCGGCGAGACGTGACCGCTCACCAACCGCTCGCCCAGCCCCGTGCACAATTCCAGCACGAAGTTCTCTTCCTTGCCGCTGATCGGATCGATCGAAAATCCGACTCCGGAACACTGCACCGGCACCATTTTCTGAACGAGCACTGCGATGGAGCCGGAAGTATCGTCGACAGGCGGATCAAGCCTGCGGGATCGCAGGTAGTTTCGAACCCTGGATTTGCCGGCCGAAGTGCGGCAGGTTGCAATCGCATGGCGCAGAGAGTCCAGGGTTTCCACCTCCAGGACAGTTTCGTATTGGCCCGCAAAGCTGGCGTCCGGAAGGTCTTCCAGGTGCCCGCTGGAACGCACGGCGACGGGAAATCCGCCGATGGATTCGATGGCCTGCAGCAATTGCGAGTCCGAAGCATCGAAATATGCCGGTAGGACAAAGCCCGGCGGTACCCGATAGCCCCGTCGCAACAAGCGATGAAGGTTGAAGGCTTTTTGGCCGAGCCGTTGATCCCCGGCCGGGCCGGATTCTCCCAAAAAAAACATGGTCATGCTTTTAGTAGTCAAATGTGCTGATATCCTTGTATTGACTGAGCGTGAAGCCGGCTCCGGCGGCCAGATTGCGGGCCTCGGTGACGACACCCTTTGAGAGGGACCCCACATGGTAGACTTTTTTCCCTGCGGCCAGACCGATACTGAAAGTTTCCGACATACAGGCAAATGCCTGCCCTTCCTTGAGCGGAAAAGACGGAAGGCAGATGGATTGAAGGCGATCTCCGGGTTGCGGCATGCGGGCGATGCCGCCCTTGATTACCGTCACGTCCGGTCGAGTGCGGGTCAAATCGGCCGCAACGTCACCGGGAACACCGACATCGATGACAAGGGCATTTTCTTTCAAATATTCCGCTCTGATCGGCGGTCTGCTTGCATTGGTTCCGGTGAGCAGAATATCGCACTGCCGAAGCCGTTGCAGATCGGTTTCGACCGCCAACAAGTCCCTGACTTCCGGACGGTTTAAAAAGTCGGCCAGCTCTTTTGGGGTCGCCGGCGGCCGATTGTCCAAAAGGCACTTGAGCTTGCGAGTGCAACAGCTGTTCGCTTCCGAACCGGAAATCTCGCGCAGAATGGATATCAGCGTTCGGCTCAGTTTCACACTGGATTCCACCTGAGTGTGGTAGAACAGCATAATTTTGTTGCAGTAATCGGCCAGGATGGAAGCCGCCACAGAGACGATGTTTCCGGCAGCACCCAGGAATCCGACCCGGGCGGCTTCTAACGGAATTCGCTTTTCACTGGCGGCGCGCAGTCCGGCTTCGATTGCCAGGGCAACGGTGTAGGCGTTGCCGGTTGTTACATTCATACCCAAAGGTGCCAGGGACAGACCATTGTGCGTGACGATGGAGGTGAACTGGCCCAGACCGACGGTTTCGGCACCCAGGCGCCGGGCGTATTCGAGCGCGGTTTGAATTTTTTCGATCAGCAGGTAGGATCGCTCGGACCTGTATATTGTGTGAATAACCGAGGAAGGAACCGGCAGGGACAACACGATGGCATCGATCTGCCGACCGTTATCGCCCTTGATGATGCCGGAAAAATAGACATCGAATTCGATGAGTTCGAAAATATCGATTAGAATTTGCTCGATTTCGGCATCCGGGACGTTTTCCAGCGCCCGAAAGATTTTTTTGACATCCGCTGTCCGAATCACGTGGCTTAAAAATACAGCCGCACCTTTGGCTTCGGCTTCGTAGCGGATGACGCCTGCGGGAATTGGGTGGGCGCTGCTGATTTTGCAGTCCGGAAACAGATGGCCGAAAAAATAGGGCATATCGACAGCTTCGAGGGCCCGGCACAGGGCATCCAGGGCCTGGCAGATGGACCATACATCCGCTGCGGTGGTGGTCAGCGATGGTTCCAGCCGCAGCGTCAAGGGATTGGACATCGTGGGGCTGATCCGAAGGGCCTGCCGGTTCAACAGGGCACTGGAAAACAACCAGCCCAGCAGGCCCAGATCGTAGAAAAATTTGAGTTCATAGCATTGATTGCGGATCGACGGGTCAAATTCAACCCCGATCAGAAGCCCGCGGCCGCGGACTTCCCTGATCACCGCTGGATGGCGGCGCTGCAGGTTTTCGAGTTCCTGCTTCAAATATACGGCGATTTTCATGCCCTCGCGAATGGTAGGCTCGTCCAGCAATTCCAATACCCTGCAGGCAATTGCCGATGAAAAGGAATCTTCGGCAAAAGTCGAGGTGTGCAAGTAGCCGAAACGGTCAACGAGTTTTTTTTTGTGAATCAGAGTCGCGGCGGTTTTAGCGACCCCGCCGCCCAGGGCTTTGGCAAAGCAGTAAATATCGGCGCAGACGTCCAACTGGGTTGCGCTGGCCAGGGTCCCCGTGCGGTACATTCCCGCCTGAATTTCATCGGATATCAGCAAAAAATCCAATCTGTCGGCTTTCTTTCTCAGAGTCTGGACAAACGATTTTTGCAGTGGATGAATCCCGCCCTCTCCTTGAATCGGTTCGAAAATGCAGGCCGCGATCTTTTGGATGCTTTTGACGGTAACGCTGAAGGTTTGATTTTTAATTTTGGGCAGATACAGAGCGGTAGTGCCTATTTCGCAGGCACGGTCGATGTCCGTGATGTCATTTGGCCGAATGAATTGCGTTTGGATGTTGTTGTCATCAAGGAAAAAATCGTCTCGGAACAACGGGTTGGCAGTCACGCTCAACGCTCCGCAGGTCTTGCCGTGGAAACCGCCTTGCACCGCCAGAAACATCGGCCGTGCGCTGAGTGTTTGGCAGTTTTGATCTTCCAGGCAATCTACGACTTTTTCCAGGTCTTCCGACTTCATCAGCATGGTGCACAACGAAGCCGGCAGTCTTTTCAAGCCCAGATTCTGCTTAAATTCCGCCAACAGCCTCAATTTTTCAGTCCGGCCGATATCTTCCAGCGTTTTCCGCAAGGCGTTGAAGTGAGCATTCAGCCAGAAGGTTTTCTTGCGAGTCCATTCCTTGTGATGGAGCAAAGCCTGCTTCAGCGCGGCTTCGACGGCTTCCGCCCCGGAATTGGCCAGGGTGCAAATCCATGGGCCCCTTCCGGTTTCGGCAGTAAGCCGGTTCGAAAGTTCCCGGGCCAGACGAATGCTGCATTCGGATACCGCCCCCTGGATATGATTCGGCGGCAGTGTCGAAAGAATCGATGAAACCATCGTCTGGATCTGCGGGTTTTTGTGTCCCAGTAGATTTGCGCCGTATCCTCCGGTGACATCCAATACCTCCTGCAGCGATCCATCTTCATCGCGGTAGAAAAGTCGATTGCCCGTACCGTCGACGTACGCTTTGTCCATTTTCAAAAAATGCAGAAGCCTGCCGGTAAGCGGCTTCATATAGAGGGCATATTTTTGCCCGCCGGCTGTCTGCTCCATGAGTTTCCTCTTCGCCGAAACGTTCAGTAGACCGTCAAAATTTTTTTGAGTTTGAAGGGAAGCTGGCAGGTTTTTCAAAAAATTGACGTATCAGCGTCAATATTCAGGCTCCGTACGCCTAATTTTATTAGAGATCCGCTGCAACTGGGGTCAACGGGGCTCTAACAGTCTGCAAATACTGTGCCTGTGGAAAAAGCGGCGTGATTGTTAAAAAATCAATAATTTTCAATTTGTTGTATCATTTTCAGGATTTTGTCGGATTCAAGATGGGAGATTGGAAGCCTAAGAATGTTGACATATGAAAGCCCATAGTTATGGGCATATGCCCATAATTTCAGGCGGGTTTATCTTCGTTTCCGCTCACAAAGATTCATCCTGCCAAGCAGAAGGTTTTGTTTGGAAATACTTATTTCTATAACCTCTTTTTCCCAGCCTCGGTAATTCATTTCACACCTCTTTTTTCTAAGTCCTTGAAATTACATGGTGCATCCTTTTGCATGGTTTTTGCTTTCCAGAATGCATGAATTTACAATAAAACCAACTAGTTAAAAAGTACCAGAAAGCAGGGCGCCATCTACGAAAAATTTCGTAGATTCGGCTTCAATCGGTTGCACCGGATCAATACTGGACCTCTTGCAGAGACAAGATTGCAGACGAAACGGGAAGGAAGCGGAGCGGAAAAGGAGCGATACCGGGTGGCATTGACGCGGCAAATTCCCTGGATTTCAAACCGGAATGCGCAAATCACGGTTGATGACTCTTCGGCTGCCGCCGGCGATTTTCATTTTACGGATTTTCTTTCGCGATTTTTTTCTCCTTTTCCCCGGATCCGTTTCACGTTTTCTCCTCCACGCATCGATTCATCCTTTTCAAGCCATGATCATCCCGGACCCTTGAAAAACAATGGACCGATCTGGATGGTATCCAGCTTTTATCGTCAACGCTTCAAGAAGCACCGTCCCGGGAACATCACCCGGCGGTTGAAAAATATGCGTCCAATTCTGTCGGTCGGTTTTGCGGGGCCAACGGTTCCCGTCAGAGGCGGGCCGGTGTGAAACGAACGCAGACGGTCGAGGTGGTTGAGCTGAGCCGGCGGTTTCGCGACTGCGGCAGGTGGATTCGAATCGGATAAAGATCGGGGAAGAGACGATGCATTTCGGGAGAAAATGGCAAAGTGTTGGAAAAAAACCGCATAATTTCCGCAGTGCGATCTTGTTCAGTATTTTTGTGGTTTTGGGGTCGTGGATGGCTTTGGCATCTGCAGCTGCGGCCCAGACGATAGTCGATGAGAACATTACCATTGATACGGTTTGGGATTTGGACGGCAGTCCGTATCTCATTACCCGGGATGTCATCGTGCGCAGTGCGTCCAGCGGTGGAGCGGCCCCCGTGCTTACCATCGAAGCCGGAGTCGAAGTGCGTTTTTCTCAGGGAACCGGGCTTCAAATCGCAGATGAATTCGGCGGTGTTTATCGAGGGGCGCTGGATGCCCGTGGCACGGCCGATGATCCCATTGTGTTTACCTCC
>DAXETY010000124.1:0-9080 GCA_051155755.1 Desulfobacterales bacterium
CGCAAAAGTCTGATCGAAGACGACCTGGCATCCAAAATCACCTGTGAGTCGTGCCACAGCAGCACCCCTCACGAAGAGGGCCACAAAGCCAACGATCACACCGACAAGGTGGCCTGTCAGAGCTGCCACATCCCGACCTATGCCCGGGTAAATCCCACCAAGATGTACTGGGACTGGTCCCAGGCCGGCAAGAAAAAAGACGGCAAGCCCTACCAGGAAATGGATGAATTGGGCAAGCCCAGCTACGACTCCAAAAAAGGCGTGTTCCAGTGGGCAAAGAACGTCGAGCCGGAATACTACTGGTTCAACGGTTCCATCAACACCCTGACCGCGCTGGACACCATCGATCCCAGCGGCGAGGTGAAGGTCAGCTGGCCGGTCGGCGACCGCACCGACCCCAATTCGCGGATTTTCCCCTTCAAGGTCCACCGGGGCAAGCAGGGCTACGACAAGGTCAACAAAACCCTGCTGATTCCGCACCTGTTCGGCAAGAAGGGCACCGGCGCCTACTGGGCCGAGTACGACTGGAAACGGTCGTTTGAATCCGGCATGGAATATGCCGGACTGCCCTTCAGCGGCGACTTCGACTGGGTGGAAACCTCCTATGTGTTTCCCACCACCCACATGGTGGCCCCCAAGGAAAACGCCCTGCAGTGCTCCGAATGTCACGCCAAGAACGGCCGGCTTGCCAGCCTGACCGGCTTTTACTTGCCGGGACGGGATGTGAACGTGGTGGTCAAGTACCTCGGATGGCTGGTGGTGTTCGGTTCGCTGGCCGGCGTGATGGTTCACGGGCTGGGACGCTTCATCGCCCGGGGCAGAAAGGAGAAGTAAATGAATACGTCCAGGATGGTCAACATCTATCTTTATACGCGTTACGAGCGGTTCTGGCACTGGCTGCAGACGATCCTGATCGTGCTGCTTCTGGTGACGGGCTTTGAACTCAACGGACTGTTCACCCTCTTCGGGTTCAAGGCCGCCGCCGAAATTCACAACTTCGCCGGTCTGACCTGGCTGATCGCTTTTGCGTTCTTTGTTTTCTGGCTGTTTACCACCGGCGAGTTCAAGCAGTACATTCCCACCACCCGAAAAATGTTCGCCGTGATCCGCTATTATTCCTACGGCATCTTCCGGGGCGAATCGCATCCGGTGCCCAAGCGCAAGGACGCCAAGCACAATCCGCTGCAGCGCCTGGTGTATTTGTCCCTGGCGGCGCTGCTGTTGCCGGTCCAGATGATCACCGGTTTTCTCTACTGGGGTTATAATTCCTGGGCCGAATGGGGTCTTTCGTCGCTTTCGCTGTACGTCATCGCCACGATTCACCTGACCGGGGCTTTTGCGATCCTGTCGTTTCTGATCGTGCACCTGTACATGATCACCACCGGCCACACGATTTTCGCCCACACCCGGGCGATGATTACCGGATGGGAAGAAGTAAAAGAGGGTACCGAAATCGAAGACTGGGAGCAGAAAGAACGGAGGGCGCCTCAGCCGGCCTCCAGTTAGTTCCACTACGTTCGGGCAACTCCCCCGATGCAGCCGACGGACCCCCCCAAGACCGTCGGCATCCTCCTGAAATCGCCCCGGCCGCATCGGCCGGGGCGATTTTATTGGATAAATGACAGAACCGGCCGGTTCCCGCCTCGAGGAAACGCCATAGGCGGTGAAGCGACCCCGCAAAGGTCCTCCCTCCGAGGTGCAAGAACCATCGGGAACATTTACCTGGTATCTTGCGACAACGCCTTTCGAATAGAGAGGTTTGCGAGATTTTCAAATTGCCCGCCACCGTTGACGCACCGATTCGAATCGGCTATGGTGATTACGCGTTCAATCGCTACCGCCCATTCGATTTCTGCAACGTTTGTGGCGCACGGAAGTCCGACCCACCCATAAGGAGGCTGCAATGAATTTTGAGTCCGTGGAAGAAATTCTGGAATTCGCCATCGAAAAGGAAAAAGAGGCGGCCGCCTTCTACGATGAAGTGGCCCAGCAGGAAGTGTTTTCCGGTGCGCGCAAAACTTTCGAGGAATTCGCCGCCGAGGAGCGCAAGCATCAGCATTTACTTGAAAATTTCGAGCAGAATAAAGCGCAGGTCGCCGAGTACAAGCTCAAATGGATTCCGGACATGAAGCGCAGCGACTACATGGTGGACATGAAATATGAGCCCGGAATGCATTTTGCCGACATTCTGCGCCTGGCCATGAAGCGCGAAGAAAAGGCTCTGGCCCTTTACAATGAACTGCAGCGCCAGACCGACAAGCCGGAGTACGTCAAATTGTTTCAGATCCTGTCCCAGGAGGAGGCCAAGCACAAGCGCGGCCTGGAAACGATGTACGACGATTTCATGGCCGAGCAGGGCGACTAGGCCGTACAACTCTGGAGCGCTCTGTTGATCCGTGCCATGGTCCCCGCTTTGGTCGCCATATTCAGGCAGCCATTGCAGACATACCGTATCCGGGACACGGCCATCTTGACACCCGATTCCGGATGTATTCATTCCCTGTAAATCATGGCGCAATGCCGGAAAATGCAGTTTCTTCTCTCGGCCGTTCGTCCAGGAACCGCAGCTGCGTGTCAAAATTGGGGGAATCGGTCGCCGAACCCCTGAGGCTGCCCTGCGCAGGTCGAAATCGGTCGCGGACGGGTTGAATCGAAAACACGCCGGAAAAGGAGTGTCCTTGAAAGCATCCCCTTGCCGACCACTGATTCTGCTGTTTTTGATTTGTTTTCAGGCGTGCACAAGCAATGTTGGTTTATCCCTGGCGAACGACACCGAGTTGCAGCAGACGCCCCTGGTGCTGGACGCGACCGATCTGCTTGACATTTCGCAACTGCAGCTGGAAAAAATGGATCCGGATCGACTCCCCGGACGGTACCGCAGCGAACAGGGCGGTTCCAGTCTGTTCCTGCTGATTACGCCGCTGGGGAAGGATGCCTGGGCCGTTGAGCGACTCTACACCGAACCCGAAATGAAGAATCTGACCCGGCAGTACACGGTGCACCGGACCGAGCATGGTCTGGCCAGCGAGACAAGGGACCTGGTATTGCGGCAAACCCGGGAGGGTTTAATTGCACTGGAGAAGAATTCCGGGTTGGACAGCATCCCTGCAACTTATTGGATTCACTATATCAAACAGGAATAAAGGGCGGCTGTTGCCGGGCTCAAATGAAGGGGGGAGAAAAAGGAACCGATGAGCGCCTCCAAACCGGTTTTGCGGCAGGGCGCCAGGGGCCCGGCCGTCAGAGAGCTCCAAATGCTTTTGAACGCGCATTCACCCGGTTCTGCCAGACTGGGAATCGACGGGGATTTCGGCCCAAAGACCAAAGATGCGGTAAAAGCATTTCAGCGGAAAATGAGACTCGATGCGGATGGCGTGGCCGGCGCCGATACCTGGCGCGCCCTGCTCACGCATGATAAAACCGAAACTCTCTATAAATACCCTCCCGGCCCCCAGGAACTTCTTGCCGATATCGCCGTACCCTATATCGGTGCCACCGAAAAGAAGAGTAATCGAATCGGCAAAGATGCCCGATTGCGGGAAATCTTCGAGGCCGACAGACTCGAGATCGATGGCGTCACGGACGGATACCCCTGGTGCTGCGCGTTTGTCAGCATGTGCGTGCAAAAACTGATTGACAAGAGCCGTTTTTACGCCCACATCCAGAAGCCCTACACGGCCTCGGTGACACACTTCAGAACGCGCTGGGCTCCCGCCCAGAATTGCCTGACCTTCAGCCCGCAGGACAAGACTTACTTTTCTCACAAGGGAGATATCGTGGTTTACAGGTTCTCTCACATCGGGGTCGTAGAATCAGTGAATGCAGACGGTTCCCTCAACACGATCGAAGGCAACACCAATCAAAAAGGCAGCCGCGAGGGAACGGCCGTGCTCAGAAAGGTGCGGCCGGTTGCGATCATTCGTTGTCTGATTCGACTGCCGGTTCCGAGCACCTACGATTTCGAGGCGCAAGCCAGCTTGGTCGAAACGTCAACCAAACGTTTTTTCTCGACAGAAGACTTTATCGGGGCTGCGGCCGTTTGTGACAAAACTTCGGTGTATTCACCGGCTGTTCGGCCCGCACCCACCAGACCATTCAGCATCTTTGAACATGGCGGATTGGTTGGCTGGAGCCGGGGCCGGAAACCGGGCCCTACCGGTCGGTAGCCACGGTGATAGTGGCTGTAAACGGTGGAAGGTGCCGCCGATATTCCCCATGCATCCTTTCCTCAGGTTAGAGACAGCAGCACCGGCACCAACAATTACTCGTCGATATACGACCGGCTGCGCATGCTCGACAGCCGGCAGTTGATCACTTCGATCCCGCGCCTGGCCAACAATCGGGTGATCCATACCACGGATTCGATTTCTGCTTTGTAATTTTTCCTGGAACAACCATCAGAACTGGAGAATGGCGTGTCAACACAACCTGAATTTCCCATCTGGGATTCCTCCAAATCGGATGAATCCCTGCTGCAAATGTATCGATGGGCTGTTTACCAGGCCCGTGAGCGCATTGAATGGTATAAGAACAGAAGTAAATCAAAGAAGAACCTGGCCCAAATATTGCGCATCACAGCAGTCACTTTTGCGGCTGCAGGCATCCTGTGTCCGCTGATCGACGCCACCGGCATTTTTTTCAATGACCAGGCCGGTGCCGGCAGTTTCGCCATTGGCAAATGGGGATACGTCCTGATTGCCCTTGCGGCAGCCATCGTGGGGTTCGACAAATATTTCGGGCTGTCCACCAGCTGGATGCGCTATACCGTAACGCAGTTGTCTCTGGAAAGGCTGCTTCAGATATTTCATTATGAATGCGCCTCTTTGCTTTTACAGCAGCAGGAGAGTAAAACCAAGTCCTACGGCCCACTGCTTCAGCGGGTTAAAGAGTTCAGCCTTCAGGTGGAAAATCTGGTTAAGCAGGAGACCGATGCCTGGATTCTTGAATTTCAAAGCAATCTGGCTGAACTTGGGAAAGTATTAAAAACCGAATCCGATAAAAGTTATCTGGGAAATATCAAGGTTACCATTACAAATGCAAAAGATTTTGACCGCGTCTCCATCAGATTGAACGACAGTTCTGTAAAGGAGCTGATCCAAGTCACAGAGGGACTTATTGAGGCAGTCCCGCCGGGACGCTATGAGCTCATGGTCGTGGGAATAAAGGATAGCAATGAATCTGTTGAGTTGAAGGTGATCGAAGTGAAGCCGAATCTTCTGGCTCTGGTGAAATTAACTTTACCAGCGATACCTGAGGGCTAAAAATTGAGTTTACGTGTTTTGTAATTTTGAAACGCTCATTTTGGGATTATGTTGAAAGGCCCGGGCATACATGGATAAGAAAAGCTCGAACCAGGGAAGATTTGAGCGCCTCCATGAAAATATTAACAATCATATTAATGGCAACGCTGCTGGTTTGTTCGCAGATATTGGCACAGGATATCGGATCAATCAAAAAATCCTGGCACGTGCTGGGTTTTTTTGACTGCGAAAATGCGGAACTCGAAAGTATTTGTGAATACAATATCAACCAGTTGGAGGAGGTCGATTCCGCTTTTGCAAAAATCGTCGTGGTTTACGACCGTACCTATCAGCGCTCACGGGATTCCTCGGTTCGAATTTATGATATTACGCATGATATCGACAGGACCCGAATCATCTCCAACTCGATCAGCATCGGTGAACGGGATATGGGGGCAGCCGATGTGCTGGATGAGTTTCTCTCCAAATATCTCGGGGACAGGAACATTCTGATCATAAAATCTCATGGATTTGGAATTATCAGCCCGGATGCCTTGAATATCGGCTACAACACTCCCCAGGACCCCCTGATTATCGGCGAAGTTTTGCGCAAGCGCTTGGATCGGCCCATTGAGGTAATCATTTTTGACAGTTGTAATATGGCTTCCGTTGAGGTTGCTTACGAATTTAAGGACTTGGCATCCGTAATGGTCGCCTCCCAGGATTTGATGTACTATTTGTTTGAAACCGTTGAAGGCAATACGTACGCATCCAGACCGGGCATCGACTACATTGATCTGGTATTAAAACTGCAGCCCCATTCGAATTCAATCACGATCGGAAAAGATGTCGTCAGCAGCTTCATTGAAATTGTCAGTAAAAAAGATGCGTTGTATAAAAAGGCCACGATCTCGGCATTGGATCTGGATTCCTTGGACATCGCCGCATTGAAAAAAATATCGGATGAACTTCTAATCGGCATTTCTGGACCGAGTACCAGAGATCGTTATTTGACAGCCTTGAAAAATACGCTGGAAAACGCTTTTTGTTTTCAGCCCTTAGGAAGAAACAGCATTTTGACGCATTACGACCTGGAAGATTTTTTGAGTACGTTAGAG
The DNA here is from genome assembly GCA_051155755.1 of Desulfobacterales bacterium. GTDB lineage: Bacteria > Desulfobacterota > Desulfobacteria > Desulfobacterales > SG8-13 > DAXETY01. The sequence goes on from DAXETY010000124.1 coordinate 6,359, forward strand.
GATAACCTGGACCATGACTTTGAAAGACCGGACTCCATTGTGATTCAAACTTACAGCAATAATTATGTAAAAAAAGCATCCGGGCTTTCAATTCTTTTTCTCAAAGATCTTTCCAAGGTTTCGCCTGCGAGAAAAAAGGCGTTGTTTGCAAAATATTCCAGGTCAAAATTTGCAAAAGAAACCGGTTGGGGCGAATTAATGAGAACCTATCATGAATATGTGGTTCACGATTAGGTCAGGTGTCGCTGAGTTTTCCTTGAAAAAATATCTTTTTGCAAAAAGAATTCAAAGGATATTACCGGCATCGCTGACCTTTTCAACATCCGGCAAGCGGCCGAATTTCTCTCGCAACCCCTCGTTCGGTAAACGCTCACCGGTCTCGCGAACCACCCGTCTGGCAGCGTCGAACGATTTCCGAGCAAGCGCGGGTTGTCTTGCCTTTTCCTGTGTCCGGCCCAAGGCATACAAGCTTGTGTAAAGCTGAGTCGGATTGCCGATCACCTGAGCCGAATCTACAGCCTGCTGCAGCCAGCCGACGGATGCACCCAGTTCGCTGCGTCTGCGGCAGATCCTTCCCATCAGACGCAGTCCTTTAACCAGGTACTTGCGCGATGCCGTATCCTTTGCCCGTTGTATGCAGAGCTTGGCCAGTTGTTCGGCTTCTGTCAGGTCGCCGCTGGCGAGCCGGAATTCCCCGTAGCTGGCATACAAGTGAATTGTATAGCGCCACTTCATCCACTCGCGTGTCGAAGGATCTTCTACGATCCGCTGGACTGTATCGAGATGTTTGTGGGCCCGGGAGAACTCTGCCTGTATTAAACGGATGTCGGCCAGATTGAGCTCGGCGTTGGCCACGATCTCCGGATCACCTCTTTTCCTTCCCAATTCGCCACTTTTATGATTGTATTTCAAAGCATTGGAGAGATCGCCACATTCACTTAAAAGCCAGCCCAGTCCATTGAGAAGTCGGAAGTGATAGGCTTCTTCTCCGATTTTCTCGGCAAGTTCCAACCCTTCTCGAAAAATGGGGAAAGCCTTTTCATAATCGCCGCTTCCGGTTAATACGATACCGTATCCGAAGTAGCACTGGATCAGAACTCCCGCCAGGTTATGCCGTTGGGCAATCTGGATGCCTTCGAGCAGGTGCGCGGCACCTTCTGAAAACCGACCTTCCCAACTTTTCCCCAATCCGGTGACTCGCAGGGCGGCCGCCTGGTTGATTTCGTCTTGAGTAGACCGACTGATCGCAAGGGCGGTCTCGAGTTCTGGCCGGGCCTCGAATATTCGGCCGGTAACACTGTAAACGTGTCCCTTGATGATGTGGCCCCGTGCCATCACGGACTTTTTACCGGTTTCTTGTCCGATTTCGATGGCATTGTCGGCATCTTTCAGTGCCTGTTCAAATTCATGCACGTAGGATGCCGTCCATCCCATGATGGCAAGGGCCATACCTTCCATCATTTGATCTCCGCTCTGTCGGGCAAGCTCCAGAAGCCGGCTTCCCTCGGCACGGGCCGCTCTGTATTCGCTGATCACAAAGAAAAGATCGGACTTTGCTTTATGAATTTCCATGATCCTCCGGGGCTGCAGCCGATCGCCAAGACTGACGGCGGCACCTAACGCTTGATCGTATAGTGCAATCGCGTCGTGTATGGCAAAAGAATCGCTGGTCTTCCGGCCGGCTCGGATCAGATATTCCAACGCTTTGGGCCATTTTTCCCCTCTGGAAAAATGATAAGCGAGCACTTCGTAAAACTCGGCCAGCCGATCCTTGTAAAATTCTTCAACAACCAACCCGATCCGTTGATGCAATTGCTTCCGCATTCGTTTCAACAAAGACAGATAGGCAACTTCCTGTGTCAGCGCATGTTTAAATCTGTAAACCAGTTCCGGGAGAAGTTGTTTCGGTTCGATGAGTTCTGCATTTTCCAATGTTTGTACATTCGCTTCAGCCTGCTCTGGAGTTTCGGGGAGGTGGGTCAGGAGCCCAAAGTTGAACTCTCTTCCGATCACCGCCGCGATCTGAAGGGTCTTTTTGGCACCGAACGACAATCGGTCGATCCGTGCCATCAATACATCCTGGAGAGTGGCGGGCATCTCGATTTTTTGTGCGGATTGGATAAACTCGTAATGGTCACCAGTTCTGCGAAGCACGCCTTCGTCCCGCAGCGATTTGACGATTTCCTCCACAAACATCGGGTTGCCTTCCGCTTTTTGCAAAACGATCCGTTGAAAGGTTTCGGGAAGATCGGCGGCAACCAGCATGGACCGGGCGATCTGCAGGCTGTCTTTTGCGGAGATTGCCGAAAGAATGACGCGGCTGTGGAAGGTACGGTCGCCGATGGGATTCGAGTATCCGGGCCGATAGGTACACAGGACCAGGACGCGGCTGTTGGGAATGCTGTTGGCAAGGAACACCAACGATTCTTCGGTGGCCTGGTCGAACCAGTGAAGATCTTCGAACACCAGCACCTGGGGACGCAGTGTTGATGCACGAATCAGCAAATGACGTAGCGATCGGAAAATCTCACTGCGCCGAAGTTGCGGCGCCATGCTCTGGACCGCCGGATCTCCGGCGTTGGACGTGAGCAGGTACCGCATATAGGGCAGGACCGATTGTAAATCATCTCCGATCTGAAGAACCCCGCGGTTTATTTTCTCGATGATTTTTTCTTCCGAATCATTCTCCTCGATGTGATAGACACGTTTGAACATGTCCATC
>DAXETY010000125.1:0-18673 GCA_051155755.1 Desulfobacterales bacterium
GGCCTGGCGCACTGACGCCACCTGGACGGTGGTGGATTCGGATTTATCCGCAGACAACTATCTGTCGTTGGCGGCCAACATCGATTATTCATGGGTCGGATGGGGCAAAAATTTTTACGGCTTTCTGGAGTTTTTTTACAGCGGCATCGGAGCGTCGGATTACCGGCGCATTTTCACCAACGAGGCCCTGATCGAACGCCTGTTGCGCGGCGACCTGTTTGTGGTGGGGCGGCCGTATCTAAGCGGCATGGTCCAGGTCGAACTGCATCCGCTGTGCAACCTGTGGTTGACCAGCATCAACAATCTCAACGATCCATCCGGCATCCTGCAACCCCGGCTGGTATATGATGTGGTCCCGGATGTGCAGATCCTGGTGGGCGGAACGATATTTTACGGCGGCAGTGAAACCGAGTTCGGCGGCTTTCGTCTGCCCGGAACCGAGCTGACGACCGCCGCACCGCCCGCCGTATTTGTCTGGCTCAGTTATTATTTTTAATCGCCGATTTGACATCCAGCGCTAATGCAACTAAATATAATGCGGAAATAAGGAAAAATTCACCCGTATTGAATGATGATTTCGAGAAACAGATATTTGCAATTCAATTGCATTGCCCAGGGATGGCGGCAACAACGATGACGGCTGGATCGAAGAAAGAACCGGTGATTGAAATTCAGGATATGTTTTTCTCCTACAACGGGAAGCCGGTGCTCCAGGAGGTGAACCTGACGGTTCAGCAGGGCGACTTCGTGGCGGTGATCGGTCCCAACGGAGGTGGAAAGACCACCTTGCTGAAGCTGATGCTGGGATTGTTGAAACCGGAGCGGGGATCGGTCCGCGTGTTGGGGGAAATCCCGGACAGAGCCTCCCGCTGGGTCGGATACGTGCCTCAGGATCTGCATGTCAACCGAAGTTTCCCCGTCACGGTGACCGACATCGTGCTGATGGGCAAGCTGGAACCGGGGAAGCGCTGGGGGCGCAACTCCGGCCGGGAACGCGCGCAGGCCCGGGAAGTGCTGGATCGGATGGGGATGGGGCGCTATGCCGATCGCAAAATCGGCGAGCTCTCCGGCGGGCAGTGCCAGCGGGTGCTGATCGCCAGGGCCCTGGTCAGTCGCCCCCGGCTGTTGCTTCTGGACGAACCGACCACCAGCATCGACACACGGGGGCAGGCGGATTTTTACCGCCTGCTGCAGGAATTGAATCGGAGCGTTACGATTCTGGTCGTCAGCCACGATCTGTTGGTGATCTCCACCTACGTAAAGTCGGTTGCCTGCGTCAATCAACGGCTTCATTATCACAATCAGGCTGAAATCACCGGAGAGATGCTCGACAGCATGTACCCCTGTGCCGTGGAAGAGGTCTGTCCGGTGGAACTGGTGGCTCACGGGCTCCCCCACCGGGTGCTGAAAGACCATGGAGACTGAAGCGATGCTGGAAGCCCTGCAATTTGAATTTTTCCGTAATGCGTTGCTGGTCGGCTTACTGGCCAGCGTCGTGTGCGGCATTATCGGCACCCTGGTGGTTGTCAACCGGCTGGTTTTTCTTTCCGGCGGCATCGCCCATGCTGCTTACGGCGGCATCGGCCTGGCGTTTTATTTCGGTTGGCCGTACCTGGTCGGTACCATCGGATTTTCCCTGGCCGCCGGCATGTCCATGGCGGCGGTCAGCCTGAAAGTCAAACAGCGCGCCGACACGATGATCGGCGTCATCTGGGCCTGCGGCATGGCCCTGGGGGTGATTCTGCTGGATCTAACGCCGGGATACAATGTCGATTTGATGAGTTATCTGTTCGGCAGTATTCTGACCGTCCCTGCAGCAGACCTGTGGGTGATGGTGCTGTTGTGCGGCCTGATCGCCGGCCTGGTGGGCTTTTTTTACAACGATTTGATGGCCATGTCCTACGATGAAGAGTTCGCCCGGATTCGCGGCGTGCCGGTAAGCGCACTTTATTGCCTGATGATCGCGATGGTGGCCGTGACCGTCGTGATGGTCATTCGGGTCGTAGGTCTGATCCTGGTGATCGCACTGCTGACCATCCCGCCCTTCATGGTGGAGAAATACGCCCGCTCCCTGTTTCAGATGATGGCGGGGGCCATTTTGCTGGGAGCCGTATTCACCGTCGGTGGTCTCTGGATTTCTTTTCGCTACAATTTGACCTCGGGGGCTTCCATTATCCTGTTTGCCGGCGGGGCTTTTTTTCTGGTGTTTCTGTTCGAACGCTGGATCCTTCCGGTCTTTCGGAAACCGGTGCACCCGTCCGGAGCGGAAGTCTCCGTACGGGGCCGTTGAGGAGCCGATCATGTGTCATCAATGCAACTATGAAGAACTATTGCGTTCCGCGAACCTGGAAGTGACCGATAATCGCCTGCGGGTGCTGGAGGTGGTCGGCAACAATCGCTATCCACTCTCCGCCGGAGAGGTTTACCAGACCCTGGAGCGCACCCGTCACGTCAACCGCGTGACGGTATATCGTATCCTCGATTTGCTGGTGGACCGGCACCTGGTCGAACGGCTCAGCACCGGCGGCCGGGCATTTTGTTACGGACTGGCTCCCAATGATCATCATCGTCCGCATCCACATTTTTATTGTACCCGCTGCGGTCAAATGGATTGCCTGAGCCCGGAAAGCGTGCCGATCGACACCGATCCGTTGTGGAAGACTTTTCCCGGTCGGATCGACAAAGTCGAAATCCGCCTGGACGGCGTTTGTAAAAATTGCCTGAGGTAAGCGGCCCGACTCAGCACGGCTCGTCCGAAAAATTCTCAGTTCCCAGCAAGTCGAAACCGGGCAGCGAACGATCGTGCCGGTGCATCCGGCCGGCGCATTCGAATTGCGCTTGTAACAAAAGCAAGGCCCACCATCCTGAAGATTTCCATCCGCTTGAATGCGTTTCCGATGGTGAATTTTATTTCTTGCGGCCTCTGGCGGCAGGCTTTGTTGTCAACTTATTGAAATCCTGGTATAATTAATTCTCGCCCAAACCGGCTGCGATGCACCCGGTGCAAGTTCAACATCGAAGCACCAAAGTGCTTCTGTCTTTTCTTGCCGGTGGCGAGTGCCGCAGGAAGAAAATTCAAGCTACCTGCTTCGCGGGTGGTTGTCGACTTAACAGGATGGCGGACCGAGGTCTCGCCGGGCGGAAGGTCGAACCCGGGTCGGCCGGAAGTGCGGAACAGTCGGACGGAGCCGATACGTGACAACGTGCCGGCGGGCGCAGTATCCCGGCGACGATCCCTAAAATCCGCCCTTTGCATCGAAAATACAGACGAACACAGGCATGCTTTGGTGAAGATACCGGAACAGCGCCGAAATTTTCGCTTTCGACATCTGAGTCTCGTTTTTATGGAAAACCTGGACTCGGGACCGGTCCGTTTGGGGCGACTCAGCAATTACAGCAACGGCGGTTTTTATTTCGAGTCGGATACGCTGCTGGAAACCAGCGACGATATCTACATCGGGATTCAGGACTCGCCTTACAGTCCCGAAGAAAACGTCTATGAGTGCCATCGCGTGGAAATCATCTGGCGCAAAGAGCTCAAAGATGCCGCTTTTCGCTATGGATACGGCGCCAGGCACCTGGATCACCCCACACCGAATATCGACGAATTGCTCCGGTACTTCGGAAACATACCGGAACACATCAAGGCGATGCTTTCCCTGGACCAAGAGGAAAGAAAACACAGGCGCAAAGCCGTCAGCCGGCGGGTTTCAGTGTACCGTGAGGGCATTTTGAAAAATGTCAGCCGCAGTGGGATGTTCATCGAGTCCCGGAACGGACTGCGGGTCGGCGAAATTCTGTATATCAAGATACCGGGAACCCGTTTCGACAACGACACGATGATCCGGGCCAGGGTGGTCCGCAAGGAGCGGACCGGCATCGGGGTGAAAGTGCTGGGGGTGGAGCGGCGCAAAATACGAAGTTAGTATCCCCGTTCGAAGTCGACCTCGAACTGCAGGGGTCGGTTTTCCCGGAAGCGGCGGTAGTTGTCGGCGAAGATTCGGACGATTTCCTCGGGAAAACTGAAGCCGGCGTTGTGGGGTGTAACGAGTACCTGCGGGAGGCGCCACAGCGGACTGTCGGCCGGCAGCGGCTCTTTTTCGAACACGTCCAGCACGGCTCCCCGGATTTGACGGCTGCGCAGGGCCCGGATCAGTGAAGATTCGTTTACGATATTGCCGCGGCCGATGTTGATCAACACCGCCTCGGGCTTCATGGTCTCGAAGGCGGTGTCTCCGAATAACCCCCGGGTGGCGGCGGTCAACGGGAGGGTGATCACCACGTAATCGGGCTGCGCCAGAAAAGCGTTGAAATCCGGTGGGGTGAAAAGCCGCTCCACACCCTCCACGGCATTCTCAGTGCGCTTGAACCCCCAGGTTCGCATTCCGAAACGACCCGCGGTTTCCGCGATTTCCCGGCCGATGGAACCCAGACCGCAAATGCCCAGGATGCGCCCGCCCAGGCTCTGATAGGGCTGGCTGTTCCAGCGCCGGATTTTCTGATTTTCATAGGTGGAAAACAGGTTGCGTTCGCGGGCCAAAATATAACCGAGCACATATTCGGCCATCAATGGTCCGTGGACGCCTTTGACGCCTGTCAGGCGATAATCGCGGCGATGCGCTGCCACCGCCAGTGCCTCCACACCGGCAAAGGTCGACTGCACCCACTGCAGGCGGTGGGCGGCTCCGATCAGCGGCGCCAGGCGCTCCGGCTCCGCCAGGATCAGGTTGCAGGTTCTGATATGTCGGTTTATTTCGGCGGGCGTCTCGGGTGCTTTCACCTGCAGATCGGAAAAACCCAGGGCCGTTACCTCACGAGCGTAGCGCTGCGGATCACGCGTCAGAATCAGGAGTGTGTTTTGTCCGGGCACGGTCTTCGGCTCTGAAACAGAAGTTCCAGGTTCAAGGCATTCCTTACAGGCTTCGGATACAAGATTCAAGCCAGCCGGTGCTTTGTTCACGCCCTTAAAAGCCCCTCACGCCTTTTCGCGGCGACCGAACGAGAAAGGAGTTTTGCACCTGAATCGGGCGGGCACGGTGGCCCGCCCCTACGAAACCATTCTCTGATGACCCGCATAGCCGTGGGGCCGGCCCTTTTATCATCACGATTCGAAGCGGTGAGCATCGTCATTTGTTTCCAGGTGGCGGTTTGGTTGGTGAAAGGATTCGGAGCGGTGTCGTCGGTTCCAGCGGATCACTTCGCCGCAGCGGCCGCCCGGGCAAAGTTGGCCAGGGCCTTCTGCACCTTTTCCAGTACCCCTCGGCAGTCCGACAAGTTGTGACGGTCGGCCAGAAATTCGGGGGAATTGTAAGTATACCAAACGTTGCCCGCTTCATCTTCCCAGATCAAGGCCTTCATCGGCAGGTCAATACCCACGCTGCGGTCGCACTGCATCAACGGTGCGCCCACCTTGGGGTTGCCGAATATCACCAGTTCGGTGGGAAGCAGGGACAGGCCCGCGTTCTCCGCTCCCCGGGCGTGATCGATGCGGTTAAACACGGTCATGCCTTTCTCGGCGATTGCGGCCTCCAGGCGGTCGGCGGTTTCTTTGACCGGGAAAGCACTTTTTACGGTAATCATACCATCGCCGGCATAAAGGGGCAGGGCCGACAGGATCAGCATGGCAAAAACAATCGGAACGTAGCGCATCGGAAATCTCCTTGTTTTTAGCTCTTTTGAATCTCTTCAAACTTTTGTGAATCATGATTTTTGAGAATTAGAAACGCGCAGTGTGAGGTTAACATAGTCGTCCCTGGGCGATTTTCAACACCGCATATTCGCCATCGACGGCCGCAATGCCGAAAATGCCGAAATAGATGCAAAGCCGCCCTCGATTTGCTTGGCAACCGAAATCACGGTATAATCAAGGACCGTCCGGAAAAGGCCCTTTTCCCGCTGAGTAAAGGTGTGCATGGAAAACGACCCGAGACGAATACCGACCGTGCTGCTGATTGTCTGGCTGATTTTGCCGTTCTTATCCTGTGCCACGTTTGCCGGGCATCAACCGCCAGTGGAAAAAAACCGATCGCCGGCCGCATCATCTTCAGGCGATGTCGATATCGAGGCGCGCATTTTAGCCGAATTCCAGCGCTGGCGAGGAACCCCCCATCAGCTTGGCGGAAGCACGGCCGAAGGTATCGACTGCTCCGGCCTGGTTCAATCGATTTATCGGCAGGCATTCGGGATCGATTTGCCGCGAACCACCCGGCAGCAGGTTCGACAGGGACAGCCGGCAAGCGGAGCCGATTTGAAGGCCGGAGACCTGGTTTTCTTTCAGCCGCCCGACGATTCGCTTCATGTGGGCATCTACCTGAGCGGCAACCGTTTTGTGCATGCCTCCAAAAGTCGGGGTGTGATTCTTTCCGAAATCGGTCCCGATTACTGGTCCAGACACTTTCGGACCGCTCGTCGGATCCTGCCGGATTAACGCCGAAAGTCCGATCACGGTCCCGTTGCAAGACCGGCAGCACCGGATTCCTGCCGGCCGGTATTGGCGTAAGCGCGCGAGGCTGCCGCTTCGACGTCGTCGGAAATGTCCGAACGGGGGTTGGTCCGGCGGTTCCGGGTTGTTACCTTACAAAAAAGTCTTGCTTTTTCCAGTAGAGGTTATAAAATGAAACCAATCATTAAAGACCCGTCTGTGAATCGGCGGGGCGGTTTCGCTCTGAAGGAAGTCCGAGGTTACATCGTGGCACGCCTCCAGGTTGGGACCATGAGAAATTCTGTAAGAAAGGAGGGTGTAGACGATGGCCAATGGTACCGTGAAGTGGTTTGACGAGAAAAAAGGCTACGGTTTCATCGAGCAGGAAGATGGACCGGACGTTTTCGTTCATTTCTCCGGCATCAGCGGAGCCGGGTTTAAAACTCTGAACGAAGGCGACCGCGTAACCTTTGACATCGAGCAGGGTCCGAAGGGCGCAGCGGCGAAAAACGTGACCGTCCTGTAAGAACCGCTTTCGAATCAAGAGGGGGCACTTTGCAGAAATGCGAAGATGCCCCTTTTTTATTGCGGGAGCCGATCATCAAACGTAACCATGACGCGCCCCGGCGCAGCGGACGATGGACTCGATGGAGTCGTTTCGAAAACAGGCCAAGACAGGCGTTCGTTGGGCGCCGTCCAGGCGGGTGAGTTTACGGATATAAGCCACGGTGGCCTCCATCACCGCTACTTCCAGATCGAACTTGCGGGCGAATTCTTCAATACCATACTTGCCCCAGTTCAACATGATTTCTTCCACCTGTTCCACCGTCGGAAGCTTTTTCCCTGCCGGCTCGATCATAAAGATCCTCGCAGAACGTTATCGATGTCATCGGGGCCATCCCCCAAACCGGTTATCAGGACCGGTACCGCAGAAAGGGTCCCCCCGCACCTGATACCACCGGTCGGCTTGAATTACCAATCGATTTTATTTTCCGGTTATTTTCGGTTATAATTTGTCAACTCGACCCCTGAAAAATTTGAAACGCTTGGTTTAGGTTGGATTTTCTCCGTTTGAATGGATTCGGCCGATGTCTTTTGTGAGAGGTGTGAGAACATGATCGAGATCAATCCCCGGCGGGGCGACAGGACCGATTCGATCCGGTTTCAGCCCTGTGCGAAGCGTGAAGCATGAGCGATATAGTTCTGGAAACCCTGCGGGCCCTGATCGTTGCCTCGGTATTGGTGTTCATGGCTTTGCATCCCGCGGTGGCCGCCGCCGCTAAGGTCAGAGGCTGGATATTTTTGCGGCTGGGATTCGGACTGGTTTTTTTCGGGATGCTGATTGACATTACGGATAATTTTCCGGCCCTGAACCGTTATGTTTTTATTGGTGACACCGTTTACCAGGCATTTCTCGAGAAAGTGGTCGGGTACCTGCTCGGTTTTTTGTTCCTGGCCCTGGGATTCTGGAAGTGGCTTCCAGGGATGATCGCATATGAACGCAGAACCCGTGAGGCCCTGAAAACCGCGCTCGGCGAGATCAAAGTTCTAAGCGGACTTTTGCCCATCTGCAGCCATTGCAAGAAAATCCGGGATGACCACGGGTATTGGAATCAGATTGAATCTTACATTCGACAGCATTCCGAGGCGGATTTCACCCACAGCCTTTGTCCCCATTGCCGGGTGGAATTTTATCCCGGAACCGGAGACAAAATACCGCCCTCGGAATAGACGGCGCTGCGCGGCAGACCGTGGCGAACCCTACAAAGCGTTCAGAAAATAGTTCATCTGCCGATACCACCAGGGCCAATCATGATTGACGTCGAATCCCCAGTAATCGATCCAGGCCGGAATTGACCGCTCCCGCAGCAACCTCTCCAGCTCCCGCGTGTCGGCCAGTGCTTCGTCTTCCCAGGCTCCCTGTCCCACGCAGACAATAATGCGACTGCTGCGGTATCGCTCCAGGTACCAGGCATCTTTCAAATTCGACAGGTAGGTCAGCGGAGAATTGTGGTACACCGCCGGCAGGTCTTCCGAGCGCAGACCGAACTCGGGGTGGTCCAGGCGATAGAGTCCGCTCAGGGCCAGGGTGCCTTCGAATATGTCGGGATGTTTGAAAAAGAAATTGACCGCGTGCAGTGCGCCCATGCTGCAGCCGTTGGCCATGATCCGGGTGTGCGGCAGATTACAGTGATGACGGATAAAGGGCGCCACCTCATCCACCACGTAACGGTCATAGGCCTGGTGGCGTTCATCGCGCACTGTCGGCGGCACCGAAAAATCATACCAGCTCTGGGCGTCGAAGCTGTCGACACAAAACAGCTTCACCCGCCCGCCGTCGATGAAATCCGCAACGGCCGCAATCATGCCCATGCCCTCGTAGTCATAGTATCGGCCGCGCGAACAGGGGAAAACGATCATCGGTTTGCCCCAGTGGCCGTAGATTTTCAAGGACATGGTCCGGCTTAAATTCGGACTGTGCCAGTGGTGTTCTTCGACGTGCATTTTTACATTTCCGGCTGAGATGGAGGGAATCCGCAGGCATTCATGGTTCGAGGGCCTGGATGTATTCCGTGATCGTTTGGATCTGGTCGAGCGTTTCGGCCCGGTACATGTAGCCCATATCTCCCAGCGCGCTGCTGAAAACCCCGGGCACGGCGGCGGCTTGTACAATGAAGTCGCCATAGCGGTTCAGGATGTCCTCATGCGTATGAAGGTAGCGGTGCAGGTTCTTGCGGCTGGCATAACAGCAGTGATATTTGCGGTCATATTGCAGGTCGGCACTGCTGTGGACCAGCAGTTCGGCCCAGGTTCGATAGATATCGACATCGCAGGCATAGTTGAACATATCGGTGGTAAACCCTCCCGGCGGCCGTATGTTGACCTCCAGGGCCACATATTGTCCCGATGATGTGCGGAAAAATTCAATGTGAAAAAAACGCTCCCGGACACCGAAAGCGCGAACGCAGCGGCGGCCGAGGGCCTCGAGTTCGGCCGGGATCTCACGCAGGGAGTAATAGTGGATGTGGCGATTCTGGTTCACGGTTTCCATGATGCCCTGGCTGAACCGATGGGCCGTGTAAAACACCAGATTCCCCTGGCGGTCGGCCAGGCCGTCGAAGGAGTAAATGGTGCCGGAGACGAATTCTTCCAGGATGTACGGCACCGCCGGTTTCCGTTGAAAAAAGTCGGCCAGATCTCCATCATGATCCAACCGGAAAGTATCCAGCGCGCCGACTCCGGCATCGGGTTTGGCCACCACGGGGTAGTCTGCGGCAGTCATCCACTGCTGGGCCTCCTGAAGAGAATCCAGGACCCGGCCGCGTGCGACGGTGACGCCGGCCTCGCGAAATATTTCTTTCATCTTCGATTTGCGACGAATCTGGTCGATGTCGCTTCCACGGATGCCGAAGATGTTGAAATCGTCCCGTATCCGCGCCTCGGTAGCCAGCCAGTATTCATTCAGCGATTCGAACCGGTCGATTTTTCCGTACCGGTGCGTGTAATACCCGCAAGCGCGCAACAGGGCTTCGTAATGATGCATGTCGTCGACACGGTAGTATTCCGTGAGCGCATCGCGCACTTCCGGGGCGAGTTGTTCATAAGCGCTGTCACCGATGCCCAGTACATTGGCTCCGGCGCTGCGCAGCCGGCGGCAAAAATGGTGATAGTGCGGCGGAAAATCAGGAGACAGAAAAACCACGTTCATCGCTGAATACCCCTGTGGAACGAAAGAAAGCGTTGCGCGTCGCGAAAATGAAAACGCCTGAATGGGTAACAGTATAAGCCGGTTTCGCGGATTGTCGAGGCTGCCGAGCCGCTGAAATCGACCGGTCTCCGAGGAAACCAGGCTTCCGGATGCGACAAGCAGGGCCGCCTGTAGGGGTAACTGCCGGAAGGATCGTAATCCGGATTCAAGTCGGCGCCCCTGGTATTCCGGGAAAATGCAATGAACCGCAACGCTTGTGCGGTTCGATTTCAAAGGGAAAGAGGTCCCATGACGCAACACGATGTGATGGCAGATAAAGATGATGACCTGGTAAGCACCCTGTATCACGCACTCCAGGGAGTGGAAACTTCGGGCCGTTATCTGCAGGATGCCGAGGCGGCCGGAGACAACGACGCATCCGCATTTCTAAAGGAAGCCCGGGGGCAGTATCGTTAAATCGCAGACAAGGCCAAGACGCTGTTGGGCCGACGAATCGGTTGACTTTGACTCACCAGCGGTTTTCGGATCGATGGAAAAAAAGGCGGTGGATCGGCTGGCACCGTTGCTTTTTTCGCGTGCCTTCGGTTTGAAACGGCGGACGGAACGCTCCGGCTCGCTTTGGCGCCGGGATCGATCCGCTGTGAGTTCGATCCCCACCCCGTTTGAGGTAACATGTCGGATTCGGCCCAACAGCCGGATCGCATGCATCCGCGACCGAAATTCGAAATATAACGAGACCGGTTCGTCGATGCGGTAATGTCCGCCGATTTCAATGTACAGACCATCGGCGTTAAGGTTGCGAACCATGCCGAGGGCGGTTCGGCCGGCCGCTGTGAGTTCGGCCGCGGAGCAATACGGCGAGCGCACGGTTCGCCGTCGTTCCGACAGATACGGACCTGCGCTTTTTGGGGAAGAGATGACCATGCGGGTTTGCCCTGCCCGGTTACTTGCGGTGGTGACCGGCCGGTGGGTCACCGGCCCAAATCAACTGAACAGAGCAAAGAACGGACCAGGGCGGCTTGATTCTCTAACCTGCTGGTATAAAATAGGATTTTATTTTAATGGTCTCTGCGGCAGCGCTGAGTCTGTATGAATTTGCCTTCAGTCCGGGAGGCAATTTTGTCGGGGCAGAAGATCAACCGGCCGGATTTACTTGTGTTTGGGCGTATGGCAAACCCTTCGCAATTGCCGGTCGGGTGCGTATTTGCGGCGACAGTCGATTGTATCCCGGGTGTTTGAGCCAACCATTTGGGTTCGCCGACGGTAGTACCCGCACAGCGGCATGGATACGACCGCCGATCAGGGCCGGGCAATGGCCGGCGGCAGGATGGCCTGCGTTTGAAAAGCAGACCAGCGGTGCTGCGGCGGGCTGCAACCGGAAAGACAGAGGCGTTTGGAAAGCCTTGCGATCAGGTGCGATAAGCAAAATGGTTTTTCCACGATATCGTCCACGCCGGCCATGACGGCATCGGAAATCGAGTTGATCCCGTCGCGCTGTGCCACCAGGATTTTAACCGGTCCGGCAACGCCCTCGACCCCCCCTCGAAACAGTCTCATGCCGTCTCCGTCTTGCAGTTCCTGGTCGCAAATCACCAGGTCGAAGACAAGCAGGGTCAGGATCCGACGTGCGTCTCTGGCGGAATTCACGGCAAACGGGGTGCATCGAGTGACCAGCAGTCTTTCGTAGAGATCGCTCCAAAACGCTTCCCGGTTTTCCACCAAAAGTACATTCATTCTTCGAATTCGGACCTGCCAGTGGTCTCTGATGGTTTTGTCGTGGCAGCGGTTTCAACGCCGAACCGGCCGATTGCGATCCCAACGAAGCAAAATATGTGCCCAAACAGGGATTCATATTGGAAACGGTAAGAGACAAGCGCCGCCGTCGAGCCGGGTCCGCCGTCGTCGATACTTCCATACCCATATTGGGTAAATCATGCCATGATTTTAGGCAGTATTGGTTTGCATCCGTGGTAAAGATTCCCGCATCGGCGCCGGCAACGCTTCGATCCCTTGAAACCGGCAGCGGTGCGCTTACTATTTAACCGGGATTGAAATGATCTTCGGAACCTGGCGGCCGCCTGAATGGTTGCCGCATTTTTCAGTTGAGAGGAGAGGGCGGACATGAATGCAGGGGGGAAATCTGGAGGGAAAAATCCGGCAGTCCGCATTCTGCGCAGCCGCAAATTTTACGTCATCGCCGCCGTCATCATCCTCTATACGCTGAGCGGCTTTTTCCTGCTACCCTACCTGGTGCAGCGATACACGCCGCGGATCATTGCGCAAAACCTCAACGCCACCGCAGAGATCGGGGCGGTTCGAATCAATCCCTTTCGCCTGACCCTGGCGGTGGAAGGCTTTGAACTGCGAGATCCGGACAACCGTACGATCGGCGGGTTCGGACGTTTCTTGGTAAACCTTGAACTCAGCAGTATAATTCACTGGGCCTGGACATTTTCCGAAGTACGCTTTGATGCACCCCTTGTCTCGGTGGTCTTCGAATCCGACGGGCGCATCAACCTGGCCAAACTGGTTCCCTCCGGAAAGGACAGCGAACCGGCTCCCGAAGATGCCAGGCCCCCTCGCGTCCTTCTTCGAAATATCGCAATCGAAAACGGAGAGATCGAGATCATCGACCGCCGGCAGCAACCGGAAGCCGAGGTGCGTCTGCGTCCGCTCAATTTCGAGTTGCAGCAAATTTCCACGCTGCCCGAACGCCGGGGCCCTTACAACCTGATTGCCGGCACCCCCCAGGGCGAGTCGCTGCACTGGACCGGACAGGTCAATCTGAACCCTTTGCATTCCGTTGGCAACGTGTCGTTTCAGAATATCGAAGCGGCGACGCTGTGGGCATTCGTTCGCAATCGGGTCGATCTCGATCCGCCTGCAGGCAATCTGGATGTCAGCACCACCTATGAACTGCGTTTAACGGATGGAATTCCGCAGTTGACATTGCGCAATCTGGGGCTGCATCTGTCCGATCTGGCATTGAAACGTTCCGATGTTCCCGAGCCTTTTCTGAAACTCGCCGCGGCCACGGTCAGTGCCGGAGATTTCGATCTGCAGTCCCGCCGACTGGATGTCAACCAGGTGAGCCTCGAAGGCGGGCGAATGTCTCTTGCGATCGATGAAGACGGGATATTCAACGTGGAGAAAATCCTGCGCCGTTCCCCGGAAGACCGGCAGGCGGCCGTCGAAGACCGAACACCCGCCGCCACCGGTGCTGCCTGGAACGTTCGCCTGAACCGGTTTCGACTCGACAACTTCGGCCTGACCTTCTCGCGGCCGGGCCTGACCGCCAGCCTCGAAAATGCTTCCATCGGATTCGGTTTGGAGGCGACTGCCCAACCCGGGCCCACGCCACTGAACATCCGGGAGTTGACCAGCACCCTGAGCGGATTGCGGGGTGTGCCCCAAGACGCCGAACAACCGCCGCTGGTCATCGAGGAGATTTCACTGGAAGGCGGGCGATTCGATTTGGAACCGCAGCAATTCTCAGCGACTCGGATTGCCGTTGTCGGAGGCAACCTGGACCTGGTTCGCGAAGATGACGGAGATATCAACCTGGTGCGGATGTTTTCGCTGCCGGAACGCAGCGGGATTCAGCAGAGACGCGAAGACGCGCTGGATAAAGGCCGCGCGTTTCGTTTCCAGGCGGCGACGCTGTCTGTTTCGGAGCTGTCCGCAACGATCAGCGACAAGACGGTGGCGGTGTCCGAGCCGATTCTGATCGTCGATCCGATCAACCTGACCGTTACCGATTTCGACGGGCAGTCTTCCTCCAGATTCGAAACCGACCTGCGCGTCCGCCAGGGCGGTACTCTGGCGGCATCCGGCAGCTTCGATCCGGCCGGCCCATCGCTGCAAGCCGACCTCAGACTGGAGCAGCTGTCCCTGCGACCCCTTGAACCGTATCTGCAGGCGGTGGCCCGGGTGCGGCTGCCGTCCGGGACGCTTTCCAGTTCGGGCAAGCTGCAATACGGCGCAAGTCCCTCGTTCGATGGCGGATTTCAGGTGGCATCCCTGGAGGTGACCGAAGAAGGCAGCGGTGACCTGCTGATCGGCTGGAAGCGAATGGATGCCCCGAACTTCAAACTTGCATTGCAGCCGGACCGGCTGAACCTGGGCGAAGTGACCCTGGACGGTTTTTTCGGCAAGCTGATCATCCAGAAAGACGGCACCATTAACCTGGCCAATGTGTTAAAAGACCCGGCCCGGAGCCAGAAACCGCCATCCGCAAAGAGCCCATCCGAAGAAGCGCCCTTTCCGGTCACCGTCGAGCGCGTGCGGTTCCGGAACAGTCAGCTCGATTTTGCCGACTTCACCCTGCCCACCCCGTTTGCAACCCTGATCCACGATCTGGAGGGCATCATCGCCGGCATTTCCACCAAAACCGATGCGCGGGCCCAGGTCGAACTCGACGGTCAGGTGGACGAGTACGGAACCGCAGCCATCGAAGGGGAAATCAACGCCGTTGATCCGTTGGCGTTTACCGACGTCACCATGCGATTTCGTAACGTGGAAATGTCCAATCTTTCGCCCTATTCGGCCCGGTTTGCCGGCAGAAGGATCGAGGGGGGCAAGCTGTCGCTGGACCTGGAATATAAAATCGACCGGAGCCAATTGGTGGGCGACAATCAGATCGTCGTCGAGCGCCTCGATCTGGGCGAGCGGGTCCAGAGTCCGGAAGCCGTGAACCTGCCGCTGGACCTGGCCGTGGCCCTGCTGTCGGATGCCGACGGGGTCATCGATATCGGATTGCCGGTACGCGGGGATCTCAACGATCCGGAATTCAGTTTCGGGCACCTGGTCTGGAAGGCGCTGGCCAACCTGATCACAAAAGTGGTTACGTCTCCTTTTCGATTGCTGGCCTCGTTGGCCGGGTCGGAAGAAGAAAACCTGGATGCCGTGGCTTTCGAGCCCGGAGAAGATGAAGTGCCGCCGCCGGAGCGGGAAAAGCTGCACGCGCTGGCCGAAGCACTCGCCCAACGCCCGCAGCTCAACCTGGTTGTCCAGGGGCGTTACGCGCCGGAGGCCGACGGTCGTCAGCTCAGAGCCATGCAGTTGCGCCGCGAACTGGCTCTACGGACCGGCCGCACGCTGGAAGCGGGTGAGGATCCGGGACCGGTGGATTTTAACAGCCCCCGGATTCATGCAGCGCTGCAGGAGCTGTATGTGGAAGCTTTTGGCGAAGAGGCCTACGAGGCGCTTCAGGAGCCGGAAGTCGGCGCACCGGATCCCACGGAAACCGCTGAGGAGGAGGATTCCGCCAGCGTGGATCCCAACCGTTTGTGGAAGACCCTCTTTGAACAGCTGATCCCAGTCCAGCCCCTGGATGAGGCAACTCTGACGGAGCTGGCCCGGGCCCGGGCACAGGCGGTCGTTGCGGAAATCACCGGTGACGGCGGCATTGCACCCGGCCGGGTGGCCACCGGTGAGCCGGAGTCCACCGACTCGGACGGAACGGTGAAAACCAGGCTGTCGCTGGAAGCCGGATAATATTTCTGTCGTTCTTCAATCGGGTTAAGGGGCTTTTAAGGAACGAAAACCCAGTTGTTATTCTCCTGCAGGCGTGAATCGGCCGGCGCGACGGCCGCCCTACGGCTTGGCAGCGACGCGGCCCTTTGCAGGGCAGGGACCTGGAGAAGCCCGTTGCCGGAGGAGCGTGTCTCGGTCATTCGGTTGCCGCACAGCGGAGTCAGGGGCTTGCAACCCTGACGGAGTTCAATGCGGCAGCGGCATGCGGGCCAGAATGCCGGGCCCCGTTTCATTACTGCCGGCTTCGCCGGCGTAGATCGCCAATGTTTTATTCTGGAGATCGAAGATCGCCGTTGCCAGAGTAACCAGATTGTCGGGATGGGTTCCATCCCGCAGAACCGGCAGCGCTTCCTCGCGGCTGCGCAGCAGGCCCAGGAGGCAATCCCGATCGCGGAGTCGGCCGGCGGCGATCCACCGTTGCCCGCAAGCCAGCCGGAACCGGCTGGAGGCAGAAACCTTTTGCGCTATATTTTCGAGCGACAAGTAGTGATTGGTGTGGAAGTAGGGCCCCTTGATCGGTATCACCCGGCTGTCGTTCGGCGCCACTTCGACGCCCACCATCCGGCGTTCCCGGATCGAGGCGATCGTGTAATGAAATCCCGAGGCACGTATCTCCGGGGTGACTTTTTCCACCGCCTCGTCCAGACTAGTGGCTTCGAAGATGGAACGGGCGATGAAGTGCCGGCCGATTCCCTCGCGCAGAAATACCGGCTGAACGTTGTTCACGCAAAAACAGATGCCCGCCGAGTTGAAGCCGAAAGCGTTTCCCGGGAGAAATCCCGGGTAGCAGAAAGCCCCGAAGGAGGGGCCTTTCTGCGGCGAGACCGCCAAAAAGTATGTCTCGCCGCGATAAATGGCCAGGCCGTCTTCGTTGTGGCCGATGACGCTGGCTGTGGTGTCATGCAGTGCGCCGGTCGAACATCCCCCGGTGGGCGCCGTCCCTGATAGACCGGCATATTCTCCCCGCAGATTGATCAGAAACAGCGCGCTCAGGGCAATGTCCGCACCAGCGGCGATTCCTTCCAGTTCCGCCATATAATCCGGATAGCGGCTGCGGTGAAGATCCAGCAGACGATGGTAGCGGGCGTTGCCGGACGGGGTCTGAGCGGAGGGAACAAATTCCGTATAAAGCTTCGGATGGGCTTCGAGACACCGGCGGATGCGGTCGGCAAAATGGCCGCCGACGGCAGCGCCGATATCATGGGGGCTGCCACCGCACCGAAGTGCAGGCAATGGCGGAGTTGTCTGAATTGGTTGCATACCGGTACTTACTAAGGAGTCCATAAATATCTGGACATATACTACTCTGAAATGCACTAATACCGGATTTCCGTTGAATATTGTGTCTAAACAAATACGGACTCATTATTACAGAGACGGTGCAATCGGCGTTGCGGTTCCCGCGGTATTCACGCGATTGCGGGCAAAGGATTCCTTATGCCATGAGCCGTTTTTGTTGGGGCACCAGGCCGGCCTGGGCCAGCTGATCGTGGATTTTCTGCGGGCCGAAATTGATCATGTTTTTGGAGACTTTGTGGGTCTCGAACCCCGCACGGGATAAGGCCTCCAGGGGCGGATATAAAAAGCGGCGCATGCGGGCTGAGGCGACCAGAACAATATGTCGGATTTGTTCGCGCTCGACCAGGGCCTGGAGACGTTGGACGACCTGTCCGGCAAATCGGCGCCGCAATTCGTCCAGGTGTCTGTGGCGCTTGTCTTCGTAGCCATGCACGGCGCCCCCGGTCGGCGCCGCTCCGCGCCCGGTTTTCGAATCCGTGTACATTGCCTGTCCGGTCTCGATTTCCGGGTTTGCCAGTTCGTCCCGCAGTACGATTCGAGGACCGGATTCCAGCTCCGGATGGGCCACGGGTTCCAGCACGAAGAAACGTGCCTGGGATCGATTGACCACTAGGATCAGGTAATCGCTCATGGCTGGGCTCCTTGATCGGTAAAGGTTTGCAGCGCCGGCACTTTTTCAGAACGTTCACGGTCGTTGGTTTCCGTTGTCGGCAAACATCGAGGAAAACCCAAGATACCGTGAGAACCCCGGGACAAATCGATGCGGGCGGTTTACGAAACGAGGCCGCTCGGGTCGGTGTGAGATGCAAACCGTCGAATTCTTTCTGATAAAAGTTTCGTCGGTTCAATGAAACGGCATCCGAACGCGATTTGTTCCAGGCTTTTGAAATCAAACAGCCACACCACTTCCAGCGCCAGATTGCGCAAAAAAGACAGTGCAGGGGATTTCGAAATCCGGCGCAGAATCAGACGCGTGCCGGTATCGAGGGTGACCTCCGGGGTCCTCGGGATGATAAAACCAATGCCGCCTTCCCCGATGTCTTTTAACTGCGCGGTAAACACCTGGAGCGATGCGGGGAAAAATTGCAGTTCTGCAAGGGGGCGGTTCGGATCGGAGAATGTGCGCCGCTCGTATTTTCTTCGCTCTTCCATGAAGTGCGCCGGTGAAAATCTTCATTTCGCTGCGGTGCAAGAAGATCGGACCGGTTCGGCTGGACGATCGGACGCTCGCGCCGGTGCGCGGGGCCCAAATCTCGATACCAACCCAACGGGCTGCCGATCGCACCCATCGGCAACTGCCATTGTCGTATCATAGGCCATCAGGCAGGTCAACTGGCATCGGCTGGCGGCGGTACAACGGGGTTGAGCCGGAGGGCACGCCGCCCGTACTGGATCAGGGTATCGAAGTTACGCGTCGGTCACTTGCCAGACGGTGTCGATTTGCCGCAGGGTCTCAAGCGCCCTGAGTGCGTCGGAACCGCTGAGTCCGTTGTGGGTCTGGATTGACGCCAGTGTCGCCGTGTCGGCATATACGGCATCGAAAGCACCGCGCACGTCGAGATCGTCATTCATGCGATCTTCGAATTCGCGCCGCAGGGATTCGATATGTTCCTCCGCCGCCGGATCCGACCGGGCCGGATCCGGCTCGGCCGCTGCCAGGCGGGAGACCAGGTCCCGGAAGCTGTCGACTTTACCCCGCGCCAGATGGA
>DAXETY010000126.1:0-26158 GCA_051155755.1 Desulfobacterales bacterium
TCGCAAGGCCGCATGATGACCCGAAATGCATATCTGGCGCCGACCGCCATAATGGACTTCGAAAATCCGCTCGTAAGCGGATTTGCCGAAGACGCCCTGCGCCACGTAAGAGACACCCCGGTCACGCAGGCCGTGGCCCTTTATTACGCCGTTCGTGACCGGATCTGGTACGATCCCTACCTGCCTTTTTACCGCCCCGCCCACTATCGCGCCGGCAAGATCATCGAACTGGGCCGGGCCTTTTGCATCGGCAAAGCCGCCCTGCTCTGCGCGCTGGCCAGGTCCGCCGGTATACCGGCGCGGCTGGGCTATGCCGACGTTCGCAACCATCTGGCCACCCGGCAATTGATCGAATTGCTCGGATCCGACGTGTTCGTGTACCACGGTTACACCGAGCTTTACCTGGAAGACCGCTGGGTCAAAGCCACCCCGGCTTTCAACGTGGAGCTTTGCCGCAAGCACAACGTGGCGCCGCTGGAATTCGACGGCCG
This sequence comes from Desulfobacterales bacterium, assembly GCA_051155755.1. Taxonomy (GTDB): domain Bacteria; phylum Desulfobacterota; class Desulfobacteria; order Desulfobacterales; family SG8-13; genus DAXETY01. Next base: position 492 of record DAXETY010000126.1, read on the forward strand.
CCGGGATTCGGTCTTCCAGCCTTACAGCAAAGACCGCCGAATGTTCATGGAATACCTGGCCGACCACGGCTCATTTGCCGATGTTCCGGTCGATCGAATCGTGGCGGCCATGAAAGCCGCCTACGGCGCCGCCCGCGTGCAGGGCTGGATCGATGGCTATGAGGCGCAGGGCCGGCTTTCGGGGCGCAACTTCGACCGGGAGGATGTCGTCGAAAACGGAAAGGCCGGCACCTGACCGCCGCCGCTTAAAGAAATTGTCCCCGGCAATGAATTTTGAAAATTTGAAACGCTCACATTCGGTGTAAACAACTTTTGACACAATCGGCCAGGCGCCGGACGGCCTCCGCCAACCGGTCGGCCGGCGGATAGGAAAAATTGACCCGCATGTGTCGCGTGGCCGGGTTTTCACCGTAAAAGGCGCTGCCCGGCACGAAGGCAACCTTGTAACGGGTAACGGCCGGGTGAAAGAGCGCCGTCGTGTCGATTTCCTCCGGTAAAGACACCCAGGAAAACAACCCGCCTTCCGGCCGCGTCCAGGTGATGCCCTCGGCAACGGGAAAGTGATCTTCCATGGCCCGGAAAAACAGCCCCCGCTTTTCCCGGTAATGTCGACGGCTGAATGCCAGATGCTGCTGCCAGTCCATTTCCGTTAAAAAAGCCGTGCACAGGTCCTGATTGTACTTGGGCGTGTTCAGCGTGCTGCCTTCCTTGATGTTGATCATTTTTTCGATCACCGCTTTCGGACCGATGTTGAAGCCCACCCGCATGCCCGGGCAGAAAAGCTTGGAAAAAGTGTAGATCCCGATCACGTTTTCGCCGCCCTGGGTGCGGTCGAGTTCGAAAAGCGTGGGCAGGGTGCGGCCGACATAGCGAAGATTGCGATAGGGGCTGTCTTCCACGATCGGAATTTCATACCGCCGGCCGAGTTCGAGCAGCGCCTTTCGTTTTTCCAGGCTCATGGTAATGCCGGATGGGTTCTGAAAATCCGGCACAACGTATATAAACTTCGGATTACGCCCGTTGCCTCGAAATTTACGGATGGCTGTTTCCATGCGGCCAACGTCCGAGCCGTCGTCCTCGATGTCCGCACCGATGAAAACCGGCCGCTGCATTTGAAAGGCGACAATGGCACCGGCGAAGGTGGGACGATCCAGCACCACCGCGTCTCCGGGGTCCAGAAAAAGCCGACCGACCAAATCCAGACCCTGCTGCCCGGAGGAGGTGATCATCACCTCCCGCGGCGACACCGCAACCCCGTCGACCGCCAGAAATGCGCAAACCGCTTCGATCAGATCGGCTTCACCGCCGATGACGCTGTATTGCAGAATCGCATCGGCATTGTCCCGCAACCGCCGATCGGATACCGCCCGCATCTTCTCGACGGGAAACACATCCGGAGACGGCAGGCCGCCGGCCAGGGAAATCACTTCCGGATCCCCCAGCAAACGGAATAATTTTCCGATGGAATAGCCTTCGAAATGTCTTATATTTTCAGAAAAATGAGAAGACCAGTCCCGTGGCATGGCGGATGCCCTTTCGCCTCTCAGACCGTGTGTTTCCGTGAGCATTGCGGTTGACGCGCCCGGCAAAACGTGAAAGCATGCCGGACACACCGGTAATCGATTTTTACTGTAGCCGGTCTGGGCCCGCGTTTCAACCATGGAGAACGACCGGATGAACCATAAGAACCGTTGGCTGTTGCCGATTTTGATTGTCGCCCTTGCGGGTGCGATGGGATGCACCGGTGTGCGCGTCAGCCAGGATTACGATCCGGAGGCCGATTTTGCCCGATTGCAGGGTTATGCCTGGCAGACCGATAAAGACACGGCAAATGCAAACCCGCTGGCCGACAATCCGCTCTTGCAGGAGCGGATCCGCAATGCCGTGGAGCAAACCCTGGCCGCCAAAGGCTACCGTCAGGTGGCCCGCAGCGAGGCCGATTTTCTCGTAAAATACCGCTACCAGGTCCGACAGAAGGTCGGTTCGGAAAACGTTCGCACCGGGATCGGCATCGGCACCGGTGGTTCGGGAACCTTCGGCGGCATCGGTGTCAGCACCGGCGGCGGTGTGCGGGAATACAACGAAGGCACGCTGGTGATCGATATCATCGATGCGGGCACCGGGGAACTTCTCTGGCGCGGCATGGGCAGCCGGGAGGTGCTGACCCATTCGGATCCGGAAAAAACCACCCGGGCGGTAAACGAAACCGTTGCCAAAATACTGCAGCCGTTTCCCCCCGAAACGCAATGACACCCAAAGCCGACCGCTTCGATCCATGCAGCCGCCGTTGGGTCGTGCCCGCACGGGCGCACCGGGTGGTTTCAGCTTGATTTTTGCCCAAACCGGGTGCGACTGCAAGTTTAACATCGAAGCACACAAGTGCTTCCGTCTTTTCTTGCCAGCGGCAATTACCGCAGCAAGAAAATTCAAGTCACCCGCTTCGCGGGTGGTTGCCGATTCCGAAAGTCGGTCTGCGAACCGCTCATGAATCTGATCCTGGCGCTGACCATTATCTGTTTTTTTCTCGGTCTGATCGGGTGGGGGCGTTACGCGGAACATTCCGTCCGCAAAAGGGTGGAACGGGCCGTGCGTCGGCGCCTTTGTCCCAAGTGCAACCAACCGCTCTTGCGCGCCCGCGTTAGAGCCGCTCGAATCCGCGGACCCCGAAGAGTGGTTTCCGATCCCCGGCAGGTTTTTCCGGAAACCTGGCAGGTGCAATGCCGCCGATGCGGCGGCATTCTGCACTGCGACAGCAGCCGCGGCAGCATTCAATTCCGATGAGCCGGTATCCCGTCAAGGTTCCGTCAACGGCGCGGTGATCCTTTTTCCAGCGCCTGGAACTTCTTCATGAAGCGCACATCGATGGCGTTTTTGACCCAGAACGCCGTTCGACCGCCCAGGGTCAACCAGCGTTTGTGCAACACCCCGGTGCCGTCCCCCAGGTTGAAAATCAGCAGGTAATCTCCACCCGGATCGAATTCCTGCAGGGCACCGCCTTCCAGTGCCGCCATCAGGTTGTGGAACAGCACCGGGTTCTGTCGAACGGCATACACTCCGACCTTATCCAGTGGCCGGTCTTCAAAGTAGATACAGTCGCCGCCGCCGAAAATTTCGGGATGTTCAACGCACTGCAGGTGACGGTTGACCCGCAGACCGCCGTCGGGGCCGACCGGCAGACCGGAAGTTTTGAAAATCGTTGCGGGCCGCACCCCCGTGGCCAGAAAGATCAAATCCGCTTGGTAGGTCCGGCCGGACTGCAGCCCGATCCTGCCGTCGGCGGCTTCCGTAACGAAGGCCTGCTCCAACACCTCGATGCCGCGCCGGTCGAGGGACAAACGAACCTTCCGCCGGACTTTCTCCGGAAAAGACGCCATCAGCGCTTCCCCCGAGAAGATCCGGATGTCCAGGCCGTGGCTGCCGTCGTAACGGCCCAGGCGCCACAGGTTTGCGGCAATTTCCACTGCCGCCGGCCCTCCGCCGACCACCGCAATGGAAACCCGGCCCGCTGCGGTCAGCGCCAGCACCCGGGCCTGGGCATCGAGCAGTTTTTCGATGGGCTTGACGGCAAACAGGTTTTGATTGTCCGATACCACCGACGGCGATGGAACGTAGCTGCCGGCATTGAATGAAGCCACGTCATAGTCGAGGGTCCGGCCGGAATCCAGTTCGACCGTCCGTTGCACCGGGTCCACGCCGACCGCCTTGCCCGTATGAAAAACGCCCCCCTGGGATTCCACCACCCGGCGGGTGGCAAAACGAATATCTTCGGGTCGGTAGATCTTGCCGAGCATGCCCGGTCCCATCCCGGAATAGTAGTGATAGGGTGAGGGCCCGACCACGGTGACCGCATGGCCGCGCTGAACAAATTCCTTCAGGTTCGCCAGGGTGACCATATGGGCATGGCCACCGCCGACCAGTAGCAATCGTTTTCCCATCGTGTTTTCCCCGTAGGTACCGCCGTTGCCTCAAAAAGCAGATTCATTTCGATGCGGCAATCCGATCGATCAAGGCTCCCAGCTGCTCCAGATGCGCCTGTTCCTCGTTGGCGATCTGCTGCAGAACCGTTTTGGCACTTCCTGCGGGCAACCGACCGGCGGCACGCTGGTAGAGATCCAGTGCCTGCGCCTCGATGGACATGGCCACGTCGACAATCTCCACCGGAGATTGCAGATCGGGCCGGAACATGGCCACGTACTGCTCGGTGGTCATGCCCCCTTCGACCACCGGTCCGACCACCGCGTTTTCAAACGAATTGCGGTCGGCCGTTTTCCCGGTCAGCGTCCGATAGGCCTCCAGGATCCGGTCCTGGTGGCGGGTCTCGATTTCGGCCAGCTTCCGGAAAAGCTGCGCGGCCTCGGCATTGGCAGCCTGATCGGCCATCGACCGATAAAAATCCTCCAGGCCGGATTCCAGGGAGTAGGCCGTACCCAGGATTTGCTCGAGCGACTCGTCCCCGGTAAAAAGCGACAGGCCGGATTCCTCGGCGCCGTAGGCGGCTTTTCCTTGCCAGGCTTTAAACCCGCCCGCCAGGTTGTATACCGTTTCAAATCCTTTTGCCGACAGAATCTGGGCCGCGACTCGGCTGCGGCCGCCGACGGCGCAATAAATCAGCGTCGGCTGCCGGGGATCGAGATCCGACAAACGCTGGTTGAGTTCCGGCAGGGGGATCAACCGGGCCCCCGGCAAATGTCCGTCTTCGTATTCCCCGGGTTGGCGCACGTCCAACAGGGTCAGTGTTTCAGGTGTCTTCGAGGCAATCAGCGAACGGGCTTCCTGCGAGTCGATGGATGCAACCGGTGTAAAAAATTGTTTCCAGCGCATATTGGTCTCCCCTTATCGAATCTGAACCGTTGCGGCGTGTTCTTTGACCCCGTTGTTTTCCTAGCCCGGAACGTTCCATTCGGCGGGTGTTTCCGCATTCAAGGATTTTTCGCTCAATACTTCAGAAACCGGTTTCCGATGCGGGCCGGCGGGCATTTCCGCGCTCCGGAGCGGCCGGGCTTGCGACCGCCCGCAACAGATGCCGGCCGGCATTGCGGGCCCCGATGATATTGCGGGCACAGGGGCCGATCTGAAGCTCGGCCAATGGACCGGTAACATAAAGGTGCTCGTCCCAGCGGAGATCGTCGCCCACAATGGGATAACCGCAGGGGTTGCAGCGCAGGTTCAGCGTTTTGACGGCGGCGTCGATCAACGCCCCGCCGGGGCGCCGCGGCAAAAAACCGGTGGCAAGAATCACCCGGTCGAATGCCTGCGAGCCGTTGTCCATCTCGAGTCGAATGCGTCCGCCCGCCACCGTGGCTCGCTTGATTTCTCCGCGAAGAAACCGCAGGCGTTCCTGCCCGACCACGGTTTGAAAAGCAGACATCACTTCGGCCGGCAGGGTGCCCGGAAAACGGGCCTCGTCGATCACCCGCCTTCGCTGACGGTATCCGAGCCGGTAATAGTCCCGCAGGCATTTGGGGCCGATCCAGCAGGGGTCGAAGTCGTAAAAGCGCTCTTTCAAACCGTGGCTGGAAATCACCTGAATCTCGCCGCGGGTCTCTTCGGTGAGCCTGAGCGCCGTCTGCACGGCGGTGATTCCGCCGCCGACGATAGCGGTCCGATCGGCAGGAGGCGTGCGCCGGCGTCGAAAATCCGGCTCGAACACGTGCGATACGTCGGCGCCCTCGCGCTGCAGACCCTCCACCCATCCGGGCCGGCAGAGCTGTTCCCCCATACCGATGGCCAGCAGCAGGTTCCGGGCGGAAATCCGGCCGGAACCGGTTTCCACGACCATGCCGCCCGGGCCCTTTTCCAGTGACAGGGCTCGACCGCGAACATGCAACTCGTCCAGACGGTGTTTCGCAATCACATGCCGGCTGTGACGTTCGAAAAGTGCCAGCGACGGCCGATTGTAAGGCGGAATGAAGTTTTTCCCCGATCGGTCCGGGCAGGTTTTGGCAAAACGGTACAGGGACAGGATGGGCAGATCAATGTGGTGCGTGCCCGGTGACCGCAGGTAGCGCATGCCGCAGTTGGCGGTATTGCGCCGCCACACCGCCAGAAGTCGATCATGGGGATCGAGCACCCGCAGATCGTCGGGTGCGACCCCGGCCTGATTGATCAACCAGTTGGCCATGTAGCTGCCGTGAATGCCACCGCCGATAATCAACCACTGCAGCATTTCAGTCGAGTTTTTCGAAAAATTCTTTCTCGGCGCCGCATTTCGGGCAGACCCAGTCTTCGGGCAGATCTTCGAATGCGGTTCCGATGGAGATGTTGCTTTCCGCGTCACCTTCTTCCGGGTCGTAGATATAACCGCAAGGGCATTCCCACCGTTCCATAATACCTCCATTCACACAATGAATTTCAAAATGGCTTTTTCCGACCGATCACCGGGTCAGGTAGCCTCGGATGTGACCTTCAACTTGGCGTCGATCAACTGTTGGTGGGTCAGCCGGAGCAGGTTGGACAATGTGTTGATCAACTGGTGTTCGTACTTGTCCATCTTACCGTCGACGTAGACGATGCGCCACAGCATTTCGATGATTTCCAACTTTTCGGCGGTGGAATAATTATCATTGATGCGCCGGGCAAATTTCCAGTAATCGACGCTTTGCCTGCGCTCCTGTTCGGCCTCGTCCACCAGAACATCGATCTGTTCGGCATCCAGCCCATAGCGATGCTGCAATATCGACAGAATGTTTTCCATTTCCGCATTGGTAAAGCGCTCGTCGATGTGCGCCATTTCCAGCAACAAGGCGCAGGTCGCCACGCGCACGTCGTGCTCGGCGTCGAGGGCGCTGTTCGAGGCGCCCGGTTCGATTTTTTCGAAAAACCGACGGATCAGATTGCGCATGGCAGCAGTTGTCTGGCAGTTAACAACGCACGGGGCGTGTACCGGCGGCCACACCTTTGCCCGCCGGGATGCCATCACCGGCTGCACGCCCATAGACCGAAGAAAATCGATTTGATCCACCATCATGTTGCCTTTCGGCGGCGGTGTCAACACCGACGGTCGAATTCCTTCGCAATGATTGCCCATCCGTCGATATGCGATTCGAGGGGCCCGAGGGCGCTTGCCCCGCAGCCATGCTACATTGATTTGACATATTCTGCCCAGCCCTGTAGGAGGATTGCATCAAGATGAAATTGCAACTCGAAAGGAGGACGGAATGAGCACCAAGGAAGAGCTGGAAGAAAAAGCCGAAAGTTGCCAGACCGCGGAAGATTATGTGGCGGTGGCCAAGGAAATCGTGGCGGATCTTTCGGATAAAGACTGGGCCGGTGAGCTGATCGACGAGGGGGCCGAATGGGCCCAGTCCGTGGACGAGCTGGTCGTTCTGGCCAAAGGAAGCAAGGAGGCGCTGGCCGATGATGGAAAGGCCAAACAGTTTCTGCAGCAGGCCAGAGACTTCTGCACCAATGCCCAGGATTTCGTCAAACTCGGCGGCGCCGCCGCGGAAATCGGCGCCGTGGACGCCGCCAGGGAAATTCTGGCGGCCGCCCAGGAAAAATGCGTGCGGATCAAAGATTTTCTCGACCTGAGCAAGAGCATCCAGGAGTTGATTTCAGATGCGGAGCTGGCCCGCAAACCCGCAGATGCGGCCTTCGAAAAATGCAGCTCGGTTTCCGATTATGTCGAATATGCACAGGGAATGGTCGCCGTATTCGACGACAAAGACCGCGCCCGGGAGATCTTCAACCAGGCGGCCGAAAACTGCAAAAGCGGTGACGATTACGCCCAGGTGGCCAAGGGTATCCTGGAAAGCCTCGGAGACAAAGATCTGGCCAAATCGATTTGTGCCAAAGCGGAAAACAACCTCGACAAAGGTCTCGAACTCACCAAGGTGGCCGATTGCATGGCCGCGGACCTGGATGACAAGGAAGGTGCCAAAGCCCTTTACCGCAAAGCTGCCGAAAAGCTGGAAAAGGGTGACGAGTTGATGAAATTGGCCGCTGCCGTCATCGAGAAAACCGGGGATAAAGCCCTGGCGCTGGATGTCTATCGGGAGGCCGAAGACAGGTTCTCGGCTTTTGGGGACCTGACGAAACTGGCCAAGGCCGTTATCAAGGACACCGGCGACAAGGCCGCTGCCGGTGAAATCTACGCCAAGGCGGCCGACGCCCGGCCCACCGCCGCCCAGCTGGTGGAGGTGGCCAAGGCACTTGCCGATGAGGTGGAAGACAGGCCTGCGGCGCTGCAGGTGCTGAAACAGGCGGAACTGGCGGTGAAAAGCGTCGATGAATTCAAGAAAACGGCCGAAGCGATCATTGCCTACGCCGATGACGATCAATGGATCGAGGCCGTCAAGGACCAGCTGGAAAAACGGCAGGCCCACCCGGAACTCTATACCGAATTCGTCAAACGCGAAGAAGAATCCAAAGCCAGCGGTGCCTTGATTCAGCTTGGCCGGGAAGTCGTCGAAAAAACCGGCGACAAACATTACGCCCGCAAACTTTACCGCAAGGCCGAAGCGACCTGCCACTACATCCCGGAATACCTCGACCTGGCTGTGGCGATTCACGCAGACCTGGAAGACGCCGACTGGGTTCGCAAGATCTACACCGATCAACTGAAACGCAGTGACGATTTCGGCAAAACCAACAGCGTGGTGGACGGCATCCTGGCGACGCTGCAGGACCGCGGCTGGGTAAAGGACATCTATGGAGACCTGGAGAAGCGCTGTGAAAAGGAAACCGATTACTCCAGACTGGCCCGCACGGTCATGGACAAGCTCGGTGACGAAGAATATGCGCGAGCGCTTTACGCCAAGGCCGAAGAGATATGTGATGATCTGTTCGGGTTCACCTGCGTGGCCGGTTCGGCACTGGAATGTCTCGGGGACGGCCAGTGGGCCCGAACCCTTTACAAAAAGGCGGAAGCCGCCTGCAACAACCGGGACGACTATGCCCTGCTGATTGCCGCCGTCAATTCGAAAATCGATGATCGGGACCTGATGCGAGAGATTCTGGCCGCCGGAGAAAAGAAGCTTACCGCACCGAGGGATCTGGTATTTCTGGCCGAAAGCGCCCTGGACCAGCTCGGAGACCGTCAGTGGGCCGGCCGCCTTTACCAGAAAGCCGAAGCCGCCGTGCGGGTCGACGCCCAAATGAGCGAGCTGATTCTCAGCATTGACAACCGCTACAAAGATCCGCGCTGGGCCGAACGCCTGCGTCGCAAACGCTGATCGTGATCTCGAGCGACTTTTGCATTTCAGCGACAATCGCTCAAATTCAACAGCGCTTTGCGATGGCTGCTGAAATCGGGGCCGATTCGAAACGCGGGAGCATCCGGCGCCCGCGTTTCATTTTTTATAAGATGAAACCGCTGTCCACCGTCGCGCCGGTTCGATTTCGGAAATCACACATCCCAACGGTGAAGAGACCGCAGCTATGATCACGATCACCAGCTATTTGCACCGCGATCGACTCCGGGATTTGATCCGGCGCTGGATGTACAACGACCTGCATGCCACCGACGTCGAGGAAATCACCCGTCTGGTCTACTTCAACAACGCCTACATTTCCCGTTATCTGCCCGTCTTTTCCGAGCTGGTGTTTTCCCGCATGTTCGAAGAGCCGTTCCACACCTTCAAAGCCCGGGTCAAAGCGCACTTGAAAGATGTCATCGTAGAAAACACGCCGTACCGGAATCCGCGCGTGGAAGCGATGCTGTCCGCCTACCGCCGGAAACCCGGCGATTTCTACCGCGAAACCCCGTTTCACGGAACGCTTTACTTCAGCAGCGGTCCGGACGCTTACCGCTATATCGGAGGCTCCCGCATCAAACGCGTCCGGCGGCTGGCGGAAAAAAGCGCGCGGCGAATCATCGACTGGATTTATGCCAACATCGAGCAACACGCCGACCGCCTGGCCCAGGATCGGGCCCGGCGCATGGGGATTCAGCTCGAGGCGCTGGTCACCCCTCCGGAAGACATGGTCGAAGAGTTCGTCAAATCGGAGCGTCGTCTGCTGCAGGACCTGAAAAACGGCCGTCCCATCACCGGCGACCCACCGTTGATCATCAACGACGTGGCCGGCGTCAAGGTCATCGTGGAAGACAGGGAACGGGACCGGCTTTTGAATCGGATGGCCGAAGCGGCCGATTGCGAGTTGATCGAGGTGGAACCGCATACCGGGCGCTACAACGCCGTGAACCTGATCGTCAAATATCGCCCGGACCGCGAGTCGTTGACAATCCCGCCCCTGGGCAAAGCGCTGAGCCGGCTGATGCAGGCGCGGGGGGTGTCTCCCGAACAGGCCCATCTTCGATTCAAAGACTTCGTGTGCAGCGGCGAGAGCCATGTGCACGTGGAGGTCATCGTCTGCAATTACCAGGAAATGCTGGAAAGCGAAATCGGACGCTGCATGCATGAAGACCGCATCGTGCGGCAGCGGCTGGAACAGCAATATCGAGGACAGCTGGCCCGCAACATCGAGTTTCTAACCCGCTACCTGTTCGCCTTTCCGGCCTCGGCCCAACTCGAACTGGCACAGCTGCCCATCCAACTCTGGAACCGTTACCTGCCGGATTACTTTGACGAGGTGCTGCAGGACCTGTTCGATATACCGACGGTGGAGGTGCTCTCCTAGCCGGGTAGCTGATTCGGCGGACTCATCCATCGAAACGCGGTTTGAAGCGTTCGATTGGCGGTCAGCGAAGTCACTCCCAGGACCATCTTGACCCACAGCGGCACGAAACGTTTCCAGTAATCGGCCAGCGGTCGTTCCAGGCCGGATTGGTCGCGGTAGAATACCCGCTGCGTCCACGGTGTGCTGCCGGCGGCGTTTTGCGGATCGTGGCGAAAAAAATCCCCCAGGGCTTCCACCTCACGCACCATCAGATTGCGGCGGTACTGGGGCATGATCAGCACCGTGCTGGTCTTCCGATATCGGACTTCTTCGACAAAGCCGGCAAAGGTCGTCGCCCGGGACAGGTTCAACACCGCATTGGGCGCCCAGCAGTGACGATCCCCACCGGAAACGACCGGGATGCCGAAGCGGTCGGCCAGTGCCATGGTCAGTCGGTTTTCCTGCCAGGAGCGGTATCCGTTGATTTCCAGGGCGTGAACCCGATCACCGTAAATCCGCAGAAATTTCAAGACCGGCCGCCGCTGCCGGGCCGCCATCAGATCGACGAGGTCGCAGAAGGGATGGTTGAGCACCACCAGCGCGTACGGATATTCACAAATCCTTTCCAGCAGCTGTTCGAGACGGTTTTCGGCCGGACGCCGGGTGTAGCCTCGCAGGTCCTGCATCAAGTCGGCGGCCTCGGCCTCCGGCAGGTTGTGCAGTCCCAGGTGTAGAATCCGCCCCTCGAAGGGAACGGTCCACTCGGTGGAAACCGGGACCGCCGCATCGCTGCGGACGTTGCGCAGCTGCAGCGCACCATTCAGTTCATCGTGATCGGTGATCGATACCAGGGCCGTCAGCCCGAGACGCTGATGAATGCGGCGCATTTCGGACACATAGACGCTTTCCGCACTGAGCGGGGGAACCCAGTAACCGCGCTTGAAATCGACGCTGGGTTCATGTGCCCGTCGGCGCCGCTCCATTTCCAATCGGAAAAGAAACGACACGATGGGAATCCGGGTTGCATACAGCGGCAAAAAACTCAAATCTTCCCGGGAGCACTGGGTGTGCGCATGCAGGGAAACCGCGGATGCAAACGGCTCCCGGAAATCGGCGCGGTTGCGGAACAAGATGATCCGATGATGCGCTCGTTCAGCGGCGGTTTCACTCGCCGCACCTCTCCGCTGCAACGTCTGTCTCACCAATGCATCCCTCCCCTGCCTGGGTCGACTCCGTTTCCAACCTCCGAACCGGTTGCAAGCGCTACGTCTCGATGGGAATGTCGAATGATTTCGGGATAAATCTTAGCGGGTTCGGATTAGGGCAGGACTAGAGAAGGGCTAGGATTGAATTTTATCGGCCCGTTGGACACGCGAGTGTTCCGGTACTAAGTTTTCCCGAACGGAGCATTCCAAATTTTCAAAACGGATAGGACGTTATGAAACGATCGATCACTGCATTCCTTATGGTGCTTTTGCTCCTGCCGATACCGAACGCCGCCTCCGCCGGCGGCTGGCAGAAACAAATCATCGAAACCGCGACAAAAAGCACCCGGATCAAAAAGGTCTGGACCGCAAACGAGGCGGGGCATCGTTTCCGATTGCTGCGCGGGCAGACGGGCCCCGTTTATGCCGCCCTGTTGTTGTCTGAATCCGGACCGGATCAGCTCGGAACCCGCGAACCCCGGTATCGAGTCGATGACGGTCCGCTGCGATTGCTGGCCGATTACGGCATGTTCCTGGACATGAGCACTAGAATCGCCGAATGGCCGGTGTGGGACGGGCTCGAGCCACCCTGTTCCCAAACGGAAACCATCGGGTGGCGCGAAGAAGCCCTGTGCGAAATCCTTCAGAGGCGCCGCATCGAATTCCATTACGATCTGGTTACCGGAGAAACCCGCAAAACCGTGTTTTCACTCGACGGCGCCCGCGAGATCATCGAAAGCACCCTGTTCTGATCGGACAACGCTTACCGCGATGAACGCTCAGTTTAGGAGATTGTCTGCATCACAGGCTTGACCTGCGAATAGATTTGACGCAAAGTGGCAAATTGACCCCAAGCTTTGGATCGCCGTTGGAAACAAACTTTCACCCTGTGGAGCTTATTCAGACAGCCGCGCAATCATGATGCCTCGATTGTTCAACCGGAAAAGCCTTCCTCAGCCAGCGTCTTTCACGCCGATCGCAGCACTTCTCTTTGTCTTCATCTGGGCGATGGCAATCCCGTGTTTGTCTGTCGTCTGCGCTTCCGGCACTGCGACGGCCGCCGTCGAGACCCCGGCGGAGAAGCCGGAGACCGCAAAAGAGCCGCCTGCCACGTTGCCGGGGCTGTCGGACCTGATCCCCAAAGCCGCCGAGCTCAACCTTGAACTGGCCCGGCTGACGCGCCAACTGTCGCAGCTGCCGACAGGCGAACGCATCGAGCCGAAACTCTCCGCCCTGGAAACCCGCGTGAACACGCTGGGCGAAGCGTTGGAGAAGCTGAAATCCCAGGAGCGCCGGCACTATGAACGGCTGATTGCATTTCGACGCGACATCGAGGCGGTCAACAAAGACCTGAACCTTCTCAACGAGCCCTTGGCCGAGGGACTGCGCAAAATCGACCGATGGCGCAGCCAATGGCGGACCGACCTGAAATTCTGGCAGCAGTGGGAATCCCGGATCGAAGCCGAACCCGTGCTTCCTATGGTGCAGTCCACGTTCGACAGCGCCATGCGCGCCATGGAAAGCGCCCGGGAGCGCATTCTCCGGCATATGGAGCCCATGATGACCGCCCAAAAGCGGGCCTTCGAACTCCAGGTGCGCATCAACGAGATGCTCATGGAACTGGAATCGATAATCACGGCCACCCGCGGCGAATTCCTGCGCGACTTTTCGCCGCCCATGTACGCACCGGCGTACTGGGCCCAGTTCGGCAGCTGGCTGGCCTATGACCTCATCTCCGGAGCAGGCGGACTCCTAATCCCCATGCAGGGCTTTCTCCTTCGCAGGGGATGGGTCATCGGACTGCAGATCCTCCTTGTGCTGGTCATCACGTTGGGTATTTACAGATCGGGGCAGACTCTGGAGAACATCGAATCGCTGCGCTTCATGCGGCGCCATCCGCAATCGGTGGGCTGGCTGATTGCCGCCGCCGTCTGCTGGAATCTCTACGAGCCCATGCCGACCTTGTGGAACCTGCTGCTGTCGGCCATCATCCTGGTGACCACCGCCCGGCTGGTGGGTGGAATCGTCAAAACCCGGCGCCGCGCTGCCCTCGTTTATCTGCTTAGCGCCGTTCTGCTGGCAACCCGCCTGCTGGTGGGCATCGAATTGCCGTCACCGTTGTTCCGAATCTACCTGGTGGGAGTCGCCCTCGGACTCGGCATCCTCTGCCTGCGTTTTCTGCTGCGCCCTTCCGAGCGCAGCAGACCCCGGCTTTACACGGTCATTCTGGCCGGCACCGCTGCGGCCTGCGCGGTGGTTGCCGTGATTGAAATATCCGGCTACAGCGCCCTGGCCCTGTACATTTTTCAGTCGACACTGATCACGCTCTTCATCATCGTCCTGGCCCGGTTGATGATGCTGCTGTTTCGCGGATTGCTGGAATCGGTGTTGCGAAGCCGCTCGGCCCAGAAAATTCCGTTTCTGAAGGCCCAGACCGCCACGCTGATCGACCGCATCGCCAAATTGCTCAATCTGCTGGTCCTGCTGCTGCTCTGCGGCGCGGCCCTGCAGACCTGGCGGGTGTTTACTTCATCCTGGGAGCTTATTTTTCGGATTGCCACTTTTGGCGTCACCCTCGGGGAAACCCGCATTACGGTTGGGCTGGTGCTGGCGGCGGCGGCCTGCCTGTACGGCGCCCTGATTGCGTCCCGCTTTCTGCAGTTCTTTTTGATGCGGGACGTCTTTGCCCGGCGCCGGGTCGATCCGGGCATCGGCATGTCCATCACCCGCCTGCTGCACTACGCCATGATCCTGGTGGGCGTCATGCTGGCCCTGGCCACCCTGGGCTTTAAACTCACCAACCTGACCATCATCGCCTCGGCGCTCAGCGTGGGCATCGGGTTCGGCCTGCAGACCATCGTCAACAATTTCGTGTGCGGCCTGATTCTGCTGTTCGAGCGGCCGGTCAAGGTGGGCGACATTATCCAGCTGGGGGACCAATGGGCCACCATCCGCGATATCGGCCTGCGGGCCACCACCATTCAGACCTTTGACCGATCCGACATCGTGGTGCCGAACAGTGACCTGATCACCAACCAGGTCACCAACTGGACCCTGGCCGACCGCAACATGCGACTGATCCTGACCGTCGGCGTGGCCTACGGCTCGGACGTACCCCTGGTGCTGCAGACCCTGCAGGAGACCACCCGGGAAACCCCCCGGATCCTCAATGACCCGGCGCCGCTGATCTTTTTCATGGGCTTCGGCGACAGCTCCCTGGACTTTCAACTGCGGGTCTGGATCGATGACATCGATTACATGAACGTGGTGCGCAGTGAACTCAATCAGGCCATCGATGCCAAATTCCGCGAACGCGGGATCGAAATCCCCTTCCCCCAGCGGGATCTGCACCTGCGCAGCGTCGCCCCACCGGCCGCCAAGGTTTTCTCGGCAAACTCGCCCACCGCTGCCGACAACGAAACCGGCAAAAAAACATCCTGAATGTTAGAATTCGGTTAATTTAGCCGGCCACAGCCTGCGGACTCCACTGCCACCGTCCTCATCAACCCATTAAATTTGTTATGATTTTTGAGCACACGCTCGTTATCATCCCTTTGGTTCGCAACTCCGCGTTGTCGATAGATCCCGGTTGTGGTATTATTTTTGCTAATATGCCGCTTTTTACGACGCCCGAAGAACGCAAGCACTCGCGAATCGAATCGCCGCCGAATCGATCCAAACCACTGTGTCGTTCGGTTTCCAGGCTGCTGTTCGACTGGCGCGATTACGAACTGCTGGAAATCGTCAACGAGGTCTGCTGCCGCAGCCGGGACCTGGAGTACACTCGCCGCCTTTACTACGGCCATTTTCACCCCCACGGCATCAAGGAGATGGCCGAAGCGCGCAGCCTGCGCATCGCCTACGCCGTGGTGCACCTGCTCACCTCGTTGGAGATCGGCGGGGTGGACGATCGGCTGAATGCCTTGCGGGCGCTGAAAGCCGAGGTGCTGGACACGGCCGAGGGCCCGCTGCCGAAAAACACCGCCCGGGTGCTGCTGCAGATCATGAAAGAGCTGGTCCGCGCCCGGGGTGACGAACTGCAGCAATTGCAGCTGGCCCACGACTTTCGAATGACGGCCTTCGGCAAGCCCCGTGTGGTTCGATCCCAGCTGCGGCGCTATCACCTGCTGGAAATGCCGGAAGCCTGGAACCAGATCGCCTTTGACGACCATGTCCACGACGTCAACACCAAGGGCCGCAAATCCTCCACCCATCTGATCATGGATGCCTGGATCAAGGGGATCCGGCGACTGCGGGTGGTTCACTACAACTACATCGAACCGCGCTTTGCCGCCGAGCTGCTGGAAGCCGCCCGCATTCTGGATGTCGACGTTCGCATCGGCATCGAATTTCCCGCCCGCTTTCGCGGCAAGTACGTGCAGCTTATCTGGGTCCCGCGCGGGTTCCCCGACGCCCAGGCATTTCTGTGCTTTCTGGAAGAAAAACCGATGGCGGACCTGATGCGACAGGGCCGGCAGGTGTCGGCCTATCAACAGCGATACGTCATGGCCCTGCTGGCGGATTTCAATCGGCAGCGGTTGGCCGCGCTCAACCGGCATCTGGAAGTCGATCTGGCGCCCATCGACGAACGGGAATTCGTCGAATTCGTCGGCATCGGACAAAAATCGGTACTCCATCTGGAAAAATTCATCCACCAGAAACTGCTGGAAGCCCTGCAACAAAAATTGTCGCGGCTGCGGCGGGAACATGCCCGGGCCGAGCCGCCCCGGCGCCGGGAAATCGAAGACTGGATCGCCGCGGTCGATCGTCTGGACCTGGAGCTGCTGGTCAACCAATTCCTGGAAGCCGGGCCGGGCACCCATCTGCCTCCGCCGCCGGCAGCCGAAGACGAGGCGGCCGTGCCCTCCCTGCTGCAGCTGGCACCTGCGGAGCTGCTGGCCCGACTGGCCGCTTTGCAATCCGGATACCGCATCACACTGAACCTGACCGACCTGCAGGTGGAAGACGTCCTGGAACTTCTCTACGACTCCAATGGGATGATCACCCGTCTGGAGCTGTTCAATCTCAAGGACTGGAGCGCGGGGAAAACCGATCACCTGCCGGCCATCAGCCGGCTGCAGCACTGCATCAACGAGGGCAATCCCATTGCCCTCAAACGCCAGATCCGGCAAATCATCGAGCGCGTGGAGCGTTCGCGGCATTCGGACAAAGCCGGGCGAGTGGCGGCGTTGACCGGAATCCTGCACGACATTGACAGTCTGAAGGTCATGTACCAGGCCACTCCGCTCAAAGCCCGGATCGGCAGTGACTCCACGGGGCGCTCGCCGCGCGTGCACGGCATGGGACTGGCGGTGGCAGAAACCCTGCCGCTGCGAGCCCGCCGACAGATCCATCGTGATATCGGTCTGAACCGCAAGATCATTCCGGTGTTCATTTCCGCGTTTCGCAGAGTCACCGACATTCCGCGCGGCGCCCCTTTTTCCAGACAGTCCGGATTCCGCAGGGCTCTTCGCCGACTGCCCGGCCTGTGGCGATTCGGCTGGCAGCGCCTGGAAGATTGGCAGGTTCAGTCGGATGCCACCCGCATGTCGGCCGACGGCAACGTGGTCACCCTGGGCGGGGCGCAGAAATTTCAGTCCAATGAACTGCGCCTGTATCCTCCGGAGCGCCCGACTCGAAAGCCCCCGCTATCCTGGACTTATCTCGATTCCGGCCTGCGCGGACTGCTGAAAGTCCTGATCGGGTTTCTGCCGGCGTTCGCGACCTTTTTCCTGACCAAGAACTGGTGGGTGCTGGCCTATGGAGGCGCCTTCATCTGGTTCGGCATCACAGGCCTGCGCAACGTGCTGCAGGCGGTGCTGGGCGGCGGCGGATTGCGCCGATCCCCTCTGCTGCGCTGGAAATCCTATGTGGACTGGGAACGGGTGGCCGATTCGCTGCTGTACACCGGGTTTTCGGTGCCGCTGCTCGATTGGGTGGTCAAAACCTTGCTGCTGGACCGCGGACTCGGCATTACCACTGAAACCAGCCCGACGGTCCTTTACTCCCTCATGGCCCTGGCCAACGGCATCTATCTTTCCAGTCACAATGCATTCCGGGGTCTGCCCCGCACTGCGATCGTGGGAAATTTTTTCCGCAGCATCCTGTCGATCCCGATCGCCCTTGTTTTCAATGAGCTGATCGGCGCAGCCCTGGTTTTGGCCGGATCGGTCTCGGTGAATGCCGTACTCCAGCAATGGGCCGCCATCATTTCCAAAGCGGCTTCGGATACGGTGGCCGGGCTGATCGAAGGCACCGCGGACCGCTACCGCAATATCCAGACCCGTTATCGCGAATACCACGGCAAGCTGTCGGAACTGCTTGAAATTTACGCCCGACTGGAGCTGCTCTTCCCGGAATCGCCGACCCTGCAGATCCTGGAAAATCCCGGCAAGTTCAAACGCAACGCCAATGCAGAAGCGCTGGACCTGGAGAAAATCATCATGGTCCACGCAATGGATATGCTGTATTTCTGGATGTATCAGCCGCGTGCCCGCAGTGCCTTTAAACAGATCCTCGGTTCGGTGTCCGAAGAAGAACGCCAGATCCTGGTCACCTCCCAGTTCACCCTGCTGCGTCAGAAGGAAATCAGCCAGATGCTCATCGACGGCGTGCTCGGACAGGATTTTGCCCGCACCCTTTCCTTTTACCTGGCGCGCTGTCCCGAATATCTGGAAGCCATGAAGAAGTACGCCTGACGACCGATCCGGTTACCATACCCCTGGAGCCAATTCCATTTCTCATTGGCGCTCGCCCGCAGCGGAATCGAATTCGTAAGCGCAAAGAAGCTTTCTAAACCGGTATTTTCGCACAGACCCGATCCAGGTCGAACCGGTTTCACAGAAGGGGGCACGCGCTTGCAGGCTTTGTTTTCGTGCGCATATTAATTTCTAAACTTAGAATTGGCAGTTGCTCGTTTTTTACGTTTTCGTCGACGTGGAAAGCAACACCCAAAACATCCGTTTTCCGTAAAAACGGACAGGGGAGCTGACCGACACCGATTGGACGGCAATCCCAACGGATCGAACATATGCGTTTTCGACTGCTCAATGGAACGCCCGCCACCGGCGGGGAAAATACGCCGGGCCTCTATGCGGTGTGCTCGGCCCATGCCCATGTGATTTCGGCGGCGATGGCCACCGCCGCGGCGGAAGGCAGGTCGCTGCTGATCGAGGCCTCGGCCAACCAGGTCAACCAGGACGGCGGGTACACCGGGATGACGCCGGCCATGTTTGCGGAACAGGTTCGACGCCTGGCGAAGCAAGAGGGCTATCCGATCGATCGGATTCTCATCGGAGCCGACCACCTGGGGCCGCATGTCTGGAAGCAGGAGCCTCCCGGCAAAGCGTTGGAAAAATCGGCCGAACTGGCGCGGCAATGCGTGGCGGCCGGTTTCGGTAAAATCCACCTCGACACGCTCACCGGTGTTGTCAGAAACCCGGCGGCTGCAGCCGGCCACGCCGCTCAACTGTGCCGGGCGGCCGAGACCGCCGCTTCGGCGCTTTCCGGCAAGCCGCCGGAGCTGCGGTACGTGATTGGTGCCGAAGTGCCGCCCCCGGGGGGTGCTCTCGACGATCCGGACACACTGGCGGTTACCGATCCGCACGAAGTCGAGCAGACCCTGGAGCTGACGGCGGCGGCCTTTCGCCGCGCCGGGATTGAAACTGCCTGGGAACGGGTCGTTGCGGTGGTGGTCCAGCCCGGAGTGGAGTTCGGCGATGACCGAATCGCCGTGTACCGTCCCGAAAAGGCCCGGGAATTGGCATCGTTTCAAACGGCCCTGCCCGGGAGGATGACCTTCGAAATCCACTCCACCGATTACCAGCCGCCGCAGGCGCTGCATCAAATGGTCCGAGACGGCTTTTGCCTGCTGAAAGTCGGCCCCTGCCTGACCTTTGCCTTTCGCGCCGCCGTGTTCGCCCTGGCCGACATGGAGTCCGAGCTGCTGGCACACCGCCGCGGCGCGCACCGGTCCAACATCCGTCAGTGTCTGGAAGCGGTCATGCTGGAAGAACCAGAGCACTGGCGCCATCATTATCACGGTGATCCCGAAAGCCAGGCGCTGCTGCGCGCTTACAGCTACCGCGATCGGATCCGGTATTACTGGAACCATCCCGAGGTGGTCAAATCACTGCGGCAATTGCTGGAAAACCTGAACCGGCCCGTACCTCCGGGTTTGCTCTGTCAGTATTTTCCGGAACGGTGCCGCCCCGATGAGAATGGACCCGAAATTCTGTCTCCGGAAGCCCTGATCCGCGACCGCATCCGTCAGGCCCTGGCCCCCTACGCCGCCGCCTGCCGGTAGGGATGCACCCACCCGTATCTCACAAACACCCGCCTAAAACCTGTCGTCGACAACCATCCGTGAAGCGGGTGGCTTGAATTTTCTTGCCAGCGGCACTGGCCGCTGGCAAGAAAAGACGAAAACACGGTGGGGCTTCGATGTTGAACTTGCAGTCGCACCCGGTTTGGGCAAGAATCATCGCCGCCGGCCCTCCAACGCGGCATGGTATTCCTGCAGCGACCGCACCTTGGGGGCCCCTTCCCGCCGTGCGGCAATGCCCCGCGCGGCGGCGATGGCCGCCGCCGTGGTGGTGATATACGGAATGCGGTATTTGATGGCGGCCTTGCGGACCTCGGAGCTGTCCCGGGAACTGCGGCGGCCGCTGGGCGTGTTGACCAGCAGCTGAATGTCCCCGTTTTTGATGGCATCCACCAGGTCGGGACGGCCGTAGCCGATCTTGTGCACCGCTTCGGTCTCGACACCGTTTTTCTGCAGAAAGGCGTGGGTTCCGCGGGTCGTCAGCAGGCGGAAGCCCAGATCGCGGAACAACCGCACCGGCTCCAGGGCGGCGGTCTTGTCCCGGTCGGCGATGGTAAACAGCACCGTGCCCTGCAGCGGCAACGTGACCTGGGTGGCCTCCTGGGCCTTGAAAAAAGCGCGTCCGTACGAGTGCGACAGCCCCAGCACTTCGCCGGTGGACCGCATCTCCGGTCCGAGCACCGGGTCCACCTCCGGGAACATGTTGAACGGAAACACCGCCTCCTTGACGCCGTAGTGCGGTATGGTCCGGTCGGTGAGCTGCAGCGCCGGGATCGTTTTGCCCAGCATCACCTGAGTCGCCAACCGGGCCATGGCGATGCCGCAAACCTTGGAAACGATCGGAACCGTGCGCGAAGCCCGTGGATTGGCCTCCAGCACGTAAACGGTGTTTTCGAAAATGGCGTACTGAACGTTCAGCAGCCCTACCACCGCAAAGGCCTTGGCGATACTGCGGGTGTATTCCCGGATGGTTTCGATGTGCTTGGGCGGTATGCTGATGGAGGGCAGTACACAGGCCGAATCACCGGAGTGTATGCCGGCCAGCTCGATGTGCTCCATCACGGCCGGAACGAACGCGTCGCTGCCGTCGGCTATTGCGTCGGCCTCGGCTTCGATGGCATTGTCGAGAAATTTGTCGATCAGCACCGGACGTTCGGGGGAAAGGGCTACCGCCGCGCGCAAATACTGCTCCAGCATTTCTTCGTCCTGAACGACTTCCATGCCCCGACCGCCCAGCACGTAAGATGGCCGCACCATCAAGGGATACCCGATGGCAGCGGCGATTTCACGGGCCTGATCCAGGTCGGCGGCCATGCCGGATTCGGGCTGGGGGATTCCCAACTCCCGCATGATTTGTCGAAAGCGGTCGCGGTCTTCGGCCAGATCGATCTTGTCGGGGTGCGTGCCCAGGATGCGAACGCCGGCATCGGCCAGCTCGCCGGCGATGTTCAGCGGCGTCTGGCCGCCGAACTGGACGATCACACCTTCGGGCTGCTCGTTTTCGTAAATGCTGAGCACGTCTTCGACGGTCAGCGGCTCGAAGTACAGCCGATCGGAAGTGTCGTAGTCGGTGGAAACCGTTTCCGGATTGCAGTTGACCATGATCGACTCGAAGCCGGCCTCGCGGATGGCCTGGGCGGCGTGCACGCAGCAGTAGTCGAACTCGATGCCCTGGCCGATGCGGTTGGGGCCGCCGCCCAGCACCAGGATCTTGCGGCGGTCGGAGACCTCGATCCGGTTCGGCGCGTTGTAGGTGGAATAATAGTAGGCCGCATTGTCCACCCCGCTGACCGCCACCGGTTCCCAGGCCTGCACCAGGCCCAGGGAACGGCGCCGCTGTCGGATTTCGGCCTCGGTGGCCCCGGTGAGCATCGCCAGGTAGCGATCGGCGAAACCGTCTTTTTTGGCCCGGGTCAGCAGCGCATCCGTCAGGCCCTGGCGGCCGGCGGCTCGAATCTCCTCTTCCAGTTCGACCAGCGCTTTCATCTGCTCGATGAACCAGGGCTTGATATGGGTTAGTCTGGCCAGCGTGTCCACCGCCACGCCCTTGCGCAATGCCTCGTACATCTGAAACTGGCGTTCGCTGCTGGGCGTGGCCAGTGCGCTGAGGAGTTCATCGGCAGTCATGGCGTTAAAATTTTTGGCAAACCCAAGGCCATAGCGGTTGATCTCCAGGCTGCGGATGGCTTTCTGCAGGGCTTCCTTGTAAGTTTTGCCGATGCTCATCACCTCGCCCACGGCGCGCATCTGCGTTCCGAGAACATCCCGGACCCCCTCGAACTTCTCGAAGGCCCAACGGGCGAACTTCACCACCACGTAGTCACCGGAAGGCGTGTATTTTTCCAGGGTTCCGTCGCGCCAGTAGGGGATTTCATCCAGAGTCATTCCGCCGGCCAGCAGGGCCGAAACCCGCGCAATGGGAAAACCGGTGGCCTTGGAGGCCAGCGCCGACGACCGCGAGGTGCGCGGGTTGATCTCGATGACCACCACCCGTCCGGTCTCCGGGTCGTGGGCGAACTGAATGTTGGTCCCGCCGATGACTTCGATGGCCTCCACGATGGCATAGGCGTAGCGCTGCAGGCGCTGCTGAAGCTCGGCGTCGATGGTGAGCATCGGCGCCGTGCAGAAACTGTCACCGGTGTGCACGCCCATGGCGTCGACGTTTTCGATGAAGCACACGGTGATGACCTGATTTTTGGCGTCCCGGACCACCTCCAGCTCCAGCTCCTCCCAGCCCAGCACGGACTCTTCGACCAGCACCTGATGGACCCAGCTGGCCGCCAGTCCGCGCGCGGCCACAACCCTGAGCTCCTCCACATTGTAGACCAGCCCGCCGCCGGTGCCACCGAGCGTGTAGGCCGGCCGAATCACCACCGGGTAGCCGAGCTTCTCGGCCACCGCCTCGGCCTCGGCAACGGATTCCACCGTCTGGCTGCGCGGCATCTCGATGCCCAACCGCTTCATGGTTTCTTTGAAAACCAGGCGGTCTTCGCCGCGTTCGATGGCGGCGATATTGACCCCGATCACCTGCACGCCGTAGTCCTGCAGCACGCCCGCGCGATGCAGCTCCGAGGACAGGTTCAGTCCGGATTGCCCGCCCAGGTTCGGCAGCAGGGCATCGGGCCGTTCCCGCGCAATGATCTCGGTGAGCACTTTGACATTCAGCGGTTCGACATAGGTGGCGTCCGCCATGCCCGGATCGGTCATAATGGTGGCCGGATTGGAGTTGACCAGAACGACCTGGTAGCCCAGAGACCGCAGGGCTTTGCAGGCCTGGGTTCCGGAGTAGTCGAATTCACAGGCCTGGCCGATCACGATGGGACCCGAGCCGATGATCAGGATCTTCTGGATGTCGGTTCTTCTGGACATCGATGCCCCTTTCTATTATTGTGGATAAAAATTTGCTTTTAAATTAAGTGAAAATGAAAATCAAGCGCCGGCCGGATGTATGAAACCGGCCCGCGGATGCGTCAACGCGCCATGGATGGATGCAACGGCAACTTCATTGTTTGGATTTAACCAAGCCGGATGGCCGGCTTTTGACGGAACCATCCGAAATGCGGCTCCGAACCCCAGGAAACGAAGTGCTGGAATCCGGAAATGAAAATTTTTCGCAAGCTTGGCCTAGAGGACCCAGTGGGCCCGGTTCACCTGCCACCGGGCGACGGTGCTGCGCAACCAGGACTCCAGTCCCGGTTTGATGTAGAAGCGCGGTTTCAAAAGGTCATCCGCCGGATCGACAATGCCTTCGGCAGCGGCGATGCGCGCCAGGCGGGTGTGGGGGTAGATGCGAATGCCGACCGTCAGCTTGACGGTTTCCAGACCCAGCGCATCGGCAAAATGCAGGCTTTCCTCCGCCGACGCTGTCGTTTCGTCCGGTCCGCCCAGCAGCAAAAACCCCATCCGACGGATCCCGACATCCCGCAATAGATCGGCGGCCCGGCGCACTTCTGCGGGGCCGAATCGCTTGCGCATGCCGGCCAGCACCCGGGAGTTGCCGCTTTCGAACCCCAGGGAAACCTCGCTGCAGCCGGCCCGGGCCATGGCTTGCGCCAGCGGTGCATCGAATCGGCCGGGGTAAAGAATGCAGCGCCAGGAAAACCCGAGCCCGGCCTCGGCAATGCGGTCGCAGAGCTGCCGGGCATATGCCGGCGGCAGGTTGAACGTGTTGTCGGTAAAAAATATCCGGCGAAATCCGGCCGCCCGCCAGCCTTCCAACTCGTTTAGGACCGATGCAACGGAGCGTTTCCGGATGGTCGCACCCTCGATCACGGCGGTGGCACAGTAACTGCAGCGCAGGGGACATCCCCGCCGGGTCTGCACGGGCAGGTAGAATCCTGGATCCCGGGAAAGGCGGCAGTCGAAAAAGGAGGGGGTCACCCGAACCGCCGGGTCCAGCGGATGCAGAAAGGTGCGGGCTTGCCGGCTGCCGCGTCCGCGGATGTAAAGGCCGGGCACACCGTCCGGGCGCCTGCCGGCAGCCAGCCGTTCCAGCAGCGCCACAAACGCCTCCTCGCCTTCGCCTTGGATGCCGAAGTCGGCCTGCAGGTAGTCCAGGGCACTTTGGGGAAAAAGGCTGTAGCCGGCCCCGCCCAGCACCAGCGGAGCACTCGAAAGACGCCGACAGGCGGCAATCACGCCGCGGGCGCCGTCCAGCAGAAAGCGCGGGGATTCGCTGCACTGGTCGTCCACATTGCGGACGGATATGCCGATCACCCCGGGGACGAAGTCGGTGATCGCTTCGGCAAGCACCTCGTCCGGAGCCTCATGGCCCATCAGGTCCACCAGGCGTATCCGGTGGCCGGCTCGCTGGACGGCATGCGCCACGAAACCCAGCCCGATCGGCAAGGTCGGCATATTGATCGTTTCGGTGTTGGCGGAAACGAGCAGTACGTTCAAAAAAGGCTCCCAGCCGGCGTATTCTGCGATATTGATTCTTGCCCAAACCGGGTGCTCTGCACCCGGTGCAAGTTCAACATCGAAGCACAAACGTGCTTCTGTCTTTTCGGCCTATGGCCGAAAATTCAAACCACCCGCTTCGCGGGTGGTTGTTGACTCGCAGACATCCGATATCCGAGCGGCATTTCGACCACTGCCATCATCTCCGATTCCCGAAAATCCGTCAAGCATTCAAAAGACATTGCCCAGCAGATAATTTTCGATGTTCGCCCGGGCGGGCTCCGGCATTTGATTCAATTTGCGGATGCAGTCGGCACACAGGTGCAGATAGTGTTCGCTGCAGTAAATTGCTGCGTCGCATGCTTTTGCTCCGCAAAGATCGCACTCCGCCCACTGCCCTTCGATGATGTGAAAGCCGTTTTTTCCCATTTCCTTGCTCATGGGACCACCCAAACCGCGGCCTTTTGAGCCAGTTGCACAACTTTGTGGGTCACACGACCCAGGGGGAATTCGCGCACCCGGGACATTCCGCGCCGGCCCGTGACGATCGTTCCGTATCCGCCGCTGCGGGCCTGCGCGTAAATGGTGCCGGCCCGCGTGGCCATTCCGGTGACGATTTTCACAGAGATTCGCTCCGGCGCGAATCCCGCTGATGCCAGCTTCCGAAAAGCCTTGTGAAACAC
>DAXETY010000127.1:0-15551 GCA_051155755.1 Desulfobacterales bacterium
CGCCAATACCGATTACGGCCGTTTATCTTCCGGCTGGATGCGTGTCTGCGGGCCGCCGGCTCGCAGGGCATGCCGTCGCTTGACCGGCGTCGAAAGGTCCTGTTTTGATTTATCGGTATCCGGTGCTTTAGACAACCGGCCGCCCTTTGAAAGCGGCCGTGAAATCAAAGATCAGAAGGATGAATTATGAGCAAAATCATTGGAATCGACCTTGGAACCACCAATTCCTGCGTGGCTGTCATGGAAGGCGGCGATCCCCGGATACTGACCAATTCCGAAGGCGGCCGCACGACACCGTCCATGGTGGCCGTTACCGACCGTGGTGAACGGCTGGTGGGACAGGCTGCCAAACGGCAGGCCGTTACCAACCCCGAAAACACGGTCTTCGGCATCAAGCGGTTGATCGGAAGAAAGTACGATTCACCCGAAGTTCAGCAGGATGTCAAAAATTTACCCTACCAAATCGAACGTGCCGAAAACGGAGACGTGCGCATTCGACTCAAGGATCGCGGGCACAGTCCGGCCGAAATTTCCTCCTTCATTCTGGCTGCCATTAAAAAATCGGTCGAGGACGATCTGGGCGAGGCCGTTAGCGACGCGGTCATTACCGTTCCGGCCTATTTTAACGACAGCCAGCGGCAAGCCACCAAAGATGCCGGCAAAATCGCCGGTCTGAACGTGTTGCGCATCATCAATGAACCCACTGCAGCCTCTCTGGCTTACGGGCTCGACAAAAAGAAGGATGAAAAAATCGCCGTATTCGACCTGGGCGGCGGCACCTTCGATGTTTCCATTCTCGAACTCGGCGACGGCGTTTTCGAAGTCAAAGCCACCAACGGGGACGCGCATCTTGGCGGTGAAGATTTCGACCTGCGTCTGATTGACTACCTGGCCGACGAATTCAAAAAGGATCAGGGTATCGATCTGCGCGGGGACAAAATGGCACTGCAGCGGCTCAAGGATGCCGCCGAGAAGGCCAAGATCGAACTTTCCACGTCGCTGGAAACCGAGGTGAACCTGCCTTTCATCACCGCCGATGCCGGAGGCCCCAAACACCGCCGATGCCGGAGGCCCCAAACATTTAAACGTCGGCGTCACGCGGTCTCGGCTGGAAGCGCTGATATCCGATCTTCTGGACAAACTGGAAGGGCCGTGCCGCCAGGCCATGCGAGATTCCGGCTTGTCGGCCACCGACATCGATGCGGTCATTCTGGTCGGCGGTATGACTCGCATGCCGGCGGTGGAAGAACGGGTGAAGACGATCTTCGGCAAAACGCCGCACAAGGGTGTCAACCCGGACGAGGTGGTGGCCCTGGGCGCCGCCATTCAGGGCGCCGTCCTGAATGGCGATGTCAAGGACGTGCTGCTGCTGGATGTCACGCCGTTGTCGCTGGGAATCGAGACCATGGGTGGCGTCATGACCCGGTTGATCGATAAAAACACCACCATTCCGACTCGCAAGAGCGAAGTGTTTACCACCGCAGAGGACAACCAAAGCTCGGTGACGGTGCACGTCCTGCAGGGCGAACGCGAAATGGCTTCCGGCAACAAATCCCTGGGACGATTCGAGTTGGCCGGTATTCCGCCGGCACCCCGGGGAGTGCCGCAAATCGAGGTCACCTTCGACATCGACGCCAACGGCATCGTGGAAGTCTCGGCCAGGGACAAGGCCACCGGCAAACAACAGTCGATCCAGATCCAGCATTCCTCGGGTTTGACCCAGGAAGAAATCAACCGACTGGTCAACGATGCGAAAGTCAATGCCTCCGAAGACCGCCGGCGCCGTGAATTGGTGGATGCCCGCAATCAGGCCGACGGATTGATTTATTCGGTTGAAAAAACCCTGGCCGATCTGGGTGGCCGGGTCGAAGACGCGGTGCGTGCCCCGGTGGAAAGTGCCCTGTCGGAACTGAAAAAATCCGTGGAAGGGAACGACACCGAAGAGATCAAGCGCAAGACCGAGGCGCTGAAACAGGCTTCCCACCGTATCGCCGAACAGGTATACCGGCAGCAGACCGGCGGCAGCGGCCATCGGCAGCAGCAGGATGCTTACGGCAATGCCGGGAGTGAAACCGGTTCATCCCGGGCCCGGGATCCGGAAGACGACGTGATCGAAGCCGAATACGAAGAATCCTGAATCCGCAAAGGCGGCAAAAAATCTGAATCCGGGGCGGTCGAGCGGTTCGTCCGACCTCCCCGGCGGTCCGTGTCGATTCCGGTCGCAGTCGGGCTCTATCCCGGGTTGCTACCGGGATCGGCCCAATACCGATTGACACATTTATCAATCTCGTATTATTACAAATCATGCTATTACTGTTTAAGCATTGCAACAATGAGTAAAAAACCGTTTAAACCTTCGAAGGTCTCGAATGCCAAAAGATCATAACAATCCAGATACAGAAAAGGAACCGGTCGCTCTGCCGCATCCGTCTTCACAGGATTTGAGGGGGCGGCAATCGGTTCGCGCGACCTTCAAATTGACTTCGAAAGCCATTGAAGTCATGAGTGCGGTCTCGGCTCACCTGGGTATCAAACAAAAGTCCTTGTTCGACCACCTGATCGACGACGTCGCCGCGCTGGAAACCATCGCCCGGGATGTCAAAGCCGAACAATTCGACCTGTTGCAGCGCATGCAAAAAACGTTCGTGTTGAGCCGCCGAACACTGAATTGTCTGGATCGCGCCTCGAAAAATCTCGAAACTTCCCGGGATGCGCTGGTGGAGTATTCGATTCAACGACTGATGCCGGTTATCGCCAAGGAAAAGGAAAAGCACCGGCTGCGCAAACATGCCCTGAAACAGATCAACGACTATCAACGGCAGGGAGAGGACATTCTCAACGAAGTGAAAGCCTCTCTCGGCGAAGAAGATCCGCTTTATGTGGAATTCAAACGGGCCATAGCGACCCTGGATAATGCGCACAATGTCATCCGGGCCTTTATCGAAAAAGGCCGCATCATCGAAAGGTTTTGATTCTCGCCCAAACCGGGTGCGACTGCAAGTTCAACATCGAAGCACAAAAGTGCCTCTGTCTCTCCGGCAGATTCGGACGCCGTCCCGTGCCGTCTGCCGATTCACATTCACGCCTCCCAAGTGCAACGCCCAGGTTCAGATCGTTTCGGTCGACCCCAATTCTTCGGTCGCACCCGGGCGCATCCCGAACGCATTCAACTCCCCTCGTTTTCTTGACAGGTACCGGCGGCGTCTTAGACTTCGCTATATAAAAATACCAGACAGGTTCCCGGCTGCATCCCGTCGCAGCCCGGTACTTCGCATCCGCACCGAAGATCGTCGATACACCGACGGAAGTGAATTTCATGCAGAACCGTTATACGCTGGAATGGAAAAACAGCCTTTCGGAGATCGAGAAAGACGATTGGGACCGTCTGGCCGAACCGCTGCAGACGCCGCTGTTGGAGTGGGATTGGCTCAATTTGCTGGAACAATCCGGAAGTGTTCAACCACAAACCGGTTGGCTTCCGTGCCATTTAACCGTCTGGAAGGGCCATCGGCTGGTGGCGGCCGCACCGCTCTATGTGAAAGGGCACAGTGCCGGGGAATTCGTATTCGATCATGCCTGGGCCAATCTTGCCGAACAGCTCGGCGTTTCGTATTACCCCAAACTGGTTGGCATGAGCCCGTTCTCCCCGGTGGTGGGCTATCGGTTTCTCGTGGATCCGGAGGAAGACGAACGACGGATTACCGAACAAATGGTCGGCGCCATCGATCAGTTCTGTGACCGCCATCGATTGTCGGGATGCAGTTTTTTGTTTGTCGCTCCGGAATGGCGCAGCCGCATGGAATCCTTCGGCTATGCGGCCTGGCGCCACCAGAGCTATGCCTGGCACAATCCGGACTTTGAAAGTTTCGAGGACTATTTGGCAGGTTTTAACGCCAATCAGCGCCGCAACATCAAACGCGAGCGCGCAGCCATCCGGCGCACGGGGATTCGCATCCAGCCGGTTATCGGCAGAGACATACCGGACGACTTTTTCGACTTGATGTACACCTATTATTCCCGCACCAATGACCGCTATGGGCCCTGGGGCTGTAAATACCTGACGCCCGCGTTCTTCCAGGGCCTGCGGTCGTGTTTTCGGCACCGGTTGCTGTTGATGGCAGCCTTCGAACCCGACGACAACGGCCGCCCCATCGGCCTTTCCTTTCTGCTTCGAAAACGGGACTGCTTATACGGACGTTATTGGGGCAGCGCCCGGACGGTTCGGGAACTTCATTTCAACGCCTGCTATTACAGCCCGATCGAGTGGGCGATTGCCAACGGCATCCGGGTATTCGACCCCGGCATGGGTTCCAGTCACAAATCGCGGCGAGGCTTCACCGCTTTTGCGAATCACAGCCTGCATCGATTTTACGACACCCGGATGAACCAGATCCTGCTGCAGTACATCGGTGAAATCAACCGGCGGGAACAGGAATACATCGAAGCACTCAATGAGAGCATGCCGCTGCGGCAGCCATCCGCTTGACGTCATCGAACCACCCCGGCGGATTGGACAGACCGCGTGGTTCGGCGATCATTCAGGAAATCTTGGGTCGCAGCAGGTGCTGCAGGGACGGATCGGTCAGGCTGGCGGCATCCACCCACCACTGGCCGCTTTGGTCCCGTCCGCCCTTCAGACGCCCCTGTTTTAGGTATTGAACGACACCGAAGTCCGTGAGATAGGTTCGTGCACTGAAATCCCGGACGGTAATTCGTTGGGCGGACGGCGGGGTAGCGTGGGGTGCAGAATGCTTTTCCCCGGACGTTTTTAATCTGCCGGCTGCGGGCCCGGCATCGGATGGATCCCGAACGGCGGGATTGCCGAGTTGTTCTTCGGGAATCTGCCAGCGGCCGGAGATCTTGCTCGCCTTGATTTTTCCATCTCGAATCATTTGCGTCACAATCGACACGGAAATCCCGGTTTGGCTTGAAAATTCCCGGGTGGTCAATTTCTTGGATTTCTTTGGCATGGATCGCTTCCTTTCCTCCGATCGAGTGTCCAACCGGAAATGGGCCCTTAATGCGCGGACTCCCGCCGACGGCGGAATGGTCCGCGGCCGCTGTCAACGGCCGGGCGCAGAGCGGGTGGCATGAGTTCCGGCAGTCGCCGAAAATTCATACCCACCAGGGTGCTTTGGGTTGAACTTGCCAAAAGCCGCAGGCTTCTGGGCAAAAATGATTGCTCATTTCGGAATCGGACACGCAACAGTGCCATCAACGCCTCCTGGATGGGTACATGCTCCGTTTGCCCACGTGCGCGCATCTTACTTGCAGCCGCGCAAGACGTCAAGCGCCCGGGAGCGAAGCCTTTATTTCCCGGGAGTTGCACTCGCATATACTTGAAACCAATGCATTTACACTCCAAATTCCGAATTGGAATCGGAAAGGGGGCTCCCGGCCCAAAGACCGTTTTCTTGGATCGCATTTCGTGATATTGCATCCGGGCTTTCCATCGTTGGTGCCGTTTCTGCGTGGGTTAAAAACCCGGCGGCCGGATGGAAGCGGGTTCCGAAAAACCGGGAGGCTTGAATTGTCTTACAAATCGCAATGGTTCCCGTATGCGGGATTGATTGCCGCCATGGTGCTGTGGGCCAGTTCCTTCGTCGCATTGAAGCTGGCTTTTCGCAGTTACCATCCCATGGTGGTGATTTTCGGGCGCATGGTGGTAGCCAGCCTTTGTTTTCTGTTGTTTGCCAGCCGTTTCCGGGGCGTCCGGTTCCGGAAAGGCGATTGGAAATCCATATTGTTCATGACGATTTGCGAACCATGCCTCTATTTTATATTCGAAGCGGCCGCCCTCGAGAATACGACGGCTTCCCAGGCGGGCATGATCGCGGCCATGCTGCCGCTGATGGTTGCCGTTGCCGCCCGATTGGTCCTCAAAGAGCGGCTGTCGCGCACAACCTATCTCGGCTTTGCCATCGCCATTTGCGGCGCCGTCTGGCTCAGCGGCGCCGGAAAACCTCACGCTGCGGCGCCGAATCCGATATTGGGAAATTTCCTTGAATTTGTCGCCATGGTTTGCGCAACCGGATATATTATTACCCTCAAACAGCTCACTGCCCGCTATTCACCCTTTTTGTTAACGGCTTTTCAAGCGTTTATCGGCAGCCTGTTCTACTTTCTGCTGCTCTTGCTGCCGTCCACCGCGTTGCCGACTCGATGGGAGCCGACGGGCATAATGGCAATCGTATATCTGGGCGCTTTCATCAGTTTCGGTGCATACGGCTTGTACAATTTTGGGGTCAGCCGTATTTCGGTCAGCCGGGCATCGGCTTTCGTAAATTTGATCCCGGTGTTTACCTTGTTTTTTGGATGGGCAATTCTGGGCGAGCGGTTCACGGCCGTTCAATATATGGCCGCCGGGCTGATATTTACAGGCATTTACGTAAGCCAGGCGACAAAGGCCGAACGGCCCTGCCTACCTGCAGTCAAACAAACGGCTCCAAGCTTTCGGGATGTTGATATACCTGCGGGGCACCTGCCGATGGAGGACCGGAAGCTCCAACTTGCACGACTGCGGGGAACCGGGAAAGAGGCCGCTACCTCCAAAGCCGATCACGGGCTCCCGGGAGGATTTTCATAAGAAACGTGATTGCCGTCCGCAATGAATTTCGGGCAGCGCCGCTGCGTCAATAAATCAGATCGGCGCCTTTTTGGGTTAAACGAAGGTTGGAAACGGCCTCATTGACCGGTTCGACGAGTCCGCTGGCCACCAGTTCTTTGATGGCCTGCTTGAAAATTTTTTTCTCCTGTCGGTCCAGGCTCTCGAAATAATCCGATTCCAACCAATGAGGCGGCAACATGTCATTCTCTTCGCTGTTGAGAGATCGAAATTTGTCGAGAATATCCCTTTTGATGCCTTTTTTGTCCTTGGTCATCACAACCCTCCGCGCTCCGGTCACATAAGGCAGGTTCTATATACATTGGATACCGATTTCGTTTGCACACCGAAACCATCCTCGGATTGCTCTCAAGGTGTAACGCGTTTTCGATCGAATCCCCAAAGAAGGGTTTCAACTTTTCAAAACACTTAATTTTATTTTTACCGCGCACTTTCGGTTTCATTCAGTTGAAACCCCTATTTTAGCTTAATAATAAATCCGGTTCTTACTTTGGCAATTGCGAAAAGAATTTTTTTGCGGGATGCCAAGAATGAAACAAGACGATATTTTTGATATCGAATCCAGTCCATTTGTGCGTGCCTTTAAACCGGCCGCGACTGAAATATGAGTCTTCAAATTGTTGGAATCGATTTAAATCCTTGCGGAAGGCTTGATTTGACCCGGTGCGTCATTTTCGTTTAACTTCGGGTATGTTCGGACGCACGGAGATATGAAACGGGTGGTCACCGTCGTCCGAAGGCAGATGGTGCATTGCAAAAAATGGTGCCGGCAGCCCTGCGGCGGCAGCGGCCGGCCGGCTTTACACCGCCGGTTTTAGACTGCCTCGAATCTGACTCAGCTTTTCCTTGGACGTTGCCAGAAGGTGGTCTTCGATTCGCTGGCCGTCCAGGTAGTCGTGAAGATTAAAATCGCCGCTCTCGATTTTACAAAATTCTCCCCCGGCCGATTCGATGATCACCCTGGCAGCTGCCAGGTCTTGAAACGATTCGTTGGCGATGATGGCCGCGTCCGCACGTCCCATGGCCACGTAGCAGATATGGGCCGAGGTGCATCCCAGGGACCGAATTTTTCCGGGAAATGTAGAAGTGTAATGGCGATGAAAGCGCGAAAACGTAAGAAGGAGGCTTTCATCATTGACCGATCCGAATTCCGAAATCCGGATCGGCTCGTTTCCCCAGTAAGCCTTTTCTCCCGCACGGGCATGGAATAGGTCCCCTGTGGCAGGCATATAGAAAACACCGAAAATCGGCCAGAAGTTTTCGATCAAGGCCAGAGAACAACCCCAGATCGGAATTCCGGCCTGGAAGTTGGCCACGCCGTCCAATGGATCAAAAATCCAGAGGTAGCGCTTTCCCTTGTGGGAATAATTCTGGTCTTCGAGATGATCGTTGAACTGCTGATGATCCGGAAATCGCTCCCGGAGCTGATGCTGAAAAAATTCCGACAGTCTCAATTCGGCTTCGGTCACCAACGCTTCATCGAAATGGATCTGGGGCTGTCCTTTGCCATAGTATTCCAACGCCTTCTCACCGACTTCATGAATCACATCCATCGCAAATCCGGTCAATTCTTCGATCGCGTGGCTTTTCTCCGAGTCCATGGAACCTCCTTGGTTTCTAAGGAACAGGCAATGCCAAATTGTCTGTTACGGCATCATCCATACCGGGAATCACGTCTATGGTTCATAGGGAGTGAGACTTTCGAATCCATCTGCTGTCACCAGAATGGTTTGTTCGAACTGGGCCGACAACGAGCCGTCCCGGGTCACCGCCGTCCAATCATCGTCGAGAATTTTCAGGTGGCGCGCACCCAGGTTAATCATCGGTTCGATGGTGAAGACCATTCCCGGTACCAGCACCACGCCCTGGCCTTTGTTTCCGAAGTGAGGGATCTGGGGAGACTCGTGGAACTCAAATCCCACGCCATGGCCGACAAATTCCCGCACGACGGAGCACCCCCGGCTTTCGGCATACTGCTGGATGGCCCAACCGATATCACCGACGGTGTTTCCGGGACGCACCTGTTCGCAGCCGAGCCGAAGGCATTCCCGTGCGACGGAAGTAATCCGCACTGCGTCTTCTCCGGGCGTTCCGACGAAATAGGTTTTACTGGCATCGGCGTAGTAGCCGTCCAGGATTGTAGTCACATCCACATTGACAATATCGCCGTCAGCCAGTTTGCGGTCACCGGGAATGCCGTGGCAGATCACCTCGTTGACCGATACGCAGACACTTCTGGGGAATCCCCGGTAGTTCAATGGTGCCGGAACGCCGCCGTTTTCGACGGTGTAGGTGTGCACCAACGTGTCAATCTCCCGAGTCGGCAACCCAGGCTCGATGATGGCTTCGACCCGATCCAGGGTCTTCAGCACCAGTGATCCCGCTTTTCGAATGCCTTCAACATCTTCCGCTTCTTTCAAACGGATGTTGTATTTTTTGCGGTATACCTTTGCCAGTTCCGGTCGTTGGTGCGAGATTTCCTTGTCGATACAACACTTCTTGTATTTACGACCACTCCCGCACGGACAGGGATCGTTTCTGCCGAATTTAAACTTCATCATACCTTCAAACTTGCGGTTGGGGTGTTACCCAGGGCCCGGATATAGAACCTGCATATACATCCAAGCGGTCTTCATTCAGAGGCGCTGAAACTCATGCCGACACTGATGTGTATATGCCGCAGCGCTGTGAAATTCAATGAAAAAAACCGGCTTTCAACGAACCTTCGCGCCGCGGTTTTCCCATCGGCAAACAAGGGCCACCCATTCTTCCCGTCGGCAATCCTGCAAAATGGTGAATCCGGCGGATTTCAGATGACTTGCGACCCGCCGTCCATTGGCGGTGTTGATCCCCGAAGCGATAAAGACGCCACCCGGCGACAGCACTCGCGGAAGATCCGCAGCCAACTCCAGGATCACCTCACTGAGGATGTTGGCTGCGACCAGTTCATAAGGACCCAGCAGCGCCTGGAGCAAATGGCCTTGGACCAGGCGATATCGGCTCGAGTCGACGCCGTTACGCTGCAAATTTTGCGCTGCGATTGCCACTGCGGCAGCATCCCGGTCCACCGCCCAAACCTCTGCGGCGCCCAGTCCGGCCGCTGCAATGGCAAGAATTCCAGAACCGGTCCCAACATCCAAAAACCGGGTGCCCGCAACCATATATTGCTGAATCAACTCGATGCACAACCGGGTGGTCGGATGGTCTCCCGTTCCGAAAGCCATCCCCGGATCGATGTCAATGACCAGATCCCCGGCTGCGGCGTTGACTTCCTCCCAGGATGGTTTCACAAGAACCTTTTCACAAATTCGAATCGGCTTGAAAAAACGCTTCCAGGATTCGGCCCAATCTTCCTCGTCAACCTCCCGCAAAACCATCTGAAGGGGACCGCCCAGCGCGACTTTTAGCCCTTCGAATTTTTGCCGAAGTCTCGAAAGTTGATTTTCGAGCTCCGGGTTTTGCAGCAGATAGGCCGACACCGCCGGTTTTGAGACCGGCCGGACATCACCACCCCAGCCTTCCTCGGGCTGATCTTGCGGATCGTCAATGACAACCCCGCCCAGATCAAATCCGTGAAACACATCGGCAAGCTGCTGAAGCACCGACTCCGCATCGGAAGGATTCCAGCCCAGCTCAACCCGAACTTCGATCCATTTTCGGAATAGTTTTTGCATGTTATCTTTGCCAGCGAGTGACCCGAACCTGCCTGCGGCAGCGGCCGACCGCACGGGATGCCGGTCTCTGTGGACCTTTATCGAAACACCATCCAATCAGCGTCAATCCGTTGACGGTCTGGTGTCGTTGATTCGGCTAACATAGGCTCTTTGGGCGGCGTCGTCAAACCGTCTCTCGTAACCGAAAAACACACGGCGAGGGCTTCTGCACCGGAATTTTTGATCAACGACCGGTGAAGATAGACACTTGTCCACAGCACAACTCCGATGCACTCGAGTACTTTGAAGTTCAACATTTACGACCAAACCGCATGAAATCAGAGACGTCGATATACAACAGTCGGATCACACGGACCTACCTGCACTACATGGAACAAGAATACCCCGGCGTCGACCTCGATGCATTGCTTTCCTATGCGAATATGAATCGTTTCGAGGTGGAGGACCCCGCCCACTGGTTTTCCCAGCAGCAGGTCGACCGGTTTCATGAACGCCTGGTGGACCTCACCGGAAACACCGGCATCTCCCGCGAAGTCGGTCGATTCGCGGCATTTTCGGCGGCGATGCGTGCCAATAAGCAGTTTTCCCTGGGCTTTGTCAGTCCCATGCTGGCCTACCTGGCTCTCGGCAAAATTACGGCAAGGTTCAGTCGCGCCACCGTAACCCGGACCCGCAAACTGGGAACCAACCGCATCCAAGCCGAGTACCGTCCGATTCCGGGCATCTCGGAAAAACCGTATCAATGCCAGAACCGCATCGGGACGCTGGAGGCGCTGGCAAAAACATTTACCGGACAGTTCGCCCACGTAGAGCACCCGCATTGCTGCCACCGCGGCGACCCCAGCTGCCGGTATCTGGTTTCATGGGAAAATGCCCCTTCCCTGCGCTGGAAGCAGATGCGCAACTACGCCGCCGTGCTGACCCTTGCTGCAGGTGGGCTGCTGTCGTTCTTTGCAGCCCCGGCGACAACGCTGCCGATTTTCCTGCTCATGATGCTGGGAGTCGGACTCATGAGTTATCGGGCGGTTTACCTGGAAAACCAGGAGCTTATCCGATCCCTGCAGGCGCAAAAAGAGGTCGCCGAGGAACATTTTCTGGGCCTGAGGGACCGTTACAGCAATGCCCGCCTCTTTCAGGAAATCGGCCGTGCCACCTCAACGCTCGTGCACCCCGAGGCGTTGAGCGCAGCGTTGATCAACGCGCTGTCCAGGTGGTTGGACTTCGATCGAAGCGTCATCATGCTGGCCGACGAGGAAAACACGCATCTGGTGTTTGTGCGCGGACACGGTTACGAGCCGGAGCAGCAACGCTTGCTGGAAAACACCCGCTTTCGACTGCGCAAAGATTCTCAAGGATTCTTCGTGCGGGCCTTTCTCGACCAGAAACCCTTTCTGCTGGAAGACGTCCTGGCCCGGGAAGAATATCTTTCACCGCATAGCCGTGAGATCGCCGAGAAGCTCGATGTGCGCTGCATTCTTTGCGTACCCATCGTTTACGAACAGGAATCGCTGGGGATCATTGCCGTCGACAACGGCATCTCCAAACGCCCCCTTACCCAGAGTGACATGAACCTGCTCAGCGGGATCGCCGCCCAGGCCGCCAACGGACTGGTCAATGCCCGCTCTTACAAACGGCTGCAGCTGAGCGAGGAAAAATATCGCACAATTCTGGAAAGCATCGAGGACGGTTATTTTGAGGTGGATCGTGCCGGTAATTTTACCTTTTTCAATGAATCCGCCTGTCGAATGCTGGGTTACCCCCGCGATGAATTGGCCGGTATCAACTATCGCAGCCTGGTCGATCCGAAAACCGCCGACCGGGTCTATCAGACCTTCCATCAGGTTTTCGAAACCGGCCTTCCTTCCCGGACGCCGGACTGGCAGGTCATACGCAAGGACGGTGCACCTCGTTTCGTGCAGACGGTCATCTCGCCGGTGCGCGATGCCAACGGACGGATTACGGGATTTCGCGGACTGGCCCGGGATGTCACCGACCGTATTGCAGCCGAAGCGGAACGCAAACTCCTGGAGACCCGGCTGCAGAAGGCCGAGAAAATGGAGGCCATTGGAATGCTGGCCGGCGGTGTGGCCCACGACCTGAACAATGTTCTTTCCGGTCTGGTCAGTTTCCCCGAACTGATTCTCATGGACCTGGCCCCGGAAAGCCCACTGCACCGGCCGATCCGGGCCATTCAAAAATCCGGTGAGCGGGCTGCAGCGATTGTTCAAGACCTCTTGACCCTGGCGCGCCGGGGAGTCGCCGTTTCCAAAGTGGTCAACCTGAACCGGATCGTCTCCGAATATCTCAACAGCCCCGAGCATCGAAAAATCACGGATTCGTTCGAGAACATCGACCTGCAGGTCGATTTGGATCCCGAGCTTCTCAATATGAAAGGCTCCCCCGTGCACCTTGCCAAGTCGCTGATGAATATGATCTACAACGCTGTCGAAGCCATGCCCGGCGGGGGGCGAATTCGGATTACCACGGAAAATCGCTGTCTGGAACATCCCATGAAAGGCTACGAGCGAATCAAGGCCGGTGAATACGTCATCCTGTGTGTTTCCGATTCGGGGATCGGAATTTCCGAAGCGGACATCGAACGGATTTTCGAACCCTTCTACACCAAAAAAGTGATGGGTCGCAGTGGTTCGGGGCTGGGCATGGCAGTGGTCTGGGGAACCGTCAAAGACCATCAGGGCTACATCGACGTCGTCAGCCGACCCGAAGAAGGTACGCGTTTCACGTTGTATTTTCCCGGAACCCGCCAACCGATCGAGGCAGAGGCGGAAATCTCGTCCGCCCAGCTGACCGGCCGGGGCGAATCGATCCTGGTGGTCGACGACATCGCCGAGCAGCGTGAAATCGCCGCCGGCATGCTCCAAAAACTCGGATACGTTGTCCGCTGTGTCTCCAGTGGCGAAGCCGCTGTCGAACACCTCAAAAATCACCCCGCCGATTTGCTGTTGCTGGACATGATCATGGAACCGGGCATCGACGGCCTGGAAACCTATCGCCGCATTATCGAGATTCGCCCCGGTCAGCGCACGGTAATTGCCAGCGGCTATTCGGAAACCACCCGCGTCAAGGAAGCCCAGCGACTGGGAGCCGGTGTCTACGTGAAAAAGCCTTACACCCTTGCGGCTCTGGGAACTGCCGTACGAAAGGAGCTGCATTCCCGTCTGGAAAAAGTTGCCGCCACCGACCGCCCCTTGCACGCATCGCCCCAAAGCCGGTGAGCGGATCGAAAATATTCAATCCGGACGTTTTCGCGGGGGATTGAAATAACCGTGCCGGAGAAGCGGGAAGCGTCGACGCAGCCGATCCAGAAGTCGATCCATACCCATCGGGCGGCTGGAGTCCGCCGCCTGGGACATTCGCCGCCAGTAGCGCAGGGGATCGAAATTCAAATTGCGCCACTGAATCATCTGAATCGGATAACGGTTTAAAAAGCCTTCCAGCGCCTCCGATTCCTCCTGGGTGTCGGTGAAGCCGGGAATCTGAAGATAATTCAAGGATACGAATACATCCCGGGACAGGGCCAGCTCGATGGACTGCATGACCTGCGCAAAACCGTATCCAAGGGGCCGCATATAGGCGCGGTAGCAGGATTCGCGCAGGCTGTTGATGCTGACACGCATGCTGTCCAGGCCCGCGGCCAAAACAGGCGCCAGCAGGTCGGGGCGGCTGCCGTTGGTGTTGAGGTTGATGGTGCCGCGCCCGGTTTGTCGGCGGATCCGTTCAATGGCCGGAGCAATCACGGCGGCGGCCATCAGCGGCTCTCCCTCACAGCCCTGTCCGAAACTGACCACCGGTTGCTGCCGTTTGACCCGCTCGATGTGTGCAACCGCCACCTCGGCGATCTCTTGGGGCGTGGGTGTAAAATCGATCCGGTTCTGGCTGTGGGGAATCTCTCCTGCCGGCTGCAGGGATAGACATCCCAGGCAACGGGCGTTGCAGCGGGATGCGGTCGGCAGGGGGGCCTCGTAGCGGCCGAGAAAAAAATTCTTTGCGGCCGGACATCCATAATCCAGTGCGCATCTTTCCAGATGGGCCCGCAAACGGTTTTGCGGCATGCGCGCCTGCAGGTCGCCAATGCCCCGCCGCACTTTTTCCGGGGTCATTCGGCGCAGATCCTGTCGCGGTTCCGGATCGATCTGAAAGGCTGCCGTGCGAAAACCATCGGGATGCCACCCCACTGCGCCATAGGAAAACAGGGGCAGCCAGCCGGCGCTGACCCCTTCTTCGTATGCACAGATGCCGGACAACACGTATCCGGGTGAGTTGAACGCGGCGACGGGGAACAGGGGATCTCCGGGTGAAAACGGGTTTTCCGTCACCACCCGGCAGCGACCGCTTTGGATATGGAACAGCACCGGGCTGCGGTCCGGCAATCGCATCAGTTCACTGCCGTGGGGCAAACTGCAGGTGTCGCAATCCCGCAGGGGGCGGAGTACCTCCGCGGCCATTGCAACCGCCGCATATCCGGGCAGATCAAAAATGCGGCCCCTGTGATCGGAAACCACGGCGGTCAACCAGCGCCCCCCGCTATGGGGTCCTTTCTGGTTCAAATTCTTCCATCCTTCTCACAGGGGGGTTGCGAACATCGGTATCCGGCGCTCAGCGCCGTTGACTGAGGTGATGGACCAGATGACCGAGTTCCGGAAAGATCAAGGCCTCACAGGCCAGGCGGCAGGCCTTCAAGCTGCCGGGCATGCAAAACACGGCCGTGTTGCCGATGACTCCGGCAGCGGCACGGGAAAGCAAGGCGGCCGAGCCGATCTGCTGGCGGCTCATCTGAACAAACAATGTGGCAAAACCGGTCAATTCTTTACGGAAAAGAGGCCGCACCGCCTCAATGGTGACGTCGTCGACGCTGATACCGGTGCCGCCGTTGATCAAAAGGACTCCGATATCGGTTTCTTCCAGGATCGATTCAAGGGCCGCCGTAATGGCGTCGATATCATCGGAAACCAGGCGGTGCGCCACGACCCGGTGCCCGCGCGCCTGCAGAGCACGGTGCATCCAGTTCCCGCTTTCGTCCTCGGCGAGACTGCGGGTGGTTGAAACGGTCAAAATGCCGACCGCTACCGAATCCGGTGCCGATTTCTTGTGCGCCTGGGTTCCCATGGGGAGACTATATATCAGAGCCAACTCCGCAGCAAGACCGAAGCCGTCGTTCTTTGCCGATCCGAGGCCTGGAATCGACTTGATTTTGCCTTCCATTTTTTTTAGAAAAGAGGAAAACATGGCAA
>DAXETY010000128.1:0-13648 GCA_051155755.1 Desulfobacterales bacterium
CACCGAAAACGTCCTTGAAATCGTCGGCCTGGGCAAGGCCTGTGAAATCGCCGGCCGCCGGCTGGAGCACAGCATGCAGCACCTGCAGCATCTTCGGGACCGCCTGCACGAAACCCTGATCGCCGAACTGGAAATGCTGCGGTTGAACGGCCATCCGAACCGACGGCTGCCCAATACCCTGAGTCTGGGTTTCAAGGATATGGAAGCCAACCGGCTTCTGGAAGAAATCGGTCTGGAAGTCGCCGCTTCGGCGGGAGCGGCCTGCCACGCGGATACGGTGGAATTGTCCCATGTGCTCGAAGCCATGTCTGTGCCCGTGGACTGGGCCAAAGGCACGCTGCGCTTCAGCGTGGGTCGGATGACAACCGAAGCGGAAATCGACCGGGCGGCGGCGGTGGTGATCGCGGCGGCAAGAAAACTGCAGTGATGAACCCGTGTCCATCCTATCTTCGTGGATGGGCACCAACCGAGTACCAAGGTGGGGGAATATGGCAATCAAGGTATTGGTAAAACGCCGCGTGCCGGAGGGCAAGTGGGACGCATTGCGGGAAATGATCGACAAACTGCGCAGCGACTCCATCGACCAGCCCGGCTACGTTTCGGGTGAAACCCTGCGTCGGATCGATCAGTCCGGGGAAAGCCTGGTGATCAGCAAATGGAAGACCCGCGAGGCCTGGGAGCGTTGGTTTGCAAGTCCGCGCCGGCGTCAGCTCCAGGAGGCGGTGGACGACCTGCTGGGAGAACCCACCGTCTACGAAATCTATGACTACGACTGAATCCGAGGGAGTTGATTCGTGTGGATGCCGCCGCAGGTTGCGGCAGGCGGATCATGATTGGTCGGCATTGGCCTGCAATTGCCGCAACCGCTCCGGGATCTCCCACTTTTTCAGCAGTTCGACAACACTGGGCGGCACTGCGTCTTCCCAGGGCGCCCCGTCGCACATGGCCCGGCGCAGGTCGCTGCC
The DNA here is from genome assembly GCA_051155755.1 of Desulfobacterales bacterium. Taxonomy (GTDB): domain Bacteria; phylum Desulfobacterota; class Desulfobacteria; order Desulfobacterales; family SG8-13; genus DAXETY01. The sequence goes on from DAXETY010000128.1 coordinate 966, forward strand.
GCTGATGCCCTTTTCTTCCGGCGGCACCTCCCACAGAACGTGCACCTGCAGCCCCAGCGACTCGAAATAGTGTTGCTTGCGCCGCCCCCATTCGTCATAGATCGTCAGAAAAAACACCGCATCCAGGGGTACGTAATACCGATAGTAGTCCGGCTGGCTGATCGGCAGGGGAACGATGGAGATCTCCGAAGTTGGAACCCCGGCTTCGCCCAATGCGCCTCGAACCAGGCAGTATCGCTCGAAATAGGTCAGCGGGTTGGCTGCCGGGCGGCTGCGGTGCAGGTCGGCGGCTTCTTCCGCGACCCGGCCGGGATCGGGGTTGGTGATGCCCACCACCAGATGCTCACATAGGGATTTACCCGCCAGCAGGTATTTCAGGTGGTCTTTGTGCAGCACCTGGAAACGGCCGTGAATGACGCCGAGCGGATAGACATGCGCCATGGATGCGGTCAATCATCTTCGGATAAAGGATAAATCCAAACGGTCTCTTGATTCAGCATCCGGGCAAACCCGGTTGCCCTGTGCTGCAGGGTTTTCCACTCGCTGACCGTGTAAACAAGCATTTCTGCCGGAACGGGCAGGCATTCAGTTTTCCAGCCGGCAGCGCGTCTTTCAAATGCAGCTTCCGAGGTTTTCACCACCGCAACGATATCCAAATCGCTCCCAACGCCCCAATCGCCGCGGGCATACGAACCGAAGTAACCCAATCGGAGCAATTCCGGATGCCGTTGCAATTGATCTGCCGTCCATTTCCGCAACGCCGCCTCAACGGCTGGGCGATCCGGCCATTTGATCACGGACGTATTGGAGGATCTCTCGGGCATATTGGATCGCATCCCGGCTCTGCAGCCGTCCATAGTGTTCGAAAGGCGCTCCCTCCGGATGTCCGTTGGCATACCGGGTGGGAATGTAAAATCCGTCCAAAACTCTGGCTTTTTCAATGAGATCTTCCGGTACGGGAACCGGCAGCTGGTTCAAAAGTCGCGCGACAACGTGGCCCCAAACTTCCTGCTTTCGGTGAAGATGCAACGCCTTGACCGCTTTTTCAGCAGATTGATGCGCGGCGAAGCAAGCCCATTCATGACGGCCTTCGCCTTGGGATGATACGGCTTGCTCCAGATCTCTTTCGGCTTGTGCAAGCCAGTCTTTGGAACGGTCACTCAATGGCGACTCCCGGCAGCTTTCGAATATCTGTAGCACCGATCCTGGAAAACCGCAAGATTTCCAACCACCCGGAAATCGACTCCGATTCAGCAAAGCGATTCATGCGGACGATCCCCCACAAAGTCGGCTCCAACCGTGCGACATCCGCGCAGAGGCGGGGACGTAGAGTCCAAAATGATATAATTACCAGATTTCATTATATATTGATGACCTTATCCACCAACTGCAGGGAGGTGACAACGTCGAGCATGTTGGTGGTCTCCCCGACCTGCTTTCGTTCCAGCAGGTTGAAATGATCCAGGCAGGTGCCGCAAACCAGCACCTTGATGCCGTTGTGCGCCAGCTCCTGCAAATCCGGCAGCACCGGCGATCCTTCCACCGCCAGCTTGACTCCGTTATTCAACAATATCAATCGTTTGAGCTCCGGTCCCATCTCTTTCAGGGTTCGAACAAAATTGACCATCAGTTTCAGTCCGAGTTCATCGTCACCGAAACCAATCCGGTCGGTGGTACACATGACCGCAATGGAATTTTCCACTGTTGGGGCTGCAATGGACGGTGCGGGCGTTTCCGTCGGGACCGCCACCGGTGACCGGCTCCCGTTTCTGCTGCCGGTAACCACAAAATCATGGCCTTCCACGGTCGGCTCTACGGCAAATCCTCGAGAGGATAAAAATCGCTCCACATTCTGCTGCGAGGCCGCATTGTCCAGCAGCACCCGAATCGTTTCCGGGGACTCTTCCTCCAGGATCGCTTTGGTCTGCAGTACCGGAGCGGGGCAGGAAAGGCCCCGTGCGTCGATTTCTTTCACGTGAATAATCTCCCGTAATTGTTACCTGAATTGATCGTTTCAAATTTTCGAAATTCATTATTCTGTTACTGATTCATTTGAATTCTGTCTGTTTGGTTTTGAAAATTAGAAACCCTTTGTCGCCGTTTCACCGATTCGCCCCGCCATCAATCCACCCGAATCCGTTCTTCCGGACCGGTCAGCACCTCGCCGATAGCGGCAGCTTCGGCAACGCCGTTTTCTTTCAAAGACTGCACCAGCGCTGCGGCGCTCTCGCCTTCCACGCTGATCAACAATCCGCCGGATGTCTGCGGATCAAACAGGATATCCCCTAAAACCGGATCGACCGAAGCGGCAAAATCAACCATCGGGACGCGGAACTCGCGATTCTTGTAGGCCCCTGCGGGCAGCAGCCCCATGGCGGCATACTCAACGACCTGGGGCAACAAGGGGATCCGGCCGCTCTGCAGGCGAAGGCTGCAGCCGGTGCCGACGATCATTTCCGCCAAATGCCCCAAAAGGCCAAATCCGGTGATGTCGGTGCAGGCATGCACCGGAAAACGCGTCATCACCTCGGCGGCCGTTTTGTTCAGCGCCGCCATCATCCGGGTGACGGCGCCGATGACCGCATCCGAAGCCATGCCGCCTTTGATGGCCGTATTGACCACGCCGGTGCCCAACGGTTTGGTCAGCACCAGGCGGTCTCCCGGCCGCGGGTTTGTTTTGGTCAAAACCTTTCGGGGGTGCACGAAACCCGTCACCGCCAGTCCGTATTTGAGTTCGCGGTCTTCGACGCTGTGGCCGCCGACCAGCACCACATCGGCTTCCCGCATCTTGTCGAGCCCGCCCTGAAGGATCTGCCGCAAAATGGCGATGTCCAGTTCCCCCAGCGGAAACCCCACCAGGTTCATCGCAGTTTTCGGCACACCGCCCATGGCATAGATGTCACTCAGGGCATTGGCCGCGGCAATCTGCCCGAAATCGTAGGCATCGTCGACGACCGGCGTGAAAAAGTCCACTGTCTGTATCATAGCCAACTCATCGTTGATGCGGTATACACCCGCATCATCGGCTCGATCGAGTCCGACGATCACATTGGGATTGGTCGGAATTTCCAATCCGCAAAGCGCCCGCTCCAGGTCCCCTGGAGGCAGCTTCGACGCTCAGCCGGCGCCCTTTACCGTTTGTGTCAGCCGCAGCTTTTTAAGGTCGTTCATGTCGATGATATCTCCGCCAGCCGGCATGGCAATGCCCGCACGATGTCCGCGGGCCGCATTTTCAACATCAGACCGCGCCGGCCGGCGTTGATCAATATCTGGTCCTGTTCGATGACGGATTTCTCCAAAATCGCCGGAATTCTCTGGCGCAGGCCGAATGGGCTGATGCCGCCGACCGAATATCCCGTCAACCGTTCGGCCGTATCCGTATCGGCCATCGCCGCCCGCTTGACCGCACAGACGTTTGCCAGCAATTTCAAATCGAGAAGATGGTTGCCGGGCACCAGGGCCAGCATATATCGTTGAGAACCCAAATCCACAACCAGGGTTTTGATCGTTTGCTCCAGCGGAAAACCGGTTGCCCGGGCGGCATACTCGGCCCCTTTTTCCTTGTGCTCGTAGCGCACGATCTCGAAGGCAACGCCCAGTCTGGTGAGCTGCTTTACAGCACGGGTCGGCATGGTCGTTTTTCGATCACGGCGGTCCGCTCATCCTTTGCCCGCCTGAAAATGCAAAACCATTGAAGATTCAAATCAATTTTTAATTATGAACATTTGGGATGTCAACGAGATAATATGAATAATTTCTATATTATCCATCGTATTTATCTATTGATGAACCGGTTTGAAATTCACCCCCGAAAAATGGTATCAGGGCCATTCAACCTTATGGCGGCAGGTATCACCATGGATATGAAAACACTGATCGTCAGTGACGATCCGTTCGATCTCGAAACAATCCGCGAATGCCTGCAGAAGACGGAGGTTGCGTCCTCTGCAGCGTCCAGCTCATTCGAAGGCCTGCAAAAATACCGCAAAGAGCGCGTACCGGTGGTGCTTGTCAACGTCGATATGCCCGGTGGGGAAGCTTTGATCGAAAGCCTGCTGGAAGAACGACCGGATGTGCAGGTCATCGCACTGAGCGACGCTCAGCGACTGATGCCGGTAATGGAAAACTGGAAACACCGGATCGCCGAATATCTGCCAAAACCGATTCAAACGCTGCAGCTGGAAATTGTTTTGCTGCGGGTGGCGGAGGTTTACCGGCTGCGGCGGCAGCGCAAAGAAACGGAAATGCAGCTGGAAGAAATCGTCCGCCGCAAAACCGATGAGCGAATCGAAACCGAACGTTTCCTGGCCGTCCGTCAGATCGTCGATCGTATGTCGGCATTCATCGCCCAGGTCGCCAGCGACGTGCACGGCGGCGTAAAATATTTCAACGAGTTGCCTTATTTCGTATCCATTCACTCACCGGATCGCCGTATTCTGGCGGCCAATCCCACCTACATTCGCCACCTGGGCTACCGCATCCACGGCAACAGTTGGGAAATTTATTCCGGAAAACGGGCTTCTCGCGACGGTTGCCCGGTAGGACGCACTTTGCGCAGTGAAGATATCATGGAAACCCGGGCCCTGGTGCGGTACAAGAGCGGCGCCCGGGTGCCGGTGATCGTGCATACGGCACCGATCTTCAATGACGACGGTGAAATCGTCATGGTACTGGAGATTTTCGCCGGGAGCAAAGAAATCGAACGACTGGCCCAGGAGGTGCGCACCACCCAGCAACGCTATCATCAGCTTTTCGATGCGGTGCCCAATCCGATTGCGGTGCTCGATCGGCGCATGCGGGTTACGGCGGTCAACCGCCAGTTCAAGGAAACGTTCGGGAATCCGTTGGGAGAAAATTTTTTCGACATTCTACGGCCCGGACACTTTCCCGCATTTCGCGACCCGGTTTCCCAGACACTCAAAGACGGTTTTCCGCATCAGGGGGAAATGGTGCTGTCCGGCCCCCGGGGACGACAGTACAACATGATGGCCTGGAGTGCACCGATCAAAACGCTGGCCGGCAAGCTCATCCAGGTGTTGACGGTCTTCACCGACGTTACCCAACTGCGCCAGCTGCAGGACAACCTTTCCTCTCTGGGTATGATGATCGGAACCATCTCCCACGATCTGAAAGGTTGCCTGACCGGCCTGGATGCCGGCCTTTACCTGATCGACACCGGTTTTTACCGCGACAAACCCGGGCGGATCGAAGAAGGCCTCGAAGTCTGCAAACTCATGGCGGAGCGCATCCGCAAACTGGTCCACGACGTGCTGTTCTACGCCAAAGAACGCGAACTGGAAATCAAGACCGTGGATGTGGAACAGTTCGCCTCCGAAGTCGCCGCCAATGTCGATCAGCGTATCCGCGGGGCCAATATCGATTTTGCAGTCGAGTTCGAACCGGATCTGCAAACCTTCGACATCGATCCTTCCCTGCTGCGCTCGACCCTGATCAACATCCTTGAAAACGCCATGGAGGCCTGCATCGAAGACCAGGCGCCGAAAACGCACCGGATTTCCTACCAGGTGCACGCCAATCAGAACGAAGTCTGCTTCGACATCGTCGACAACGGCAGCGGTATGGATGCCGCGCAGATGCAGAACATCTACAACCTGTTCTACACCACCAAGGGCAGCAAAGGCACCGGCCTGGGATTGTTCATTGCCAACAAAACCGTTCAGAGACACGGTGGTCGCATCACCGTGGACTCCGATCCCGGCCTGGGCGCCGCTTTCCATGTCTGCCTTCCGCGACGGACCGCCACGGCTGCCTAACGCAACTGCCGTCCGTATCCCCGTGTGCCGCAAGGGGATCGACCGCAGCCGAGGACCGCGCAAAGCGGTTACTAGATCACCCGAAGGGCATCCAGATACAGGTTGCGATCGAACTGATCTTTCCGGTAGCGGTCGTTGACAAACTGCACGGCGATGGCGTGCGTGCCGAAGGCAATGCCGCCGACGGCCAGTTTCGTTTCCGCATCGACATGCTGTTTGAACACCTGCATCGGGCTTGCCGGATAATCGAAAGTTTTGAGTGCTTACTGCACCGGCTGCCATTCCCCTTCCAGCAGCCAGAAGGAAAGCTGCGCAAAACACTTGCCGGCCCGATACTCGGGCAATGACCCGGCAAAACGATCCGGTCAAGTGCTGGTGGAGTTTGCCTCTTTCTTTCGGTTGAGGCGCACAATTGAAAACCGGGATCGGAACCGATCCCGGCATCAGAAGTCTGTTTTCGATCCCTGTCTAATTGCCTACAGTTCGTCCGGATTGCAGAGGTTTTCCGAACGGACGGCTGCACGCCCACAGTTTCTACAAAAAAACTGCGGCCGGTCGATCAATTTCTTGTATGCTTCCGTATCGGCGTCGATAAACCCCTCTTCCTGAAGAGCGCACAAGGTTTTGTCTTCCGTGTCGGCCATGATCAACCTCCTATCGGTTCGACCGGCACCGGGTTTACGGTGCCGGTTCCGTGTATGTGTTGAGCACCAGTGAATTCCGAAACAACATCGCTGAAATCGACCGGCACCGCCAACCGGAGTGGACCGTTACCGTCAAAGTGATTGTTTCGGTTACAGGCGATCCACTCCGAAAGCTGATTGAACTTAAGTTGAGCGTTTCATATTTTCAAAACTCAAATAGACTGAAATCATCTGAATCGAATCGAAATTATGCCTTTTGGAGATTTGAACCGCTCCGTTTAGGTGGAAATAACATAGCCTCGGTTTTGCTCCTGTCAAATCGAAGTATACCTTTCGGCCGAGGCTGCGAGCATTGACGCCGCTTTTTACCTGCCTTACGATTACCTTTAAAACCGTTCCATCCAAAAGGATGAGGGCCGCTGCGGCCCGCCGCCGCTGGTGCCCGGGGCCCAACGAGAAATGATGAATATACACAAAACATACAATTTTCATATCGGCCCGAAATTGCAGGCCGCCGCTTTCCTGGCAACGCTTTGCCTGCTCGGGTGCGGTCTGAATACGGACGGCAGCGAGGAGCCCATGAAGACACAAACCGCCAAAGCAACCAGGCCGATCCCGCTCCTGGATGCAGACATCCCGGAACGTTTTGAAACGGCTACTTTCGCCCTGGGGTGATTCTGGGGGCCGGACTCCCGGTTCGGGAGTCTTCCCGGCGTGATCCGCACACGGGTCGGTTACACCGGCGGCAGCACGCCGCATCCGACCTATCGCAACCTGGCCGATCACACCGAAAGCATACAGATCGACTACGACCCGCAGGTGCTCAGCTACGCGGACCTGCTGGAGGTCTTCTGGAGCAGTCATCGGCCGGATCGTGCCGGCGGCTCGCGCCAATACATGTCGGCAATTTTTTACAGCGACGAAAAACAGAAGGCCGCGGCCTTGGAATCAAAGCAGCAGGCAACCGCTCGGCTCGGCGCCCCTGTTGCAACGGAAATATTGCCCTTACAGACCTTTACGCGGGCGGAAGATTATCATCAAAAATACGATCTGCGGGGCAATCGTGAGATGATGCGGGAGTATGCAGCCATGTATCCGGACGCCCGGAATTTTACCGATTCCACAGCGGCAGCGCGTGTAAACGGATACCTGGGCGGTCACGGCGAGGTGCAAAGCCTGGAAAACGACATCGACCGCCTCGGTCTCAGCCGCGGGAGCCGCGACAAGCTGACGGCCATGTTTCACCTGCGAGCCGGCAAAAATCCGTAAGCAGACCGAAACCGAAGTGGAGCGTTTCAAATTCGGCCAATTGTTTTTTCTGCGTATGAAACACCCGGGTTTCGGTCAAAAAATTCGCTGCGCCACCCCGGGGGACAGGGCAGATCTATTGCGACTGCGGACCCTGCTGCGGATTACAAACCCTCTGCATCCGGGTCATAAGGTTTGCCGCATTCTTTGCACCGGCCGTCGTGGCCAACCACTCCGATGCAATTGCCGTCGCTGCACAACACCCGGTTTTCCCAGCTGGATGCATCCGATGCAGAACCAGCTTGAGGATCTTCAGGGCTTGATGCCGCAGGGGATTGCGCCGACGACGCTGGAGACGTCTCCGAGGCCGATTCCTCAACGGACGCAACCGACGGGCGGTCGTTTTGCTGCCCGAACGTCTCCGGCAGTTTCCCCTCGTAGGGCCGGCCGCATTCTTTGCACCGGCGGTCGGGTCCGATCACCCCGATGCAGTTGCCGTCGCTGCACAACAGGCGATTTTCCCAGTCCGGATCCGGATCGTTCGAATCATTGGATGCTTCGGGATTCTTTTCTTCGTTTTTTTCAACTTCGTCGCTCATCACCATCGCTTTCCACCGCTATTTGGATTCCGCAGCGGTACGGGATTGTGCCTCCCCCCTTCGGCAGGATCGGCACTCCCGGAGGATTTCCGATTTTCAAAATTAAAATCGACCTAAACGATGTAAATTAATGCAAAATTGTATTTTTTCAACGTTCTAAAGGCTCCGTGCAGGTTCCTATAACCCAGTCGCACCGGATTGTAAACATCCCAGCGGCCGCGAATCCCGTTGAAAAACCGCAAACAGCGCTTATGTTCTTGCTAACCAAAATTGAACCTGCTGCTCGGAGCGGCGCCCATGACCGAAAAACTCATCAGCATCGAAAACCGTGACGGTCCGTTGCAAAAGTCCCTAAAACGAATCATGCGCATGGTCCCGGACAAGGATAAATCCGACCCGAATTTAAAGCGCATGCTGGCATTTCGCCTGCAAATCGATGGTGAAGCCGAGGTCAGTGAATTTCTCATCCGCAAAATTCGTGATATGATTCAATGCGCCTACACCGGCAGTTTTTATGACTTTATCAAAGACGATCAGCGCCAGAAAGACTGTCCGCCGCCAAAACCCGAATAGCCGCTGTGTCAAAAATTACCAAATATCTGCCAAACTGCAAACCGACAGCACGGAGCCCGATCGATTATGCACTATGAAGGCAATATTATACGTCCCCCGAGCGAGGCCAACAGCATTTTGCTTCAGGTCACCGTCGGTTGTTCGCGCAACAAATGCACCTTCTGCGGTACCTACCAGGGGGAACGATTCAGGATCAAGCCGGATTCGGTCATTATGGAGGACATCGCCTTTGCGGCCCGCTACTGCCGCAATCAGCGCAGGGTGTTTCTCTGCGACGGGGACGCACTGATTTTGCCGCAACGGCGCCTGCTGAGGATCCTCCAGGAAATCGAACGCCAGCTGCCGTGGGTCACCCGCGTGGGCGTTTATGCCAATGCCAAGAGTCTGAAGATGAAGACTCCATCGGAACTGGAGGAACTTCGAGCGCACGGCATCGGCATCGCCTACATGGGACTGGAAACCGGAGACGATGTCACCTTAAAAAACATCCGCAAAGGCGCCACCGCCGATGACATGATTCAGATGGGCCGCAAAGCCCGGGATGCCGGCATAAAGCTTTCCATCACCGTATTGCTGGGCATCGCCGGCCGGCAGCGATCCCAGATCCACGCGCGGGAAACCGGCAGGGTTTTGTCGGCCATCGACCCGGAATACGTCGGCGCCTTGAGCCTGATGCTGATTCCCGGAACGCCGCTGTATGAAGACTATCGCAGGGGACGATTCGAATTGATCGAACCGCTGGAGATGCTGGCCGAACTCCGGACCATGATCGCCCATACCGATATGACCCGCGGGCTCTTTCACGCCAATCATGCGTCCAATTATCTTCCGATCCGGGCCCGGATGCCACGGGACAAGCAAGCCGTGCTGCAGCATATCGACGCGGCCCTGGCCGGCAAGGTCGCACTTAAATCGGAATTTCTGCGCGCCCTGTGATCGGACGGCCCGGTCGCATTCCCGTGCGACCCCATAACCCTTCCAGCGTCCATCCGATCTGCCCGGTCCACAATGCGAAAATGACCTTACTGCCAATTGCCAATCGCAAGGATTAATGCTACTAAGCGGGACGTGCGGCAACGGCCGGCAAAAACCCTGCGAGCCCGGGGTTTCCGCATCGTTGCCGTTGGGCAAATTTGAACGGGCAATCCCGGTTCTGATCTGATCGAATCCAGCAAACGGAAGGGATGATGGTATCCATGGACTCAGCCTTGAAATCCTGCCCCACGGACATTCTGACGCGCACGGTCAACACCATTCGAACCCTTTGTATCGACGCGATCCAGAAGGCCAATTCCGGCCATCCCGGAGCGCCGATGGGACTCGCGCCGGCGGGCTACATTTTGTTTCAGCGGTTTTTGAAACACAATCCCCAAAATCCGGCCTGGATCGACCGCGATCGATTGGTGCTGTCCGGGGGCCATGCTTCGATGCTGCTGTACAGCCTGTTGTATTTGACCGGATACGATCTGAACCTCGAAGATCTGCAGAATTTTCGGCAGTTGGAAAGCCGCACCCCGGGCCATCCCGAATACGGGCTCACCGTCGGAGTGGAAACCACCACCGGCCCTTTGGGACAGGGCTTTGCCAACGCCGTGGGCATGGCCATGGCCGAACGTCACCTGGCAGCGGTGTTCAACCAGGAAGAAGCGCCAATCATCGATCACAGAACCTACGTTATCTGCGGCGACGGCGACCTTATGGAAGGTATTTCTTACGAGGCCGCCTCGTTGGCGGGGCATCTGGGACTGGGCAAATTGATCTGCATTTATGACGACAACCAGATTTCCATTGAAGGCAATACCGCGCTCACCTTTACCGAAGACGTGGCAAAACGATTTGAAGCGTTTCACTGGCAGGTGCTCAAGGTGAGCGACGGCAATGACACGGCAGCCATTGAAAAAGCCTTCGAGGAGGCCCGGTCCGATACCGAACGCCCCACGCTGATCTGTTTGCGCACTCAGATCGCCTACGGCAGCCCCAACAAGCAGGGTTCCGCCGACGCCCACGGCGCGCCGCTGGGCGTCGAGGAGGTCGCGCTGACCAAAAAGTGCCTGGGCTGCCCCCAGGATGAGGATTTCTGTGTCGCTCCGGACGTCCTGGCGCATTGCCGCGAGGCCGTCGAGCGCGGCCGGGAGATGGAAGAAACCTGGCAGGAACGTTATCGGTATTACAAGGAAAAATTCCCCGAGTTGGCCGGCCGGCTGGTGGATGCCATCAGTGGATTTCTCGCCCGGGACGTAGCCGATGATCTGCCGGGGTTTGCCGTTGCGGACGGCCCCATCGCCACCCGAGCGGCATCCGGAAAAATTCTGAACGCATTGGCCGGTAAAATACCGACCCTCATGGGGGGCTCCGCCGATCTGGCGCCTTCCAACAAAACCTATCTGGACGGGGTTGCCGAATTTCAGAAAACCACCTGCCAGGGACGCAATATTCGTTTCGGGGTGCGGGAACACGCCATGGGCGGAATTATGAACGGTCTGTTTCTGCACGGCGGGATCCGACCTTACGGTGGCACCTTTCTGGTATTTGCCGACTACATGCGCCCCGCCATCCGCCTGGCAGCCCTGATGAACCTGTCGGTCATATACGTTTTTACCCACGACAGCGTGGCGGTGGGTGAAGACGGTCCGACCCACCAGCCCGTGGAGCACCTGGCCTCGCTGCGCCTGATACCGCGGTTGACTGTGATTCGTCCCTCCGATGCCACTGAAACGTCGGCCGCCTGGCAGCAGGCCATTCGCACCGTGGGCCCGGTGGCACTGATTTTAAGCCGCCAGAAACTGCCGGTACTGGACCGCAGCCGACTGGCACCGGCGGATAATCTGTCCCATGGGGGCTATATTCTGTTCGATGCCGGCAAAAATCCGGACTTGATCCTGATCGCCTCCGGCTCGGAGGTGCACCTGGCCCTGGAGGCGGCACAGCAGCTGGCCGAGCGGCGGATCCATGCCAGGGTGGTCAGCATGCCCAGCTGGGAGCTGTTCGAAAAAATGCCCCAGCACTACAAAGACGATGTGCTGCCGCCGGCGGTCACGCGCCGTCTCGCCGTGGAAGCCGGCCACCCCTTCGGTTGGGAGCGTTACGTCGGACCGGCGGGTCGTGTCATCGGCATCAGCCGCTTCGGCACCTCGGCCCCCGGACCGCAGGTGATGGCCCGCTTCGGTTACACGGTAGACAATGTACTGAAACACGCCCTGGAACTGATGGATCAAAAATAGGAGACTGGATCCGATGGATTTTAAAATCATGTGGATGACGTTCGGCATGGTGTTTCTGGCCGAACTGGGAGATAAAACACAGCTTGCCACATTCTGCCTGTCGGCCGACTGCGATCCGAAATGGTCCGTATTCGTCGGATCGGCCACGGCCCTGGTCCTGAGCGCCTTGCTGGCCGTGTTTTTCGGCAGCACCCTCAGTCGTTATATTCCGCAACACTACATCAAAATCGGGGCCGGAGTCTTCTTTCTGGCCGCCGGCATCTGGACGCTGTGGTCCGCAACCCGTACGATTGCTTCCTGAGCCATGCGCAGTAAGTTGATTTTCTGGATTCTCTGTCTTCCGGCCCTGGCGATGGCATCCGATCTGGAACGGACGCTGCCGGAACATCACCGGCAGTCGTCGCTGATTGCCGACATCCGGATCCGCGAAACACTGGATTTCTGCGGGGAGCCGGTGCCGCTGGAGATCGGCGAGGTGCGGGAAAGACTGGAAAGAGAACTGCTGCTGACTTTGAACAACGGCCCCCAGATCATCCTGTGGATGAAGCGCGCCGCCCGTTATCTGCCGTACATCGAAGCACAGTTGGCCCAACGCGGCCTGCCCGGTGATCTCAAATTTGTGCC
>DAXETY010000129.1:0-17343 GCA_051155755.1 Desulfobacterales bacterium
CATCATGGCCCCCATCTCCCGCGTCATACCGATCGCCACCAGGTCGGCAATATAGATCTGGGCGCCGAACAACTTCAGCTGCACCGCCCCGACAAAGGCCAAAATCAGACCGACCAGCAGGCTGATCAGAGAAACAATCGGCAGCGCCTGGGCGCCGCATTCCTGAACCAGTCGCCACAGGTCACTGCCTCGAAAGCGAATGCCGCCGAAGGGCAGCCGGGCAAATGCAGCGGCCGTCTCCCCCACAAATTCAAGCGCCTTCAGAAAATTTCCCCAGAGGTCCAGGGCGCGATTGCCCAGATCGGCAAGATAGGCGTTTTCTTCGCCGGTCTCAACCGGTGGTTCTTGCAGCCGGTCGGTGTGCCCGGCCAGCTGCAACAATCCCTGCACCCCCTTCGGCAACCCGCTGCAATCCAGTTCGAGGTCGCTTTTGTCTGCCGCCGCCCGAACTTGCAGCACGTAGGTCAGCAGTCCGCTGTCCCACTCTTGCAGATCGCTGACATCGAAGGAAATCCGGTTCAGGTCGGAAGCGCTTTCAATCTGTCTGTTGATTTCCGCGGCGGAAGGAAGCCGGTGTTTGAGTTTCCAGGCACCGGCAAGCCGGATCCGCAGCACGCCCTGCGGGGATGTCTGATAAGTGGCGGTCGCTGACATGGAAGCCGTTTTGCTCCACCTTTGTTGTGCCATTGCCGGGGTTGCCGGATGATCTTCCGGTTTGATGTTTTGATGGCGCCTGGCTTGAAAAGCGGCTCCGCTCTCCATCGGGGATCGCCGCATGGAATGCTCTCGAACCGATCGGCACCCATGGGAATTCGGAAACGCACGCAAAATTTTTGAAAAATTTGAAACCCTCGGTTTAAGTTCGAGTGTCTTGTTCCTACCATCGGCGGTGCGCGAAGTCAATTTACACGAGCGTTTTCCTAAGGTATGGTCTCAGCAGAGGCAACCAATCAGGCGGGCACGGTGGCCCGCCATAGGAAACCATACCACGATGATCCGTGTAAACGTAAAGCCGGCCACCGCGCCGGCCGCTTTTCCGCCTGAAATATCTGAAAGCGATGACGCGACCGAATACTAAAAACAATTGGATCGGGGGACCGGGGTACCTTGCGGCCTGCTCGGCACCCAGCCGGCTTACGCTGCTTTACGGTCTCGCGCTGCTATCGGTGTTGATGCTGCTGTTGGCGGGTTGCACCGTCAGACCTCCGCAAGAAGATCGAATCCCTGCTTACGGGCGCGGTCAGGTGATCCGGGTGCTCGAGCCGCCCCAGCGAAGGGATTCCGAAGGCGTCAAAAAAGATGTATTTGCTCTGCCCCGGAAAAGTGATCCTGCAGAAACATTCCGGCCCGGCGGCCTTCACCCCGGGCGCCCGTTTGAACTGACGCTGCAGGACGGCAGCCGGGTGGGCGGTCTTTTTTTCCCGCATCCGGAGGGCACATCCCCTGCCCGGCCGCTCTGGATCGCCGGATTCGGTTTCCTGCAGGATCGCTGGGGAAAGGCGGCCGGGCGGTTTTATCGACACCACCTGCAGCGGCCGGAAGACCGTATTGACGCCCACGTGCTGATTCTCGATCACCCCAGCACGGCACCGTTTCTGGCGGCCAACGGAATGCTCAGCATCGGCGCATACGATGACGCCCGCATGTGGATCGAGATCGGCCGGTATATGCGCAAGCAACAAACGTTTCGCGGCATTCATCTGCTGGGTGCCGGCGTCAGCGCTCAGACCGTGATTCACGCCCTGATGGAAGACCTGCGGTTGGAGCTGCGCCTGTTCGAATCCGGAATTGCCATCTCCCCGGTTTCCGACCTGCGACGGTATCCGGCCCGGCCTCTGGGACGCTTTGCAACACCGCCGGACGTCGAAAATCCCTGGCTCACGCTGCGTGGCCGCTTTTGGCCGCCCGACCATTGGGAGCAGCGCCAGAAGCACCTTCTGGAAGATCTGGTTGAAAACCAGTTCCTGCCGCACTATCGTGACATCAATCCCGGGCACACCTCGTTTGGCCTGCCACCCAATGAAATCCCGATATTCTTCCGCAAGGCGTTCGAGAACCGCCTGGCGGTGTTGCGCAACCGGCAATTTCAGTCAAAACCGTGGAACGAAGAGATCCTCCTGGCGGACCTGAACGCATTCATGCAATCCACCCGCATCGGCCCGCTACTCGGACGGGTGCGCACACCCGTCGTGTTGCTGCATGCCGCCGACGACCCGATCGTACCGCAATCTGATTTTCGGAAACTGGGCCGTTCCGCCGAAAACAACCCGTGGGTCATCTGGCGGCTTGTCGAAAACGGCGGTCACGCAGCATTCGAGTCCGCCTACGGCACTGATTATCTGCGAAACCTGCTGGAGGTCTTGCAGGATCCGGACGTACTCCGGAATTGGCGTGCGGAAATCTATTCGGAAAACCGATAAAAGCCCTGAGCAGGTCCGGACACCGGGCCGGCGCCGGTTTCTGCCGGCACGAAACATTTTTAAGCACCAGCCTCTTAAAAGCTCGTTGCTCAGCTGCGCGGCCTTCCAAACGCAAAAGAACATTTCTCGGCGATTGGGCGGCGGGCACTGTGGCCCGCCCTACAAAACCATCCTGCGATGAATCGCATAAACGTAGGGCCGGTCACCGCACCGGCCCCGGTTTCCGCCTTTGCAGAAATGACGGCTCGGGGTAAGTTTCTTAAAAACGCGGCTGTTTTCTATCGGCTGCGCCGGCGCAGAAATTCCTGGAATAGACCCAGCATATCGTCCACCGACCCGAGTTTGTCGGCCAACTCTTCCTCGGTGTATTGGGTGGCGATTTCTTTGATGAAGGCATCGATCCAGAACCGCATTTCTTCTTCGTCTTCACAGACCGACGAGTGGGTCAGAAATTGTTCGAATGCATGTCTGAGTTCTTGCCACAATTTCGTACGATTCATGAAAGTCTCCCTGGCCTGGATTCCGATCCATTTTTTTATCCTAAAACTGGACTTCCCGCACGGTATCGTCTCTCCACTGCTTACGATCGCCGCAGGTCGATGATCTCCATGCGGTTGTTGCGTTCCGGATGTTTCTTGGAAGGTCCTTCGGTCAGCACGACCAGATTTCCGGAAAGGCCGCTGTCTTTCAGAAAGCGACGGATCCAGGTTTTCCAGTCGGTGGGGTGATCCGGCTCGCAAACCGGCGACACGCCGTAGGAAAATTGCAGATCCTGGCAGGTTTTTTCCAACGAGCTGACGGCCACCGTCCACACCGGCAGACGAAATCGGACGATTCGCCGTGCCGTGGTACCGCTGCGGGTCGGCACGATCACCGCCACCGGTGTGATGTGCTGCAGGGTGGTTTCCACGCCGAGGGCGATGAGGTCCGGCAAATTGGTCTCTTTTGCGTCAACGCAGGACTGGGTTTCCTCCAACAGGCGCCGACCGGAGCAATGCGGCTCGATGGCGGCGGCGATGGCCGCCAGCATCTCGACGGCGGCAATCGGATATTTGCCCATGGCCGACTCGCCCGACAGCATGACGCAGTCGGTTCCATCCAGGATCGCGTTGGCCACGTCGGTGGCCTCGGCCCGGGTGGGCCGGCGATTGGCGGTCATCGACTCCAGCATCTGGGTGGCTGTGATGACCGGTTTGCCGAGCCGGTTGGCCTTGCGCATCAACTGCTTCTGAACCACGGCGATTTGCTCGATGGGAATTTCCACCCCCAGGTCGCCCCGGGCCACCATAATGCCGTCGGCGGCCTGCAGAATATCGTCGATGGAGTCCAGTGCCCGGCGTCGCTCGATTTTGGCGATGATGAAGGGCTCCTTGCCCAGGTCCGCAGCCGCCTGGCGCACGGTGTTTACGTCCTCGGCGTTTTCCACGAAGGACTGGCTGATGGCATCGACACCGAGTTGAAGCGCAAATTCCAGGCACTTGCGATCGTGATCGGTAAACGCCTGAATGCCCAGGTCGATGCCCGGCAGATTCAATCCCTTGCGCGAACGCAGCTCGCCGCCGACCACGGTCTCACAAATCACCTCCCCACCGGAAACTTCCAGGGCTTTCAGATGCACGATCCCGTCATTGAGATACAGCCGGTCCCCGGTTTGGACAACCTGGGCCAGCCGGTCGAAATTCACCGACACCCGTCGTCGGTCGCCCCGGATATCGGTGGTGGTCAAGGTGAAGCGATCCCCCGGCTGCAGTCGAACGGGCTCTTCGGCAAATTCACCGATGCGGATCTTCGGGCCGGGCAGATCGGCCATGATGGCAACTCTTCGGCCGGTGGCGGCCGCCGCCGCCCGGATTTTTTCGACCGTCTGCCGGTGTTCGTGCAGATCGCCGTGGGAAAAGTTCAAGCGCGCCACGTTCATGCCGCTGCGGACCAGGGCCTCCAGGATTTCGGGGGGATCGGATGCCGGTCCAATGGTACAGACGATTTTGGTCTTGTTGTCGGGCAACTTCATAAGACTCCTTCGGATGCTGAATTGCAGCGAAAATTGGCGGATCGAGCACGAATCCTCTGTCTGCAAACATTCTTTACTGTATCAACGCAGGCTGGCCGATGCAGGCCATCACGTTGCGCCACAGACGCGAATCCGGGTGGATTTGCTTGCGCCGCGAGACCGCCAGGGATATCGGTATGTGGGTGAAGTGATTTTTCCAAAATCCGACCACCATGTTCGTGCGGCCGGACATGGCGGCGTGGACGGCGTTGTGCCCCAGCACCAGACAGATTGCCGAATCGTAGGTGTCGGACGGCAGGCTGCGGATGGAGTAACTGGGATCGATGTATTTCAATACGAGGTCCAGATCGTTTTGCTGGAAATGCGCCTTGATGCGATCCTTCAGAAACACGCCGATGTCTCCGAGACGCAGGTTTCCGGAGGCATCCGTACCACCGCCTTCTTCGAGCAACTCCTGGCCGGCTCCCTCGGCCACCACCACGACGGCATGGCCACGCGTTTCGATTCGCTGCTGCAGGGCTTCGAGAAAAACCGGCAGGGAAAAGCGCACTTCGGGAATCAAACAAAAATTGACGTCGTTATTGGCCAGCGCCGAGATTGCCGCAATAAAGCCGGAATGCCGACCCATCAGCTTTACCAGGCCGAGGCCGTTGCGGGCCCCGGTGGCTTCCGAATGGGCGGCGTAGATCACCCGCGTGGCTTCGGATACGGCCGTCACGAACCCGAAGGAAAGGTCCATGTAGGCGATGTCGTTGTCGATGGTCTTGGGAACGCCCACCACGGCAATCTTGAGATTACGCTTGCGGATTTCCTCCGCGATCGCCCGGGCGCCCCGCAGGGTGCCGTCGCCGCCGATGGCAAACAGGATGCCGATGTTCATCCGCTCCAGGGTGTCGACCATATCCTCCAGATCCTGGGGACCCCGGGAAGAGCTCAAAATCGTCCCGCCTTTCTGGTGGATATCCTTTACCGCCTCCGGATCGAGCTGCATCACCTCGTGACCGTAACTCGAAGCCAGCCCCTCGAATCCGTAGCGAAATCCCCAGATGGTGCGAACGCCGTAGGAGTGATACAGGCTCAGCACGATGGCCCGGATCACGTCGTTGATCCCGGGGCACAGACCGCCGCAGGTGACAATGCCGCAGCGCAGCTTGGACGGATCGAAATAAATCTGACTGCGGGGGCCGGCCTTTTCAAAAGTGGGCAGTGTGCGGCCTTCGGCCAGCAGAGACTGTATCGCCCTGGAACTGGTCGTGTAGAGGATACGGTCTTCGTCTTCGACGAAACGCTCGCCGATCATCGGCGAGGGAATGCGGGCTTCGCCGATCTTTTCCACCTGAAAATCGGACTCGGTAACTTCGTAGGGCATGAAACCATCCTTTTGCAGCGGATTGCAACGCAATCGGTTGTCAATTCCCTTAATTGAGCGATTGCCGCGGTTGTAACAAGTCGAATCCACGGAGGTATCATCCCCGCGAAAGCGGGGATCTCGAGTTTAACACACTGTAATAACGATAATTTCGAGATTCCCACCTCGCGGGAATAACAGATGTAAATGAATTATGACTTCTTACGAAATTTTTATTTGGACACCGAGAAGCGCTTGCCCGTCCGAAATGGTTTTGCGGTTATTTGCGCGAGAGCTGACCGGCCACCGCCCGGGTGGCCTGTGCGATTTCTTCCGGATCACCCAGGTACTCGTGCCGGACGGCCGAAAGATCGTCTGCCAGCTCGTAGATCAAGGGCACTCCGGTCGGAATGTTCAGACCGACAATGTCTTCATCTGAAATGTTGTCCAGATATTTGACCAGCGCCCGCAGGCTGTTGCCGTGGGCCGCGATCAGAATGCGCCGGCCGGACCGGATTTCCGGAACGATGGTTTCATGCCAGTACGGCAGAAAGCGCTCCACGGTATCCTTCAGGCACTCGGTGTGCGGCAGCAATCCCGGTGGCAGCTGCGCATAGCGCGGATCGGTTGCCGGATGGCGCGGATCGTCGGATTCCAAGGCCGGCGGTCGCACGTCATAACTGCGACGCCACAGCTGCACCATCTCCATGCCGTGCTTTTCGGCGGTTTCGGCTTTGTTCAACCCCTGCAGCGCCCCGTAGTGCCGCTCGTTCAGTCGCCAGCTGCGAAACACCGGAACCCACACACGGTCCATTTCTTCCATCACCAGCCAGAGGGTTTTAATAGCACGTTTGAGCACCGAAGTGAACGCCAGGTCGAAATCGTAGCCTTCCTGCTTCAAGCGCCGGCCGGCCGCAAGGGCCTCTTGAATACCCTTTTCGCTGAGCGGTACGTCCGTCCAACCCGTGAAGCGGTTTTCGCGATTCCAGGTGCTTTCTCCGTGTCGCAGCAGGATCAACGTGTGCTTGGCCATGGTAGATTCCTTTTTGCTTTGAAATGCATTCCGCTGTTCATTTCTCCAACCGCCACCGCGCCGGCCAAACCGCAAAAGAACATGCGTCGGCTCTGCGGCGGGTACGGTGGCCCGCCCTGCGCAACCATCCCGCGGCGGCTCCAATTACCGTAGGGCCGGTCACCGCACCGGCCAAACCGCAAAAGAACATGCGTCGGCTCTGCGGCGGGTACGGTGGCCCGCCCTGCGCAACCATACGCTGAAAGGAAGTATTTCGTAGGGCCGGTCACCGCACCGGCCGGTTTTCGCCGGCACGGCCACAACAGATTCAGAGTTCGGCTTCGATGTCCAGCTTTGCGGCGGACTGCCGCAGAATTCGGGCGCTGTCTTCCAGCAGCTGCCGTTCTTTTTCGGAGAGCGCCGGACGCAGCGTGGCAACGACACCCCGGGCGGTCAGAATCCGCGGCATCGACAGACACACCCCCACCGGTTCGTCACCGCCGGGCTCACACAGACAGGACAGGGTTAACACAACGCCTTCGTCGTCCCGCACGGCCTGCACAATCCGCGCGATACCGGCCCCGATCCCGTGATAGGTGGCCTGTTTGCCCTCGATGATGCGGTAGGCGGCATTGCGCACCCCGTCGTCGATGCGCTTTTCGGCTGCATGGTCGATGGTTCGATCCCTCTGGCGGGCGAAGTCCAGCAGCGGCACGCCTCCAATTTTGGCATTCGACCATGCCAGCACTTCCGAGTCCCCGTGCTCGCCAATCACGTAGGCGTGAACCGAATGCGGAGCCACACCCAAATGCTCGCCCAGCAACGTTCGAAAACGGGCGGTGTCCAGAATCGTACCGGTGCCGATCACTCGCGAGGAAGGCCGTCCGGAGATTTTGGTTGCGGCCTGGGTCATGATGTCCACCGGGTTGGTGGCCACCACCAGCAGGGTCTCGGGGGCGTGTTCCAGCACACCGGGCACAACGGATTGAAACACCTTCACGTTGCGGTCCAGAAGTTCCAGGCGGGTTTCGCCTTCGCGCTGGGCCACGCCGCAGGCCAGCACGACGACGGATGCGCCTCGCAATGCCGGATAACCGCCGGCGGAAACCCGCACCGGCTGAGCAAAGGGCGTGGCATGCAAAATGTCCTCGGCGTGTGCACGCGCCAGGTTTTCGTCCAGGTCCACCAGCACGACCTCGGAGGCACCTCCGGTCAGTGCGATGGCATAGGCGGCCGTGCTGCCCACGAATCCGGCTCCGACAATTCCGACTCTCATGGCGATTGGTTCCTTCGAAGGTTACGGTTGATAAGGCATTCTACTTTCAAACAGGCTTCGAGGAATTTTGTTTCAACGGTTTGCCCGTCTGCCCGGGAGATCTTGAATCCTTTTTTCGCAGACGCCGAAAAAGTGTTTTTGCAGAAGGAGATTTCAGGACTCCAGGATCATCACGATCAGCGCCCGCGGACCGTGGACGCCGAAGGCCAGGGTCATTTCAATGTCGGCCGTGCGCGACGGGCCGGAGATCAACACCACGTTGGTGGGCATCTGTTCGGCCCACTGCTGCTGTTGAATGATCTCGCAGAAATTGTTGTAGATCCGGTCGGCTTCCACCACCGCGATGTGCACCGGCGGCACCAGCGACATCAGGCGCGGTTCTCGTGTATCGGGCCACAGGACGATGGCACCGGTTTCGGCGATGGCGCCCACCGAGGTGGTGACGGCCGCATCGATTTCAAACAGCCGCGGTTTGAAGGATTCGATCGGCCCATCGTAGGTGCAAAGCCTCGGAAGCCCGGAATCGTCTTGCGCCCAGGCCGCTTCGATCTGCTTGCCGATGGCGGTCTCGGGTGCGTAGAGCAGGGTTTCGAAGCCCCGGTTTGTCAGCACCTCCCGGAGTTTGGCGGTCCAGCCGTCCCGCGGCACCACGTGCACTTCGGATCGCACCGCTTCCAGCAAAGACTGCAGCTTTCGAATCCGTTCCGGCTTCGAAAAGGTTTCGATGGGCATGCAGACCGTTTCCGGTACCCCGGGCTCACCGGGGGAAGCGCCTCTCAATCTGTCAAGAATTCGGTCCCGTGCCGGATTACTCATGTTCGGCTCCTTTGCTGCGCAGACGTTCGTGCAGGCTGCGGCGGGCGAACCTCGGTCTCGAACGCGCCCGGGTCCAGGCCTGCAGCGGTCCGATTTTCGGCAGCAGGTTTCCGCCGAGCGCCAGCATGCGGGTGGCGATCCGCTGCATCCAGGGATGCGTGTTCATCAGGGCCCAGAGTTTCCAAGCGGCGGTTTCGGCGATATTGCGCCGGTAGCCGTGGCCGCGGACCTTCGAATCCGGCGCCGGCGAATAACTTTCGTTGCGCATGCGGCGAATCAGGGCCGGCAGTGGAATTTTTACCGGGCAGACTTCCTCGCAGGCATTGCAGAGGGTGGAGGCGGTGGCCAACTCGCCGGCGGCCTGCAATCCTTCCAGCTGCGGGGTGAGAATCTTGCCGATCGGCCCCGGATATACGAATCCGTAGGCGTGACCCCCGAGCCGCGTATAGACCGGACAATGATTGAGGCACGTACCGCAGCGGATGCAGTACAGCGTCTGGCGCAGCTCGGGATCGGCGAAAATCTGCGACCGTCCGTTGTCCAGCAGAATCAGGTGCACCTCCCGGGGACCGTCTTTTTCGGAATCCTTGCGCGGGGAGGTGATCATGTTGAAATAGGTGGTGATGATCTGCCCGGTGGCCGAACCGGTGAGAAGCCGCAGCAGCGGCGGCACTTCTTCCAGTTTCTCGACGACTTTTTCAATGCCCATTACGGCGATGTGCACCGGCGGCACCGTCGTGCACATGCGACCGTTGCCCTCGTTTTCCACCAGGCACAGGGTGCCGGTTTCGGCCACGGCAAAGTTCACGCCGCTCAAGCCCACCTCGCCTTCGCGAAATTTTTGCCGCAGCGTGCGGCGTGCGATGGCGTTGAGCGCTTCGACTTCTTCCGTGTAGGGCGCCCCGGGAATTTTATCGTGAAAAACCCGGGCCACCTCGTCCTTGTTCTTGTGCACCGCCGGTACGATAATGTGCGAAGGCGTTTCGCCTTCCAGCTGGATGATGAACTCGCCCAGATCGGTCTCCAGGGCCTCGACACCGTGCTCCTGCAGGAAATGATTCAGGTGCATTTCTTCGGAAACCATGGACTTGCCCTTGACCAGGCGGGTGGCATTGTGACGGTTCAGGATTTCCAGGACGATGCGGTTGGCCATGGCGCCGGTTTCGGCCCAGTGGACCTGAATGCCGTTTTCCGTGCAGCGCTTTTCCAGCTGCAGCAGGAGTTCGGGCAATCGGCTCAGCGCCCGCTTGCGGATCGCATGGCCCTGCTCCCGCAGGGCCTCCAGCTCTTCCGGGTCGGCAAACACGCCGGTGCGTTTCTGCCGCAGACCGTCCATGGCGGACCGCAGGTTGTTGCGCAGCTGACGGTTCTTCAAAGCGCGGTCGATATTCTTCTTGAAATCGAAACGGGTTTCAGCGCTCATGGGTTCGTTCCCACAGAAATTGGGCGATGTGCATGCCGCGTACCGGGGTGTTCAGTTTTTCGGCCGCGGTGGTGATGTGCAGCAGGCAGGCACTGTCGCTGGAAATCACGGTGGTCGTGCCGGTTTTGCGAATGTCGTCGATTTTGTCCCGGGCCATGGCCGCGGAAATATCGGGGTGCTTGATGGAAAAGGTGCCGCCGAATCCGCAACATTCGTATTCGTGCTGCAGTTCGATGAGGTCCACGTTTTTCAGCTGCCGGATCAAGGACTTGGCGTCTTCGGTCACGCCCATCTCCCGCATGGCGTGACAGGAGGAATGCCAGGTGACCCGCAGCGGCGGTCCCTGGTCGTTCAACCGGACCTTCAGCACGTGGGTCAGAAACTCGGTAAACTCGAACACCCGCTCGGAAAAGTGCCGGGCCCGGGTCGCATCCCGATCGCCTTCGAACAACTCCGGGTAATGCCGGTGCATCATTCCCGCGCAGGATCCCGAAGGAACGACGATGGGATCGTCGCGATGAAATACGCCCAGCTGGTTTCGGGCCACGCGACGGGCTTCGGCGGGATAACCGGAGTTAAAGGCAGGTTGACCGCAACAGGATTGGCCCTGGGGAAAGAAGACCTGCAGGCCTTCACGCTCCAGCATCCGGATGGCCGCCAGCCCGGCCTCGGGGTAAATGCTGTCGATGACGCAGGTGCCGAAAAAATAAACGCGTTCGGGCTTTGCAGGGTAGCTTCGTCGGATCATGAATTTCTCTTGTCCATTGGTGGCGGCATTGCTGCCGCGGAAGTGATTCTCGATGGCGTTGATTGCGCCGTCATTCCGGTTGGGGCTCCCGGCGCAAGGACTTAAAGGTGTTGATCAGGCCGTTGGTGGAGGCATCGTGTCCGTCCACCGGCCGGTCGTGCTGGAGTTCCGGCAGGATGCGGCCGGCCAGCTGCTTGCCCAGTTCCACCCCCCACTGGTCGAAGCTGAAGATGTTCCAGATCACCCCCTGAACGAAAATCTTGTGCTCGTAAAGGGCGATCAGACTGCCCAGCACACGGGGGGTCAGTTTCCGAAACAGAATCGAGTTGGTGGGCCGATTGCCTTCGAACACCCGGTGCGGCCAGAGTGTTTCAATTTCGGCCTCGCTTTTGCCGGCCCGGCGCAATTCGTCCACTACCTCGTCGCGGGTTTTGCCTTTCATCAGGGCCTCGGTCTGGGCGAAAAAATTCGACAACAGCTTTTCGTGATGGTCTTCGATGGGGTTGTGACTGATCGCCGGCGCCAGAAAATCCGAGGGCACCAGCCGGGTGCCCTGGTGAATCAGCTGGTAAAAAGCGTGCTGGCCGTTGGTGCCCGGCTCCCCCCAGACGATCGGCCCGGTGGCGTAATGCACCCGGTTGCCGCTGCGGTCGGTGGACTTTCCGTTGCTTTCCATGTTGCCCTGCTGAAAATAAGCCGGGAAACGATGCATGTACTGGTCGTAGGGCAGGATCGTCTCGGTTTCGGCACCGAAAAAATTGACGTACCAGATCCCGATCAGCGCCAGAATGACCGGCAAGTTGCGATCGAAATCCATCTCGCGAAAATGCCGGTCCATCGCATTGGCCCCGCCGAGCAGGGCCTGGAAATTTTCGAAACCGACAAAGCAGGCAATCGACAGCCCGATCGCCGACCAGAGCGAATAGCGCCCGCCGACCCAGTCCCAGAAAACGAACATGTTGTCCCGGTCGATGCCGAACGCCGCAACGGCCGCCTCGTTGGTGGACATGGCCACGAAATGCTTGGCCACATGGGATTCGTCACCGGCATGATCCAGAAACCAGCGTCGGGCCGTGTGCGCATTGGTCATGGTTTCCTGGGTGGTGAACGTCTTGGAGGCCACCATGAACAGCACGGTTTCCGGCTCCAGGGTTTTGAGGGTTTCGGCGATATGGGTGCCGTCCACGTTGGAAACGAAGTGCATCTTCAGCCGCGGATGACCGTATGGTTTGAGGCACTCGCAAACCATGGCCGATCCCAGGTCGCTGCCGCCGATGCCGATGTTGACAATGTCGGTCACCGGTTTGCCGGTGTATCCCTTCCACTGTCCGGATCGCACCCGATCTGCAAAGGACTGCATTTTGTCCAATACGGACCGTATTTCGGGCATGACGTCGGAGTCGTCCACGTAAACCCGTGTGTTCCGGGTGTTGCGCAGGGCCGTGTGCAGTACGGCACGGTTTTCGGTTTCATTGATCAGATCGCCGCTGAACATTCTCTCGATGGCATCTTTCAGGTCGAGTTCCTCGGCCAGTTCGACCAACAGCTTCAGGGTTTCGGCGGTGATCCGATTCTTGGAATAGTCCACCGCAATGTCCTCCAAGTGCCCGGAAAAATTCTCGAACCGGTGGAGGTCTTCGGCGAACAGGTCCCGCATGTGCACGTTTTGGATGGCCGCGTGGTGATCCTGCAGGGCCTTCCAGGCCTTCGTTCGGGTGGGATCCGCGTGCTTCAGCATAAATTCCCCTTATGGTTTGTCGGTCAGCGCCGAAATCCCCGGCAATGTCTTGCCTTCCATGAACTCCAGGGAGGCGCCGCCGCCGGTGGACACATGCGAAACCCGGTCCTGGACGCCGGCTTTGCGGACCGCGGCCGCCGAATCACCGCCGCCGATGACGGTGGTGGCACCTTTTTCGGTGATGTCGGCCAGGATGCGGGCGATCGCAAATGTGCCCTTGGCGGTTGCATCGATCTCGAATACGCCCATGGGACCGTTCCAGGCCACGGTTTGAGCGTCCTGCAGTTCGGCCCGAAAACGCTCGACGGTGCGCTCGCCGATGTCCATACCATAGGCATCGGCCGGGATCGCCCCGGCTGACACCGTCTGCAGCTCACCGACCTGCCGGTTTTTAAAATCGAAGCGATCCGACACCACGCAGTCTTCGGGCAATACGATTTTCCCGCCGGCCGCTTCGAGGATATTGGCGGCCATTTCCAGCCGGTCTGCCTCCAGCAGAGAGTTGCCGATTTCAAGGCCCCGGGCCTTGAGAAACGTGTACATCATGCCGCCGCCGATCAGGATCTTTTCGACCTTGGGCAGCAGGTTGGATATGACGTCGATCTTGCCCGAAATTTTCGCCCCGCCAAGGACGGCGACATAGGGCTTCTCCGGCTTTTCCACCACCCGGCCCAGAAATTCGATCTCCTTCATCATCAAAAAGCCGGCGGCACACTGCTTGAAATGACGGGTGACCCCCTCGGTGGAGGCGTGGGCCCGGTGAGCGGTGCCGAAGGCATCGTTGACGTACACGTCTCCCAGTCGGGCCAGCTGCCCGGCAAATTCGGGGTCGTTTTCGGTTTCCCCGGCGTGAAAACGCAGGTTTTCCAGCAACAGCAACTGTCCTTCGGCCAGTCGTTGCGAAGCCGCCTCGGCTTCTTCGCCGACGCAGTCCGGCGCGAAGGCGGTTTCGGCCTGCAGGAGATCATCGAGGACGTCCGTGCAGGGCTGCAGCGACATCTCCGGTACCCGGCTGCCTTTGGGTCGCCCCAGGTGCGACATCAGGACGAGTTTGCCATTTTTCTCCAGGATGTGGCGGATGGTCGGCAGCGCGGCCCGAATACGGCCGTCGTCGGCCACCCGGCCGTCCTGCAGCGGCACGTTGAAGTCCACCCGCATCAATACTCGCCGGCCCTGCAGTTCGAGATCTTCAACGGTCAGCTTGTTCACCGGTTGCCTCCTTTCGTTCATTTACCGACGGACAGCCCATCGGATGGTTCCGGGCATCGATCAGGGGCTCTGCCAGAAGCGGTACGGCGATCCGGCCCCTTCGCCGATCCCGCGGCTGACTCCTCTGTAGCTGAACACCATGGCGTCGGCGCCTTCCGGCAGCGACAGGTTTCTTTGGAAGGCAAGCGTCTGAATTATTCTGCGGTGAGGCGCCGAGGCAAGCACTTCGGATCGGAGAATGGTACCGTCCGCGGCCGTGAAGTTCAGTTCGAGATCGAAGGTGTCGATCAGCTTTCGTCTTGGAAAAAGAGCCCGGCCCTCGATCGTCATGCGGGATCCCTCGATGTTGTACCGGTATTCCACCGTTACATGGCGCCCCTGCCAGGTGCCGGTTTGCGGTTCTCCGAACTCCAGTTCGATGCGCCGTTCTTTTGCAACGGTTCGGTTTTCGGAATCGGGTTGAATTCCGACACAGGCGGCCAGCAGCAGGAGGGCCAGGCCTGTGAAAAAGATGCGCCGATGACTGCCTATACCCATGATTACCGCCTTGTTGTCAGATAAACGTTCCGCCAATCATCTTACATAAAGATTTACCGCAATTGACCCGTACGATCCGTGCGGTGGACGTTGAGAACATAACCATCGGCAAAGCGGTGGCAACGATCCTCACCATGTAGTCTCATTATTCGGATTTAGAGATCACCCGGCCCTGGGTCACGAATGATATGCCCTGCTGCATGGCCGTGCCGATCATCACCCCCTCGATAATGGGAACGTTGACCTTGCGTTCGGCCGACCATCGCACGATGAACTTGGCGCCCGAGCCGCCCTTGCGATCCGATTCGGCCACCACCACCCGGGAGGATGCCAGCGGCGGAAGAACCAGCGGCTCCTCCAGATAATGTTTCAGCAGCTTGCCGTCCGAATCGTAGTAGTCCGCTGCCAGGATGGTAATCGCGTGATCGGGATCGGTATTGCGCAGGCTCAAGGTGGCCGTGAGCAGGTACGGCCGCTCGCGGTCGCCGCTGTAAACATGGGAATAGATGGAAACGTATACGGTCTGTCCGCTAGAAAGCTCGGCCGCCCGACCGCTTCCGGGCAGGCCGGCCAACAGGATTGCGGCCAGAATCAACGTCACGGGCAAGAACCGAAATATGCGGGAAATGATGGTCATGTTCATCCTCCTGGGTTGCGTTCGCCGGATCAGGTCGAAATAGTTCGATGGGTGTGCAATCATTTTTAATGAATTTTGACTTTTTACGATTCCATCACTCTTCACCGTCGAACCAATCTTTGACTTCGTCGGTCAATTTTTCCGTCTGGTTTTCATCTGAAGATTTTTCCGGCGGCGATCCCTCCTTGGACGAAGCGAAATTTTCCAGCGCTTTTATGCAGGAATTGTCCTTGCCGATGGATACATCGGCAAATGCGGCCGCCAGTCCGACCGGACCCAGCAGCAAGAATCCCCCCAGGGCCTTGGCGATGGTGCTGACCGCCCGGCTCGGGGCCAGGCCGATTCTGGGGTCTGCCAGGGTCCCGGTGATTTTGAAGGGCTTGGTAAGTTCCGCCAGGTTAAAGGTCACCTGTCCGATTTTTTGGAAGCCGACACCTTCCTTGGGCCTCGGGTTTGCGGTGATGTCGATGCGCTCGCTGGACAAATCGATGGTTCCTCCCGCTGCCAGGTACACCAGGTCGGTGTCTAAAAACCCGGACCAGGTGGTCACGCCCGCTTCGATTTCGAATTGATTGGCGCGGCAGTTGAACTCTGTATAGTCCTGCATTTTGTAGGCGGGATTGACGGAGCGAAGTATTGTGCCTCGAACGTTGGGATTCAGCAGAAATGGCGCAAAATAGCGGTTGGCAATGCGACCGTCGCTGGCAATGTCGACCCAGCGGCCGTCGAGGCTGCCCAAGAGTTCGGAGACACTGCGGCCGCGGCCGGTCAGATCGGCTTCGACATTCAGTATGCCGGTCAAAAGGGATTTGATCTCACCCGTGGATCGCAAGGCCTTCAGCTTGATGTCCTCGACCCGCAGGTTGAGAGAAATCACCGCTCCATCCGGAACCTGCCGCAGTACCGTCCGGCCTTCGAAACTTCCCTCGCCGGACTGGAATGTAACCGGATCGGCCAGCACGTGACCGTCCTGAATCCGAATCTCTCCTTTGAAATTCTGCATATCCAACCCCGGCAGCAGAATCCGATCGGCATGCAGCTGCAGCCTTCCGTCAATCACCTTCAGCGTCTCCAGGGGCAGCTTTGCATCCGGTATCACCCGATCGCTTTTTACCACCGCCGGCGGTTCGATCTCCGGCGGCGGAGCCGGCCGAAGCCACAAAGCCAGCGGTATCAGGTCGAGCTTTGGCGATTTCAGGGTCGCTGAAATTTCCGGCCGACTTCCGCTCAGGTCGAATTCCAGATCACCGGACATTTGACTGTCTCCGACCTGAAGCGCGGCGTCATCGACTCGCAGCCGGCGCTCTTCCGGGCTTTCCAGCCGCCCTGCGAAACGAAAGGCTCCCTCATAATCGGGAAAAGATTCGAAGAACGGTTTCAGCGCAGTAATGTCATTGCCGGCGATCCGGAACTGGAGTTCGGCTTCGGCCGGGTCGGCCAGGCTCCGGGATTTTCCCTGCAGGTTGATTTGCGCCACCTCCACGATTCCGGCCGACAATTCCAGGGACCGCAGCGTCAGGTCGTTCCCTGAGGCTTGCGCGTGAAGATCGAGATCGACCGGCCCCAGGTCCGGCAGTCCTTCGATTCCGATTTTTCGGGCCACATCCGGTGAGGATTGACTGGTGGCGGTTAGTTGCAAATTCCCCTGATCCAGGCGGCCGTCAATCTTCAGTTTGTGAATTTCAAAATCCTCGAACCGCATCTTTTCCAAGTCGAGATCCGCATCGATGTCGACGGCCTGCAAGGCCCGGGCCCACGGCTGCACTGCGCCGGCAATGATCTTCCGTATATCGGCCGGCTTTTCGGAATCGGTCTCTTTGGTATTCGGCGCTTTCCCGCCGGGCGCCAGCAGCGCCGGCAGGTCCAGTAGCGGCAGTCGCAGGTCCGTCTTGATCTGCGGTCGGACACCTGAAAAGTCCATAAGCAGATCACCGGACAATTCGCTCTTTCCGGCACGAAGGTCGATCCGGCGCCATTGGTACGCATTCCCGAACGGCATTTCCAGCCGTGCTTCGACCGAAAGCGGGCCCTGTATCTGCAGCCGCGGCGGATATCCGAGCAGGGCCGCCAGGCCGGCGGCGTCCGGAAACTTCAGGTGAAAATCTGCCTGCAGGGGATACGGTGCGGGCAGGCCGGCAATGGTTCCCTGAATTTGGACGAGGCCGATG
>DAXETY010000130.1:0-18861 GCA_051155755.1 Desulfobacterales bacterium
CTGCTGCGGCGCTGACGATTTCCAACGTTCAGGGACCGGTATCGGTCTCGGCGGCATTCGAGCTGATGTCATTTACCATCACCACCACCACCGTGGGTAATGGAACCATCTCCCCGGCCGGGACGCATACGATCGACTATGGCGCAAACAGCACGGCCTTTTCCATCACCCCCGCCGACTGTCATCATATCGTCGACGTCCGGGTGGACGGTGTTTCGGTGGGAGCCGTCACCAGTGTGGCGGCATTTACCGCCGTCGACAGCAACCACACTGTCGAAGCCGAATTTGCCATCGACACCTTCACCATTACAGCCAGCGCCGGCAGTGGTGGTTCCATTACTCCGGATGGGGAGGTCTCGGTCAATTGCGGCAGCCACAAGACGTTCAGCGCAGCCCCGAACACGTCGGCCGGATATTTCAGCGTCAGCGACCTTGTAGTGGACGGCGTATCGATGGGAGAAGGCGTAACCTCCTACACCTTTACCGATGTTCAGGCCGACCACACGATATCTGCCGCGTTCGAAGATTACGGCAACTCCTGTGCCAACGCCACTCCGGTTGGACTGAACACCGTTGTAAACGGAGACATCGGTGCCTCGGCCGACGAAGATTTCTTCGAGGTGATCGTGCCGGCCCCCGGCGGAGTGCTGACACTATACACCGAATACACCGGAGACTGGACCGATACCTACGGCTATCTGCTGGACGAAAATTGCAACGTGATCGAATACGACGATGACGCCGGCTACTGGCGGAATTTCCGGATCGTCGAAGCTGTCACCCCGGGAACCTACTACATTCGAGTTCGAGAGTACTGGCCGACAGATACCGGCACCTATATCCTGAACATCGAATTCGAATCGGATGATCATGGCAACGACTGTGGATCGGCCACGCCGGTGACTTGCGGATCGGTCACCGCCGGACGCATCTATCCGCGTGGCAACCGGGACTACTTTCAGATCGAACTGACCGATCCAGCCTTGGTCACCGTGAATACCACCGGTGACGAAAATACTTATGGTTATCTGCTGGACGATACCTGCACCGAAATCACCCGGGACAACGACAGCGGCGACAGCCGTAATTTTCTGATCGAGAAATTGCTCGATGCCGGCATCTACTACGTGGCCGTGCGTCACTATTATTCTTCCGGGACCGGGGATTACAATCTTGAACTGTCCTGTGCCCGCTCCTACGTACTGACTTCCAGCGCCCACTACGGCGGAACCATCTCCCCGGCCGGTACCACCATCGTCAACGAAGGCGGCAGCCAGACCTACACCATCGCCCCGAATGCCGGCAACACCATCGCCGATGTGTTGGTGGACGGAGTTTCGGTGGGAGCGGTCAACACCTACACCTTCAACAATGTCACGGCCGACCACACCATCGTGGCTACCTTCAACCTGCCACCGGAGGCCTGCATCGACCTCTCGGATATGCCGCTGGACGTAAAGCGCCACGGGGCGCCGGCCAATATCATGTTCGTTCTCGACGACTCCGGCAGCATGGACTGGGAATTCATGACCACCGAAGAAGACGGCAAATTCGTGGTTGGATGGACGGATTACGAATATCTGTTCGATTTGAATGATCGGCTCTATAAATCAGGTTCCAATTCAAGTGTGCTCAAAGGCAACGATCGCATGCACTGGACTTCTCAATGGTCGGAGACCAACACGGTCTACTACGATCCTGCGTCGGATTATGAACCCTGGCCGACGTTAAACGACGCCGATCCGGATTTTCCACGTTCCAAACCGACCGAGGCCACCCCATATCTCGACTTAAGTGCCACTTATCATCTGTTCACCGGCGGTTTGGCCGAGGTGATCGTGGACAACCAGAGCAGTGCGTTCAGCTTCTCGGCTCCCATCATCGTGGTGGACGATATGGATCCCGGATTTACCAGGCACACCCTTGACGGATGGTGGAATCAAAACCTGAGTGCGGAAGCTTTATACGACCGTTTCTATGAGCCCCGCATGGCCGGAAGCTACCGGGCCACCTGGACGCCGAACCTGCCGGACGCCGGTGAATATGCGGTTTATGCCCGCTGGGCAGCCGCTCCCGAGCGATCCAGTGCGGTTCCTTATCAGATCACCCACAGCAGCGGTGTTGAAACGGTGACCTTGAACCAACAGGTGAACGGCGGTGAATGGGTGTTGCTTGGCACCTATACCTTTGATGCTGGAACCGCCGGGAGCGTATCGATCGACACCACCGTTGCCGACCTGCTCAGCGACACCTTCTGTGCCGATGCGGTCAAGTTCGTGATGGTGGACGGATGGGATTGGGCCACCGACACCGAGGCTTACAAGGAGCAATACTACTGGACGGCGCACAACGGCGACTACAGCGCCAACTGGGCGGCGGATCTGGACGCCGGTGAATACGATGTCTACGTCAAATGGGTCCACAATGACACCCGCAGCCAGAATGTCACATACTCCATTGCACACGCCGACGGTACCAGCACGGTGACCGTCGATCAGCGCGTCGACGACGGAGAATGGTACCTGCTGGGCACCTATAATTTTGCCACCAGCACCGGCGGCGTGTCGTTGAATCATTATCGCAGCGGCATTAACGAAACGGTCTGTGTCGATGCAGTCAAATACGTATCCACCGCGTCGACCACCATCGACATTAAAAACGCGCACTATTATGTCAAATCAGCCCTAACCGCCAAGCCTTACCTGGTCATCGTGGACGGCGGTTCGATTCGCTATTTCGCCGTCAACGACGGCGACGGCGACGAGTACATCGAAGCCGGCGAACTGATCGAGACCAACGATCCGCCCGATGACGTGGCGCCCAAACGCAGCTACCTGGAGGAACGTCAGAATTTTGCCAACTGGTTCCAGTACTACCGCAAGCGCGACCTGCTCACCCGTTATGCCGTCGGCAAGGTCATCACCATGATGCAGGGGGTCCAAATCGGCATGCGGGGCATCAATGGCGTGCACATCCAGCCGGTGCTGAAAGTGAAGGTGGGCGGTGAGGATTATACTTCGACATTGCTCAGTGGGCTTTATGCTTACAACCTCAACCCACACAGCGCTGGAACCCCGTTGCGGCGAGGTCTGGAAAATGTCGGCCACTATTTCGACGCAGATGACGGCAATGACGGTGGTGTCGGACCGTCGCCGATCGCCGCCGAGGAAGATGGCGGTGCCTGCCAGCA
Organism: Desulfobacterales bacterium; assembly: GCA_051155755.1. Taxonomy (GTDB): domain Bacteria; phylum Desulfobacterota; class Desulfobacteria; order Desulfobacterales; family SG8-13; genus DAXETY01. The sequence continues at coordinate 3,191 of DAXETY010000130.1, forward strand.
GAATTTCGCCGTAGTTTTTACCGACGGTTTCTACAATGGTGACTCACCCTATGTCGGCAACGTGGACGGCGACAATGGTTCCCCATATGCCGACTCTGAATCGGACACCCTGGCCGACGTGGCCATGAAATACTATGAAAACGATCTGGACGACAGTTTGGAAAACCGGGTGCCGGTCAATCCGGCCGATGACGCCGTCCATCAGCACCTGGTGACCTACGGTGTAACCTTCGGAGTCCATGGAACCATGAACCCCGATGATTACGATGTCGCCACCTGCACCGCCGGCGTCGACTGCCCGGTGTGGCCGGATCCCATCAACTCCTACACGGACAAACGCCTCAAGATCGACGATCTGTGGCATGCCAGCGTAAACGGCCGTGGAACCTTCATGGTCAGCACCAGTCCCATGGAGCTGGTGGACGCTTTCATGATGGTGATGCAGAACATCGAATCACGTATCGGGTCGGCCGCCTCGGTGTCGGTTAACGGCGACGAGCTCTACGGTGTACTTGGCGCCGATGTACGCATGTACCAGTCGAGCTACTCCAGTGACGGCTGGACCGGCGATGTCAAGGCCTATGAGGTCGATCCAATCAGCGGCGATGTCATCACCTCCGGTTATGTATTTTCGGCGTCCGCCCGTCTGGAATCCAAGGATTGGAACGACCGGCTGATCGCCACTTACAACGGCACCACCCACGGTCTGCCCTTCCGGTTCGACGATCTGACCGCCCCCATGAAGAAGCTGCTGCGGGCCGGGGCCGAGGTCGATGACACGCCCGCTGCCAACCGTCTGCAGCATCTGCGCGGCAATCGGCTGCAGGAACAGCAGCACGGCGGCGGCTTCCGCAATCGTTATCGCAAGCTGGGCGACATCGTCCATTCATCACCGGTATTTAATGACGATGTGCTCTATACCGGCGGCAACGACGGCATGCTGCATGCGTTCGATGCCTTCACCGGTGCAGAGCTGTTTGCTTACATCCCGCGCCTGGTGTTCCACAACCTCAAGGAACTCACCGACCCGGGCTACACCCATAAATTCTTCGTGGATCTGACTCCGGTGGTCAAATCGGGTGTGCCGGATGCCTCCAACAATCCCTTTACGCTGCTGGTGGGTGGCCTGGGCAAGGGGGGCAAGGGCTACTACGCCCTGGATGTCACCGATCCGCACAGCATCACCAACGAGTTCGAGCTGTCCCAGCGGGTGTTGTGGGAATACCCCAAGACCGCCGTCGAAGCGTTGGTCACCGGGGCCACCAACACGGACCCCATCATCATCACCGCTCCGGGCCATGAGTTTGTCACCGGTGACAGGGTCCGGGTCGAAGGCGTGGGCGGGAACACCGCTGCCAACGGCATCTGGACGGTGCAGGTATCCGGCGACGACCTGCTGCTGGAAGGCTCGGTCGGCAGCGGATCCTACTCCTCCGGCGGCCGGGTCAACTATTACGACCCGGGCCTGGAACACCTGGGCTATTCCTACAGCAAGCCCGCGGTGGTTCAGACCTCCGACAGCAACCGCTGGGTGGTGCTGTTCGGCAACGGCTACAACAGTCAGAGCGGGCGCGCGGTCCTGTTTGTCCTCGACCCGGTCGACGGCTCGCTGATCAAAGCCATCGATACCGGTGTCGGCCCCTGCAACGGGCTGTCCTCACCGGTGGCTGTGGACGTCACCGGCGACGACCGGCTCGACTTCGTCTATGCCGGCGATCTGAAAGGAAACCTCTGGAAGTTCGATTTCACCGGCCCGGTGGCCGATTGGGATGTGGCCTTTTACGACGGCACCACCCCCAAGCCGCTTTTCCAGGCCAAGGACGGGGCCGTGCCCCAACCCATCACCACCAAGCCCGATGCCATGTACCACTGCGAAAAGGGCGGCGTGATGGTGGTGTTCGGCACCGGCCGCTACATGGGTGAATACGACTTTGTCGACCAGAGCTTGCAGACCATTTATGGCATATGGGATTACGCCGACAATAACGATCCGAGTGAATACCTGGGCTCTTTCGAGCGCGGCAGCTCGCCCCAGCTTTCGAATCAGCCGGTGAGCGTCACGCTGCTGCAGCAAACCGAGATGCCGGGCGATTATTACGCCGACAATGGCCAGAAACTCCGGGTGCTCACCTCCCACAGCCCGGACTGGACCGTGACCACCTATGAAGCCGACGGAACTACCTGCGCCGGACTCACCGGAGAAGGCATCGATGAATGTGATTTCAATTCCATTGGCACCCAGGGCGATCCGGTCAGGCATGCCGGTTGGTATTTCGATCTGCCGGGAGTCGGTGAGCGCATCCCCGGTGATGTGATGATCCGTGACGGCAAAGTGATCGCGGTCGGTTTTATGCCGGAGCAGACGCCCTGCGGCTCGGGCGGCAACTCCTGGGTCATGGAACTTAATGCCTGTAGTGGTGGACGACTGGCCGTGGCCCAGTTCGACATTAATGATGACGGCCGGATCGACAGCAACGACATGGTGCACCTGACCGATGCCGACGGCAACCTGCTGCACGACGCCGACGGCAATCCCATCATGGCCGCACCTTCGGGCATGATGTATCCCGGCCGTTTGCTGCCGCCGGCCGTCCTGCGCCGGGGAGAAGAAGAAATCAAGTATTTCAGCACCAACGTGGGCAACATCGTCACCATGACCGAGCGCAGTGTGCCCCTTGGCATCATCTACTGGATGGAGCTGATGCAACAATAGTCGGGAGGCTCGATGAAGAGGCCGTATTGGAAAACAATTGCGATGATGGGGATTGCACTGGCCGTGTTTTTAGTTGGGAACAGCTTTGCCGGTGCACAACTTCTTCAAAAAGGCGAGTGGTATTTGCCCGAAACCTATCCGGACGGTTTTCACGGCTGGGGCTACATCGACCGGCTCGGTGAAAAAGAGATCGTCATCGACGACGGGCTCTATCCGCTGGCAAAGACGGTCTCGTTTCACACGCCGGATGTTTCCGACGTACCCGCTTCCTGGTTTAAACACGGAGACCAGGTGGGGTTTTTGCAAAACGCCCGGGGGGAAATCATATCGGTCTGGCGCTTTGAATAAACCGTTCGCCGGTAACTTCCGGTCCATGTCAGAAGAACGACTGCCGAAGGCACCATCGGAAACGTTCAATTTTGCGAAAGGGAATTTCCAATGAAACCAGGTAAGAACCGACGCAGCTGGAAAAATCTGCTGATCAACAAGAAAGTGCAGTTGCGGGTGACGATGATCAACCTGATCTTTCTGTTCGTCGCCATCGGCATCAACACGGCGATTATGCTGAATTCTTCATTGTGCAACATTTTTTACACAGACGCCAACGGGGTCATGAAATTTGTCGACATGTACGTGCTGTCTTCCGAAATCCTGCTGTTTTCACTGGTGGCGGTTATCATTCTGGCAGTGGTCTCACAGATGATCGTCACCCATCAGGTTTGCGGGCCTCTGGTGAATTTCACCCACAGTTTCCGTAAAGCCGCCGACGGGGACTTGACCCGGCCGGTCCATCTGCGATCCCGCGACCTGCTGCAGGACGAAGCCCGCGCCTTCAATGATATGATTTCAAACCTTTCCGTTTACATTGAGGCAGTGAAAACCGACAACCGCATGTTGCTGACAGCCCTCAAATCGCTGGGGAAGGAAAATCCGGATTCGAAGAAGATTCAGGAAATCCGGCAACTGCTAAAAGAGCGCGAACCCATGATCGACGAGCACCTGACGAAATTACGCCTTTTGTCCGAATCGAGTCCGAACTGACCCGCTGGTGCCGGCATTTTTCCTGCTGCAGCCGGGTTTTCCATGGAGCTGCCGAGCTGGGTCGAATTGACATTGGAGCAACGGTTCGTATTGTTACCGGTAAACCTTGGGATTGAAGGATTCGCGATCCTGTTTCCACAACTTTGGAATGCAACGATGACAACCCCCGTCTTTCAGGAGAAACGAAAAAAAGACCGGCGCCTGTTGGATCGAAGATCCGGAGAAGACCGGCGCCGGATTTATTCCATCGATTATTTTACGGAAGGCGGCCGCGAACGCAGGAAGTCCGGGGAGCGCAGGCAGCGGGGGGAAAGGCGCAGCAGCTGTATCCGGGTATCGGACTGGTCCAGCGTATGCATCGAAAAAGATTTTCCAAAATAAAGTTTCCCGATCTCCAGATTCTCTCTCAATCCTCCGAGTCAACAAGCACCCGCGAAGCGGGTGGCTTGAATTTTCGGCCATAGGCCGTTTCGACTTCCGCCCGCTTGGCGGGCGGAAAGGCTTTTCGATGAAAAGCCGGGAGCACAGCCGTGCTCCGGGGTCGATCTTGCCAGCGGTAATGCCGCTGGCAAGAAAAAACAGAAGCACTTTTGAGCTTCGATGTTGAACTTGCAGTAGCACCCGGTTTGGGCAAGAACCACAAGGCAATCTGTAATGCGGCAACTGTTGCCGATGAATTGATTGGTTCTCGCGCCGGTCGGGTCGCAGTCAGGACGATATTGGGCCGGGTGGATCTTTTTCCCGCGCAATCCATTTTGCAAATATCCTCCTTCCCGGTCGTTTCGTTGCATTTGCCAGCACGCGACATATCCTACATCAAACAAGGTAAAACAACATGAACCGCAAAGCCGATATCATCTCACAATTGCAGGAAGGCGGCCGGGAGACCGAGCGGTTTTTCCGATCCCTGGACCCTGCAGCGCTTCATACTCCGGTCTACACCGAAGAAGTTACCTGGAATGTCCGGCAGGTCCTGGCGCATTTTATCACGATCGAACAATCCATGCAGTGGTTGTTTCGCAACATACTGGCCGGCGGTCCCGGCTCCCCGGAAGATTTCGATCTGATGCGCTACAACCGGGAGCAGCCGCCCAAACTCGACAATCTGAGCCTGGACGAACTGCTCACCCGTTTCAGGGCGGTGCGCCGGGAAACCATTCAAATCGTCGAAACCATGGACGAAAACGACCTGGACCGCACCGGTCGTCATCCCTATCACGGTATCGACCGCCTCGAGGTTTTCATTCGCTGGGCCGCCGAACACGTACGCCGGCATGAAACGGACGTTCGCCGGGCGCTGCTGGGCAGCTCACAACTTTTTAGTGACTGATATTATTGTAAATGTAGGTTTCGGTCAATTTTCCTTTGACATAACGAACCGTTGAGATTAATATACGGACCCTGTTTGCAGGCCAGTAGCTCAACTAGGCAGAGCACCGGACTCCAAATCCGGCGGCTGGGGGTTCGATTCCCTCCTGGCCTGCCAACCTTTCATCTTCCCTCCATTTTCAGAAATTTCAAACCAGATAATACTCCCTTGGATGCGAATACCGGCCGGCTCGGTGACCCGGCCCTACGGCTATGTGGATCGCCGAAGAACGGTTTTGTAGAGCAGGTCACCGTACCCGCCCGCTACCCCTCTACACGTCCTACCTGCAAAAATAATCAAAATGCCCCATAGACCGCCTGCCAGCCGACAATGTATGCAGCCGTCATGGCGCTGGAAACAGCTGAAACTTTATCAGGACGTCGATGATAACCGGGGGTGTGATCATGCAAACGACCCATCGATGCGCGGTTGGAAACGGAGCTTTACCGTACAACCGTGGGAGATCGATCATTTGCGCAGCGGCGACGAACCGGCACGGTCCGATCTATGGGAATTTTATCTGTTATACGAATGCGGCGACTGGAAAATACGCTGGGAATCGGTACGGGAGCGAATCGTCGGTGAATGGCTCTGCATGCCGGAAGCTCAGCGGCCCAGCGACTGGATCCGGTATCTGGTACGGTTTCAATATCTTTCCACTGAAATCGGCAACCTGCTGTTGCGATCCGAAGCGGCGCCGACCCGGGCCATCGCCGATAAAGACCCCTCCGCCGCGATCCTGCCGATATGAGCCCGTCCCACCGATTCGGCTTCCGCGGGATTCGATTGGAAAAGTTGAAACGCTCAAACAAAAATGGGCAGCTCCGCAACAGAGCTGCCCTCGGGTGACAAGCAACCACCGATTCGGGCAAAGGAGGTAAAATCCCGAACCTGTTTTTCAGTCGACCTCCAACCGCAGTCCTTACACCAGCAATCTCAAAAATATTCAGGCGGCGGGAAGTTTCCTCTAGAAAGGTCCATTTCCGGATGGACACTATGTGTGCGGCTGCAGATGACCGTCCCTGCCAAGGCCGGCGGGATGCGTATCCGGAAACAGCGTTGTACGGCTGCCGGCCGAGTCCACCAGCGCATGCGAGATATCCTGCGTTGCGACTGGATGCTTGAGTTCGAAATCCCAGATCAAGGGCGCATGGTCGGAGAGCAGCAGCCGCGGTACGGCGAACGCCCGGGAGTGGATCTCGGGACTGTGAAAAATGTAATCCAATTGCAGCCGGGGGGCGCGACTGGGATAGGAACCGACGCGGTCGGTGTTGGCACTGGTCAAATTGCAGGCGGACAGAAACAGCTGCAGTTCCCGATCGCCCCACAGGGCATTGAAATCACCGGCCACGATCACCGGTTTGCTGCATTGAGATACCAATTGGTGCAGTTCGTGGAGCTGGTATTGGCGGTGTCGAAACTTCAACGACAGGTGAACCAGAAAAAACACCATATCCTGCATTTCCAGTTCGATCACCAGCCGTTTGACACCGTCGCGCAGATAATGAAAGCGGGTGGCTACAATCTTTCGGCGCGTGAGCACGGCGTTGCCCTGTTTGTTGAGCAGCGGCATTCGGCGGACCACGGAAACCGCCGAGTATTTTGAGTGATATATCGCCCGGTGATCGATGGACGCGGCGATCGATTCGGCCTGATTTTGTTTTTCAACCCGGTATGAGCCGATATCGACTTCGGTCAGGCCGACCAGATCCGGATTTATGGATTTGATGAAATCAACGATTTTTGCGAAATGCCCGTTGGTGAATTTTAGATAACCAATATAGGGAATCGGCAAATGAAATCGTTTGCCGACGCCCGCTCCATACCGGATGTTGTAGATCAACAACCTCATTCAGTCCGCCCCCGGTCAGGATGTCGTGAACATCCCCTCCCCGCTTCCACCAAGCGGTGGATTATGCATTTTTGCCTAACCAAACAAACGGGTCTTAACAAAGAAAATTCAGACACAAGCTTGGTTAAAAATAAGGTAATCTTTTACAATAATAATGCAGCGCCGTTTTTGCAACCCTTTCCTTCTTGTCCAAACCTCTATCCTCTCGGGGTCTAAATGTTCAGGACGAAATATCGATATCATCCGATTTCGTTTAGACCTGGGCCAACAGTTGCAAATCCGCGGCCCGGTCGTTGTTTGACGCATCCGGTTCGGCCAGTTTGAATTGAAAAATCAGGTTCCGATTGGGCAGGTCCCGCCGCAGTTTATCGTCCGGCAGGTCTGTGGTTTCAAAATAGGCGGTGCGGTATGGGGAATTGGGATTGCGGGCGTCGGTAATCCACAGCCCGCCGCTGATCTCAGACAGGTATCGCAGATATCCGTATTTTCGATGGCCGTCGTAATGATAGCAGCGTCCGATGACCAGCGAACCGACTTCGCCCCAGGTCTTTCCTTTGGGCTGTTTGATGGGAAACAATCCCGGAATCAGGTAGCCCGGCATGAACATGTCGGCTTCGTAGCGCAGTTCCTCGGAAACGTTCTGGAATGCAACAATTTCGACCCGACATCCCTTGTTTTGCAATGCCCTTACGACTTTTACGAAATCACCGTCACCGGTCGCCAACACCACGCGATCCAGATATTCGGACTGCAGCAGGGCATCCACGCCCATGTCCAGATCGGCATTGGCTTTGCAGAACCGATTGCCGCTTTCGTCGGTGAACCATTTGACGAACTTGCGGTTGATCTTGTAGCCGTATTCCCGCAGCACGTAAAAAAATTCGTTGATTTTGTATTTATAGGTGGAATCCCGGGCGGCGCGTTCCCGATCGTAGGCGATATAGACGTTCAAACGTACCGCCTCGGCCCCGTCCCGGCAGGCGAACTCCCGCAGCACATCATACTGGATGCCGAAACCGCCGTTTAACCGCAGATATTCGGCATCGACATATACACCGACTTTCGAAGTCGAAGTGTAAACGGCCACACCGCCTCCTTTGCAAACCCTGGATGTTGAAACCCAATCGGAACGGTATCTTCACCCCGAAATGAACATCGATATGTACCATATCCGCATCGAGACTTACCGTCAACCACACCCTGGTTGGATGCCGGTTTGCGGGCCCCGCTCGGATTTCCGGATTGCAAATCGCGACTGCATCGGATATAATTGTAAGAACAAAACGTTACCGTTCCGACGTATAAATTTTCAGGGTTCCTGCCAACATCGCTGCCGTTTGCCGTTTTCAATGCCTCAGTTTCAGGCACAGGTTCGAGGTTTGCCTGAAAACCGGATGCGAATCGCCCAACTGACCCGGATGCAGCTCATCGAGCTGCCGGTGGTTCAACTCCATCGACCGCAAGTACACCAGCCGCCAACCCGGTGTTTGACATCGAGAGGGGGGCGGACGCACCGGGTCCGCTACCGGTGGAATACACGCACGGATCGGAAAGACGCCTATGAAAATCGAATGTACCGTCTGCAATAAGGTTTACAATTTCAAGGAAGATAAACTGCCGCTGACGGCTTTTTCCTTTCGCTGCAAGCAATGCGGGGAATCCGTCCTGGTTTCCCAGAATCAGCTCGACGCGGTGGGAGCGCCGACGAAATCGAAAAAAAAGACCAAAGAAAAATCCATTGATGCGTCTCAGCCGGACGCGGCCGCGAACTCGGAGTCTTCCGAAGATGCAGCGGTAAAGCGCAAGATTCCCAAGATCGACCCCAAAGCGCTTAAAGCACCGCTGGAAAAGGGTGCGACGATGGTGGCTGCCAAAATCATGGCCCTGGTGGCCAGGCTCCTCGGCAAATCGGAACGCGATCTGATTTTCTGGTTGACCCAGACCCTGGCCTACGTCTGCATCGCCGTATTGCTGTTGCTGGCAGCCATGGGTGCCTTTACCTTTTTGTCCATCGGCAAAAGCAATTCGATTTCATTTCAGGAAGTTGAAAAATCTCTGGAAGCCAAGGAAGATCCCCTGGTGTCGATCCAGGAAGTCGTGCCGGAGGTCAAAATTCCACAGGCCGTGGAAAAACACTTCCGAGGGCAACACAAAAAACCGCTGGTCGAATGGCTCAGCGGTCTCAACGACGCCCAGCGCCGTGATTTTATCGAGAATCTGGAGCGCGTCATTCAGAAGGCCCAGGCGGAAGACCCGGAGCGCGTCCAGAAATATATCGATGAGTACAAAAATTTAAAATTACAAAAAATTGTGGACAATCCCGCCGAGAAATATTTCGCGGTGATGCTGAAAACCGGCCTGATTCTGTGCACTCTGGCCGTGGTGGCCATGATCGGGATGTTCAGCTTGCTGCTGGTTCAAATCGTGGTGCAGAAACAACAGTCATTGCAGTCCTGATTTTTGAATGGCCGGCGCCGGGCATCAGGATGAAAAACGTTTGGCATGTGCGCATTCGTCATTCAAAAACGCTTGTTTCAGGCCCGGATTTATTCTATCATTCTAATTAACTCTTTCGCCGAACAGGTGGCGGAAATTGTTCCCGGCCCGTCGGTCGGGCCGAATTGATTGGATACCGGAGGTGAAATATCGACCGCGATGATCTGGCTGATCTTTCTGAACTGGATGCTGTTTCTACTGGTGGTTGCATTCCTGGAAGCCGAACAGGTTGATTCAGAAACCAACCAGATGACTGCCAAACCAATAGAAACCCAAAGAATTTGAAGGACTTGGATGAGCCGAAAAGTCAATGCCTTTCGGCTCCCACGAAAAAACCGGGCATTTCGCCCGGTTTTTCTTTTCACGGACTTCGAATTGATCCGGAAGTTTTACAAACCCGTTTGAAAATGCACCATCGCCTCAGCGCCATGAACATGGCACTTAAGGAGGTTGAAATGTCGCCGATCGATTGAAACGCTGAGGCTGATCTTTTGGCCGGTACGGTAAGACCGCCTGATTCCGGCTTCACAGCCGCTTATACACGGTTGATGGGTTTCGATTCGGGTTTTTCATACCACTCCAGATATTTTTTCATCCCCTTCTCACCGCTTTGCAACAGCGCATTGATCTTTTCGCGGGACAAGTTGAAATCCGTTGTGCGGATGCCCAGGGTGTCGATAAACACCGTACGGTGCCAGTCGTTTTCGTGAAGATGGGTCTTGTTGGCCATGTCCATCATAAAGCCCAGCAGCGCCTTGATGTAATCGGCGATGTCATCGACATTGCGCGGCGGCAGCTGCCAGCCCCTTCGGGCGGCTTCGATTTCGTCGGCGGTATCCAATCGGAATCCGAGGCTTTCCTTGTTGTAAACATGGTCGGCACCCCGGGTGGTGGGATATTTGGGTGTAATGAACAGTTTTTTGTTGGACTTGGCGGAAAGGTAGCGTTTACTGTCAAACAGGTCGAGCGGGTAATTCCAGCTGATCCCGCCGTCGACGAATATATCTCCGTCGTCTTCTTTTACGGCCGCGAAAAACAACGGAATGCTCATGGAAATGCGAACCGCATACCAGACTTCGAGGTCGGGTGTTTTTTCGGCTGAAAACACTTCCGGCACCTGCAGGCTCAGATTGGTGCCGACGATGTACAGACTGCGGTAGCGGCCGGGCTCCTTGCTTTTCAGTGCCTCGATGTCGGCAAAGCTCAGCTTGCGTTTGCCGGTCAGGCCGAGAATTTGCTTTTTCATCCACTGGCTGAACGCATCACCTTTGTACCATCCATAGTCGACCAGCAGGCGCTTTGTGTCGCGGATAAACCCCCAGCTGTCGTCCATGAATTCGTTGAACTCGGTGCTGCCGACGATCTCTTCAATGTCTTTCCAGGTCGCACCCACCGACAACAGTGCCGCCGTGATGGCGCCGGCCGATGTGCCGGCCACGCGATGGATGCTGCCCAGAATCTTTTTCTGGTCCAGCACCTTCAGCGCACCGGCGTATGCGATGCCTTTGACTCCGCCGCCTTCGAAAATTAGATTTTTAAATGGATGATTCATCGGTGTACCTCCACTTTGATCAAAGTGCTGCACTCCTGGAATCGCGAATCAGGTCAACAACGGCAGGTGCCCGTAACGCAGAAACCCCTGGCCTTTAGGGGGTCTGCAGTTCGAGCACGTCGCCGTCTTTTTCCAGTGCCAATTCGTGCAGCCGTTTCAGGGTCATCACCAGAATGGTTTTGTTCAAATCTTTCATATTTTCCAGGGCGGCAATGATTTCGTTTAGATCCTGATCTTTGATGCCCTGGTCCAGCTTGAGCATGTGCCGTGTCCACAACCCGTCTTCCGGTTCGAGGATGGTGCTCAGCAAATTGCCTTCTTCCAGCGAAAACAGCAGCAGAATTTTGCGGGGGGAATCCAGACCGCGGTTCAACGTATCCAGCAGGATCGAGCCGAAATCCAGGCGGAATTTCCGTATCTGGCGCCGGGTTTCGGATTCGGTCACCCAGCTGCCGCGGGAGCGCATATCCATGAGGCGTTCGAGCCATTCATCGACGATGCGCCAGCGGAACTGCCAGGCCACGACAAAGAGGTTGTACAAGTCCGCGAAGGCGGATTCGTTTCCGAGGATATAGTTCGGCAACGGTTCATACACCTGAAACTCGACGGTGTGAGAGTTGTTCTGCCCCTGCTGGTAGTAGGCCGGCACCAGCACTTTCGGAGATTTGTTTTTGGTCACCCGCACCGGCGGAATGCGCCAGAGGTCGATTTTCTTTTCAATCACCCGCCGCAGGGCATTGGCGACATGGGGCATGTAGTAATTCAGCGTATGTTTGAATTCGGACAGATCATAGAACTCCTTGAGCGTGATCCCGGCCCCGGGTCCGACCCCGAATTCCCGCAGGGCTTCGGATTCGCCTTCCAGTCGGATTTCGTTCGGTATTTCCCCATTTTTAATCTTATTAATCTGTTCATCACCGGAAACGGTAATCCAGAGCCTGGGGGTGAGGGCGATTTTTTTCACCGGGCCCAGCTGTTCAAGAACGAACTGGATCAGCCGGTTCAGGGTGTCGACGTTATTCCGGTCGAACAGGTCGGGGCGAACCGGTTTTTTCTCATCGGCGAATATGACCCGCAGCAACTGTTCGATGCCGGCCTCATCGGCTTCGATGCGCTGCCGGACTTCCAGCGGTCCCGGCAGAGCGCTGCCGGGGTTGGTGACGCAGATCAGTTTGCGCGTGGTCTTGAGGGCTTCGCGCTCGAAGTAGCCGGCCTCGTAAAGACACCAATCCATTTCGATGCCCCGCACCAGATAGAGCATGACGAAGAGATCGGCCGCTTCGATTTCCTCTAAAACCCTTGGATTCCAGGCAACCCCGGGACTGAGGGCCGGCGATACGAATATCTTGAGTTTATCCGGGCTGTAGTTTTCAAGCTCCCGCTTGATTTTTTTGGCCGCTTTTCCGTGACCGCTGACTTTGTGACTGATGAATACACGAAACGGAAAGCCGCTGTCGCTTTTCCGGGCCGTGGTTTCTTCATTCCCCATTGGGCACCTCCCGGTATGAGTCGGTAAAAGGTGGGTTGCGAAGGATTTGATGGATTGGACTGGAATTTTTGGCAGCCGGTATTGCCGCCGCAATCAGTTCACACGGATGAAACGCTAAGGCATGGTACGGTTATCGGTCCCGAACCCGATCAGGGTCTTACGAAACTGTCTGGATGCGAACCTATAGTGAAATACGAATTCATACGGATTTTATCGTAAATACGACTCGGTGGGCCATCGTATGTTCTACGTCGGCTTTAGTAGCACTATATTCAGACTGTTTTCGGAAGTCAAGGAAATAACTAGGAATATCGCCACGAAAAGTCAACAACCACCCGCGAAGCCGGTGGCTTGAATTCTCTTCCTGCGGCACTTGCCGCTGGCAAGAAAAGACAGAAGTACTTTTGTGCTTCGATGTTGAACTTGCAGTAGCACCCGGTTTGAGCAAGAATCAAAATCTTCGATGCGCTTGACAGCCATTGGCGGATCGTCTGCGGAAAGGTTGATTCCCTGTGGGGCATGGGGGCGAACGCATTGGGGGCACTTATCAAGATTGTTGGGTGGGATCGCAGCTCAGAGTTTCAAAATCATTTGCCAGGGATTCGAGTCGGCCGTCAAAATGAGCGTGTTGATCGGGCGTCATGGATGCGGAAACCTGGGCCAGCAATAACAGCGTCCGTTCGGTGTTGGTTGCGATTTTCGCCCGATAGGTCTCGGAACGAACTGCTTCGGGATGGTTGAGCAGCGCCAGAAAAGCGTCGGCAAATTCTTCCGAGTGGTTGCGCTTTTCCAGCAGACGTTGAAATTCAGCTTGAACCTTGCGCCGGTTTTCAATCCAGTCGGCTGAAATCGGCGCCAGCTGCTCGCTCCAGGCGGCAACCATGCGCTGTTGCGCATCGGTTAAATCGGAAAACCAGTAGCCCAACCTTTTCTCCATTCGTTTCTGGCGGTTGCGAACGATTTCTTCGTCCGGCGGATTCACGAATTCTTCTTCCAGTTTCTGGTTTTCCCGCTCCAGATTGTCGAACAATTCGCGGATCTGTTCATCGCTGGCTGTGACCATCAGGGTAACCACCTCGGGACCGATTCTTGCAATCATGATATCCCAGTAGCCCCGGATACGCTCGTTGTAAGCGGAAAAACGCTGGATATCGAGCCGACCTTCGGCGGCATCACGACGGATCTCGCGTAAAAACCCGGCATAATCCGGCAGTTGAGTCCGGCAGTGCCAGTCCAGCAGTGAAACCAGACGCCGGCCCAGGTCGGTGCTCTGCCGGCTGTCCAGGGAGATGTAGTCATCCACGTACCAGGGGATCAGCCAGTCCAAATTGGGATAGTACCAGCGGGGTCCGCAGGCCGTCAGCGTGACCACAGCAATCAGCAATAGCAGTGCTTTCTTCATTGGACCACAATAACGCCAACCGTCCCAATTTCAATAGGGGGGACGTCTATTGGTTTATAAGTTTCTATCATTTGCTGAATTCTAAGCGCAGGTTGGACGAGAAACTTATAAACCAATAGACGTCCCCCCCTAACAAGTTCCTGAGTGCCTGGTTACGGGACGCCGGCAGAAAAGCACTTCAAGAAAGTCGCCAAGTTGAATCCCTCGGCAACGTCGCAGCCTTGCAGTGATTCTTCGAACGCTGCAATGAGAGAGAACAGGGTCACGAACCGGATTGGAAAGAGCATAAAAAGCTCATAGGGGGAAGGTTATCGGACAGGGAAAAACCTATGATATTTGTGGACAGTAACGGATTCTTCTATGCCGTAGGTCGCCCCCATCCACTGCGCAGCGAAGCGCAGGACTTTTTTTGAATGCAAGGCAGCAATGATTCTAACCGGCTATGGCTTTACCTATGAATAATTGTTTACGGTGGCGTTCCGCCGCCTCCGGAATTAAAGAATCTGGGCGCCCCGAATCGGCTCTTCGCCGACGATCCATTCCAACTCGATCTCCAGGGATTTCTTCAATTTTTTGCCCTGCTCTTCTTCGACTTTCAACTCCAACACCATCGTTTCCGGAAACTCGATGCGGATTTCTTCGGCGCCGGTTTTCAGGGTCAGCGTTCCGGCATCGATCTTGTCGGCGATTTGACGGAGGGTTGCAGCAACATCGCCTGCGGATTTTTGCTCCTCGCTTTTAAACAACAAGGTTTCCACGCCCATGAGACTGCCTCCTTTATTTTCAGAGCTGAATAATATGATTTTGAAATTTCAACCGCTCAATGTAAGCCAGATTCGTCGTTATTTGTCGATTATGGTCAATGGTAGGCATCCAGGGCCGCATTGAAAAGAGGAATGTATTAAATCGTTGCAAATCGAGCGTATTCCTTGAAAGCGGCCTGTTCCGCTTCGCGGCGAAGAAGTGGGTCAGTCACTTTTCCCCGGCAACCGGCAGGTACAGTGCCCTGCCCTGCGTAGAGACGCGGCCCTGCCAAGCCGTAGGGCCGGACGATGTCCATTTAATCACTAATCAAGGTGGACCCCAATTTGGAACCAATTTGATAGCGCCGGGCGTATAAATGTGGATCGTGGGGCGCGCGGCGTTTGGGGCAATTCGGACGGTCGCACAGCATGCAGGTTTGAAAATCCACCTCGGTGGGAAACAGGATGCCGGACACCGAATGCCGCGGTTCCATCATCAGCGACTGGCGCAGGCGCACTCCGACAGCCGCTTCGACGTCTCCCAGAATGGCGAACAGCGACCGTTGTGCCTCGATCGGCCAGTCGTCCAGGCTGCCGGGGTTCATCACCGCTGTTCGGCCCAATCCATGGTTGGCGACGATGTGCTTCCGCGTATGGTCGAAGGCGCGCTGCAGAACGGCATCCATTACTGTTTCCAGCCAGTAGGATTCGAGCAGTTCGCTGCGGGCGGCGGCCCATTCGGCCACCTCCCGGCCGCAGGTGGCCACGAAAGGAAACACCCGCGGCACCTCGGCCAAGTGCACCGCCAGAACCCGGCTTTGTAATAAAATGCCGCCGACGCGGATTGCATCATGCCCTTGCACCTCGCAATCGACGGCCTTGTAGGCGCCCTTGGGCCGGGCCAGGTCTGCCGCGGCGGCCGCCAGCTGCCGGAACCGATCCACCGTGGCTTTATCGGCACGGTGGAGATGCAGTTCGCTTTCCAGGGCCCCGGCATCGATGGCAGTATGGACT
>DAXETY010000131.1:0-23587 GCA_051155755.1 Desulfobacterales bacterium
GCCACGGTGCTGAGAGACGGCGAGGAAAACCAGGTGCCCCTCGGTCGTGTCAAGGTGGGCGATACGGTCGTCGTGCGGCCCGGAGAGCGGATTCCCGTAGACGGCATCGTTCTGGCGGGGAGTTCGGCGGTGGACGAGTCCATGCTTTCCGGGGAACCGCTGCCGGTGGACAAACAAAGCGGCGATACCGTGGTGGGTGGAACGATCAACGGCGACGGGATGCTGCAGTTTACCGCCACCCGGGTCGGCCGCGAGACGGTGCTGGCACAGATCATTCGCCTGGTCCAGGCCGCCCAGGGCAGCAAGGCCCCGATCCAGGCGCTGGCGGATCGGGTGGCGGCGGTATTCGTTCCGGCGGTCATCGGAATCGCCCTGGCGGTGTTTATTGCCTGGTGGACGATTACCGGTGAGTTCGTGCCGTCCATGATTCGGATGGTCGCGGTGCTGGTCATCGCCTGCCCCTGCGCCCTCGGGCTGGCCACTCCCACGGCGATCATGGCCGGCACCGGCAAAGGCGCCGAGAAGGGCATTCTGTTCAAAAACGCCCAGGCACTGGAGACGGCGACGAGTCTGGATACCATCGTTCTGGACAAGACCGGCACCATTACCGAAGGCAAACCGGGCGTGGCGGATGTGCTGGCACTTGAAGCGGCGGATATTGATGCAGCCGGGGTGTTGCAGCTCGGTGCATCGGCGGAGCGGGGCAGCGAGCATCCGGTCGGCCGGGCCGTGGTGGAGGAGGCCCGCCGTCGCGGCATTGCACTGGAGGAGCCCACCGGTTTCAAGGCCAGCCGGGGGCTGGGCGTTGAAGCCGAGATCGGCGGCACTCCGGTGAAAGTCGGCAAGCCCGGGTGGTTCGACGCTCTGGGCATCGACCTGCAGGCGGCCGCGGAGCGGATTCGGCAGCTGCAAACCCGGGGTCGAACGGTGATGGTCGTGGTCCGGGGGCAGACGCCGCTGGGTCTGATTACCGTATCCGACCGTCTGAAGCCCGAATCGCGCGAGGCCGTCGAAGCGCTGCACCGCCAGCACCTGAAAGTGGTGATGCTCACCGGCGACAACGTCGAAACCGCCCGCTCGATTGCCGATCAGGTCAACATCGACGAAGTTGTGGCCGAGGTGCTGCCGGAAGAAAAATCCGCCCGGGTTCGTGCACTGCAGGACACCGGTGCCAAAGTCGGGATGGTCGGAGACGGTATCAACGATGCGCCGGCCCTGGCGCAGGCCGATGTGGGATTGGCCATCGGCACCGGTACCGACGTGGCCATTGAAACCGCCGACGTGATTCTTTCCAGCGGGAGTCTGAACGGCGTACCACGGGCCATACGGATCAGCCGGGCCACGATGCGAACCATTAAACAAAACCTGTTCTGGGCTTTCGGCTATAATGTGATTTTGATTCCGGTGGCTGCCGGCGTGTTATATCCCTTCGAGCATCTGCCGATTTTTCTGCGCCAGCTGCATCCGATCCTGGCCGCATTTGCGATGGCCTTCAGCAGTATTTCCGTGGTAACGAATTCGCTGCGGCTTTACCGCGCCCGCATTTCATAGCGTCCGATGCATGAAACGAATGCGGATCGGCAAACCCGCAGGGTCTTAAATATTCAAAATGGTAAACGATTGTGTAACCAATGCCAATCCGATGGTTCAATACTGCCAGTTTTCAATGCCCCGGTGAATCCGGGGTCGGCCGCAGATTCGACTTGTTTTCGGGTAGACAATGATCGATTCTTATCTTACCTTTCGGGGAGGGAATTAACAGATGGAAAGTGGATGGATTCTGCTTGCGGTGATCGGAATCTGGGTTCTGGTTCAGGCGTACATTTTGCCGAAGCTCGGCATTTCCACCTGAATGCGGGACTCTTGTCAGGTGACAAGAAAAAAGGACCATGACCACCAGCGCGAGACGCGAGAAGAAAGTCAAAGACCAGGACACCGAGCTGATTAATGCCATCAACGCCGGTCGGACGGAGTTGTTTCAGGAACTGGTCGGACGCTACGAGCAAAAACTGTATAATTTTGCTTTGCGCATGTGCGGAGATGTCTGTGATGCCGAGGATCTCGTTCAGGAAACTTTCCTGACCGCCTTTCGGTATTTGAAGGACTTTCGATTCGAAACCAAGTTCAAGAACTGGCTCTACCGGATTGCCACCAGCGCCTGTATTAAAAAGCGTCGCAAGTCGAAATATGCACCCGAGAGGGAGCTTTCTCTCGACGAGTATGCGGCCGAGAACGAATCCGCCACCACGGAAAACGTTCCGGATTGGGCGCAGGTTCCGTTGGAACAACTGCTGAGCGAGGAATTGTCCATCATGATTCAGGAAGCCATCCTTTCGCTGCCGGAAAAATACCGCATTGTGATCATCCTGCGGGATCTGGAAGGGTTTTCGACGATCGAGGCCGCTCAGATACTCAGTTTAAAAGAGTCCAATGTAAAGGTCAGACTGCATCGGGCAAGATTGTATTTGAGAGACAAACTGAAAGGATACTTCGAGCATGCCGAGTGATGATCATTCCCCCGGACAATGCCTGGAAATGTTCAAAAAGCTGTCGGAGTACATCGACAACGAACTTGACGGTTCCGCCCGCAGGGCACTCGAACATCATCTCGATGAATGCACGGCCTGCCGCATCTGTCTGGCGACCCTGAGGAAAACCGTTACACTCTGCCGGCACATGGACAACGCGCCGGTACCCGAGGGATTGTCGGTCCGCCTCATGGAACGACTCCAGGCCCTTCAAAACAACCCCTTCCGCGGCACTTACAAATCCAAAAAATAAGCGATCTTTCCGTCACCTCAGGCCGTCACCTCAGGATTCGATTTCCCGCATCGACCCTTTGAACTCCAGAAAAAGGGTTTCATTGCGGCCGTCGACCTCCGGCGCATTGTCTTTCCAGTTATATACCCGGCAGGAGTCGGTCTGGTCGGAAGGGATGGTACAGCCGATGAACGGCATGAGCGGATCGCCGGCCACGGACTTGTAGTTCAACATCAAGGCCCGGTTCCGGGGAAAATTTTCGAACTCCAGCAGGCGGATGAAATAAATCTTGCAGTCTCCGGTGAAAAATTCGCTTTTGCGGCGAAATTCGACGATGCGCTGTTTGAATTGATCGATCGCCTCCCGCGGCTCATTCGATTCGAGAATAAGATTGAACTCACCGTGACGCCGATCCCGTTCCTCGACTTCCTGTTGATCGGTCAAAAAAAAGAATTCTCCGATGTAAATCATTCCCACTCCTTTCGTTACCCGCCGCGGACGGCCGCTACCAGACCACTGCCATGGAACGTTACCCGAAATTTGAAACGCACATTTTCGGGTACTATAAACATAACAATGTTCTTGAGATCAAGACCGGAATGCATTCGGTGCCAGCAGCCGGGTTTCCAACCCCCGGCGCACCCGTATGTCAATGATGGCGGACAACTTATCCTGCAGGGCACTGCCGCAGTACTTGCAGAACTTCGCATCGGCGGCTTTCGACTTGGCGTTCATCGTCAGGCTCCAGGGCTGTAATGCCAACGGGTCAACCAGCGCTCTCCGTCCCATTGCTTGTTGAACTTCTGCTGCATGACGAACGCCAGCCAGATTTTTTCCATGGACCGAAACAACTTGGCCGGGATATCGCCCAGGGTCTCATAGGGGTGCTTGGTCCATTCGAAAAAATCCTGGGTGATCGTCTCGTAGCGTCGGCCCGGAATCTGAGCCATTTCGATGAGTTGGTTCTGACGCGGCAGCCACACGTAGCGGGACAGGAGAATGACACCGCGGTCCACGGTGACATGAAAACCTTTCTTAAATTTTTTATCTTCGTGGTTCCGTGAGAGCCAGCAGCGGATTTTGCCGCGGTTGTCGATAAAAAAATCTCCATAGTTGTGATTCCAGCACTGCTGGATTTCATCCGCGGCGGCGCACATTCGGATGTATTCGTCACTCTTATCCATCGACCACCTGAAGGGTATGTTTTCGAAACGGCATGTTTTACGTTTCCCTAAAATATAAATTTGTCCTTTTTGTAAAGGACTTGAATCGATTTTCGTTTCGAAAACAGGAAACGCTCAAATGAAGTTTGAAGGAAAATTCGATCCGGGATACGCTTTCGATGGCTGAAACCAGCAGGCCGATATCACGATCGCTGTCGCTGTCGGCAATAGGTTTCACGCGTGCAGAAGAGTAATCCCATTGCCAGAACGGCCCAAAGAATCATCGGCAGAAATCCCCACTGGAATGCTTCCAGGTCATAGATTCGCACGCCGTCAATCAGGGTGCCGTCCCACTGTTGATCCAGCACCATCCCAACGATGGGCTGCAGAACGGTGGGCCCTAAAATCACGCCCATGTTTACCAGCCCGGAAACGGTACCGATCTTGTCCGGGGGCACCGATTCTTTGGCGAATCCGAAGCTGATGATGATGCATCCGGAGGCAAAACCGGTTGCAACCACCAGCGGCAGCAGCCATGGTTCCGGGATATCGGCCACAAACAAAAGCAGGGCCCATCCGGCCACGGCGAATCCGGAGCCGATGATGTACGGTATTTTACGTCGGCAGAGACGGTCCGACAAGGCACCGAAAGCCGGACCGCCCAGAGCCCAGGAAACCAGAAGGGTCGAAGTGAAGCCGGCGGCGCGGGTCGGCGGCATTTCGTAGTGTGTGGCGAGATAAGGCACGCCCCAAAGCCCGGAAAAAGTCAACACGCATCCGACGATACCGCCCGGGATGATCAATAACAACCTGATGTTCGGATACCGCAGCACTTCAAGAATACCGGATACCGCGCTCGAAAGACCGCCCGCGGCAGTGGCCGGGGGTGCCTCGACGAAACTCCGGTAGCCCTTTTGTTTCGGATCGTCCCGGATCAGCCACCAGATGGCTGCCGCCACCGCGATGGTCACCGCGGCCGTTATGGCCATAACCGAACGCCAGCCGAACGAGTCGATCAGGATGCGCAACGGAATCCCGGCGAACACGGCCCCGATGATACCGCAAAACAGGGCCATGCCCGAAACGAATCCGAACAGGTGTACCGGAAACCAGTGCGTGGCGATTTTCAGCATGCCGACCCAGGCGACCGCCACCGAGCCGCCGATCAGCAGCCGACCGAATCCGGCCCAGAAATAAGACGGAGCCGCAGCAAAACCCAGCGCCCCGAATCCGGCGACAAAAGCGCCCAGTGTCAGCAGGCGCCGGGCCCCCCAGGTGTCGAGGAGCACGCCGGTGGGGATCTGCATGGCCACATAGCTGTAGAAATAAAGGGCCGAAAGGTTTCCCAGTGCGGCGGCACCGATGCCGAAATCGCGCATCAGTTCGCCGGTCATCACCGCCGGGGCGACGCGCTGATAGAAACCGATGAGGTATAGAGCGGCGCCGAGCCCCCACACCCCGGCAGACAGATAAAGCGGTGGATGGCGGAGCGCTGCAGGGCCCTGGCGGGCGTTCGGATCCGGGTTTCCTTTCACGCCGAAATGCCTTTGCACAGTCGGGTTTGATCCTGCGACGGGTTCAACAACCCTTCGTTTCTTCACTTGAAAATGTGAAATGCGCGTATTCGATTCAACGGGGTTTGAAACGACCCCGCAGCGCGGCGATGATTCGATAGCCGCCGTAGAGAACCAATCCCCAGATCAGACTGTTTGCGATCATGGGCAGCAGGATCCAGTTGCCGGGGAACAACTGGCGGGGGTATAGCGCCAGTGTGAGAATCGGGAAGTACAACACCCGGGTAAAAAACACCAGGGCATAACCGAGCATACCGGCGACACCGCCGCCGCCGGCGGCGAACGCGCCCATCTGCATGGCAGTCCAGACCAACAGCCGGCAGGCCGCGAAGTGTATGGCCGCAATAACCACGATTCGAAACAAAATGGGCAGCATCCGTTTTCACCCCGCTTTCTTGGCGCCGGTCGGCAGGCAATTGCCCTTGCGGTGCGGATTGCCGCCAGCAAGTGTCGTCGGCATCGATCCTACTTGCGAAATATCCAAAGAATTATCGAGATGACCACGCTGATCAAAATCATTGTCGTGATCGGTATGTAGACTTTCATACCGGGTTTGTCGATCACGATGTCACCCGGCAGGCGACCCAGCGGGATTTTCCCCAACCAGGGCCACAGGATACCGACAATCAATATGGCCAGGCCGATAATAATCAGAATTCGCTGCATGATTTGCAATACTCAACCCCGGGGACGTTTGCTTCCATAGTGATTCAGGAAAATTTTACCGGTTTCCAGCGTCTCGCGTCCGTGGCCGGCTTTTTCTTCGGCCGGGTAACCAACGGCCAACATGGACGCCACCGACAGGTTATCGGGGATGTCGAGCAGCCCGGCGATGTACTGTTGTGCGCTGCGATTTTCGTCGTGCATGCGTTTGCGGATCTGAATCCAGCAACTGCCCAGTCCGAGGGAGTGGGCAGCCAGCTGAATAAAGATCGTGGCAATGGCGGCATCTTCCACCCAAACATCTGATTTTTCGGAATCCGCGCAGACGACAATGCCCAGGGGGGCGTTTTTCAAAAATCCGGCGCCATGGGGTTTGGCGCGGCTCAATCGTTCCAGTGAATCGGAATCGTCGACGAAAATAAACTGCCACGGGTTGAATCCGCGGGAGGACGGCGCCCGCAGGGCCGCTTCCTGGAGCAATTCGATTTTTTCAGGTTCGACCGCATTCGGCGTGAACCGGCGAATACTGCGACGGCGTCGGATCAGTTCCAGAAACGAAGAAGACATGATGCTCCTTTCATTGACCGAATTTGAACGTTTCAAGTTTTTCAAAAATTTAAATTTGTTAGTGCGTTGGAGTTGATCTTGCGACCGGTTGCAAAGCGCCCGGTTATGGGCAAGAACCCCGCGGAGAAAGCGGCTCAGCGGGAAAAGGCCATATCCGAGCGGACACCGGTTTAGATTTCTTCACACGCCAACATCTTTGCCGCCACCTCCTTGAGCAGCTTGGCCGCCAGCATTGCGGTGGCTCCATTTGGATCGCGCGATGGGTTGAATTCCACGATATCGGCGCCGACCACCGGAGCCTGTATCTGCTGGATCATCGCGATCACCGTTCGGGTGTCGAACCCTCCGGGTTCGGGATGGGACACGCCCGGGGCGAATGCGGGATCGAAAGCGTCCAGGTCGATGGAAATATACAGCGGTCCGGAAAATCGGGGCGTGTTACCGGCAGACCATCGATACATTTCAACCATTTCCACGCCCAAGCGATCGGCCTGCAGACGCTGATGGGGATTGGCGGTGCGAATACCGATCTGAACCAATCGGGCAGCCAGCCGGTTTTCCATGATCCGCGCAAACGGGCTGGCATGGGAAAAAGGGTTGTTCTCGAATTGGTCGTAAAGGTCCGGATGCGCGTCGATCTGCAGCACGTTCAACGATTTGTATCGCCCACTGTAAGCCCGGATGATGGGGTAGGTGATCGAGTGATCGCCGCCCAATGACAGCACCCGCAGGTCACGGTCGAGCAATGCGGCGATCGCACTTTCGATCGTTTCGATCATTGCGGCGCCGTGCTTCGGTTCAATATCTCCCATATCCCGAAACCGGCAATGCGATTGGAGATCGGTGCCGTTTTCACAGCAACGGTTGGTCGAAGCGCAGTGAAACGCCTGCCGGATTCGAGCCGGTGCCGCGGCCGCGCCCCGCAGAAAAGACGCGTTTTCATCGCAGGGGATGCCGACCAGTGCCACTCCACCTGCCGGGATTTGGTCCAACTTGGTTTTGAACGCAACCACCGGTTACCTCCTGGCCGAAAGCGGAATCGGGCGGCTGCAGTCACTGGCAGCGTCAACCGGGAAGAAGCCCGGCGCACCGAAACGACCGGTTTCTTGCAACGGTACCGGAACCGCCCGGTTCGCGCAACCTTTGGGTTTTGCGCCGGCAGCTGCGCTGGATGGAGAGACTGATTCAACCACTTTTGTCAAGGAATTTCTACATTATCCTTGACTTTGCATGCGGTAATTTCTAATAATTAGCATGATTTTGCAAGGTGAAGCGCAATTCCGGACGGCCGGCCGGGTTCTCGATCACCCGCCGAAGGAGAAAGGTAATGGCAGAAGAAGACCGCAGGTCAAGTATTCGCATCCCGGGCAAATACGAGATCAATTTCATCAACGATGACGATTATTTGATTTCGTACAGCAAGGACATCTCCGTGGACGGCATGTTCATCCGCACCAACAGCGCCCCGCCGGTGGGAGAGTTGACCACACTGACCTTTTCCATTGGCAGTATCGAGCAGGTATCCGTGGATGCCCGGGTCGTATGGGTAAATGATTCCGAATCTTCCGGAGATCCCGGTATGGGCGTTCAGTTCGTCGATCCCCCCCAGGAACTTAAAGAAACGATCCTTTCCATCGTTCGACGTGTCGCTGTTCTGGAGCAGCATAAATCCGACTGATTGCTGGCGCCCGCCCTGATCGGCACTACCGGGCCGGATTCAACTGTCCCGCATGGGGTGTTGATAACTTTTTCAATCCCGCAACGATAATTTTGGCGCCTTTCGAGCGTGTTGATGCCCTTTTCGTCCCGCCTTTTAAACAATTTCCAGCTCAGACAGCACCCGATCCATCTGTTTTCCCCACCCCCGGTTGGCTTTCGGGTTTGCCGGGCTGGGATGCGTGACCTCTGCGATCGTACAAGCTGCATGATCCAGCGCTCGTTGCGCACAGGAGCGCGCAAATTTGCCGATTCCGATCACAAACTGGGGTTGCAGACACTCGACAATTTCCTGCAGGGCTTGATCGCAGTATTGCAGCAGCGGCTCCTTTTCGGTTTTTTTAAGCTTGTCCGGCGTCCGGTTTTTGCCGCCGGACTCCATGAACACCAGCGGGCAGTAGTTGGCGACAAAAAACCGCGAGAAAAAATTTTCGGGCGTGTCGAATCTTCGATGGGCCCAGCCCCATAGGCGTCGGCCGCTGACCTCGCGCTTTTCACAGTCGAATCCCTGTACCGGACGCTTGGGATGTTCATGTTCCGGTTTGCCCACCGGGGCTTCGATGTTCAGCCAGTTCCTGACGCAAACGACGTCGCCGAACGGCACGCCCGTTTGCACCATGCCCCAGGGTCCCGGATTCATGCCGAGCAGTACAACCTGCTTGGGTCCCCGACCGTATTTCCGCAGGTATTGGTCGTAACTTTTGCGAGCGTAGCCAAGCGGATTGTACACGTGCGTGACCGGTGGTTCGAATCGCAGGGGGGCCAGATTTTCGAGCAGCTGGTCGGTGATTTTCTGCAGGTTCATTCCCCTTCCGTTGACTTTCCGGTTGCCCGGCGATGGCTGCGATTATGGCTCAAATGCCCGGTTTATCGGCCACAAACCACGCATAAAGCTGCAGCATTTCGTCGGTGGCAACAACCTTGAATCCGGTTTTTTCCAGTGCTTCGGCGAACTGAGCCCGGTTGAAACGGTCTTGCTGGGGATGACGCAGGAGTCGACGGAACACCGGGTGAACGATGTATTTGGCCAGGATTTCTTCGACGAAAAAACGGCCGCCGGGTTTGAGGACCCGGAAGGCTTCCGTTACAGCCTCGCGCCAGGGAACCACGTGGTGCAGTGCGCCGAAATCGAAAACGGCATCGTATGATTCATCTTTGAGGGGCATGTGGACCGTGTCGGCTGCCCAGAAAAGCGGCTGTGGTTCCCCCGAGGAGTGATAGCGACGGGCCAGGCGCACCATGTGAATATCCAGGTCGAAGGCGTGCACGGTGCCGGCGCCGAACTCCTCGAACAGCAGCCGGGCCCCGAAGCCGCGTCCACAGCCGATTTCCAGCACCCTGGCGCCTTCGACCCTGCCACCCATGCGTTTGAGCCGGCGCGCTTCGAAGCGCCGGTGCAGGGCCGCCCGCACCGGGTTGTTCATCAGGGCTTTTTCGAGGAAGTTTAATTGCAAATTTCGCAATCCTCTTCAAGTTTTGTCCGGGTGTTTCTTGCCCAGACCGGGTGCTGCTGCGAGTTCAACATCGAAGCACAAACGTGCTTCTATCTCAAACCATCAATGCCGGGTTGACATCAGATTCTTTACCGTTTCGAGCAGTCGCGGCAGCGCGGTACCCGCCTTTTCCAGTATAACGAAATCAGCGGCCGCAAAGGCCCTTTCAAGGTTGATCTCCACGATGACGGCGCCGTTTTCTTTGGCCACTGCGGGCAGATGCGCCGCCGGGTAGACCACCGCGGAAGTTCCGACGACCAGCATCATTCGACAGTTCTGCGCATGCTCGTAAGCCGATGTCAGTGCGTTTGGCGGCAGCGATTCACCGAACAAAACGGTGTTGGGTTTGAGAACGCCCCCGCATTCACAATACGGAGGTGTTTCCGGCGGGATATGAGGCGCCAGGAATTTTTTCCGACACTGCAGGCAGTTGATTTCACGAAGGCTGCCGTGGATTTCGATCACGTTGCGACTGCCGGCTTTCCGATGCAGACCGTCGATGTTCTGGGTGATGATCTGTTCCACCATTCCGAGCCGTTCCATTTCCGCCAGGGCCCGGTGCGCCGCATTGGGTTGGAAGCGGTCGTAATTGCGAATGAAATCACCCCGGATTTCCCAGTACTTGGAAGGATCGTTCCGGAACACCTCGATGGAAGCATAAACAGCGGGGTCGTATTGATGCCAGAGGCCGCCCGGATCGCGAAAGGTTGCGATACCGCTTTCGGCGGATATCCCCGCGCCGCTGAGAACGACGCATTGCTTGATATCAAAAAGCCGTTGCGCCACATCAGCGTACGTGTTCATTGGGCTCCCTTACTGCCAGTGGACGATGATTTCGGGAATCAGGTTCCACAGAAAGTAAAAGATCAGCGCCAGCACCACGATGATCGGCAATATCAACGATATGGCCAATGAATGGAATGCCAGCGTCTCTCGGCGCTGCCGCTCCGCTTTACTGCGGGCCCGGTGTCGCACGAGCAGGATACCGGCCGGCAGCAGCAGTACAATGGCAATCATGTTGCGCGTCCAAAAGGCGATTGCTGTCAAAAACGCCGCCGCAACGATGGTCGCGTCAATCAGCCGCTGTTTGATTCATGCCCCCCCAGCCGCACTTCGTTGACCCGCACAGCAGACCAACTGCAATGCAACGACAAGGCCGCAGCTTTCGCCCGAATCCGCCGAACCGCAGCTGCTGCTGTCGGTGGTTTGTTTACACTCCAAATGAGGGGTTCAATTGTTCAAATTTTTTTTAAAAGGAAATCAGCGCCGGGGCGGCGGTGGCCCCGGCATGGACTGACTTCCGAACACCTGGCTTTTGGAGAAAATGTTTCGATTTAAACGGATTCCGCCGTTGCCGCCGGGGACGATTCGACTTTGTGTTCATAAAGATGGACGTCACGCTGCGGAAATGGAATCGAAATGCCTTCCGCATCGAAACGCTTTTTCACTTTTTCGGTGGTATCGAAGAGGAAGTTCCAGTAGTC
This sequence comes from Desulfobacterales bacterium, assembly GCA_051155755.1. Lineage (GTDB taxonomy): Bacteria > Desulfobacterota > Desulfobacteria > Desulfobacterales > SG8-13 > DAXETY01. Next base: position 11,421 of record DAXETY010000131.1, read on the forward strand.
CGATGCCTTCGTCCAGGGGCGAACGTAGAAATTGACGCTGCTGTCGGCCAGCTCGGCCAGGGCGATGACCGGTGCGGGGTCTTTGAGCACCCGGTCGTCCGCGTCAATGATCTCCTGCAGGATTTGCTTGGCCTTGTCGATGTCGTCGTCGTAGCTGATTCCGAACACCAGGTCCACCCTTCGCGTGCCCTTGGTGGAGTAATTGACGATGTTGTTGGATGTCAGGCTGGCATTGGGTATGATCACCGTTTTGTTGTCCGGGGTCTGCAGCTGGGTGGTGAAAATCTGGATCTGCTCGACGGTGCCGGCGGTGCCGGCGCCTTCAATGTAGTCGCCCACCTTGAAGGGGCGGAAGATAATCATCAGAAAGCCGGCCGCGAAATTGGCCAACGATCCCTGCAGGGCCAGGCCGATGGCCAGGCCGGCGGCACCGATCACCGCAATAAAGGATGTGGTCTGGATGCCCAGCTGGCTAAGGGCGGCCAGCACGACAAAAGCGATCAATGCATAGTACGTGAGACTGGCTGCAAAAGTGCCCAACGTCGGATCCACCTCGCGTTTCTTCATGACGTTGTTGACGACTTTGCGGAAAATCTTGGCGATCCAATTACCGATGACCAGAATGGCGATGGCCGCGATGACCTTGATGCCGTAGAGGGTCAGCAGCCCGTATAATTTTTCGACGATCACTGCCACATCCATGGCTTTCCTCCTTTATCGGACGGGGGTTAACGCAATACAGGCGGACGGACGTTCAGGATCGGGTGACATCACCCGGAACGTTTTTCACTGCTTTCGGTGCGGGTGCGATCGGCAAGCGCGCATACATTACGCCGTCGCTCATATCGTGTTCGTTGGCGGAGAACGGTATCCTTTAGAGGTCGTGCGGATATCGGCCGGTTTGAAGGCACATGGATTACAAAAATACGGCGTTATCCCTGAGGAAACAGCAGCCAAACGGAACGACGACCCGGATGCGCTACAATAATACCGCTAAAGAGCGATGCAAGCTCTGCTTTGCGGGCAGATCGGAATTTTCACCTGAGCGTTTCAAATTGATCCGGTGGGGCTAGCGAATCTCGAAGATCATCTCGACGGCGGTCTCGACTTCCAGCTCCCCGGGTAGGATCGGTGTGGGCGCACCACCCGCGCCGGCTTCCATGGCCATTCGCATCGGCGCCGGTCCGCTCTGGTCGACCTCTCTGATTTTCAGGACCCGCACCAGTCCGAGGTCGGCCGCGGCAGCCAGTTCAGTGGCCTGTCGCCGGGCATTTTCCACCGCTTTTTCCCGGGCCAGGATGCGGGCCTCCATCTCCTTGTCGTTACTGAAATACAGCCGGCCGATCTGGTCCGCACCGGCCTCCACTGCGCTGTCGATAAACGTGCCGACCTTTTCCAACAGGCGGGTCTTCAACACAACTTGGTTTTCGACTCGATATCCTTCGGGGCGATAACGGTCGCTTTTTTCATAGACGGGTTGCAGGTTGAATCGGGCGGTGTTGATCTGGTCTTCCGGGCCCATTTGCCGACGCAGTTGATCCAGCATTGACTGTGTTTGCTGGGCGTTTTGCTTTACCGCTTCGGAGGCCGAACGGGCGCTGGTAACTACGCTGAAGGACAGCACCGCGATGTTGGCTTCCAGGACAACTTTGGCGCGCCCGACAACTTCGAGGGTTGCAACGCCGCTTTCGGTCTGGGCCGCAGAAACAACCGGCATCATCGCAGCCATCAGGACCGCTGCAGCGAAGGCAAGAATCAGAGCATTTCGGTACATGGGTTTTCTCCCGGTTTTTGGTTTTATAAACATTCAAGCCGCGTGCCCGGCAATGGCCTCGATCACCTCGTCCCACACCGCCGGCATCAGGGTATGACCCATCCCGGAGATGATTTTCAGTTCAGCGTTCGGCACGGCCTCGGCGATTGCGCGGCCGCAGGGCAGGGGCAAAAGCGGATCGGCATCACCGTGGATGACCAGGGTGGGTACGGTCACCTTCTTCAGCTCACCGGTGCGATCTCCGGCCGCCACCACGGCGGCATACTGGCGGGCCACTCCGGCCGGGTTCAGCCCGCGTTCGAAGGACTGCAAAGCCCACTTGCGGGCCAGCGCAACGTCCACGGGAATCCTGGGACCGTTCAGGATTGCCAGTGCCTCGGCAAACGCATCGATATAACGGTCCCGGTCGGTCGGGAAAGGTCGCTGCAGAATATCCAGTACTTCAGCGGTGGGCGGCGGCAGGTCGGGTGCCCCGGTGGTCGACATCAGGGAGGTCAGCGTGCGCAGGTGCCGGCGATAGTGGATGGCCATCAGCTGGGCGATCATGCCGCCCATGGACTCACCGACCACGTGGGCACTTTCCAGTTCCAGCGCCTCGATAAGCCCTATGGCGTCTTTGGCCATATCGAGCAGCGTGTAAGGAAGGGCCGGATTTTGTCCCTGCAGCCATGCGTTGCCGATTTCCATGGGGTCGGGCACCCGCATGCGATTGAAATGAGTCGAGAGGCCGATGTCGCGGTTGTCGAAACGAATCACCCAGTACTTTTTTTCGGCCAGGCGGCGGCAGAAAGATTCATCCCACTGAACCATCTGAGAGCCCAGACCCATGATCAGCAGCAGGGGACGATCCCTGCGGCTGCCGAAGGTTTCATAGGCGATGCGGATTCCATTCACACTGGCAAAGGCTACGTCGTCGATTGTTTCCAAGGATTACCTCCATTGACTATGCCATCTAAATGGAGCGTTTCAAATTTTCAAAACGTAAATCGATGTAAAGCCGTATTTCAATCCGTAATCACTGAATCCGGACGGCGAAAGGGCAACGGCCTGAATCGGTGTGACCGCCGGCAATAGCAGTCCCGGCTTCCATCTGCTGCGGCTATTCGACCCGGCAGACCAATCCCTTCAGATAGGCGGCCTCCGGAAAGCTCAGTGCCACCGGATGATCGCCGGCTTGATGGAGCCGTTCGAGAATCTGCGCCTGACGATCGGCGTCCAGAGCGGCATCGGCCACGATTTTTTGAAACAGGGACGCCTCCATATGACCCGAGCAGGAAAAGGTAAACAGAATGCCGCCGGGTCTGAGCAGTTTGAAGGCCGACAGGTTGATGTCCTTGTAGCCCCGGGCGGCGGCGGGTAGCTGATGAGCCGAGGTCGCGAATTTGGGCGGATCCAGGACGATCAGATCGAAAGTGCGGCCGGAGTCGCGGAGCCGGCGCAATTGTTCGAAGGCATCCGCACAAATATATTCGCACCGCTGTTCGTCGAGTTGGTTGAGCACCGTGTTGCGCCGGGCCAGCGTCAGAGATTCGGAGGAACTGTCCAGGTGCGTCACGGCGGCCGCTCCGGCGGCCAGCGCGTTGATTCCGAATCCTCCCGTATAGCTGAACACGTTGAGCAAGTCCCGACCGGCGGCAAAATCCGCCAGGCGTCGCCGGTTTTCGCGTTGATCGATATAAAAGCCGGTTTTATGACCCCCATGCACATCCACCAGGAATCGAAGACCGTGTTCTCGAACTTCCAGCAGCGCGGGCGGTGCTTCGCCGCTGAGTACCCCGGTGCGAGGCGGCAATCCTTCCTTTCGTCGGCCTTCCCCCTCGGAACGTTCGTATATGCCGCGGCAGGGCAGGAGGGATTCCAAATTGGCAGCGACAGCATCGCGCCACCGTTCCGCGCCGGCGGACAGGAACTGGCACACCCAGTAGGGGGCGTAGCGGTCGACGATTACGCCGGGAAGGCGGTCGGATTCGGCGTTTACCAGGCGAAAAGACTGAGGTGGCTGACCGCCGAAAAGTGCAAAGCGTCGATCCATGGCTTTTTGCAGGCGATTGCGGAACAGCGCGGTGGCAATTTCTTCCTGCGGATCGAAGCTCAGCGCACGAATTCGGATCTGCGACTGCGGCGACCAGCTGCCTCGGGCCAACCAACGCCCGTCCGCGGCGTAGATTTCCACTGTGGCTCCTGCGCCGTCCACATCCGCGACCGCGGCAACCGAGCCGGAAAAAACCCATGGGTGCCGGCGCAGCAATGAGGCTTCCCTTCCCGGTTTTAACGTGACCCGGCCCATTTTCATTTTATTTTCTCCGCGGGATCGATCTTCCGGGTTGGGCGGCGATTACTTCAGATCCCGTAGACCCAGCACCACCAGTTTCCACAGCGAAGTGGCCGCCACATAGATGAATACCAGGCCGATGATGCCCCGCAACCGGTAGCGCAGCTGTGCCACCCAGGGTTCCTCCGGGTCCGGCGGTGACACGCCCCGACCGGTGAGAGCCGAAAACAGCAAAAAACAGCCCAGCACGAGAAACCCGAGCAGGGGAAACAGGGAAAAAACCAGGATCAACCAGTACATGGGTTTCGTCCAGCCATCGGACCGGGTGGCCGGCACCCGGCCTGAAATTCATGTCGCTGAGTCATACAACGACCGCTTAACCGGGGCCGTCGGGCGAAAAAGAAGCGGTCGCCCGATTCAGCGCCGCGATGGTTTCGAACAATTCGGATAGATCGATCCCGTCGAAATCGGTGGTGTCGATTTCCACGATTCGGTCGCCGATTTCCAGGGGCTGGCTGCGTCCCAGCAGCAGTTGGGGTTTGAGCTCCTCGAAGGTCTGTGAGTCCACGTGGCCCGGATGCCGGTCTGTATTTTGCGCTCGCTGTTGAAATCGCCGCCACAGGATCCGCCCCTTGGTTTTACAGAGCACCTCTAGAATCCGGACCTCGAACCGCTGCCGCAGGGACTCGAAAGGTCCGGCATGATCCCGGCAACGGAAGTTTCCTTCGACTACCATGGACCTGCCGGCCTGCAACAGGATCTCCATCCACAGGAACATCAGGTTGAATGCGCAGCGGCTCGCCGATTGGGACCAGTTGCGGTCCTCCCAGCCCAACGTGTCGAAAATGATTTCTTTGATACCGTCTTTGGTAAGCAGCGGCAGCCGCTCTGCCGCGGCGATCCGTTTGCCGATGGTGGTCTTGCCGGTACAGGGCAGACCGTTTACGACGACAAGCAAAGAGATGGACATGGTCTGCTCCCGGATAGAGGGCGTCGGCTACCGGATCACGCCGGTCAGAATGAGTAATGTCAGGATCGTCAGTCCGACACTGATCGTCAACAGTGCGATGTGTTTGATCGCGTGCGTTATATAGCCAGATTCCGGAGGGGATTCCGTGCGGAAACGGATGCGCTCCAGGTAGATACCGGCGGCGCCGGCGGCGACCCCGGCCAACGATGCCGCCAGCAGCGGCCAGGGTCGGTTGCGGCCGAGGGTGAAATGGGCCACCACCAGCAGGGCCAACAGGAACGCCGGTGACAGAAACCGAAAATAACGGGCAAGTTCCACTTTTTTCAAATGTTTCATGGATATGGACCTTGGACGGGTATGGAATCGGAAAACGGGTGAATGTTTCCGTTAGAATTTTTACACTGCCTGATTTCAGAAATAGCATCGATTGAAGGAATCGGCAATCCTGAAGGGGGTCAAATTTTCGAAACGAAAAATAGACAGAAATGCTCTGAATTAAATTTAGATTCAATTCAGGGACACCGGGGTTCGGAGAAGCGTTCGGGCGGCGATCTGTACGCCATGCAAAGCGGCGAAAATGATAAGATTGTAATACAATGAAATACTCTTGAACACTGGTGCATCCCCGTAGTATAATAGACTGGTTATGCGTATGGCGCTTGGAGGCGTTACCCATCCGAATTGCGACTGGCATCCATGAATCAGATTCTGGAAATGCTGCTGGAATGGAACCGGGAGATCAACGGCTGGCTGCAAAAACAGCCCTGGTTCGAACGGTACCTGTTCCCTTACACCGGCCCTTATACTTCGGCTCTGCTGATCGGTGCATTTCTGGTGTTGGTTTTCTGCCTGTGGCGATTGACACGCAGACACAAATCGCGGTCCAAATCAGGTCCGGCAGCGGCCCGGCCGGCTCCGTCGGAGTCCAGCGCGCCGCCGCAATCCGCAGCGGTCAGCGACGGGAAAGCTCTGCATCGGGAAATACAGGACGAAGACATCGTGCAGTTCTTTCTGAATCTGTACAAGGAGCAAATCGGCGCACCGCCTACGGTCGAGGCGGAATGGAAACGGCTGGAAACCGCTGGATACGATTCCAGCAGCACCTACGAATTGCGTGTCCGGCAGGGAGAGGATTGGGCCTCGAGACGGATGACGATGGCTCCGGTCGGTGATGACAGCTCCAGCCGCAGTCGCTGCTACTACGTCATTTTTGATACCCACCTGGTAATCAAGATTCCCGGAAAACCGATTGCGGACCTGGAGACTTACGTGGCCGCATTGGAATCCGATCACGAAATCGTCAAACGCCTGGAAAGCCGGGAGTGCATCGTGCCGGCAGCATCCGCCCTGCTGCGGCTGATCCACCCGTTTACCGAAGAAAATCGACTCACCCAGGAACAGCTGGAAGAAAAATATCTGGAGTGGCTGCGGAAGTATCCTCGATTTCAATCTTTTCTCAAAATTGGCCCCTCCTTTGTATTCGTGATGGACCTGTCGCGGTATTTTTTTCTCAGTCACATCATTCAGGACTTTCACGAACTTACAAAACGACTGCATGACGAAATCGTCGGATATCCGGATGTCGTCTGGGAAAATCATGGATTCGAAGGCCGTTACGCCATCGAGAACGACCAGCAGGTGGAAGCCATCCGCAACGTATTTTCCGATTTTGAAAAACATGCGGTTCCGCTGGTCAAAAAATTCGACAGCCGGGCCAACCGCTACGCCATGCAGAAATGGTTCTTAATCTACCTCGCCGGCCGACAAGTCGATGGCGGAGAGAAATTTTTAACACCGGAGTTGGCCCGGAAAGTCAACGAGTTGCTGACAAAGGTGTTCCGGAAGCACGCTGCAGTGATCGAAGCCTATCTGACCACCGTCCGGAGCTGCATCCAAACGGTTACCGTCAGTCAGAACCGTCAGCGTCTTTCGGGCCTGGAGGCCAAGCTGCTCGAGTTGCTGGCGGAACTGCGCCATAGCGGGGTCGCCATTCGGGATCTGAAGCCCGATAACCTGCTGGTTGCCGGCGATCGGTCGAAATATCCGGATTTTCTGGACACCCTCGAAAATTACACGCTGGGCCTCATCGATGTGGAGACCGCCGCCGTTTTCTCCGATGAATCCGGCAAGGCCCGTCAGCCGCTGCTAGGCGGAACGCCCTCATATGCAACACCGGCGCACCTGATCCCAAACAAAACCCTGCAGGACTGTTTCGTCGATGTCGGGCGCATTCTCCATCTCCAGGACTGGTATGCCGTCATTGGTATCCTTTACGCAGTGGCCACCGGCGAGCGGCTCTTTCATCAATCCGGTAAAATGATCATCGGTTTCAAATCCGTTCTGACCCGCAACAAAGACGATCGCCGGGTGCAGGGAGAGATTTTCAAAAAATCAAGCCGCATGTTCTGGTACGGGGCCAAGTCCGAATTTTCCCAGAGAATCCGGGAAAAGGAAGAGGTGCTCAAGCGCATCAAAATTACGATTCCGGAGGCTGCGGTGGAAATGTTCCAGGCGGAACTGCAAAAAGAGCGCAAGCATCTTCAAAGAGACATCCGCGATTACGTCGCCGGTCAGACGGTGTTTCGCAATGCCCAGACCTGCAAGGCGCTGGTGGCTTCGGCACGCTCAAAAATCACCCAGCTGAAAGTCAAGTGGAAAAAAGAACATGGTCTTCGGAGTAAAGGCCTCGAGATTCTGCAGCGGCTGGAAGATCTGAAAATGGAAGATGAAAAACTGGTGGAACTGATCAAGCTATTTGCCCGAGAGGGATTGCAGATGACCGCTTACGATCTGCTGGTGTTTATGTTCCACCTGGTGTTCGATGCCATGTACCGCAAGCAGTGGGGAGAACTTTTGCCGGCGGAAGTCGTCGGAGTTCGCAATGACGAGGAGCCCTCTACGGTGGAATCCACCGTTTAAGCGACCCCTCCGTGCCGGTTCACTTTGTCTGTAGAAAAAGCTGGGGCGGCGGTTCGGATAGGTTTTCCAGGCAGCGGCACAGCTCATCCAGGTTGGCGATGCGCTTCAACCGGCGATTTCGACCGGAGAGCCGTTGCACTGCTTTTGCAGCCAGCCGGGCGGCGGCGCGCCGATTCTGATGTTCCCGGTGGACATAGGCTCCGGCGGCCTGAATCATGCCTTTCAGGGCCTCGCGCTCCTGTCCGGTTTCGGTTGTCCAGATGTCCTCCAGGTATTCATGCAACTCGAAAAACAGTTCCTGGTTCCAGAACGCAGCCGTTACCGCGGAAGGATCGATCACCTGCGCTGATTTCAGCGTATTCATCACCGAACGGTACCGCTGCGATCGGTCGATGAGGTAGTGTTCAACGGCCGGGGGAAGGTTTTGCTGCAGCCAGTGGTTCAGGCAAGCTTCCAGGCGTTGGTTTTCAACGTGCTTGAGTGCCTCGACAAAGGCTTCCGAGAGCGAATTGCGGACATCTCGCGAGAGGCGGTCGTTGAAGGGGTCGAAACGATCGGAAAAGTTCATGGCGAACATCGCTGATAGGAACCGTGCCGATTGACAAAAAACACCGAAATATGGAGCGCCTGGACAACGAAGCAGAAACGGGTCGGCTTGCCCGGCCGCACATCAGGGTTTCATTGCCGCTGCAATTTTGCCGGCTGTTTCTTCGATGGTTTTCATATCGCCCGGCACCAACTCCCACTCCGTGAGGGCAATTTTGGGATCATTGGAAGCGCGCGGAATCAAGTGCAGGTGATAGTGCATGACCAGTTGATTGACCGCTTTACCGTTGAGCTGCAGACAGGCGATCCCTTCGGCGTTCAGGGCCGTTTTCATGGCCCGGGCTACTTCGATGGAAGTGTGATGGATGGCGGTGAGATCCTCGGGATCGATCTCCAGCAGGTTTTCGGCGTGGTTCTTGGGAATGATCAGGGTGTGTCCGCCATTGATGGGGTTGATATCGGCAAAGACGAGCACCCGGTCGGTTTCGGCAATTTTAAAGCACGGAATTTCCCCTCGAACGATTTTACAAAAAATGCATTCAGCAGCCATATGTCCTCCTTTTGAATATTGGTCCTTTCCGCGCCATTGGATTGACAATTTTCCCGATTTTCAGGCAGCCGATCTTACACGTGACGGGAGATTTCGGCGAATGTCCGGATCTCGGCCGGAAGATCGGTGACCCGGATCACATTTTCCACGCCCAGTGCAAAAGCCCTCTCGATCACGTTTTCGAGTTGAATCACATTGCCGGGCCAGTGGTAGCGCAACAGATTGTCGACGGCTTCGGGATCGATACCGTAGATTTTTTTTTCAGCGGCGGCATTGTTCTCGAACAGGAAATGGTTGACCAGCAGGCAGATATCTTCTTTGCGGTTGCGAAGTGGCGGCACCTGGATGACGACGCCGTCTACCAGGGAAAGGAAATCTCGATGCATCTGTTGGCTTTCGATCGCATCCCGCATGTCCCGTGCGCTGGCCGCGATCATGCGAACATCCGTTTCGGCCGAACCGAGTTTCCGGAGTAGCCGGTTCTGGATCTGCGGCGGTATATCGGCAACCTCATCCAGATACAGGGTCGCCCCTTGATGGTCGGCCAGCAATTTGTCGACTTTGCGGTCGATTTCAGCGGCGTTGGTTTCTTTCTGGAAGGCTCGCCAGCCAACCGGTGAAAAGCTCCTGTGGCTGCGGTCGCTGGTTGCGTGAATTTCCCGGGCTACCAGCTGTTTTCCGACGCCGCTTTCTCCCTGGATGAGCACGTTGGGGCTTTGGTTTTGCATCTGTTCGATCGTTTCGTAAATTTCCCGCATTTTCAGGCTGATCCCGTAAATGCGCCCGTAACGGTGGCGTTCTTTCAAGCGCGCTTTTAACCGGACGTTTTCATCCTTGAGCCGCTTTTCTTCCAGAATCCGGTCGATCAGCAGTTTCAACAGATCGAGTTTAAAGGGCTTCTGCAGGTAATCATAGCTGCCGATTTTCATGGCCTGAACGGCGGTTTCCATCGTGCCGTGACCGGTGACCACGATGACCTCGGTGTTGGGGCGATATTGCTTGATGGCGCTCAGCAGCTCGAGTCCGTCAATTTCGGGCATTTTGAAATCGGTGAACACGACATCGAAATTTTTCTTCTGCAGCAGTTCCAATGCTCCCAAGCCGCTGTTAACCAGGCTGACCTGGTAGCCTTCACGCTGCAGATAACGTCCGACCATGTCCAGGATAACCTCATCGTCGTCGACGAAAAGTATTTCGTAATCCCCCATGACATCCTCCTGGCCCGTATAGCGAGTCTCGAGTCCCATGCCAATGACTGTTCCCAACCCGAACCGAACGTGTCAAATTTTCGACAAACATTTCATTCCGGCACCGAATCACTTCCGAAACCGCTGCGTGGCGGCAGTCTTACAAGTCTTCTTCTTTCTTGAGATTGTAACGTTTAATCTTTTCCACCAGTGTCGTACGTTTGATTTGAAGGAGTTCGGCGGCCTTGTTTTTGACCCAGTTGGATTTTTCCAGTGCCTGCCGGATCAGCGCTTTTTCATACTCTGTCACGGCGCTGTTGAAATCGATGCCGTTCGGGAAAGCGGCCAGATCCGGTTGCAGGCGTTGGGGTCGCAGCCCCCGTATTCGTGCCGGCAGGTCCTCGGGCCGGATTTCGCCGCCTTCGTTCAACACCACCAGACGCTCCATCAGGTTTTTCAATTCGCGTACGTTTCCCGGCCAGGCGTAATTCATCAGCAGCTCTTTGGTTTCCGGCGATATTCGAACCTTCTCCCGACCCTTTTCCGCGCTAAGTCGAACCAGGAAATGGTCGATGAGCACCGGGATGTCCGCCGCTCTCTCCTGCAGCCGCGCCAGGGTGATTGGAATCACGTAGAGGCGGTAGAAAAGGTCCTCACGAAAATTCCCCTTTTGCACCTCTTCTTCCAGGTCTCGATGGGTGGCGGCAAGAATGCGCACGTCGGCCCGAATCGTTTGTACGCCACCGACACGCTCAAATTCGTTTTCTTCCAGGACTCGCAGGACCTTAACCTGTAAATCCGGGCTCATGTCTCCGATTTCGTCCAGAAAAATCGTGCCGCCCTTGGCGAGTTCGAACTTGCCCGGTTTTTCCGAGACCGCACCGGTGAAGGCTCCCTTGACATGGCCGAACAATTCGCTTTCCAGCAATCCCTCGGAGATCGCTCCGCAGTTGATTTGCACGAAAGGACCGTTGCGGCGGTACGAACTGCGGTGGATGGCCCGGGCGATCATGCCCTTGCCCGTTCCGGTTTCTCCGTGGATCATGATCGTCGTGTCGCTGTCTGCCACGCGCTCGATAATATCGAAGATTTTCTTCATCGACGGGCTTTCGCCGATGATTTCGCTGAACACTTCCCGGCGGTGGGGCTTCATCGATTCGGGTTTCGGTTCCTGCATTTAAACGAGCCCGATTTTTTTGACGGCATTTTCGATTTGTTCGACACGGGCGGTCAGACTGCCGGTGTAACCGATCGACATTCGCACCAGGCCGGGCGAAATGCCGATTTTGTCACGATCTTCCGGTGGGATTTCCGATGAGGTCGAAGAACTGGAACAGGAAATCAGCGTGTCGTAGTAGCCCAGCGACACCGCGATAAGCCCGAAGCGCATTTCGTTTTGAAGAATCCGCATCAGTTCTTCGGCTTTTTCCCGACTGCCGCAGTCGAGGGTCAGCATGCCCCCGTAGCCGTAACCCTCATTGATCAGGCGGCTGATCAGCGAATACTGGGGATAAGAGGGAAGCCCGGGGTATACCACCGGTGCGCCCAACTCGTAGAGCCGTGAGGCAATGATCATGGATCGGGCACCGTGCTCCCGCATGCGCAGCGCCAGATGGGGCAGCCGTTGAATGACATCGTAGGCGACCCGCGGATCCATGGTGGGCCCCAGGAGCATTACCCGGCCGGTGTGCAGGTCCATGAGTTTCTGCACGAACGTGCAGGCGCCACATATAACGCCGGCAATCGCGTCGCTGGCGCCATTTATGAACTTGGTCAGCGAGTGAATCGTTACATCGGCTCCCAGGACCGCCGGTGTCAGAATGACCGGGGAAAAGGTGTTGTCCACGACCAGCTTTATCCCGTGGGCGTGCGCCAACTCGGCCAGTGCCGGTATATCGGCTGTTTTGAGGGTTGGGTTTCCGACCGCCTCGGTGTAGATCACCCGGGTC
>DAXETY010000132.1:0-32502 GCA_051155755.1 Desulfobacterales bacterium
GTGCTATGAATTCGGTCAACGAATCGGCATGGCGGTGAAAGCATCCAAACCGGAAACCGCCGGATAACCCGCCGATGAAAGCTCCGGTCGTCGAACTCAGCGACTGTATAAAATGCGAAGTGTGCGTGGAAGCCTGCCCGCAGGTTTTCAGCTTGAACGATGCCGGATATATCGAAGTTGCCGATCTTGCTGAATATCCGGAATCCGAAGTGCAGGATGCAATCCGCAACTGCCCCACGGACTGCATCTACTGGGTCGAATGGTAACCTTCGGTTTCGACCGCTGGCAATGATCGGCCGGGAGGAAAAAAGAGCCCATGAAAAAATTTTCACTGTTCGTGTTCAACGGCGACCCCATGTGTTTTGTTCACGTACTGCTCAATGCGCTGGATATGAATGCCAAAGGCCATGAGGCCAGGATCGTTGTCGAGGGCGCCGCGACCAAACTCCTCCCGGAGCTGGCGGAAGAATCCCACATGCTGCACGGCCTATGGGAGAAATGCCGCTCCCTCGGGCTGGTTGCCGGCGCCTGCAAAGCCTGTTCGAAAAAAATGGGGACGGCCGATGCCGCCCGGCGGCAGGCAATGCCGCTGCTGGACGACATGAACGGACACCCGGGGATGGCCGCCTATCGAGAACAGGGGTATGAGGTGATTACATTTTAAGCCCTGAGCCCAGCATTCCGAATTTTTCAAAAATATAAGCTTGAACATAAGCTTTTATCTGCCCAAAGTCGTCTCAGGGGAATGCATGAGTGCCGGACCCAAAAGCAAGCTTCCCACCCGCAAGCTGAAAACCGAAGTTCATGACCTGCTGCGCAATGCGGACTTCGCCGCCGCGATGGATCGGATTTGTCAATATCCGTATCGCCAGGTGGTCAACCCCCTGTTCGGATTCCTGCACAGTCTGGATGAAACCGTGCGCTGGCGTGCGATCAGCGCCATGGGCGCGGTGGTCTCCCGTCTGGCGGACCAGTCCATGGAATCGGCCCGCATCGTCATGCGGCGTTTTCTGTGGAACCTCAACGACGAGTCCGGCGGCATCGGCTGGGGTTCGCCGGAGGCCATGGGGGAAATTATGGCCCAGAGCGCAGCGCTGGCCGGGGAATATGGGAATTTGCTGGTCTCCTATATCGAGCCCGGCAAAAATTTTCTGGAGCATGAAGAACTGCAGAAAGGCCTGTTGTGGGGCCTGGGGCGACTGGCCCGATCGCGCCCCTCCCTGGTGGCCCGCACCGCAGCGTTCCTGCCGCCGTTTCTGCAGTCCGAGGACCGCCGTCTGCGCGGGCTGAGCATTTGGGCCGCCGCCGCGCTGCCCCTCGACCGGACCGAGGAATTGATTCGAAAACGGATTGATGATAACGATTCAGTGACGATCTACCTGGAAGGACGCTTTATTATCCATCGCATCGGCCAACTGGCTCGGGATGCCCTCCGCAGAACGCCGAGCGACGACCGGCGCCGTTAGATCGTGTTTTCGCGGAACCGTTTCGACTGCGGAATTCGATTGTCCGACGAGGAAAGAACAGGGCCATGCGGCGAAGTTCCTGGCGAATTGCGGTATGCACGGCTTTTTTTTCGGTGTGGTTGCTCGCCTGTGCCGGCGGACCCTCCGTTCGACCGCCTCTGGCTTCGCCGGCCGTAGACCGGCAACCTTCCCAACCCCCCGTTGTTCCACGCAGCATCGCCGACGTCGAATTCGAACGCCCGCTCACACTGGAAAAAGCCATCCGAATCGCGCTGGAAAACAACCCCGACAGCCGCATGGCGATCGCGCGCGTCCGAGAGGCCGAAGCCGCGCTGATGCAGACTCAGGCCGCCTTCTATCCGGCCATCGGATTCTACACCGAATACCTTCAGGGCGACGCCCCCTCGGCCTACCTGTTTAAAACCATCGACCAGCGGAACCTGCCGCCGGATGTGGACTTCAACAACCCGGGGTGGTTCGAAAGCTGGGAAAGCGGCTTGAATGCCCGCTGGAACCTTTACAACGGCGGCAAAAACCGGCTCGACCGCCGGATTTCGCAAAACAGCCTGGACATCTCCCGGCTGAACCGGCGCGACATCGAAAACACGCTGACCGCCGCTGTCGGCCGAACCTATTTCGACTGCCTGGCCGCCCTGGAATTCATGCGGATTGCCGAAGAATCGGTGTTCACCGTGGAGACGCAGCTGCAAATGATGCAGGTGCGCTATCGCGGCGGCAGCGCCCTCAAATCCGACCTGCTTTCCCTGGAGGTCCGCCTGGCCGAAGCCCAGGAGGCCGTGGTGAGCAGTCGCAACCGCTACCGCACGCTGCAGACGGTGCTGGCCACCCTGCTGGGAATCAGTCCCGATGTCGAACTGCCGCTGGAATCATCGGTCCAGTTGAACCTGACGGTCCCGGAAACCTATGAAGCGGCGCTGGCTCTGGCGCTGCAGAAACGGCCGGACTTGAAAAAAATCCGGGAGCAATTGGACCAGTCCCGGCTGCAGATCGATGCGGCCCGCAGCGGTTATCTGCCCAGCGTCGATTTCATCGGCCAATATTACTTCAACGATGAGTCACTTTCCTACGATGCCGACCGCCGGAACTGGACCGCCGCCATTTTACTGAACTGGGAGCTGTTCTCCGGGTTTCGGACCCGGGCCGAGGAGCACAAGGCCCAGGCGGCTTTCGAAGCCCTCCAGGAAATGGATCGCAAGACGCTGCTGGCCGTCAAGCGCGACGTGCGCCGCGCGTATCTGAATCTGGAGGAAGCCGTCGCCCGCCTGGCGGTGGCCGCCAAGAGTGTCACCAGCGCCCAGGAATCCCTGCGCCTGGTCAAAATCCAGTTCGAAGGCGGCTCGGCCACCATCACCCGCTACCTGGAAGCCGAATTGGACCGCAATCGGGCCCAAATGAGAACGGCGGCGGCGCGCTACGACCACTACAAAGCCATGTTCGACATCGGCCGGGCGGTCGGTCACTGGGCCGGGGGCCCCACCGGCACACGGAATCCAATGGATCATGAATATGGAAGACAGTAAAAAATGGTGGCTGCGCGGCGGCATTGCCGCGGTTGTGTTGGGCGGTGCCGTCGGTTATTTCCTGCTGGGAGACGCCAAGATTCCACCCGGTCGCACCCCGCCGGCGCGGGCCGAAGCGCCGGCCCCGCCGAACACCGCCACGGTCCAGCGCATCACCGTCACCGAGTGGTATGAAGCCGTGGGTACGGTGCGCCCGCGCATCGAAGCCCGCATCGAACCGCAGGTTTCCGCCCAGATTCGTTCCGTTGCCGTTCAACCGGGAGATGCGGTCCGCCGCGGCCAGGTTCTGGTTTCCCTGGATGACCGGCAATTTCGTTCCCGTCTCGATCAGGCGCGGCAGGCCGCGGTGGCGGCCGGCGCCGCCCACACCCAGGCCCGCAGTGAACACGAGCGCATCCGGAACTATTTCGAGGCCCAAGCCGCCACCGAACAGCAACTGGAAAAAGCCCGGGAGGTCCTGACCCGGGCCGCAGCCGAAGTGCGCCGGAACGAAGAGATGGTCCGGGAGGCCGAAATTGCGCTGGGCTACACCCGGATTCAGGCCCCCGAAGAAGGCCGGGTGCTCAAGCGGCTGGCCGAACCCGGGGACCTGGCCGCGCCGGGCCGTCCCCTGCTGCTGCTGGAAACCAGCGGAACCTTTCGGTTGGAAGCCTTCGTGCGGGAGTCACTGGTCAGGCAGGTATCTGCAGGCAGCAGCCTGCCGGTGCGAATCGACGCCCTGGCGTTGGATACCCGCGCCACCGTGGAAGAAATCGTCCCGTATGCCGATCCGGAAACGCGCACGTTCCTGGTAAAAGCGGCTCTGCCAAAGGAAACGGGTCTCTATGCGGGGATTTACGGTAAGCTGCGGGTGCCGGTCAAAGACCTCGAGGTGTTGGTGGTTCCGGCGGCGGCCGTGCGCAGCGTCGGACAGCTGGAAATGGTCACCGTGCGGGAAGAAGAACGATGGCGATCGCGTTTCGTCAAAACCGGTCGCACCCTCGACGGGCAGGTGGAGATTCTCTCCGGACTGTCGGGCGGTGAGACCATCGGATGGTGATTTGTGTCCGTCCCGAAATCGTTGTTTTCCCGCTGCAGGTACCATGGTGCATTGACAATGGACAATGGCGATGAGTGACGATTCAAATGCCGTGCCCGACAACCTGCTGGTGCGCATCGTCCGGTTGTTTCTGACGTCCCGGATGTCGCTGATTCTGATCGTTTTGTCACTGGGCCTGGGAGCGAGCGCCATATTCGTCACCCCGCGGGAAGAAGAGCCGCAGATCGTCGTTCCGCTGGCCGACGTGTTCGTTTCGGCGCCCGGCGCCACGCCCCAGGAAATCGAAAAACTGGTGGCCACACCGCTCGAACGCCTGTTGTGGCAAATCGACGGGGTCGAATACGTCTATTCCACATCCCACCGCGATATGGCCATCGTCACGGTGCGGTTTTACGTCGGGGAAGACCGCGAAAACTCCCTGGTGAAACTCCACAATAAAATTTCCATGAACATCGACCGGGTGCCGCCGATCGTAACCGGCTGGGTGGTCAAACCCATCGAAATCGACGATGTGCCGATTTTGAACATCACCCTCTACTCGGATCGCTATGACGACCACCAGCTGCATCGCATCGGCGAAGAAGTCCTGGCCCGGCTTTCGACCGTGAAGAACATCTCCCGCACGGAAATCGTCGGCGGCCGCCGCCGGGAGGTGCGGGTGGAAATGCTGCCCGAACGCATGTACGCAATGGGCGTCTCTTTGCTGGAAGCCTACCGGGTGCTGGAAGGCGCCGATGCGTCCACCACCGCCGGCCAATTTTCACGACGCAACCGCAGTTTCACGGTCACCGGAAACGCCTTTTTCACCGATGCCGAATCGGTGGCCGAGCTGGTGGTCGGTGTGCACGACGGACGGCCGGTGTACCTGCGGGATGTGGCCCGCATCGTCGACGGACCCGAAGAAGCCGAATCGTATACCCGCATCGGCTTCTCGCATTATTTCCGACAAACCCGGCCGGATACGGCCGGCAACCCGGAAAACGGGTATCCGGCCGTCACCTTGGCGCTGGCCAAAAAACGCGGCACCAATGCCGTCGACGTCGCCCGCAACATCCTCGATCGCTTCGAAACCCTGCAGGAAACGGTCATTCCTTACGGTGTCCAGGCCCGCATCACGCGCAACTACGGCGAGACCGCCCAGCAGAAGGTAAACGACCTGCTGTCCTCCCTGGGCTTTGCCATTCTCACCGTGGTCGCTTTGCTGGCCCTCACCCTCGGCTGGCGCGAGGCCCTGGTGGTGGCCCTGGCGGTGCCCATCAGCTTTTCCCTGGCCCTGTTCGTGAACTTTCTGCTCGGCTACACCATCAACCGGGTGACCCTGTTTGCCCTGATCCTTTCGCTCGGTCTGGTGGTGGACGATCCCATCACCAACGTCGACAACATTCAACGCCATATTTTCGCGGGCCGGCGCAACCCCCTGCAGGCCACGCTTTTCGCCGTCAACGAGGTCCTGCCGCCGGTGATCATGTCCACGCTGGCCATCATCGCCTGCTTCGTACCGCTTTTTTTCATCTCCGGCATGATGGGACCCTACATGGCGCCCATGGCGGCCAACGTGCCGGTGACGGTAATTTTTTCCACCCTGTGCGCGGTTTCCATCGTTCCATGGCTGACCTACCGTCTGCTCCAGGCCGCCCCGCCCCCGCCCGGGGAAGCCGGCAGTTTCCAGCATGCATCCGGAGGGGCGATCGAGCGCATTTACCGCGCCGTCGTGGAACCCTTTCTGCGTTCACGGACGCTGCGGTTCGTTTTGCTGTTCGTCGTACTGGGATTGCTGCTTTTGGCTGCATCGCTGGCATTGCTGCGGCTGGTGCCGTTGAAAATGCTGCCCTTCGACAACAAAAACGAATTTCAACTGGTCATCGACATGCCGGAGGGCACCCCCCTGGAAGCCACCGACGCGGTGGTGCGGGATTTCGAGACCCACCTGCGCACCGTTTCGGAGGTCACCGACATGGTTTCCTACGTCGGGCACGCCTCCCCCATCGATTTCAACGGCATGGTCCGCCATTACTATCTGCGCCGGGGCGGGCACCTGGCCGACATCCGGGTGAACCTGGCGGACAAAACCCGCCGCCGGCAGCAGAGTCATGCCATCACCCTGCGCATCCGCAACGAGCTGGAAGCAATCGCCGCCCGCAACGGCGCCGTGCTCAAGATCGTGGAAGTGCCTCCCGGACCGCCGGTGCTGGCCACGGTGGTGGCCGAACTGTACAGCGCTCCGGATCAGCCCTATGAGGCCCTGACCGCTGCGGCCGATCACATCAAACAAATCATGCGGCAGGAGCCCTTCGTGGTGGACATCGACGACACGGTCGAGGCCGAACGCACCCGCTTCGATTTCGTGCTCGACAAGGAAAAAGCCGCCCTGCACGGGGTTTCTTCCGAGGCCGTGGTGCGCACGCTGCAAACCGCCCTCGGCGGCGGTCATCCGACCGCCGTCCATCTGCCCGGCGAACGGCAGCCGCTGATGATCCGAATCATCCTGCCGCGGGAAGCCCGCTCGGGAAGCGTGGCGCTCTCCCAGATCCCGGTCATGGGGGCCGGCGGACGGATGATCCCGCTGGCCGAACTGGTAACGGTCGTCGAAGTGCCCGATCCGCAGCCGGTTTACCACAAGGACCTCGAACGGGTTGTGTACGTAATGGCTGAAATGGCTGGACGCGCACCGGGAGAAGCCATCATTGACATGCAACGACGCCTGCGCGAAGCGCCTTTGCCCGAAGGCATTCAGGTCAAATGGGACGGTGAGGGCGAGTGGAAGATCACCCTGCGGGTCTTCCGCGACATGGGCATCGCCTTTGCCGCGGCCCTGGTGCTGATCTACATCCTGTTGATCATACAGACCAATTCGTTTTTCATGCCGGTGTTGATCATGATGGCCATTCCCCTGACACTGATCGGCGCGATGCCGGGATTCTGGTTTCTGAACTGGTTTACCGACACGCCGGGCGGATTTGAAAATCCGGTGTTTTTTACCGCCACGGCCATGATCGGCATGATCGCGCTGGGCGGCATCGTCATCCGCAATTCCCTTATACTGATCGAATTCATCCAGGATTCTCTCAAAGACGGCATGGCGTTCAGAGAAGCCATCCTGCAGAGCGGTTCCATCCGCATGCGTCCGATTCTGCTCACCGCCGCCACCACCGCCCTGGGCGCCTGGCCCATCACCCTGGACCCGGTGTTTTCCGGTCTGGCCTGGACTCTGATTTTCGGCCTGGCCGCATCCACCCTGTTCACCCTGGTGATCGTACCGGTGACCTACTACGCGCTGTATCGCAGCCGACAATCCGGGTCGAGCTGATCCACCGAACGGATTTTTCCAGGCGCAAGGGTGAATTGTTCTTGACACAAGTGCCACAACGTGGCATCTAAATAGCTATATTGTATCTACAATTGTTTTTGGCTTCCTGAACCGAGCGATTGTTGCGGTTGCCGGCCCCAGGCGGCATTTCACCGATAAATACAGAAACGTGGAAGAAGTCGTTCTGCGATGTGAAACGATTCGGAACGGTTTCCGACTCCGCAGATACGCAATCCCGGGAGGATGTTGGATGACAACGCCCAAACCTCCGAAGATGGAGACATTCGATGACCGCCGGCGCATCCGCCTCGGCGACCGGGGGCAACATTTTCTGCAGCGAATGGAAGGCGAAACCGGCGCCAACATCGCGGCCTGCTATCAATGCGAGCGCTGCACCAATTCATGTCCGGTGAGCGCTTACATGGATATCAAACCGCACCAGGTGATTCGCTATACGCAACTCGGCCGCCGGGAAGCGTTGATGGCCTCGGCGACCATCTGGGTGTGTTTGTCGTGTGAGATGTGCACCACCTACTGCCCCAACGAAGTGGGGGTGGCCGAATTGATCCTGCACCTGCGCAGCCTGGCGTCACGCTCTTCGGTCCAGCCGAAGGAAAAACAGCTGGCGGTCTTCCACCGCACCTTTCTGGAGGAGCTGCAGCGCCGTGGCCGGGTCAACGAGTTCTGGCTGATGGGGGCGTTGAACCGCAAACCCGGAGTGCTGCGCGAAAAGCTGCGATCCGGCGCCCTCAAAGAGGAAATCGGCCTGGGGCTGACCCTCTGGCGCAAGGGTCGCCTGAAAATCATTCCCAGCCGTTGCCGGGCGGTGGCCGAAATTCAGAAGCTGGTCCGCCGGCGCAAAGGCGAGGACGTCCGATGAAACTGGCATTTTATCCGGGCTGCGCTCTGGAAGGCATGGCCAACGATTACGCCCGCTCCATCGAGGCGGTATTCCGTCACCTGGGAATCGAGCTGGTTGAAATCGATGACTGGTCGTGCTGCGGTGCCACGGCGGCCCACAGCCTCGACGAGGTCATGACCGTGGCGCTGCCGGCCCGTAACCTGGCCGCCGCCGAAAAAATGGGCCTCGACATCGTGGCACCCTGCGCCAACTGCTTCAACCGGTTGCGGTTCTCCCAGACCATGGTCCGCCGTCAGATTTACGACATTCCCTGGCAGGTCAGCGGCCGTCTGGCGGTCCACGACATGACCCGCTTTCTGGCTCAGGAGTCGATTGTCGAGCAGGTACGGCAAACCGTCCAAAAGCCGCTGTCCGGGATGAAGATCGTTTGTTATTACGGCTGCCAAATGGTCCGACCGCCGCGCATCACCGGTTTCACCGACTACGAAAATCCGCTGACACTGGACCGACTCATGAAGGCAATCGGCGCCGAAGTGGTGGATTGGTCCTACAAAACCACCTGTTGCGGCGCCAGCATCGGCATCGGCCGCCGCGACATCCAGCTGGCGCTGACCGGCAGGCTGCTTGAAAACGCCCGCCGAACCGGTGCCGATGCCGTGGTCGTATCCTGTCCCCTGTGCCAATCCAATCTGGATCTGCACCCGGTCGAGACCGACAAAAAGGTGTTGCCGGTTTTTTATTTCACCGAACTGATACAGCTGGCCTTCGAAACCGGGGCGATGGACGCCGGGCGCTTTTCCATGCACATCGCCGACCCGGTGCCGCAGCTGCGGAAAAAGGGGCTGCTGCCATGAACCCCGACCCCGAAAAACAAAGGGCAACTGCAAGGCCGCCCATCGGCAGGGTGGCGGTCATCGGCGGCGGTATCGGCGGCATCCAATGCGCCCTGGACCTGTCCGAAGCCGGTTTCTACGTACAACTGATCGAAGAAAGCCATACCCTGGGCGGGACCATGGCCCGCCTCGACAAGACCTTTCCCACCAACGATTGCTCCACCTGCATGTTTTCGCCCAAGCTGGTGCAGGTCGACGCCGATCCCAACGTGGAAATCGTCACCGGGGCCCGCGTTCTGGAACTGGCAGGCGAGCCGGGAAACTTCCGGGTGCGCATCGAAAAACAGCCACGCTACATCGACACCGAAAAATGTATCGCCTGCGGCCAATGCGCCCAGAAATGCCCTAAAAAAGTGCCGGACGAATTCAACGGTGCGCTGGGCTTGCGCAAAGCGGCCTATCTGACCTTCCCCCAGGCGGTTCCACGCAAGTACGCCCTGGACCCGCAGCACTGCCTGTACCTGACCCTCGGCCGCTGCGGACTGTGCAAGAAAATCTGTCCCACCGACGCGGTGGCATTCGAGCAAACACCGGATACGCGCACCCTGGACACCGGTGCGGTGGTGCTGGCCGGCGGCTTCGAACCGGCTCTGAACGCCGACGACGGCGAATACGGATTCGGAAGATTTCGCAATGTGGTCTCTTCGCTGCAGTATGAACGCATGCTCTCGGCCACCGGTCCGGGCAGCGGTCACGTGCAGCGACCCTCCGACGGCCGATCCCCGCGGAAGGTGGCCTGGATTCAATGCGTCCTGTCCCGGGACGCCGCCCGCAACCGGCCGTTCTGTTCCTCGGTTTGCTGCATGCATGCCGTCAAGCAGGCCGTTCTCACCCGCAGCCACAACCCCGAAAGCAAAGCGGCCATTTACTTCATGGACATTCGCGCCCACGGCAAAGGCTTTGACACCTACGTGGAAAGCGCCCGTAACCGACACGGGGTCCGCTTTCATCGATCCATGATTTCCCGGGTGGATTTGAACCCGGAAAACGAAAATCTGGTGATCGAAACTTTCGATCACCACCGCAACCGCAAGGTGGAGGAAGAATACGACCTGGTGGTGCTTTCCAGCGGCCTGAAACCGTCCCGGGGTTGGTCCGAGCTGTGCCGTCGGCTGGGCGTGTGGACCAATCCCTATGGATTTCCGACCGCCGAATTCGATGGGCCGACATCCACCTCCCGGCCGGGCGTCTTCGTGTGCGGCGCTCTGGAAGCTCCCAAAGACATTCCGGAAACGGTAATCCAGGCCGGAGCGGCTGCCGCCGAAGCCGCCGTACTGCTGCAGGCCGCCCGGGATTCGGCCACCGTCACGGTGGAAACACCGCCGGAAAAACCACTGGCGGCTGAACCCCGCGTGGGGGTCTTTGTCTGTCACTGCGGCTCGAACATTGCCGGGGTGGTGGACATTCCCGCGTTGATGGAAATGCTGCAGACCCTTCCGACGGTGGCGTTTGCCGATCATTTGCTGTTCAGCTGTTCCACCGAGGCCCTGACGGACCTGACCCATAAAATCGAGCAACACCGTCTCAACCGTGTTGTGGTGGCGGCCTGCTCACCCAAAACCCACGAACCGCTGTTTCAGGAAACCCTGCGCCGCGCCGGACTGAATCCCTACCTGTTCGAGATGGTTAACATCCGCAACCAGTGCTCCTGGGTGCATGCCGACCAGCCGGAAGCGGCCACGGCCAAAGCCGCCCGTCTGATCCGGGCCGGCGTATCCCGGGCCCTGCGGCTGGAGCCCCTGAGCGACCGCACCTATGCGGTGGAATCGCAGGCCCTGGTCGTCGGCGGCGGCGTGGCGGGCATGAGTGCCGCGCTGACGGTGGCCAACCAGGGATTTCCGGTCCATCTGGTGGAAATGAACTCCCTCCTGGGGGGCTATGCCCGCAACCTGACCGAAACCCTGGAAGGCGAATCGCCCCCCAGGCTGGCACTGCAACTGGCCGAACGGGTCATGCGACACCCGCAGATCCAGGTGCACCTGAACAGCCAGTTGACATCGCACAGCGGTCACGCGGGCGCGTTCGAAGGCGTGATCCAGGCGCCGGGTGCGGATCCGCAAACGCTGCCATACGGAACGGTGATCGTGGCCACCGGGGGGCGGCCCTATGAGCCGGTCGAATATCGTCATGGAGTCGATCCGCGGGTGATGACCCAGGTGGCGCTGGCCCGGCGCATCCGCGAGGATCACCATTGGGCACGAAATCTGCGGCGGGTGGTGATGATCCAGTGCGTCGGCTCCCGCAACGAAGCGTTTCCCTTCTGCAGCCGCGTGTGCTGCAGTGCCGCGGTCAAAAATGCGCTGGCACTGAAAACCGTCAACCCCGATGTCCAGGTCGTGGTCCTCTACCGGGACCTGCGCACCTTCGGATTCAAGGAGCTGTACTACCTGGAAGCCCGCCGCAAGGGGGTGCTGTTTTTCCGGTATATACCGGAGGAAAACCCGGAGGTATACGAAGACGACACCGGATCCCTGGTGGTGGATTTCACCGACCGCAGCTCGCACCAGCCCTTTCGGGTCGATCCCGACCTGGTCGTGCTCAGCAGCGGCATCCGTCCCGGAAGCGGCGCCGAATCGCTGGCCAAACTGCTCAAACTGCCCCGCGGCGCGGAAGGTTTTTTCATGGAAGCCCACGTGAAACTGCGCCCGCTGGATTTCGCCTCCCCGGGAATCTTTTTGGCCGGCCTGGCCCACAGCCCGCGATTCGTGCCCGAGGCCATTGCCATGGCCAAAGGTGCCGCCCAGCAAGCGGTCAAGGTGCTCAGCCGCAAGCAGATGCGGGTGCCGGCCACGATCGCCGAAGTGGACCCGGATCGCTGCGCCGCCTGTCTGGCCTGCGTGCGCCTCTGTCCCTACAATGCGCCTTTTATCAACGCCGAGGGGGTTTCGGAGATTCCGCCGCCTCAGTGCCGGGGCTGCGGCATTTGCGTCTCGGAATGCCCGGCCCGCGCCATCACGCTCAAACACAGCACCGACGACCAGATCGAATCCAAGATCGACGCCCTGCTGGAAGCCGAGCTCGGGCAATGAAATGCCCTGGACGAAATCGACTCCGATCAGGTCTTTCTGGACTACGAAGTCAACGGCGTGCCGCTGCCGCAGAAACACGGTTTTCCGCTGCGCCTGGTGGCCGAGGATCACTACGGCGCCCGCTGGGTCAAATCGGTCGATCGGATCACCGCTGTCGCGGCCTGATTTGAAGGTCAGCGGGGCGGGGAATTCTTGCGGCATTTTCGCAGATCGGCGATATGACGGGCCGGATACACGCCGGTCGGACACACGCGGCTGCAGGCCAGATGCCGTCGACATCCGGGTTCTCCGCGGTTCTGACCGACCTGGTCGAGAATTTCCGCCGCCATTGCAGGAGCTTTCAAACGCTCGCGGTTGGCCGCCGCCAGGGCGGCCGGTCCCATGAATTCCTTCTGCTTGCGGGACACCGGGCACACGGATACACAGCAGCCGCATTCGATGCAGTCTTCGAACCGCGACCGCTGCCGACCCTCCGGGTTCGCCGGCGGCTCGCCGCCGCCTTCCGAAGGCCGCAACCCGGACCAGTGCGTGGCGATATCGCGGTAAAATTCCTCGAAGGCCACAACCAGGTCTCCGACGCGCCGGAATCCGCGCAGGGGCTCCAGGGTCACCACGGCCGTGTTCAGATCGTGCACCTTGCGGATGCAGGCCAGGCCTTCCCGCCCGTTGATCATGCAGCCGCAGGTGCCGCAGGAAGAATGATGACAGGAGTGTCGGTACATCAACGTGGGCTCCTGATCCCGGCGAATCAACTCCAGGCAGTCCAGCACGGTCATCTCGGCATCGACGGAGAGTCGATAGTGTTGCCAGGCCGGCGGATCGATCTGCCCGGGTTTATAGCGCTCGATTCGAAATTCAATGTCCCGGGTGTTCATAAAGTTTGTCCTCGCTGCCGTAACGCCCGTCGACGGCGGGCGCTGCGGTTGGTATGGAAATAGGTCCGATAAGGAGGCAGCGGGGTGTGGCGCGTCGAGCATGGCACTGCCCGCCCGGTTTTGGCACAGACCAGATCGACGGTCTTTTCCGCCATGGCCCGCATGGTCGTGGCTTTGCCGCCTAGAACGGAGACGAATCCTTCCAGGTTGTCTCGATCGGCGTGGTCGACGCAGTCAAACGTGCGGGGAATCCTTGTGGGGGGCTGATCCGGATCTTCGACGATCAGCGGTCGCGCGGCACTCCAGGCCGAATGCACGGGCAGTTTCCTGATTTGCGGCACCATCCGGGCACACAGCTCGATCATTTCGCGCACGTGCTGCCGGGGCAGGTCGATCCGATCCGGGTCCTGCGCCAGCCAGGCCGAAGTCCCGAGCAGGGACAGCTTGCGCTGCGGCACGATGATGTCGCCGTCGCCGGCCGGATGCAGGCGGTTGATGACCATGTCGGTCAGACGGGCCGGTACGCCGACCATCACCCCCGGGACCGGCCGCACCGGGATCTCGACCCCCACCAGGGCGGCGATCTTTCCGGCCCAGGCACCGGCTGCGTTCACGATCAGGTCCGCGGTCACTGTATATTCGCGGTGCGTGCAATGATCGAGGGCCACCACCCCGACGGCGGTACGATCCTGTACCCGAATCGCGACCACTTCGTTGAACGGTCGAATCGCAGCGCCCCCGGCTTTGGCCGCGGCAAAAAAATGCAGCGGCAGCCGCCAGGCATCCATCACGGCATCCGGCACCCGCACGGCGGCTTTCAGATCGTTGGTCAGCCGGGGTTCCAACTGAAGCGCCCGCGCAGCCGAGAGCACCTCCACCGGTATGCCCGCGGTCCGGCAGCCCTCAAGGAATGGCTGGAGCCAGTCCATATCGGCGTCGTCCAAAGCGACGAACAGGCCGTCATTCTGTTCCAGGGCGGCGGGAACGATTCGCCGCAGGATTTTGTTTTCCTGGATGCACTCGCGGGCCGTGGCGATGTCGTGAAGGACGTAGCGGGCCCCGCTGTGCAGCAGTCCGTGGTGGCGCCCGGTGGCTCCGCAGAGCAGCTCGCCTTTTTCCAGCAGGGTGACCCGAAACCCACGCAGGGTGAGATCGTGAGCGATGGCGCTTCCGATGCCCCCGCCGATGACAAGCACGTGTTCCATTTCAATCAATCCGGCGCGACGGCCGCCTCCAGGATGCTGAGAATGTCCTTTTCCGACAGCGGCACGGGATTGCCCTGCATGCTGCTGGCCTTCAGCGCACCGGCGGCCACCGTCGGCAGATCGTCGGGGGCCAGCCCGAAGGCGGTCAGCTGTGGGAGATTCAACTCGCGCACCAGGTCCCGTAGCCACGAAATCCCGTCGGCGGCAATCGCCGCAGGATGTCCGGTCAACAGCTGCGCGACTTCATCGAACCGCTTGGCCGCTTTTCCGGAATCGGATTCCGTTTGCAGGCGTTGCAGGTTGGCGGCCAATACCGACGGCAGCAGACGGCCGCACAAGGCACCGTGGGGAGCAGCCACCCGTCCGCCCAGGGGGCCGGCGATCCCGTGGACCGCACCCAGGCCGCCGTTGGCCAGGGCCAAGCCGCTGAAAAGACTGGCCAGGGCCATGTCGGTGCGCGCCGCCAGATTTTGCCCGTCCCGAAAGGCGGTTCGCAGCGAACGGCCGCAGCGCCGCAATCCGTCACGGCTCAGACTGTCGGTCAAAGGATTGGCCTTGCGGGACACGTAAGCCTCCAGGCACTGGGTCAGGGCATCCATGCCGGTGTCGGCGGTGACCGGCGGCGGCAGGGATTGGGTCAGTTCGGGATCGACCACGGCCAGGCGCGGCAGCATGTATGGGCTGCGCAGACTGACTTTGACCCGGTGGACCGGTGAGGCCAGCACCGCGTTGCGGGTGACCTCCGCGCCGGTGCCGGCGGTTGTGGGAACGGCCGTGTAGGGGGCGGCCGGGTAAGGCAGCGATCGACCTTCGCCGATCACCTCCAGGTAATCGAAAAGCGTACCCGGGTTGGTCAGCAGCGCCGCAATGGCCTTGCCGGCATCGATCACGCTGCCGCCGCCGATGCCGAACACCATCTTACAGCGCGCCTGCCGGGAACGGCGCACGCCGTCCTCGACCAGGGTCGTTGTCGGTTCGCCGGAGACCGGGTAGATGGTGCAGGAAACCCCTTGCGCCTGCAGCAGCGACAGCAGCGGTTCGGCCCGGCCGGGCGATCTTCCGGTGACCACCAGCGCCCGGCGGCCGAACGCGGTCGTGTCCTCCAGGGCGGTGGACAGGCAGCCGGGCCCGAAAACAATGCGATTGGCCGTGCTGAATTCGAACCGCATTATGCCACCCAGTCGAAGGTGCGGGCCACGGCTTTTTTCCAGCCCTGCACCGCTTTTTCCCGGTCGGCGCTGCCCATGCTCGGCTCCCAGGTCTTGTCCACGGCCCAGTTTTTGCGGAGTTCTTCGAATCCGGACCAGTAGCCGACGGCCAACCCGGCCGCGTAGGCCGCGCCCAATGCGGTGGTTTCGGTCACCGCCGGACGGATCACCGGAACGTTGAGCAAGTCGGCCTGAAACTGCAGCAGCAGTTCGTTGGCCACCATGCCGCCGTCGACCTTGAGCTCGGTAAGGTCCACACCGGAATCCTTGTTCATGGCTTCGACGATTTCGTAGGTTTGAAAGGCGCTGGCCTCCAGCACGGCCCGTGCCAGGTGCCCCTTGTTGACGAAGCGGGTCATGCCGGCAATCACGCCGCGGGCGTCCGAGCGCCAGTACGGAGCGAACAGGCCGGAAAACGCCGGGACGAAATAGATGCCCCCGTTGTCGGCCACCGTGGCCGCCAGCGCCTCGACGTCCGGTGCCGATTGAATCAGGCCCAGGTTGTCCCGCAGCCACTGAACCAGGGCTCCGGCAATGGCGATGGAACCCTCCAGGCAATAGAGGGGCTTTTCTCCCCGGCGCTGGTAACCGACGGTGGTCAGCAGGCCGTGGCGGGAGGGCACCGGACGGGTTCCGGTGTTCAAGAGCAGAAAACAGCCGGTTCCGTAAGTGTTCTTGGCTTCACCCACCTCGAAACAGGTCTGTCCCACCAGTGCGGCCTGCTGGTCACCCAGGGCACCGCAGACCGGTATGGTCGCGCCCAGGGGGCCGTTTTTCTGGCTGTGGCCCCAGGTGTTGGGGTCGATGGACGGTACGATGCGCGGCAGCACCTGGGACGGGATGCCCAGCACCTCGAGAATCTCTTCGTCCCACTGCAGGGTTTCCAGGTTCATCATCAGGGTTCGGCTGGCGTTGGTCACGTCGGTGACATGGGCACCGCCGTTGGGTCCTCCGGTCAGCCACCAGATGATCCAGGTTTCGACGGTGCCGAACAGCGCCCGGCCTTTTTCGGCCGCGGAAACCGCTTCGGGGACATGGTCCAGGATCCAGCGAACCTTCGGTCCTGCAAAATAAGTGGTGATGGGCAGGCCGGTTTTGGCGCGAAAGCGGTCCTGCCCACCTTCGGCCGCCAGGCGGCGGCAAATTTCGTCGGTGCGGGTGCACTGCCACACGATGGCGTTGAAAAAGGGGCGCCCGGACTTTTTGTCCCACAGCACGGCGGTTTCACGCTGGTTGGTGATTCCGATGGCCGCCAGGCGGGAAGCGGAGATGCCGGTTTTGCCCAGAGCGCCGCGAATGACGGCCTGGGTGTTGCGCCAGATCTCCATCGGGTCGTGTTCCACCCAACCCGGCTGCGGGTAAATCTGTTCGTGTTCCATCTGATCCAGACCGATGATCTGGCCCTGCGAATCGAAAATAATGAAACGATTGCTGGTTGTGCCCAGGTCCAACGCACCGATGTAATTTGTCATGGTATCCTCCCGTAGTGTCCGAGCTCGATTCAAGCCCCCGCCGATCGAAACGATATTCCCGGGTTACCACCCCCGGGGGGTTCCGGCAAGAGGCGGCCGACTGGATTCGTTGTGCTGCGATTGTCCGCCGGAATCCCGCCGCGCTTGAAAAGCGTTCACCGCACCATAGGCAGTGGCAATGGCCAGACCGGCGCCGCATTTCATCCGCATCCAGTCGGCATGCGCCAGGATGGAGCCGGCCGCATACAGGTGCTGAAAAGCCGGACGGTCGTCGGCTTGCCGCGGTCGAAATCCATTGTCGATCTCCACCCCGGCCCGGTTGGCCCGGTGACCGCGCCGGTCGAGAAACTCCGGCCGGTGCCAATCGCGGCGGTTTGGAGGCTGCGTCACGGGCAGGTCGAAGATGGTTTCATGGATTTTTTTGCGGTCGGCCCGCAGCCCCTGACCGATGAATCGACCGCTGGCCAGCACCGTGGCCCGTGCCCGGATCCAGCGGATTTCGTCACCGCATGCCAACCGGTACGTCAGCGATGTTGCATCGGCTGATTTTACCGCCGTCACCTTGCTCTGGTAAAAGGTGCGCACGCCCAGCTCCGGCAGCGCACGTTCGAAGGTGTATTTCAGTCTCAGTCCGGTGACGGCCGGCGGCAGGGTGGGGATTTCGAAAACCGGACGGCCGATGCGCTTTTCGAGATCGGCAACGACCTCGGCTGTACGGGTAAGTCCGCATACCGCCGGAAAACCCACGACCGCGGCGTCTTCGAGCAGCGGGCGCACTGCGGCGGCCAGTTCCTTGCGCGAAGAGGGAAGTTCCAGATACTGGGCCATGCGCTCGGGAAACAACTCGCCGGTAAGACCCGGGAAAGGCACCCGAGCGGAGCGCAGCCCCGGCCAGCGGTTTTGCAGTACCGACCGGATCTGCCGGGCGCTGAAGCCCTTGAGCCCTGTAAAGTCCACCAGCAGACAGTCGGCCTTGCGCTGCCAGGCGAGAACACCCGGCCACATGCTCTGCGGGACCGCGTAGGTGCGTTTGACCGTCCCCGCCGGCGTGACCACGTCCACGTTGCGGTTGCGGTAGCAGCGGTAGGAAAGCCCGAAGACTGCCAGAAAGTCGATGAATTCCTTCAGGGCGCACCGAATGGTTTCATTGCTCAAACGGGCATATGGGTGCTCGGGGGCGGATCGGCGGACGGCATCCAGCGCAGACCAGGGGTTGCGCCACAACCGACCCCGTTCGATCGGGTGCACACCGATAAGATCCAGCAAACCGCTGGCGTAGATGATCTCCCCGGGAATCCCGACCTGCACGACGTCGACACCGCGGTTGGCGGCAAAAAGCGCGGCCGCCATGCCGGCCATGCCGGCACCGATGACCAGCAATTCACATTCGATGTCATTCGTCGACCGCATTGGATTCCACCGGTTTTGTCCCGGACGCGGCATCCCGGGTTTCCCCGTCGGCCTCGAGTTCCAGCCCCAGAAAACCGCACTGCATGGCCTCCTGCAATTCCGCCTGAACGATGGATGCGCCCCACATCAGTGTCCGCTGTCCCCGCCAGCGCGAACCGATAAACGCCTTCATCTCGGCAATCCCTCGACGCGCACTGAATTGCCTTTGGTCATACAGCGCCGCGGTAACGCGCGCCCCGCAAAAGGCACCCTGACAGGGCCCTTTGCCCAGCCGGCTTCGCAGTCCGATGGCTTTCAGCGAAAGCGGCAAGTGCTGTTTGCGGATGGATTGCAGGATGCGGTCCACCACGCTTTTGGGGATCATTTCGCACTCGCACAGCAGCAGATCGTCGGGATCTCGCTGCATGAACCAGTACCGCGGGATCCTCCCCGGTTCGGTCCAGCGCCCGTGATCGGATACCGGCAGGGGTTGCGTGCGCGTTCGGCACGGCTGCGAAACGCCCAGACGGCGGCAGACGAAGTCGGCGGCTTTTTCGGCCATGAGCCGGAAGGTGGTCAGCTTTCCACCCGTGATGGTGACCAAATTCTCGATCCCGTCCTCGCGATGGTCGATCAACGCGAAACCGCGGCTGACGCTGCGATCGTCGCCGGAAGGCCGGGATTCGATCAGCGGACGAATTCCGCAGTAAGCGCGGATGTAACGGATATTTTCCAGTTGCGGGATCATGGCCGTACCTTCGGCGATGATCCGATCGACCTCGGCCACACTGGGTCGATAGGACGCCAGGGAGGGGATGCGCACCGAGGTGGTCCCCAGAATCGACACCGTCCCGCCGGGGACCAGAATGTCGCCGTCGGCCGGCAGCCGCAGGCGGTTGATGACCCGACGGGCAATCCGTTCCTGTGTAACCAGCAGGCTTCCCTTGGAATAGACCATCGGCAGCTGCAGTCCGCACAGCGCGGTGATATCCCCGGCCCAGGCGCCGCAGGCGCTGATGACCTGCTCGGCCGTGACCGCAGATTTTCGGCCGGATCGGGTATCTTCCAGATGCACCCTGCGGATGCGACCGTTGCGGCAATCAAATCCGACCACCTGCCGGTGGGGCAAAAACACCGCGCCGAATTCCTGCGCGTGAGCGATGTTTTCGATGGAAAGTTTGAACGGATCGACCGAAGCGTCGTTGACCCGGTAGGCGGCAATCACGTTCGGGGACAGGGCCGGTTCGATTTCCCGGGCCTCGGACGGCACCAGTCCTTCGACCGGTATCTCCTGCCGGGTACACAAGGCGGAGAAATCGGCCACGTAATTTTCATCGTCGCCCTTTACGGCGACGAACAGCCCACCGGAGTCTTCGATGCAATGGGCCGCAAGACGCTTGAGCAGGCGGTTTTCCCGCTGGCACTCCCGGGCCGAGGAGGGGTCGGAGACGATGTAGCGGGCCCCGGAATGCAGCAGGCCGTGGTTGCCCCCCGAGGCACCGGTGTTGAGATCGCGGCGCTCTGCCAGGATGCATTCGACGCCCCGCAGGGCCAGGTCCCGCGCAATCCCGGTCCCGGTAACCCCTCCGCCGATAATCAGCACCTGGGTGTTCAAGACTGCCCTCCTGCGGGAACCATATTTTTCGCGCAATACGGCCCGGCCGTTCGGAAACCCGCCCACAGCCACGACCGTCTCCGGCAAGTGCAGCGCTTTTACGGAAAGGCGCTCTGCTTCGATCGTCCCCCGGCAATCGCTTCAATGTCCCGAGGACGCGTGACCGCGATAGCCTGCCGCGCTATTGGTCGACCGGGTCGATATTCGAAAACAAACAACCAGGCTACGAAAATAGCACTTGCAAAAAGAAAGTCGGATGATATGGTTTCCAACATTGCTGAATTTTCCAGTGTTGGCAGCGCATGCATCCAGCGCGGGAAAATTTGACCCAAAAATTCTTTTCATTAAATAACATTGTTGTCAATAAATTTTTCGATTTCGAAAACAATGGGAGGGTGCGGATCCTATGCATCGGCAGCAACAACCGGCGGATTTCAGCGCCATGTCGCGCGATGAAATGGATTGTTCATCAGACCCCACGGAGACCTCCGGCAAAGCGGGGCCGGTCCAGCAGCGCCACGAGAGCATCGTCAAGCTGGTTCGTGAACAGGGCTATGTCACCATCGAATTTCTGGCGCGGCTGTTCGAGGTTACCCCGCAGACCATCCGTCGCGACATTAAGACCCTGCAGGATGAAGGCCGCCTGCGGCGCTATCACGGCGGTGCCGGTTTCGGACCCAGCACCGAGAACGTGGCCTATTCGGAGCGCAAAGTCCTGTGTCTGAAAGAAAAGCAGGATATTGCCCGTTTGCTGGCGGAGCAGATCCCGGACAAATCCTCTCTGTTCATCAACATCGGAACCACCACCGAAGAAGTGGCCCGGGCCCTGTTCGACCATCGCGGCCTGCGGGTGATCACCAACAACCTGAATGTGGCATCCATCCTGGCGCGCAACGACAATTTCGAAGTCATTGTCACCGGCGGGCTGGTGCGGCCGCGGGACTTCGGCATCATCGGAGAGGCGACCATCGATTTTATCCGGCAGTTCAAGGTGGATTTCGGCATCATCGGCATCAGCGGGATCGATCTGGACGGAACCCTGCTCGATTTCGATTACCGCGAAGTCCGGGCAGCCCGAACCATCATCGACAATTCCCGCAGGATTTTTCTGGTCGCCGACCACACCAAAATCGGCCGCAATGCCATGGTCCGCCTGGCCAACATCGCCGAGATCGACTCGTTTTTCACCGACCGGGATCCACCGGCTTCCCTGCAGGAAATTATGGCCGCCAACGATGTAAAACTGCATATCGCATCAAACGGCAGAGATCGCAGTTCATAATGTTTCACAAATCAACTTCAATTTATCAATTTTCACTTGCGAAAATTCATTGGCGATGATACGGCAGCAGGCATTGGTTCGTATTGCCTTCCGTCAACACTGAAAATTCTACATCAACTACGGCTCCGGGGCGACGCACAGAAAGCGGAATTTCAACCGCCGGCCTAGAATGAAGAAGCATTTCGTACTTCCCGGTGGCGGCGCGCGAGCAGCGAGCGATTTGGGGGCAAGGATCATCGGCACGGAGGCCATCGATGGGCCTGACGTTGGAGAATGTAGATAAAATCGTTGGCCGTGAAATCTATCTGAAAGATATTCATCTGGAAATTGAATCCGGCTCCAGAAACGTTCTCCTCGGACGCACGCTGGCCGGCAAGACCACCATGTTGCGGATTATGGCCGGTCTGGATCGTCCCACCCGGGGACGGATCCTGCTGGACGGCCAGGACGTTACCGGCGTTTCGGTTCGCAAGCGCAGCGTTGCCATGGTGTATCAGCAGTTCATCAACTACCCCTCTTTGTCCGTCTACGACAACATCGCCTCACCGTTGAAACTCGGTGGAATGAACCGCAGCGAAATCGACCGGCGCGTGCACAGTACGGCCAAAATTCTCCACATCGAAGATTTACTCCCCCGCATACCGTCGGAGCTTTCCGGTGGACAGCAACAGCGCACCGCCATCGCCCGGGCGCTGGTGAAAGAAGCCCAGTTGCTGCTGCTGGATGAACCGCTGGTGAACCTGGACTACAAACTGCGCGAAGAAATGCGGGAGGAACTCCAGGAAATTTTTGACAAGCGGCAGGCCATGGTTGTGTACACGACCACCGAGCCCGGTGAAGCCCTGATGCTAGGCGGCAACATCGTGGTTCTCGATGAAGGGCGGATTCTGCAAACCGGGCCGACCGCCGAGGTCTACCACAACCCGGCGACGATCCGAGTCGCCGAGGTCTTCAGCGATCCACCGATCAATTTTCTGGACGGCACTGTGCAGGACGGCGCCGCTCGTTTGGGCCGGGACATTCGGCTGCCGCTGTCCGGTCACCTCTGCAAACTGTCTTCCGGAGCCTACCGCTTCGGCGTTCGCTCCAACCACCTGTTTCTGAACCGATCCTTCGGCGATGACATCGAATTTCACGCGACCGTCGAACTTTCCGAGATCAATGGGTCGGAGACATTTGTACACGTCAATCAAGGCGGAACGCCGCTGGTGGTTCAGGAGGTCGGAATTCACACCCGTAAAATCGGCAGCAAAATCGTTCTTTACGTGAACCCGGCCAATATTTTCGTCTACGACGAACACGGCTGCCTGGTGGCATCCCCGGGGCGGGGCGAAGCCCACAGAGCGTATTGTCCGAGCGCATGAGTCGGCGACCGATCGCCTTTTAGATCCCGGATTCGTCGACCTGAGAAGGCAGCCTGCCCGAAGTTTGGACTTGGTTCCGGGTGCAGCGCATCTGCGTTTCAGGCCGGCATAACAGGAGATCGAGATGGCCCGCATCGAACTTCGAGAGGTGGCCCACAGCTATCTCGCCAACCCAGAATCCGAAACGGATTATGCGCTCAAGCGCATCCACAACGTGTGGCAGGATGGCGGTGCCTACGCGCTGCTGGGCCCTTCCGGTTGCGGCAAAACCACGCTGCTCAACATTATCTCCGGACTGCTGGTGCCCAGCAAGGGCCAGGTGCTGTACAACGGCAACGAGGTGACCTCCCTGCCGCCCGAAAAACGCAACATCGCCCAAGTGTTCCAGTTTCCGGTGCTGTACGACACCATGAGCGTTTACGAGAATCTGGCCTTCCCGCTGAAAAATCGCCGCTTCGATCACCAATACATTCGCAACCGAGTCCGGCAGGTGGCCGAAATCCTGGATCTGGACAACGTGATGCACAAGAAAGCCGCCGGGCTGAGTGCGGATGCCAAGCAGAAAATATCCCTCGGTCGCGGCCTGGTGCGGGAAGATGTGGCGGCAATCCTGTTCGACGAACCGCTCACGGTGATCGACCCGCATCTGAAGTGGCAGCTGCGGCGGAAATTGAAAGAAATCCACGAACAACTCCAACTCACCCTGATCTATGTCACCCACGACCAGGTCGAAGCCTTAACCTTTGCCGACCAGGTGCTGGTGATGTACGAGGGGCAAATCGTTCAAATCGGCACGCCGCAGGATCTGTTCGAAAACCCCAGCCACCGGTTCGTCGGCTATTTTATCGGCAGTCCCGGGATGAATTTTCTGCCCTGCCGGTTGGAAGGAAATTTCGCACGGGTAAACGGCGCCGCCATTCGCCTGAGCGAGGATATGGCGGCACTGGCACGCAAGGCAACCGGGGAACTGGAGATCGGCATCCGTCCCATGTACCTGCAACTGCACACCGAACCGGTCGACGATGGGGTCGCGGCAAAAATAAAGGGCGTCGAGGACCAGGGAAGTTTCAAGATCGTCACCGTAATGCTGGCCGGCCATACTGTCCGGGTCCGAATCCCGGAAGGCAGTCCCGCACCCGCCGAGGAGGCCTGGCTGCACTTCCCGCCGCGATGGACCCGGTTATATGCGGACGGACGGCTGGTCAGAAGGCAGGATTGACGCAATGGACAAGTGGGAAGACAACAGAGCCTGGCTACTGATTCTACCGGTATTGATCATTGTGGCCTTCAGCGCCATCATTCCCCTGATGACCGTGGTCAACTATTCGGTGCAGGACATTTTCGGCCCCGGACAGCGGTACTTTGTCGGCACCGAATGGTTCGAAGAGGTCCTGCACGACTATCGCCTGCACGACGCGCTTTGGCGCCAGTTCCTGTTCTCCGGACTGGTGCTGCTGATCGAGATCCCGCTCGGCATTTTCATCGCGCTGATGATGCCCAAGCGCGGCTGGGGGGTGTCGGCCAGCCTGGTGACCCTGGCCCTGCCCCTGCTCATTCCCTGGAACGTGATCGGTACGATCTGGATTGTCTTCACCCGGCCCGACATCGGGCTGTTCGGAGCGGCGATCAATTCGCTGGGCATCGAATTCGATCATACGGCTGCACCGCTGGATGCCTGGATCACCGTGATGCTCATGGAGGTGTGGCACTGGACGCCGCTGGTGGCGCTGCTGGCCTACGCGGGGCTGCGAGCGATTCCGGAAGCCTACTACCAGGCCGCCAGGATCGACGGGGCCACGGCCTGGTCGATCTTTCGCTACATTCAACTGCCCAAAATGCGGGGCGTGCTGACGATCGCCGTACTGCTGCGATTCATGGACAGCTTCCTGATTTACGCTGAACCCTTCGTTCTGACCGGCGGCGGCCCCGGCAATTCGACCACCTTTCTGTCGATCTACCTGGTGAAAATTGCCGTGGGACAATTCGATCTCGGCCCGGCGGCGGCGTTTTCACTGATCTATTTTCTGATCATCCTGCTGTTCAGCTACCTGTTTTTCCAGGCCCTGCAAAATGTCGGAACTGGAGAGAAGCGATGAACTCGCCCCTGAAAAGACTTGTGCTGCTGTTCTATTTTCTGCTGCTGCTGCTGCCGATTTACTGGATGCTCAATATGTCGCTGCGGACCAACGCCGACATCCTGGGCGCGTTCTCCCTGTACCCCACCGATCCGACCTTTGCCAATTACATCAAAATTTTTACGGAGGCGTCCTGGTATTCCGGATATGTGAATTCCATCATCTATGTCAGCATCAACACCTTGATTTCCCTGTTGACGGCCCTGCCGGCCGCTTACGCGTTTTCCCGCTACCGGTTTATCGGTGACAAACACGTGTTTTTCTGGCTGTTGACCAATCGCATGGCGCCGCCGGCGGTGTTTCTGCTGCCATTTTTCCAGCTGTATTCGACCTTCAATCTGATCGACACGCACATCGCGGTGGCACTGGCCCACTGCCTGTTCAACGTGCCGCTGGCCGTGTGGATCCTGGAAGGGTTCATGTCCGGTGTACCACGGGAAATCGACGAAACGGCCTACCTGGACGGCTACAGTTTCCCGCGGTTTTTTGTCACCGTTTTTCTGCCGTTGATCCGAGCCGGCGTCGGGGTGACGGCGTTTTTTTGTTTCATGTTTTCCTGGGTGGAGTTGCTGCTGGCCCGAACCCTGACCACCACCAACGCCAAGCCGATCGCCGCCACCATGACCCGCACGGTGAGCGCCACGGGCCTGGACTGGGGACTGCTTGCGGCCGCCGGAATTCTCACCATTGTTCCCGGGGCGCTGGTGATCTGGTTTGTGCGCAATCACCTGGCCAAGGGATTTGCGCTCGGACGGGTGTAAGGCCGCCGAGCGGGTTTTCCCGGCGGCGGTTCGAATCTGGCGGCAGAAGTGCCGCCTTGTCTGTGGCCGGAATCGCGGTATCACCGGCCGGGGTTGCTTTCCCACCCGGCCATCGGAAAGAAAGGAGCAACGATGACGCTGGAGTGGATGGCCTGGACGCCCTATACGGCCGGGTTATTCATCGCAATCGGCCTGACGCTCGTGGGCATGGCCATCTGGGAGGTCGTCTCGCCTTCGGTGGACCGCCGCGGAGTGCTGCCGATTCGCACCTCCCGGGGCGACCGGTTGTTCATCGGTTTGCTGGGAAGCGCCTACATCACGCTTGCCTGGATCGGGCTCACAGATTGGAGCCTTTGGTTTGTCTTGCCGGTCGTGGTTGTCTTTATCGCCCTGATGATTCGATACGGGTGATGCGGCCGCATCGAGTGCTGCCGTGAAAATGACGACACCATGACCGGTTTGAGGCATTTATAAAACCACCCACAAGGAGAGGAGGAGACATGCGCAGATTTAGCGGCAACCGGTTTTGGTTTCGATCCGTGATTGCTTGGGTGGTGGCCCTTGCGGTCATCTCCGGCGGCGGTGCCTGCCTGGCGGCCTCGCAGCACGAAGCGGCGGCCCAAAAGTGGATCGACCAGGAATTTCAGCCGTCGACCCTGACCAAGGCCGAGCAGATGGAAGAGATGAAATGGTTCATCAAAGCCTCGGAACCGTTTCGCGGCATGGAGATTCGGGTGGTATCCGAAACGATCCCCACCCATGAATACGAATCGAAAGTCCTGACACAGGCCTTCGAAGAAATTACCGGCATCAAGGTCACCCACGACCTGATTCAGGAAGGCGATGTGATTGAAAAGCTGCAAACCCAGATGCAGTCCGGACAGAACGTATTCGATGCCTACGTCAACGACTCCGACCTGATCGGCACCCACTATCGCTACGGTGTGGTGGTGAACCTGACCGACTGGATGAAAGAAGAAGGCAAGGATGTCACTCTGCCCACACTGGATGTGGACGATTTCATGGGGAAATCCTTTACCACCGCACCGGACGGAAAGCTCTACCAACTGCCCGACCAGCAATTCGCCAACCTGTACTGGTTCCGGTACGTCTGGTTCAACCGCCCGGATTTCCAAAAAAAGTTCAAGGAACTGTACGGCTATGAACTCGGCGTGCCGGTCAACTGGTCGGCATACGAGGACATCGCGGAATTTTTCACCGTGCATGTCCGGGAAATCGACGGTCAGGCGGTATTCGGCCACAACGACTACGGCAAGAAGGCCCCCGATCTCGGCTGGCGCTTCACCGACGCGTGGCTTTCGATGGCCGGTGCCGGCGACAAGGGCCTGCCCAACGGAAAGCCGGTAGACGAGTGGGGCATTCGGGTGGAGGACTGCCATCCGGTCGGTGCCAGCGTCGCGCGTGGCGGAGCCGCCAATGGACCGGCCGCCAAATACGCCCTGCGCAAATACATGGAGTGGCTGCGAAAGTATGCTCCTCCGGGAGCGCTCGGCATGGACTTCTACCAGTATCTGCCGTTTCTGGCCAAAGGCAACGTCGCCCAGCAGATCTTCTGGTACACCGCCTTCGTTCCCGACATGGTCGCCCCGGGCCCCACGGTCAACCCCGACGGCACGCCCAAGTGGCGCATGGCTCCCTCGCCCCACGGTCCCTATTGGGAAGAGGGGATGAAGCTGGGCTATCAGGACTGCGGCTCCTGGACACTGCTCAACAGCACGCCGGTCAACCGCCGCAAGGCCGCCTGGCTATTTGCCCAGTTTGCGGTCAGCAAGACCGTGTCTCTGAAAAAGACCCACGTCGGACTGACTCCCATCCGCGACAGCGACATCCGGCACGAATCGTTCACCGAGCGGGCGCCCAGGCTCGGTGGCCTGGTGGAATTTTACCGCTCGCCGGCCCGGGTGGCATGGACGCCCACCGGCACCAATGTGCCCGACTATCCCAAGCTGGCCCAGCTGTGGTGGCAGAACATCGGTGAGGCGGTTTCCGGCGAAGTCACCGTGGACACGGCCATGGACAATCTGGCCGCCGAACAGGACCGCATCCTGGAGCGCCTGGAACGCGCCGATGTACAGAAGCGCTGCGGACCGAAACTCAATCCCGAAAGGGATGAATCGTACTGGCTGAACCAGCCCGGGTCACCGAAAGCCAAACTCGCCAATGAAAAACCCCAGGGCAAGACGGTCAAGTACGACGACCTGATCCAGGCCTGGCGGGAGGGACGCGTGCGCTGATCGACGGTTGCGATACGAGCGGTTTCCCGGCGCAAAAAGCCGGTCATCATCACCGGGAGCAGAATCCGGGCCGGCTTTCCGCTCTCGCACGCACCCACGACAACCATCTAGCATATCCAACGGGCGGTCGGCAACGACCGCCCGTTTTGTTGGTCCCCGCAGCCGTCCGGGAACCGCACCGCATGGAACGGGATTGCCCCTGGAAACGGCGTTACCTTTTTTTGAATTCAATGCCATCCGCGGCCGGCAATTGCCACCGTCCGGTGCGATGCTTATAAGTGAACGAAATCGAAACGGCGAATCGGCGTC
Organism: Desulfobacterales bacterium; assembly: GCA_051155755.1. GTDB lineage: Bacteria > Desulfobacterota > Desulfobacteria > Desulfobacterales > SG8-13 > DAXETY01. The sequence goes on from DAXETY010000132.1 coordinate 28,008, forward strand.
ATGTTGCCGGCGATCGCATCCATTTGAACGGTCGAACCATGAAACTACGAAAAATTACTTCACTGACGGCGCTGCTGTCCTTCGGGTTGATGATTCTGACAAGCATTGTTCTTTATATCGCCCCCCAGGGACGGGTGGCCTACTGGAGCGACTGGCGTCTGCTGGGTCTGTCCAAGGAACAATGGGGCGACGTCCACATCAATCTGGGCCTTTTGTTTCTGATTTCCCTGTCCCTGCACGTCTACTACAACTGGAAGGCCATTGTTTCGTATCTGAAGAACCGGGCCAAGGTCGTCACCGTATTCACCCGGGAGTTCAATGTCGCCTTGCTGGTGACGCTGGTGTTCATCGGCGGCACGCTGGCCGCACTGCCGCCGTTTTCCCTGATTCAAAACCTGAACGTCGGACTCAAGGACAGGGCTGCTGCTGTTTACGGAGAACCGCCCTACGGCCACGCCGAACTCTCTTCGATCAAGACCTTTGCCGCAAAAATGGGATGGGATCTGAACCCGGTGCTGGATCGACTGGAAACGGGCGGATATCCGGTCACCGATGAAAATCTGACCCTGAAATCCGTTGCCCGATTGCACGGCGTTTCGCCGCAGACCCTCTATCGGACCATGCTGCCGCCCCCGCCGGCATCGCCGAAACAATCTTCGCTGCCCGAATCGCCGCCGCCGGGCACCGGCACCCGCACGGTGACCGAATTGGCCCGACAGCATGGATTCGACCCGGATGCGGTTATCGCCGACCTGAAAGCCGGCGGGTTGAAGGCCGATGCCGCCATGAGCCTGCGCGAAATCGCCCAGCAAAACGACACCAGCCCGCTGGAGATTTACGTCCGGATGCGCAAGGCCGCCCGCCACTAGCCGTGCCCCCCATAAATGGATGGCGCGATTCCGCCGCCTGTTCCGGCGCTATCTGTTCTGGTTCCGAAGCCCGGGGCTTTTTTCCAGATTCCCGCATGCACACCCATCAGCCCGGGCGGCCCCCGATCATCGTCCGTGGGAAGCAACCGATCACTTCGGATCGACGCACCGGTTATGAAAATGACCGCAATCGAGCGACGGCGGCGGGGCCGATGCAATCTGTTCGGTGCCGGAACCCTCAAGCACATGTTTCATGCATTCCGGGTGGTGGACTTCGAGCCAGTCCTGTTCCAGATGCGCCAGGGACCGGTTGCTGACCCTGGAGAAACCCTGCCGAATTTCCCAAAGTCCATGATCCGAATCGAAACACACAGTCGCTTTTTGAAAGCACCAGGGGCATTGCAGAAACGGTCTGTTCATTGATCTCCTTTGCGGATTCCAGTATGTGAGTCTTCGGGCGAAAAACATCAACGGCCACATATGTATTGCAAAATTTATGCAATATATTACGAACGTGAATTGCTTGATTTTACAATATGATTAAATCGTTCCGATTTTTGGCCCCAGGAAATTGGGTAAATTATTCAATAGTTTTGGGTAAAAATTTTCCCAATTTGGACCCCCTTGCGTACAAACGATGGTATATTTGAGAGGAAATGGAAGTTCTGCTTTTTCAGCCCATTTACTCCGAACCGGCGGCTGCAGCCAGATCGTTTGGATTGCGACCAATATCAGGTGCTTCTTTGGAAGCACACGATTTCCGGCGGGGGTTCGAACAGACAGAGACCGGCCGTGTTCGCCCACAGTCGCCGATAAACCAATGATACGAGGATTGAGGGTTCGGTGCACTTTTGATAAAGAACTAAAAAACGCAACCGCCAACAAAGCAGGTGATGCCGCATGACCGTTCAATTCATCAAAAAAGTGGAAAATTTTTCCACCGTGTTTACGACGACAATCAACGGGAACGTATTCGCCCGAATGGACTTCGGCAGTTTTTTCGAATGGTACAAATACGAAAGCAAATGCTTCCGGCAGGTCAAGGAAAAGGATGCGGTCAGCCTGGAGAATGCCTTCCGAGCCTATCGTGACGACAACGACCACAACGTGATTTTTTTCGAAAAAGAAAGCAGCTTGAAGAAAGTGGTATAAGGTCGCGCCGCGGCAGTGGCTGTGACGCCCGCCGCTGTGCGCGCTTCGCGATGCGGTCGCCCCCGGGCATCGATCATTCCGGGGTTTTGCGCTCATCGATCGGCATTGAACAAGGCGCGGACCTTCCTCAGGTAACTGCGCACGTAGGCGGGCAATTCTTCATTGCGGAGGTAAAATTTGAAATCTTCGTCGACCTGACCGGGCGCCACCGACCACTCCTCGGCGGCCCGCTGGAACACCACCAGCTCGCTGATGCCGTTTTGTCTGGCATAATTCCACAACAATTCTTCGTCGCTCAACGGCGTCCGATTGGCCCAGTATCGATCCAGGCGGCGGGTCAGCTCGAAATAACCCAGCGCCGCCAGCAGGTAAAGCAGCATTGACCAATGAAATCCGAATTCCCCGTTCATTGGGCACCTCGGCAAGTCATTTCGTTTGATCTTCCTTTTTTGAACATACGACACCGACCGCCAAATTCAATCCGCCGCTGCGGTATTGCAATCCTTTACAATTGGCGGTCTGTTTCCAAATGGCGTTGCTACACCAGTAAATATTCCCCGGCCAGCTCGATAAATTGCCGGACCTGCTGTTTCTGCCAGGCGGCATCGTAGCCCATTTCTTCAGCAATCAAGCCGGCCACCGCCGGCGCCATTTCGATGGCGGCCCTGGCATCCAGCTGAAGGGCGCGGCTGCGGCGTGCCAGCACATCCTCGACACTGCGGGCCATCTCTTCCCGGATGGCCCAGATCACTTCCGCCCCGGTATAGGGCAGGGCCGGGTGCAAAAGGTGCGCCCAGTCGGGGTTTAAATTCATCAGCTTCTCGATGTAAACGGCATCGGTTCCGTAAAAGTGCAGCGGATTGTGGCGATCGAAATTTTTCAGCCAGCCGTGTATGCGCAAATTTTTGGTGACGCACTCCCGCTCGTCCAGTCCGGCGACCAGCAGGGCCTGATTCATGGTGTCTTCGGCCATTTTGCGGTAGGTCGTCCATTTGCCCCCGGTGATCGTCACCAGTCCCGATTCGGAAATCACCAGGTAGTGGTCCCGGGAAATCGCGGCGGTGCTTTTGGCTTCGCCGGTTTTTACCAGCGGCCGCAGGCCGGCGAACACGCTGCGAACCTCAGCGCGGGTTGGATCTTTGGTCAGGTATGTCGCGGCGTGCTTGAGTATGAAATCGATTTCCTCCTCCAGAGCACGGGGTTCCAGTTTGACTTCGGCCACCGGTGTATCGGTGGTGCCCACCACGACCTTGTCGTGCCAGGGAACTGCAAACAACACCCGCCCGTCCTCGGTCTGCGGAACCATGACCGCGCTTTCACCCGGCAGAAAATCGTTGTCCAATACCAGGTGTACGCCCTGGCTGGGCGCAATGATGTTACCGGCCGAAGGGTTGTCCATTTGAAGAATGCGATCGGTAAACACCCCGGTGGCATTGACCACCACCCGGCCATTGACGCGGTACTCGTTGCCGGTCTCCGCATCGCGCACGACGACTCCCTGGATCATTTCGCCGGACTTGACCAAACCGGTCACCGGCATATAGTTGATGGCTGTCCCCCCGTGCTCCACCATCGTTTGCGCCAAGTTGATCGCCAGACGGGCATCGTCGAACTGTCCGTCGTAGTAGATGACACCGCCGCGCAGGCCCTTGGATTCCAGAGTCGGGATTCGCTTCAGGGTTTCCTCGCGCGACAGACGCTTGGAAGGGCCGATGCCCAACTTGCCGGCCAGAAGGTCGTAGACTTTCATGCCGGCTCCGTAAAAAGGCCCGTCCCACCAATCGTAAATCGGCACAATAAACGCCTGGTTGCTGACCAGGTGCGGTGCATTTTGAATCAGAAGCCCCCGTTCGTGCAGGGCCTCGAGCACCAGCGACACGTTGCCCTGACGAAGGTAGCGCACGCCGCCGTGAACCAGCTTGGTGCTGCGGCTCGAGGTGCCTTTGGAAAAATCGTGCTGCTCGAAGAGCACCGTGCGGTAGCCCCGAGAGGCGGCATCCACGCCGACGCCCAGCCCGGTGGCACCGCCTCCGATCACGATGATATCCCAGTACCCGCCGTAGCCTTCCAAATTTCGAAGCATTGCGTTGCGATCCATGACGGCTCCTCTCTGTGTCGTCAGGTTCCATTGCAGCCCCGGCTGCCGCCCGCCCTTTCAAGGCTGTAGGCTTACTTCCGGCGGCATGTCGGGGGGCGCAATTCCCGGAACGCCGGAAAACCGGCCGCCGGGGTGTCGCCAATTGCATTTAAAAAAGCAAAAAGCATGCCCATTAATTAGGCCTCATTGCGGCTCTTGTCGAGGCGGCCGCGACACATATCCGGCAGCGTATTCACCGTAACGGCGATCCGGGCACTGAAGCCCGTTTACCGACAAACGGCGTTGAACGGCGAGCGGCAAAAAGCGCGAATTAAGTACACGTTGGCGCAATTCTGATGACGAATGTTTCACCGCCGAGGCGCTGAGAACTCAGAGG
>DAXETY010000133.1:0-23920 GCA_051155755.1 Desulfobacterales bacterium
GAACAGATAGGCGCCCAGCAACGCGCGCCCCGGGTTCCAGAAGGCAAAAATCACCAGCGCCACCGCGATCCATCCGCGTCCGGCGGTCAACCCGTTGGTCCACAGGTGGGTGTATGCCAGGGAAAGATACCCGCCGCCGAACCCCATCAGCCAGCCACCGGCCAGAATTCCGAACCAGCGATATCCGACGATTCGCAGCCCCGAGGCCAGAGCGGCTTCCGGTGATTCCCCCACCGCCCGCAGTCCCAGCCCCCAGCGGGAATACCGCAGATAGAGCCACACCACCAGCGGCATCAGATAGGAGAAGTAGACCAGGGCATCGTGGCGAAACAGGATCGGGCCCAGCAACGGCAACCGGGACAGCAGCGGCACCGCCACCGGATCGAATCCCGGAGCCGTCTGCCCCACGAACGGGGTTCCCAGGTAATTGGCCAGGCCGGTGCCCAGGATGGTCAACGCCAATCCGGATACGACCTGGTTGCCGCGAAATCCCAGGCAAATCAGCCCATGCACGCCGGCCAGGCCCATACCGCAGAAGCCGGCCGCCAGAAAGCCCAGCAGCGGACTACCGCTGGACCGGGCCACCAGAAAACCCGCCAGGGCGCCGACCAGCATGATCCCCTCCACACCCAGGTTCAGAACGCCGGAGCGTTCCGTGACGATCTCCCCCAGGGTGGCGTACAGGACCGGGGTTCCGGACTGGACCGCCGCCGCCATCAGCGGCACGATAAATTCCAGGTTCATCGGAGACTCGTTTTGTAACGGTTGAAAAATCCGCCGGCCAGCACCGTCAACAGAATCAATCCCTCCATAATGCCACCGAAAGCCGCCGGCACCTGCAAGTCCAGCTGCAGGGTTTCGAGTCCGACCCGCAGGCCGGCCAGCAAAAAGGAGGCAATGCCGATGGCCAGCGGATTCAACTGCGCCAGCCAGGCCACAACGATGGCCGTGTAGCCGTAACCCACCACGATGCTGGGCTGCAGGCGATTCAAGCTGGCCGACACTTCCAGAAATCCCGCCCATCCGGCCAACATGCCGCTGAGCACCATGACCAGCACCACCAGTCGGCTGTAGGAAATTCCGGCGTAGCGGGCCGCCCGCGGATTTTCTCCACCGGCTCGCAACTCGTAGCCCAGGCGCGTGAATCGCTGGAAAATCCAGCAGGCCAAACCGGCGCCGACACAAATCAGCACGCCCCAATGCAGCCGGGTGCCGGCGATGGTTCCGACCACCGCACCGTCGGAGAATTCCGGGGTCATGGGAAACCCGAAGCTGGTCGGGTCTTTCCAGGGCCCGTAGACCAGATAATCCAACAGCAGCACCGCAATGTAATTGAGCATCAGGGTAATGATAATCTCGTTGGCCCGCAGCCGGACCTTCAACAGCGCCGGCGCCAATCCCCAGAGCCCGCCGGTGATCGAGGCGCCGATCAGCATGCCGGGCAGCAGCAGGAATCCGGGCCAGTCAGCAAACTGCAGGGCCACCCAGGTGGCCCCCACCGCCCCCAGTGCGTATTGCCCCTCGGCACCGATGTTCCAGATCTGAAGCCGAAAGGCGACGGCGACTCCCAGAGAGCAAAGGAAAATGGGAACTGCCTTGACCAGACAATCCTCAAGCGCCCAGGGCGAAAAAAACGCGCCTCCGATCAACAGGCGCAGCCCCTGAAGTCCCGATTTTCCCTGAATTTCCAGCAGCAGGCCGCACAGCGCCAACGACAACAGCACGGCACCGGCAAAAACAAAAAGGGAGCCCCAACCGAGGGGCTCCCGTCTTTTGTGCACCTGCAATCTCAGCATGGGCCTCAGGTTCTCATCTTGCCGAATCTTACCGGCCGGATCATTCCAGCGTGCCGATGACGCCCCGGACAAAATACTTCATGTTCAGCAATTGTTCGTCGGTGGCGGTATTGCCGGCTGCAATCTGCACGTCGCCGGTCTGATCCATGATCGGGCCGGCAAACAGGGCGGCGGTGCCGTCCAGGATTTGCTGCTTCTTTTCCAGGACCCGCTTGCGAACGTCCGGAGGCACCATGGGGCCGAAGGGTGCCAGGTCCACGATGCCTTCTTTCATGCCCCACCAGATCGACTCGGACTTCCAGGTGCCGTTGCGGACCTGCTCCACGGTCTGCACGTAAAACGGACCCCAGTTCCAGATCGGGGCTGTCAGGTGCGCCTTCGGGGCAAATATCGACATGTCGGAGTTGTATCCCACCGAGTAGGCCCCGCGCTCCTGGGCGGCTTCCTGCGGGCCCGGCGAATCCTGATGCTGGGCGATCACGTCGGCACCCACGTCGAGCAGGCTTTTGGCCGCTTCTTTTTCAGTGGCCGGGTCATACCAGGTTTTGGTCCAGACTACGCGCACCTGGGCCTCGGGATTGACCTCCAGCACGCCCAGGGTAAACGCGTTGATACCGCGAATCACTTCGGGAATCGGAAAGGCCGCCACGTACCCGAGCGTGTTGGTTTGGGTCATTGCGCCGGCCACCATGCCGGACAAATACCGGGCCTGGTACATGCGGCCGAAATAATTACCCATGTTCTCGGCGGTTTTATATCCCGAGCAGTGCATAAACACATGTTCCGGGAATCTGTTGGCCACTTTCAGCATCGGATCCATATAACCGAAGCTGGTGGCAAAAATCAGATCATAGCCTTTGCGGGCCATGTTCAGCATCACGCGTTCGGAATCGGGGCCCTCGGGCACGGATTCCACGTAAGAGGTGGTTGTGTTGTCCAGCTTTTCGACGGCCAGGCGGCCCTGGTCGTGGGCATAAGACCAGCCGGCATCGCCGATGGGCGAAACGTAAACGAAACCGACTTTCATTTCTTTTTCGGCGGCCCTGCAATCCAGGGCGGCAGTGGTCAGGACCACTGAAAAAGCCAGCGCCAGCACGACAATGATGGTTTTACGCACGATCGATCCTCCTCATTTGTTATAGAATGCAGACAACCGGCAACAAACAACCGTGGCCGGTGTGAAATTCAGGCCGTGGCCCGGGCCGGCAGCTCGTCCTCCCGACCGCGCCATAAGGCCGCCACTGCTCCGGTCACGAATTTCGAGACGATTTCGCCGAAAATAATCGCAAGGAGCATGAGCGGTTCGAATACGCCCATGAAAGCGATCAGATTGAACAGGGCACTGTCCAGCGGAATGCTGACCAGGTTGGAGCCGATCACCCGCTTCAGCCAGGTGCGGTGGAGCAGGCGGTGATAGACCTCGGTGTCGGCGGTCTCGCTGAGAACGATGGCGATAAAGGAGGCGGTGATGATCCGCCATTCGACGCCCAGAAAAAGCGACTCCAGAACCATGCCCGCGGCGGCGATGAGGATCATCAGGTAAACCGGCCGGCGTCCGTAGCGGTGCACCCGGTCGCGCTGGGTGAAGGTGATGCCGAACACCAGGGTGCCCACCGACACCATTCCGAAAATCGGCAGCGGAATGAACCAGGTGGCCGTGTAGTTGGCGATCAGCACCGCAACGATGTAAATGGTCATGGAACGCAGCATGGCATATCAACCGATGGCATTTGAAACGCCGGATAAAGTACGATGGTGCCGTTTCTTTTGAAACGGCTGGAAATTCAGACTCCATAGCGGATTTCCGCCAAAAAATCAAATCGCAGTTTGACATGCAGACGGTCCGCCCTTAGGTTACCGTCACCTACGCAAATAGGGCAGGCACATCCTGCCCTTTTTTATTGACCGGCGGTATGCGACGTTCCGGTTTTGACTGGCGCCTTTCACCGAATCGGGTCGCAGAACCGCAACAGCGAAAGGATTGTCGTCATGCAGAAAGCTCAAAAAGGAGACACGGTTCGAGTGCATTATACCGGTCGCCTGACGGATGAAACCGTTTTCGACTCTTCCCAGGGTAAAGAGCCGCTCGAAGTCACCATCGGTGAAGGCAAGCTCATCCCGGGTTTTGAGAAGCAATTGGTCGGAATGCAGGTCGGGGAAACCAAGAGCCTGGAGATCGAACCGGAAGAAGCCTACGGGGCACGTAACGATCAACTGACCACCGTAGTCCAGCGTACGGACCTGCCCAAGGATCTCGAACCCGAAGTCGGACAGCGCCTGCAGGTCACGCAGCCCGACGGCAGTGCGTTCGTCGTCCAGGTCACCGAAATGGATGACGCCTCCGTGACCCTGGATGCCAACCACCCCCTGGCCGGTGAAACCCTGAAATTCGACATCGAACTGACCGAAATCAAATAGACTCTCGCTAAATGGCCGGAAACCTTCGACCGGCGGTTTGCGGTCCGCCGCCGAGTCAACAACCAGCCGTGAAGCGGGTGGCTTGAATTTTCTTCCTGCGGCAACTGCCGCTGGCAAGAAGTTGTATGACGCGGATGCAGCAGCGGTCGTCTGCTTGTTTCATAACGCCGCTCAGCCCGGCATGCGCCTTACCATACATACGGTGGCACCCTGACTGAGGGCCTGATACGCCGGGGTGGATCGCAGCGCTTGCGGTACTGCGGTGCGATCGACTGCTGCAAATCCCCGCTTTGAAAAATATTCCTCGCCTTGCACGGCCAGCAGATACAAATATTCCACCTTGCGCATGCGCGCATATCGTTCGACCGCTGCCAGCAGCCGGCCGCCCACCCCTTTTCCCCGCTGTCCTTCCGCCACGGTGAGAGACCGCAGCAGGGCACAACCGCCTGCAATCTCCAGTCCCGCGACAGCGCAAATCCTTCCGCCCTTGCGCGCTACCAGAAAATCCTGCATCCGGGAGAGATCGAGATCTTCGGTGTGCAGGCCGCCGGACTCGATGAGCATCCGCACCTCCGTTTCGTCGCCCGGACGGACCCCACTGAAGGTCAGCGGCAGAATCTGATCGATATTGCGATCCATGGTTCCTTCTCCTCGATTGCGCATTTCAAATTTGCAAAATGATATTGCCGAACGGTTGAAAAAACTCGTTTCAGATCTTCGATATCTCTTAGCGTCTGTCGGAATGCGGTGCAAGTCCGAAACTGGAAACATTCGCACTCGGTGAAAACAAGTCGACTTGCGTCTTGCGCATTGCGGCCCGGCTATGGTATTGCCATCCTGGTGACCACAATGTGATACCTAAACGGCTCGAACCCGGTTGAAAGGGGCAGGCATTGTTCGATCGAAGTGTATTTCCGTCCGGCGAGCGTGCGGCCGTCGTCGTGCGGCCGGCAAATACCGCCGATGCCCGGGCCGTCGCCGCACTGTACGTGCAAAGCTGGCGCGACACCTATCTTGGCATCATCCCCCCGGATTACCTATATACCATGTCGGTTTCCGACCATGTCCGCGAGTTTGAACAGGAACTGGCCGATGGAAACGTGTTCGGATTCGTTGCCGAAAGGCGTGGACGGCTGGAAGGTTTTGCCACGGGAGGTCCCGAACGCAGCGGTGATTCGATCTATGCCGGCGAAATTTACACGCTCTACGTTCGCAAAACCTGCCAGCGGCGCGGCATCGGCTCCCGGCTGATCATGGCATTGGCTTCCGAGTTTCTGCGACGTGACTTTCATTCCCTGCTTGTCTGGGTGCTGATGGAAAATCCCTGCCGGCGCTTTTATGAAAAGCGCAACGGTATTTTTCTGCGATCCCGGCGCGCGACCTTTGCGGGTGTCCTTCTGGACCTGGCAGCCTACAGCTGGATTCACGCCGGACTTTTACGCATGTAACTTTGCAAAAAAGGCGACGGCCGCACCGGATGCAACGGGCGGCCGTTTGGGGATCTTTAATCTTTTAAACAGGTTTACGCCTTAGGGAACATCGGTACCCTCTTCGAACATGCATTGACCCTCCGGGCAGAAAAGGCTCAGCCAGGTGCCCTTGGTCTCTTCCGGGCTGACCCCGTGGGCGGGAATGGTAATTCGATCGCCTTCGGCCGAGCAGGCATCCGGCGGGCAGGGAACTTCGACCCAGATTCCGGTTCCGGCCGCTGATGCGGAAGCCTTTTTTTCTTCCGGCATGGCCTCGATTTCAGACTCTTCGAGAATGCGGGCACCGGGCAGAAAAACTTTTAACCGGGCGGATTTGACGTCATGTTTTACCATGGTAACCCTCCTGAAATGCATTAACAGTTCATTCCGCTACCTTCATTGGAAGGGTAAGTTCAAAACCGTTGCTGTCAAATCATTCAAGATCTTCATCCAAGATCTTCACCGGCGATTTCAACGCAAGTGCCGCAAGCCACCGATGGGTCCCCGAAATTTTTTCGGTTCCGGTGGATTTCACCGCTTGACTTTTAAATCCGGTCTTCCTAAACTGTTGTTCATCAAACCATCACTTGCGACAAAAACATGTTCGGCAATCCTTTAAACACAGGCAGATGGGCTGGTTTCCGCTACGGTTATTACTATTATCCCGTCGGACTGCCTGAGGTGCGCTGAAACCGTCCAAACGAACCGTTCAAGCCGCAGGCAGAATCCCGCCTGCGGCTTTTTTTGTTTCCGGACGCCCGAGGAGATTGATATGAAAACATACGATGTGAATGTTAGAGGTTTCGCCCCGCTCATATCGCCGGACGAATTCAAAGATCAGATCCCCATGACCCGGCAGGCAACCGAAACCGTGGTTGCGGGACGAGGCGTGATCCAGGACATCATTCGCAGGCGCGACCCGCGCCTGCTGGTGATTACCGGTCCGTGCTCGATCCATGACGAGAACGCTGCGCTGGAGTACGCCCGCCGACTTCTGCGGCTCCAGGAGCAGGTACGCGAAACCCAGTACCTTGTGATGCGGGTTTACTTCGAAAAGCCTCGCACCAATGTGGGCTGGAAAGGTCTGATCAATGACCCCAATCTGGACGGTACCAATGACATCGTGGCGGGATTGATCCGGGCCCGTAAACTTTTGCTGCAGATCACGGAAATGGGTCTGCCGACGGCCACGGAAATGCTCGACCCGATTACTCCGCAGTACATCGCCGGAATGGTCTGCTGGGCGGCCATCGGTGCCCGGACCACCGAATCGCAGACGCATCGCGAAATGGCCAGCGGTCTGTCCATGCCCGTGGGATTCAAAAACTGCACCGACGGCGGACTGACCACTGCGGTCAACGCCATGATCGCGGCGGCATCCCCCCAGAATTTTTTGGGCATCGATCCGCACGGTCGCAGTGCCATCGTTCAGACCACCGGCAACCCGGACACCCACCTGGTGCTGCGCGGGGGACGCAGGCCCAACTATGACTCGGTGAGCATCCGGGAGGCCGTGGGCCTGCTGCGCGACAAAAGGCTGCCGGAGGCGGTACTGGTGGACTGTTCGCATGCCAATTCCCGCAAAAGGTACCAGGAACAGGCCGTGGTCTGGAAAGATGTGATCAATCAGCGCATCGACGGCAATCAGGCCATTATCGGACTGATGCTCGAAAGCAATCTCGAAGAAGGCCGGCAGGAAATTCCGGAAAGAATCGAGGACTTACGCTACGGAGTATCCATCACCGACGCGTGCATATCCTGGGAGAGCACCGAACAACTGGTGCGCTCGGCCCACGATCAACTGCACGCCAACGGAACGGGGAAGTGGCAGGGTGCCGCGGCCATGGCCGGCACGCGCTATCGCACCTAGCGATCGTCAGCGTCGTTCAACCGGAGTTGCGGCTGGGGCAGTCGTGCTCGCCGGTGATGAAAGGCTTGATATCGACAACCGGTGTGCCGTCGTACATGTCGATTCCCTTGACGCGGATCGAAGCGCCCCTGCGTTCGACCACCTCCAGGACCGAAAGACCGATGGGGTTCGGCCTCTGCGGAGAACAAATGCTGAAAACGCCCATGGGCCGTCCCTTGTGAGGCGGGGTCTGGGTTAAAAAAGACGGGTCGAAGGCCGGGCTGCGGTCGAAATAAAACAATACGATGATGCACTGGCCGGATTCGATATCCTGCAGTCCCCGGCGGTAGGGTTCGAAAATTTCGATCATTCCTTCGACATCGGACACCGACCAGTGCCGAGGAATGTCGCCGTCATTTACCGCCGTTCTTACCACCCCGATGGATGTGAGTTCGATGTGACGATGATCGACTGTCATAAGGCGCTCCTCAATCGCTGCCGCTGAAAAGTAACACGCGCGTTTGCCTGGAGCAAGCGAATCTGCTACGCTTTTTTTCCTGGATGCTACATGCCCTGCCGGAAAACGACGCCATGAAGGAAGAAAAACACATTCTGACGATGCTGGTGGAAAACGAACCGGGCGTCACCGCCCGGGTTTCCGGGCTTTTTGCCAGCCGCAGCTACAACATCGAAACCATCTGCGGTGCCCCCACAGCCAATCCCAGCATGTCCCGCATCACCATCACCACCCGGACCAACCCGGAGCAGCTCGAACAAATTCTCAAGCAGCTGCGTCGCATGATCAATGTCATCAAAGTCCGGGATATGACCGGGAAAGAAGCGGTCAAGCGGGAAATGGTCCTGATTTGTGTCCAGGCCGAACCGGAACAGCGCTCGGAAATTCTTCGGATCGCCGAAACCTTCCGCGCCCGCATCGTGGACACCGGGGCCAGCCACTACATACTGGAAACCACCGGCCGTCAGGAAAAAATTGATGCGTTGATCGCCCTGCTCGAACCGATGGGCATTAAAAAACTGGCCCGCTCCGGCGTGCTGGCTTTATACCGGGAACCGGATTGACGCAGCGCATTTTTTAAATTTGAACCGCTCAATATGGGATTTGTTATGCGCAGAGTGATCTTCAATCAGAAAGGCGGGGTCGGCAAAACGACCATCGCCTGCAACCTGGCGGCCCTGAGTGCGGCCGGGGGCAAGTCCACGCTGCTGGTGGACCTGGACCCCCAGGCCAATTCCACCCGCTACCTGCTGGGAGACGGTGTGGTCGAACCCACCCTGGTGAACTATTATAAGGAATGCCTTGCCGTTACCTTCTTTCCCAAAGGCCCGGAACCGTGCGTGCATGCGACCGCCTTCGAGCGGCTGTCGATTCTGCCCGCCGCCGAGGAGCTCGGTGACCTCATGAGCCGCCTGGAATCCAGGTACAAGATCTACAAGCTGCGCGAAGCACTCGATGCGCTGGATACCTTCGAAGCGGTTTACATGGACACGCCTCCGGCAATGAATTTTTATACCCTTTCGGCGCTGATTGCCGCCGACCGCTGTCTGATACCCTTCGACTGCGACGAGTTCTCCCGCCGCTCGCTCTATCGATTGATGGACCACGTGCAGGAAATCCGACAGGATCACAACCCGGAGCTCGAAATCGAAGGTATCGTGGTCAACCAGTTTCAGCCGCGGGCCCGGCTCCCGCGGCAGCTGGTGTCCGATCTTAAGGCCGAGGGCATTCCGGTGCTGGCCCATCAGCTTTCATCGACGGTGAAAATACGGGAATCCCACCAGCGGTCGCAACCTCTTGTTCACCTGGCGCCGAAGCATAAAGTGTCCCGGGAGTTCCAAGCGCTGTTTCAGGCACTGGAAAACAAGTGATCGGCCGGTCCGGCTGGACCGTACCGGCGGCGACCCGAACCGGAATCGAATCAACAACCACCCGCGAAGCGGGTGGCTTGAATGTTCTTCCTGCGGCAATCGCCGCTGGCAAGAAAGGACAGAAACACGTTTGGGCTTCGATCTTGAACTTGCAGTAGAACCCGGTTTGGGCAAAAATCAGCGGGAAAAGGGGCATTTCTGGACGGAGACCAGCGAAGCGCCGATTGCCGGAGGTGGCTAAATCATGGGACTGCTCGAATTTGCACTGATCGTTTCCATTGTCATCGCGCTTTACAACTTCCAGCAAATCAAGTCCATTTTGAAGGACAAGGGGTATGTGGTCAGTGCCTTCAGCGGTTGGCTCCAGGACTACCGGCGATTTAAAGGATTGATTCCCAAAGAATCCGACCGGAAGGTCCAAGTCAAATATCAACAGATCCTCAACGGGCTGCTCTTTTCCCTGATCGGTGTGGGGTTGTTTGCCTTCATGATTCTGCGTTCGTATTTGTGATGCCCGCCGGGGTGCTGCATCCCAACGGCGATACCTGCCTTCCGCATTGGATGTCGCCCGAGATACCGTGGGCCCTTTGATTTGAAAAAGAGCCGTCATGGGTGATTTTGACGAACCGGAAAGCAACGAAATCGAGAAAATCAACCGCCGTCAGCGGGAATTGTTCGACGACATCGTGCACGTGTTCGAGCCGCCGCTGCCGGAAGGCGTGCCCGAAAGGTTGGAGGCCATCGTGGCCGCCGGCGCGATTGCACCCGGAGAATGCGTCCTGGACGTTGGCAGCGGAACCGGCATTCTGATTCCATTGATACAGGCATACCGTCCAGGGTGCATATATGCCTGCGATCTGTCCGGCAAAATGCTCGAACAATTAAACCGTAATTATTCGGGTGTAAAAACCGTCCAGGCGGATGTGCGTGAGCTCAGCCTGCCGGATGCCAGTGTCGATGCTGCGTTTTTAAACGCCTGTTATCCCAACATCGCCGATAAAAACGGCGCTCTTGCCAATATCGCACGGATGATGAGAACCGACGGACGAATGGTGATCAGCCATCCGCTTGGAAAAGCTTTCATCGAATCGCTGCGAAAACGGTCTCCCTTTCCGCTGGATGACTTTCCGACCGAACCGGAAGCGAAACGACAGCTCGCCCATTTCGGTTTTGTCGTACGACGCTTTGTGGACGATCCGGAACTGTATCTGCTGGTCGCGGTCAAAATGGGCGCCGAGCCCTCTTGACAGGTCCCAAAAAATACACCGCAATTACCTCAAAGGCGCTTGCGGTGTTTGTATTTGCATTACTCCGGTGGTTGCCGCTGTCGAAAAGCCGAAGCACGCCTGCCCTTCCATATCGAACCGGCAGCAGGTGACGCCCGCTCAAGGGCAAAAATCAGTCAAACCCTGATTTTATTTCTCGACCACCGAGTCCACCCTTACGGTGAGCTGGCCGTCGGCCTCTTCGACACTGCCCTTCATGGTCACCATCTTGCCGACCAGCGCCGAAAGGTCCTGCTCACTTTCGATATGATAGCGCTTGCCCCCGGATCGAATGTAGAACCCGCTGTCGTCGGCCGCTTTCTGAATCGCGCCACGCAGTTCGATGCCCTTTGCCCCGCCGGCCTGCTGGCAGGCCGGTACCGCCATGATGAAAAACGCCAAACACAACAGACAGACAATGGATTTCCAAGCTTTCATAACTGACTCCTTCGAACACCAGAAAATTAAGGACATTGCGGGTTTCGAAAGTGCAGCGAAACGCTCTTCGAATCGAATCAGCCAGAAACAAGACGGGCTGAGACGATTGCCTCCGCCACTTTTCCCCTTCACCCAGTAATCGTTGCTTCGGATGGAGCAAAATCAATGCCAGCCGGTCAGCGATTGAAATCCCCCGGCCGGCAATGCCGTCTTTTGAATGAAACCCCCTATTATCGTAAGGCATTTGCCCTTGAATCGAATTGGAAATGAAGCCCGCATGCCGTTTGGATGCCGGCGTGCAAAGAATCTCGAGTTCTATTTTAATTTCGGCCCGGAAGCACCGGTTCTGATATCCAGGCCAAGTCGCACGAAGCGCAAATGCCCGATAACCGGTTCTAATGCCGGCATGGATCGGATGCATCCGACCGGCTGGGTCGGCTGACTTGTCGAACACCACCGGGATATTTATGATCTGTTTTAAGCGTTTAAAATTTTCCGAGGAAGGGGACAAACATGATCATCCGACAACTGCAAATCGGACCGATGGATAATTTCACCTACATCGTCGGCTGCGAAGAGACCGGCAAGGCCATGGTCATCGATCCCGGGCCCGACCCGCAACGGATTGTATCGGAGGCGGAAAAACAGGGGCTCGATATCGCGCTGATCGTCAACACACACGGCCACGGCGATCACACCGCCGGCAATACAGCGCTAAAGGAAATCACCGGAGCGAAAATCGTCATTCATTCGAAGGATGCGAAGGCTTATCCCCGGGCGGATGTTCAACTCACCGACGAGACCCGCCTCAGCGTGGGGGAGATTACCTTTACCGTGATTCACACGCCCGGTCATACGCCCGGCGGCATCTGCCTGTATGCGGAAGGCAACCTGTTCACCGGTGACACGCTTTTTGTGGGCGACAGCGGACGTACCGATCTGCCCGGAGGCAATCGTCCGACCCTGGGCGCTTCCATTCGCCGGCTGATGGTGCTTCCGGACGACACCGTCGTCTGGCCGGGCCATGACTACGGTCCCACCCCCAGCTCGACCCTGCACTGGGAAAAGCGCCACAACGTCAATGCGCGTGAATACGGATACAAAGTGACGGATGAATGCTAAAAGGCTCGATCATCAGCGGCCACCGGTCCCAGCCGGGGCCGACTTGATGTAGACATCCCGCTGGGGAAACGGTATTTCGATGCCTTCCCTCACAAACCGTTTGTAGACCTCGGTGTTCAACAGGTGGGCCACCCGCCCGCGCAGCACCGGTCGCTCCACCCAGCAAAGCAGTTCGTGATCGAGGCTCGAATCGCCGAAGCCCCGGAAACGCACCCGCGGAGCCGGCATCTGGCGGACTTCGGGCTGGCTTGCAGCCACCGCCATCAGCACCGCGTGCACCTTGTCGATGTCCGATCCGTAGGCCACTCCCACCTTGATGCGAATTCGGTAGGCTTCGTGGGGACCGCCGGCCTCGTTGGTGATCTTGACGTTTCCCATGATCGAGTTGGGCACCGTGATCTCCACATCGTCACGGGTGAGCATGCGCGTGCTGCGAATGCCGATGTGGGTCACCTCGCCCCGCTCACCGGATTCCAGAACGATAAAATCTCCGAGCTTGTAGGGAGCATCGGCCAGTATGAACACACCGGCAAACAGGTTGGCCAGCGTGTCCTTGGCGGCAAACGAAATGGCCAGACCCAGAATACCGGCGGATGCCATCCAGGCGGTGACGTTGATGTTCCAGGCCAGCAGCACGAAGTACAGGGCCAGCGCCACCACCAGGATCATCAACAAATTGTTGAACAGCGGCAGGGTGCGTTCCTGGATCAGGGTAAACCGGCTGTCATCCCGACTGACCAGGCCGATGAGCAGTTTCAGAAACCGGGCGGCGGCCATCGCCCACAGGAAAATGGCCACCGTCTTCAATCCGCTCAGCGTTACGAAATTCACGGTCGGGGAAAATTCCAGCCGATCGGTGGCCAGCGCCAGGCCGAAAAGCACAATGCTGACAAAGATGGGCTTGTGAAAAATATCCAGAAGTTGGTCGTCCAGGGTAAATTTGGTTCTCTTCAGCAGGCGTTTGAGGACCCGGGTCATGATCATGTCCACGATTTTGGCCGCGGCGGCAAAAAGCACGATGATCAATAGGGCCTGCAGGTACGGGTTGGGGGCGATCCGGGCGATCATCTCCAGCAGCTGATCTTTTTTCAGATCCATGGCGGTTCCTTTGGCTGTACTCGGTTAGACAAATGGTTTCGGCCGGGTGCTCCCGGAATCCTATAGCATGAATTTCACGGCAGCCAAAGCAACGCTCGCCGGTCTCACAGCGGTGGGTTCCGGTCGCACGAAATTCCTTGTCGACTCAACGCAGGCCTGGCATTCCGATTCCCCTGTATTACGTTTTCTGTCAGCTATTGCGGATTCTATTTGGAAACGACAAGGGAGGACCGCAGGCGAGCCTTTGGTTTGTTACAGCAATCACCGCCGGCATACCGGAAGGCGGGCGCAACCACCGATGAAAAGGATGAACTCCATGGAAAAACGCAGGATCGGAAATTCGGAGCTGGAAACGTCGCCGCTGGCCTTCGGCGGCAATGTCTTCGGCTGGACCGCCGGCGAGAGCATGTCGTTCAAGCTGCTGGATGCCTTCGTGGACGCCGGTTTCAACCTGATCGACACGGCCGACGTCTATTCCCACTGGGCGCCCGGAAACAGCGGCGGCGAGTCGGAAACCGTCATCGGCAAGTGGCTGCAGCGCAGCGCCAAGCGGGATAAGGTCATCATTGCCACCAAGGTCGGCAAAGAAATGGGGCCGGATCGCAAGGGGCTTTCCAGCAACTACATGATAAAGGCAGTGGAAGATTCACTCAAACGCCTGCGAACCGACACCATCGATCTGTACCAATCCCATACCGACGACAACCAAACCCCCCTGGAAGAAACCCTGGCAAACTACGAACAGTTGATTCGGCAAGGCAAGGTCAGAGTGATCGGCGCGTCCAATTACACCGCCCGGCGCCTCGCCGAAGCGCTGGATGTCAGCCAGCAGCAGGGCTATCCCCGTTATGAAAGTCTGCAGCCGTTGTACAATCTTTACGAACGGGTCGATTTCGAAAAAGAACTTCAGCCCCTGTGCCAGGAACGGCATCTGGGAGTGTTGACCTATTTTTCCCTGGCCAGCGGGTTTCTCACCGGCAAGTACCGTTCGGAAGACGACCTGGCTGGCCGGGCCCGGGCCGAAATGGTGAAAAAATACCTGGATGGTCGGGGGCAGCGGATTCTAGCAGCGCTGGATCAGGTCGCACGACAGCAGGAGCTAACGCCGGCTACGGTCGCACTGGCCTGGCTGATCGCACAGCCCACCGTTACGGCTCCCATCGCCAGCGCCACCGATCTGGAACAGTTAAACACCCTGATCGAGGCCACCACCGTTACCTTGACGCCGTCATCACTGGCTTTGCTGGACGAGGCCAGTGCCTACCACTCCTGACATGGACCTTCGAGAAGGCGGAATCCACCGGCCTAAAACCCGCTTCTCTAAGCAATGACAGCGTCTTCCCCGGTTAGCAGGTCGCGCAGGATGGAGCGGTGACAGCGCTGTTCATCGGCACAGTAGCAGCCCACCGAAAAGTCGGTCTGCCGGGAGAGTGCTGCAAAGAGTTCGAGCAGGCGCTTGTTTTCGGGCCGTTTCATCTCGGCTCGATAGCTTCGCTCAAATTGCCGCCAGGACCGGTCGTCTTCAATCGGCCGGAAGCGTTTGAGCAGCGCTTCACTGGGGGCCAGGTTCGGAAACCATACATCGAAGAAATTTCGTGAGGCCCATTCGGATTTCGGAATTCCGCGCGGCGGCCGCCGCACCGTACCGACCCGCAAGCCCTCGCCTTCTTGGCGCGGATTTCCCAGACGTACAATCGAAATGGCCATTTTCCATCTCCCGCATATCGAAATGTTGCATCTACTTTGTGCGCCATGGGCCGGTATCAACAAACGAACCGGCTTGCATCGCAAACTTCCGTACTTACCATTGGCCTGATGCCAAAAACGTTCCCTCCGGTTTCGGCAGAAAAGGAGGTAAAATGAAAGCCTTTGTCTGTTTATCTGTACTCGGCACAGTGATGATTTTGTCAGGGTGTCAAACCATGCCTCCGATTCAAACCGTAGAGCGCGTCGACATCGAACGCTTCATGGGGGACTGGTACGTGATTGCCCACATCCCGGCTTCGATCGAAAAGCAGGCCTACAATGCCGTGGAGTCCTATTCTTTGAACGAGGACGGCACCATCCAAACCACCTACACGTTCAACAAGGGAGGGCCCGACGGACCGCGGAAGGAATACCATCCAAAAGGTTTTGTTCGAGAAGGTTCGGCCAACGCGGTTTGGGGCATGCAGTTCATCTGGCCGTTCAAGGCCGAATACCGGATCATTTACCTCAACGAAGATTACACCCAGACCGTGATCGGCCGGACTCAGCGCGATTATCTCTGGATCATGGCTCGCAGCCCGTCGATTCCCGAAGACGACTATCAAAGGATACTCGATTTCGTGAAGTCCCAGGGATACGATGTGGGTGCCGTCCGAAAAGTACCGCATGAATCGTAAGCCCGGACCGCAATCGCCGATATTGCCGGAAAAATTTGCCATTACGAAGGATCGTATTTTTGCTACAATCCTCCAGGGCCGTCAATAACCACCCGCGAAGCGGGTGGCTTGAATTTTCGGCCATAGGCTGAAAATACAGATGCACACTTTTTTGCTTCGATGTTGAACTTGAGCCGGGTGCATAGCACCCGGTTTGGGCAAGAATCAATCAGATTTTCGCATCGAGCCAATTCAAATTTTGACGACTTCCTCAAGCATTTGAAAACTTACAAGGAAATTTGATGGCAGCCGACCTCGATCCGGCGCAGGATTTTCGTGAAAAAGTCCAGGGCCGCTTCGGTACGATTCTGGCCGACCCGCCCTGGCGCTTTTCGAATCGAACCGGCAAAATGGCCCCCGAGCACAAACGGTTGAATCGTTACAGCACCCTGATATTCGAAGATATCAAGGGCTTGCCTGTGGCGGAGGTCGCCGCCGAACAAAGTCACCTGTATCTTTGGGTGCCCAATGCCCTTCTGGCCGAGGCCCTGCAGGTGATGCAATCCTGGGGGTTTGGCTACAAAACCAATCTTATCTGGCACAAAATCCGCAAAGACGGGGAACCGGACGGCCGGGGAGTGGGCTTTTATTTTCGCAACACCACCGAAATGGTCCTGTTCGGCGTGCGGGGAAAACTGCGCACGTTCGCCCCCGGCCGCACCCAGGTCAACATCATCAAATCCAGAAAGCGCGAACATTCTCGAAAACCGGACGAGTTATATGATATCATTGAAAAATGCAGTCCGGGCCCTTTTCTGGAATTGTTTGCCCGCGGACCCCGCAGGAACTGGACGATGTGGGGCAACGAATCCGAGAATTACAAACCCAGTTGGCCCACCTATGCGTTCCACTCCCAGGCAACCGAAAAGTGATCCGGCTCTGCAGGCGTCGCAAACCGGACAAGGGAAATCAGCCATGGTTCGACAGGAAACCGGTCCTTTCGGCCATATGGCGGTCGTGCTGCTGCTGGGCGCACTGGTCGCCGGTTGGGCCTGTTCCAGCAGTCCCGTCTTTGTCGATGACCGTGCCGCGCTGCTCAGCACCACCGAACGAGACCGTCTTTCCCGAATGTGCCGCGCCTTGCTCGAAGACCTGGACATTCATATCCTGACCGTCATTCTGGCATCCAGTCCGACCGACCTGGATGCCGAAGCGGTGAAGGTTTTCGAAAAAACCCGGCTGGGCGTTCAAACCGGATCCGCACGCGGACTGCTGTTCCTGGTGGACCCGACCGGGGGCCGGGTGCGGCTGGAGGTGGGCTACGACCTGGAAGCCGTCTTCACCGATGCGTTTGTCGGCTACATTGAACGCAGCCAGATGGTGCCGTTCTTCCAAACCGGACGCGTCGGGGCGGGAGTGGAGGCAACGGTGGAGCTGCTGGTGGGTCGCGCCATGGGGGACGATCGCTTTGCGGAAACCACCGCCGACCGACCGGCGCCGCAAGACGACGAACACCTCTCCGGCGGCGCCGGGGCCCGCACCGATGTCGAAATCGGCGCGGGGGCGGCGGATAAAACTTCGGCTCGACCCGGAGAATATACAGCGCAGCCCACGCCGCAGGGGACCCTGGACACCTACATGCAGGTGCTGCGCCGACATGTCACCGATCCGGAACTGGGCATTTATACGGCCGACACGCGCGCATTTTTCCGCCGGTGGCTGGTCACCGCTGCCCAGCAGGACAACGAGCTCAATAAGTTGGAAAGCACCCGCGGCAGCCAACAGACCTTGTTATCCGGTGATCTGGCCGTCATCCGGTTTCCCCTCGGCAATCGGCAGGCCTGTCCGTATTTCTTCCGCCGCGGCGCCCAAGGATGGATGCTCGATTTTGCCGCCATGAGCCGCTGGATCGGCTTTAACCATAAAAACCAGTGGTTTTTTCGTGCCACCGAGCATCCGTTCATGTTTGCCTTTGACGATGTGGTCTTCGACCGGCACGGGTTTCCGCATCCGCCCCCGGAATAGCAGCCGCCCGGTCCGGACAACACCTTTCCGGTGGTCGAGTTTGCCAGACCGGACGCCATGCAGCCGATCTTGGAAATGGGTGGGAATCCGCCGAAACAGAACCATCTCTGGATAAGCACACGTCAGTTTTTCAGCTCGTAGACCGCCGACAACGGATCGACATCCCGGCATTTTTGCTCGAGCTGATGCACCATGCGCTGGACGGCTTCCCTGCTCAGCGAACGGGGTTGAATGTGCCTGAAAAGGGAGCCGAACTGTTTGGGATTGACCACCGAAATGCCGTCGGCCGAGGTGCGCTTGACAAACCAGCCCGGCAGGGCCACGATCGCCCGTACTGCCACCGGCTCACCGACGGCGCTGCCGATCCAGCCCGACAGCCACTTTGCCTGTCTTTCGGCCTGTTCGATGGTCCGGGTGTCGGTGCCCTGCGGGAAATACAGCATCCGGCCGTTGTACTCGACGGTGGCGTCCTGCAGGCGATTTTTGCCGTTCGGTTTGGAGCGGGCCTTGGTTTCCACGGCAAAGACCCCCCGGGGGCCGACCACCACATGGTCGATGTTGAAGCCGTCGGCCGGGACATCGTGGTAGATGTAATAGCCTTCCCGTATGAGATCGTTGAGCGCCTGGCCCACGGCCACCTCACCATCGTAGCCGAGCCGCTTGCGCCGGCGCTGCGGCATCAGTTTCGCCATTCGAAACAGGCTGTATCCGATCATGGCCGCTGAGGCCAGGGCCAGCAAACCGAGACCGACGGGGGTCAACGGTTTGCGGCCGAAGTAAAGCCAGGAAATGTAGGCGGAATACAGCGTGAGCGGGCCCAGGAAAAGATAGGCCGCATAAAGGGTTATCTCCTCACTCAAGGCGTCGATTTCTTTCAGGAGCGACTGCCCCGGCGCCCGCAGCAAACCCTGGGTGAACGGCAGGCGACGGTTTTTGGCGCGATACTGTCGCCGAACCAGGAACAAGAACAGCGAGAAAATCAAGAACAGCGAACCGATCAGGATCAACGTCGGATTGAACAGAATCAATGGCTCCACGGCACACTCCCGGCTCAAATTACAGATGCGAAACAGAGGTTGTATTTTATCATTTTCGGCTTTAATTCTCAATTCGAATTTAAAAATAGCGATAAATTAATATAAAAATTTCAATGTTTTAAGATCAAACCCCAGCTGGCCGAAACCGCTTCCATCACCGAGAAATTTTCTGTCCGCGGCCAAAACCATCGTACTTGCTTCGGCCGGAAATATTTTCAGGCCATATGGATCGGAACGCCGCCCGTCTTCGTATCAACCGGTGTTGATAATGACTCGGTCCGGAAAGACCGGCAATCGGGCCCTGCATCGACCGGCTGATCAACGGGGAGTAAACCGTGGCAATGGCCATGTAGGAGACGTAGCAATGAACGCTTATGAAAAACTGGGATTGTTCTACCTGGGCAAAAGGCTGGAGGCCGCCACCGGCAAACGCGGCAGCCAGCCGCTGCTTTACGACGCCAGAGACCTGCTGACCCATGCCGTCATCATCGGCATGACCGGCAGCGGGAAAACCGGACTGGGCATCGCCTTACTGGAAGAAGCCCTGATCGACAACATCCCGATCATCGCCATCGATCCCAAGGGCGACCTGCCCAATTTGCTGCTGCAGTTCCCCCAATTGCGAGCCGAAGACTTTCAGCCCTGGATTCAACCGGCGGATGCGTTGCGGCAGGGATTGTCCGTGGAACAACTGGCGGTGCAGACCGCCGGCTTGTGGGGCAAGGGTCTGGCTGACTGGGATCAGTCGGCCGAACGGATTGCCCGCCTGCAGGCGGCTTGCGAGGGCGCAGTGTACACCCCGGGCAGCACTGCCGGAAGGCCGGTCGGCATACTGCGCAGCTTCGCAGCCCCCGCACCGGAGATTCGTCATGACCCGGACTTTTATCGGGAGCGGATCCAATCCACCACCACGGCCCTGTTGACCTTACTGGGGATCGATGCCGATCCTCTGACCAGTCGGGAGCACATCCTGCTGGCCAATATTTTCGATCAACTCTGGAGCGTTGGACGCAACACGGACCTGGCCGGTTTGATCCGCGACATCCAGCAGCCGCCCGTCGAACGTATCGGCGTCATGGACCTCGAATCCTTTTATCCCGCCGGCGAGCGGTTCCAGCTGGCGCTGCGTCTCAATAATCTGCTGGCGGCGCCGGGCTTCGAGACCTGGCTTGCCGGGGATCCCCTGGATATCGAATCGATGCTGTATGCCGCCGATGGGCGTCCCCGTGCGGTCATCTTTTCCATCAGCCATCTTTCCGATGCCGAGCGCATGTTTTTCGTTTCATTGCTTTTAGGGGAAGTGCTCGCCTGGATGCGGAAGCAACCGGGAACTTCCAGCCTTCGCGCTCTGCTTTACATGGATGAAATCCACGGATACTTCCCACCGGTCAAGAACCCGCCGTCCAAGATGCCGCTGCTGACGCTCCTGAAGCAGGCCCGCGCCTACGGACTGGGGGTGGTGCTGTCCACCCAGAATCCGGTCGACCTGGACTATAAAGGTCTTTCCAACACGGGCACCTGGTTCATCGGCCGGCTTCAGACCGAAAACGACCGGGATCGAGTGATGGCCGGCCTCCAGGGAACGGCCGCCGGCAAAGAATACGAAAGTCAACGCGTCGAAGAAATGCTCTCGACGCTGGGCAAGCGCAAGTTTCTGCTGCACAGCGTGCACGCCTCGGAACCGTTACTGTTCGAAACCCGCTGGGTACTCTCTTATCTGGCCGGTCCGATGACCCGCGAGCAGATCAAGCGGATTTATAGCGGTCAATTGGCCACGACACCCGCCATACCTGAGCCGGTTTCCGGACCGCTTTCCGGAGAGATCGGCTTGGCGGCCGCCGAGCCGCCGCTCATGCCACCAGGTGTGCCGGTGTTTTACCTGCCGGCTTCCGGTGCCGGCAAAGCACTGACCTACCTTCCCGCCGTGGGAGGATGGACGGAAATTCGATATTTCAGCGCGCGCCAAGGTGTCGATGAATTCCGCACACATGCGCTGGCCGCCCCATTGGCGGAAGGCACGGTAAGCCACGATTGGAACGATGCACTGATGCTGTCTGCCGGGCCGTCCGATCTGGCAGTCGAACCGATGGCCGGTGCGGTCTTCAGCCCGCTCCCGACCGAAGCCCGAAACGTCGACGCCTATCCAAAATGGAATCGGGAATACCTGCGCTGGGTGCGGCAGAACCGCCCCCTGGTGCTGCTGCGTAGCAAACGATTCGATCTGGTTTCAAGGCCGCAAGAATCCGAGACCGCTTTCCGGGCCCGCCTGTCCCAGGCGGCACGCGAGCAAAGGGACCTGGCGGTGGAGAAACTTCGCAACAAATATGCCGACCGCTACCGCACGCTCAGGGATCGACTGATGCGGGCCGAGCAGGCCCTCGAACGCGAACAGGATCAGGTGAAAGCCAAGAAAATGGAAAGCGTGGTTTCTTTCGGGGCGGCGATTCTCGGCGCTTTTTTAGGCCGCCGGGGCACCGGCACCGTTTCGCGGGTTGGAACGGCCGTAAAGTCGGCCGGGCGTCTTGGAAAAGAGCAGCAGGATGTCGAACGCGCCCGGGAAACGGTGGCAGCCGTCAAACAGCAGATGGCCGA
This sequence comes from Desulfobacterales bacterium, assembly GCA_051155755.1. Taxonomy (GTDB): domain Bacteria; phylum Desulfobacterota; class Desulfobacteria; order Desulfobacterales; family SG8-13; genus DAXETY01. The sequence goes on from DAXETY010000133.1 coordinate 21,360, forward strand.
GCTGGAAACCCGCGTGCACGAAGAGATCGAGAAACTGGAAAACAGCCATGATCCGGCCACCGAAACGCTGCAGGAACTGCGTATCAATGCCCGCAGTAGCGATATCGTTTTGAAGGCTTTCGGCCTGCTGTGGCTGCCGTATCGTCGCAGCCCGAGTGGTGGGATGGAGCCCGACTGGCAGCGCTGAACGACCCGAGCACGCGTTGGAGGAAGCTCTCCAATGCGCAATATCGGTAAACCGCAGGCGTTTTGGATGGGTGATGGCCGATATCGACGACCTGTATCTTACACAGAATCAACGCCAATCCAGGTGGAAAAGGAGGACCGTATAATGGCAAAACTCGTGTCATTGGCCTTATTGATCGGCATCGCGGGCTGCGCGGCCACAACCCCGGCCTCCAAGGAGGCGGATTTGATCGGGCGTTGGCATATCGAATCCATCGGCGATCGCCCGGTCATCGACCGCAGCCCGGCCGCAATCGAGTTCACAAACGAGGGGCGCGCCGGCGGAAATGCGAGCTGCAACCGCTTTACGGGTGCCTACACGCTGTCGGGATCGGAACTTTCCTTCGGCCCGCTGGCCACGACGAAAATGATGTGCCCGGACGCCTTGATGGATCAGGAAATACGGTTTCTGGCAGCGCTGGAACGGATTGCCGGGGTGCAAATCCAGCAAGGGCTTCTGATACTGCAGGATGAAAACGGGGAGACGGTAATTACGGCATCGCGGCAATAAACCCTGCAAGCCTTGACCGGACTGTATTTTTGATACGGATCGATCGGAGGCACCCTTCCGGGATGCACGAGGCAAACGCAGGTAGTTTTACGTTTCCATGGTCTTGATGAAGCCGTCGGCCTCGGCAATGGCGGCTTCCATTTCACGGATCAGGGCGGCCACGTCGGTTTCGATCGCACGCAGTTCGGTTTGCAGGGATGCCACCGCCCGGGCGTTCAGGTTGTGCTTTAAAAACAGCACCTGGTCGCGAAAAGCATCCAGTACGGGATCGATTTTGTCCTCCGCCCGCCGCATGGACCGCACCAGCCGATCGTACTGGCGGCGGGTATCCACCATTTTGCGCCGGCTGGCCTCGCGCAGTTCAGCGTTGCTGTATTGATTCAATTCGGCCTGCCATTCGTCGAACAGCGCCTCGCCGACGTCCTCGACCGCCGCGATGCGATCGCTCACGGCCGCGGCCTGATCTTCACAGCGCCGGAAGGCGGCGTTCAGTTCTTCGTATTTTTCTTCCAGTTCGCCCCCATCGAAGTTGACCACCGAGCTGAACTTCTGCAGCGCCGATTGGAACTGCCCCTTGGCTTCGGTCTGTTCGTCGCGGGCATCCTGCACCCGATCGACCAGGATCTCGCGCTTCTGGACACCCAGTTTTTCCATGGCGTCATAGTAGACCGACTGGCAGCCGGCGAACAGACCGGCGGCGACAAAAACACCAAAAATTCCAGAAACGATTTTCACTGTTGCTTGCATGCGCGCTCTCAAAAGGATGTCTGTATCCAGTAAACCTCCGGCTTCGATCAAACGGTCATCGTACCGAATCTCTATCTCGCGGTGCGGGGATTGTCAATTCGCTTGCCGTCAAGCCGGGCGCTTTCCGCCACGGAAGTTCTCTGCGGTTACAGGCTGCGGCAGTCCGTGCTGCGGTGGCCCAGGACCTCATGGGAACCATCCAGCACCTGCAGGGGGTTCAACAGCGTAATGTCGGCGGAACGGATGGTGTTCCACTCGAATCGCTCGTAGTCGATCGCAGCGGAAGTCCAGCCGAGCGAGAAGTGCAAATGCGGCAGGATATTGGCTTTCGACCGGCTCGTGTCGGCGATGGTGGCGATCACCTCTGCCTGCCGGACGGTTGAACCGACCCGTAAATTCGGCTGCGGGCGCGTGTGGGCATAAAATGTCAGCAGTCTGCCGGTATTCGAATCGGGGATCGGATGCTCCATCACCACGGCCAGGCCCAGGTAATCCGCAAACATGGCCACCACCAATCCCGCGTAAGTCGCCGGGATGCGGGTTTTTTCATCGAGTCGGGCGATGCGGCCGCGGCCATCCCGATACAGACAGAAATCCATTCCTTCATGGGGATAATCCCGCCGGCCGTAGTCGCCCCACCATTTGTCGGGCGAACCGAACAGCATACCGGGGCAAAAGACCCACCGGGCGAATCCGCGCTGCGCCAGTCCGTTTTCCCGGATCAGCATTTGCGATAACACGAACGGGCGGGGCATCGGTTCGTGCATGGTTTACTCCAACGGCTTGAAGTACTCTCGTTCGAGGCTATGTCGGGTCTTAAAACGGAAAGAACCCTTGGGCAGACCGCCCGGCCCGATTTCAATCCCCTTGTGTTTCCCGAAAACTTGATATATATCCGGCTGCCGTTTCCAAAGAAACACCGTTTCGCTCAAAACCACATCGGTCCGAAAGCGAGCTTTTCAAATTTGATGGAATCGTAAAAAGTCAGGCAACCAAAATATGGCGGTGAGGCCTATTCAGGCGGTAAATATCAGTCATTTGCCGATATTTTGCCAAAGCCCGACTTTGTTTGCTCTTT
>DAXETY010000134.1:0-27684 GCA_051155755.1 Desulfobacterales bacterium
AATATTTATAAATAATCTGGTCGCCGCCTACCTGGTCAGCTGCGTTTTCGTGCTGTTTGGAATCATCCCGGCATTGGCTGCCGCCGCCAACGGCGTTCTGGTCGGCTGGGTGCTGGCGACCACCCCTGAACTGGGGCTTTCCGAAGCCGTCAGCGGATTGGCTCCTCACGGCTTATTCGAGATCCCGGCGGTGGCAATCGCATGGGGCATCGGAATCTGGCGGGGCGTCGGCCACCGGATTTCCGTGCGGTTTACCGGCAGCGCATGGCAGCGATGGCGCACGGCCAACCGGATATTTGTTATGGTGGTGGTACCCCTGTTGCTGGTGGCGGCCGTGATCGAAGGTCGGATTCACATCGCCCGGGCGTTGTTTGGGTGATCCGATTTGAAACCTCTGCATGAATCAAAAATTGTATTCCTTGAGCGTTTCAAATTTATCAAAAAGTCTGAAGCAATCGGTTTCAAGTGATGCAACCCGGGCGCAACCGCAGGAAGGGACGCAGGGCCGGTCATGAAGCCAGGCCGGCTCGTCAGGTTTTTCCCCGCAAATAGGCCGCCACTTCCGCTGCAAAGCCTTGCGATACCCGTTTGACCAGGGGATGGTCGGCCGACGGCAATCGAATCGATTCAATCGAGCCAATCGGCAATACATCGATGCTGGTGGCGGTGAGAAAGGCCGCTTCCAGATTCGGAAGATCATCGCGGTGCAGCGGCGCCTCGGTCACCTCGATGTTCATTCGCCGGCAAACCGCCAGAACGTGTCGGCGGGTGACACCCAACAGCACGGCACCGGCCGGTGGGGTCAGCAACGCGCCACGCCGGATGAAAAAAAGATTGGAACGGGTGCCCTCGAAAATGTAGCCGTTTTCGTCCACCAACAGCGCCTCGAAGGCGCCGGCCGCCTCACGCAGACCGCGCACGCGCTCCCGGTAGGAGGTTTTCACGGACTTAACCTGGGGATTCTCCCGTTCACCGGTATATAGAATGGTGTGGGCGCCCCGTTGGTAGGCCGCAGCTGCCGGCAGGTCTTGGGCGACCAGGTAAGTCAGGAACCGCGGGCGGTTTTCGAGGCGAAACCAGACCAGCTTGACATTAATCGACGCACAGCGGTTTCTTGCCACAAGCTGCCGGATTTCAGCCTCGATCGCGGGGGCGGATTTATGGATGATTTCACCGCAAAGAGACGCGGAACGGTGCAGGCGCTCCAGGTGATCTTCGAAGAACAACGGGATTCCGTTCACCAGTTTGATCACTTCGTAGATGGAATTCTCACCGATGCGGGCAAAAATGTCGGTCCGGTCGATCGGATGCGGTACGCCATCGAGTATCAGGTATTCCTTGACCGCATCGCACTTCACACTGGCCACCTTTCCGGTCCGGGATCGGAACCGGTCTGCACCGATTGCTCCCGGGTCGCACCCGGTTCAAAGCGTCGTGTTGCCCGGCAAGAAACCATCGGCCGGTTCACGTCGTCCAGCTCCGTGAGGCGAACGCCCGTTTTCGCGTGGCGGATACCTCCGCCGGAACGATCCATGCGCCTTCCCGCACAAGGTAGATCGCGGGCGCGAAAAGTCAAAACCCGGGTGCAATGAATCTGGCAGATCGGCAAAGAAGACTTGCCGAGTCCGCAGCGCGCAGGAAGTTTATTTGCGTCGGAAATCGACCGCAAAACCCTGCGCATTGGAGCGGACAATGCGTCCCCGAATCCGGATGGGTTTTTTGTCTTGGGACAGCGTGAAGGAAAGAGTGATTTGCTTGCCGACATCCGGCGGATCCAGGGTCTCGATGAAAACGCCGGCGGAACTGATATCCTGAATGAAATCCCGATGGACCCGGTTGTTGAGCTCGTAGTTTACGGCGATTTTCTTGGCGCGACGGTAATCCGAGCGGCCGCTCTTGTATTGTTTGCAATCGAGTTGCTGCAACAATTCCAGCTGCTGTTCAATCGACATGTCGCAGATGATGTCGATCAGGCGGGCGGTAATGCGCGTATCATCTTCGATGTGCGGCTGCTGAGAAACTTTCATTCACATTCCCTGGTGGGTAAAGGCGACCGGACGAAAAAAGCTCCGGGCGTCTCTTACCCGCTTTCCAAATTTGAAAATTTGAAATGCTCAACTTACATGATTTTTTAAATGGAGCGATTGTCGAGGTTGCCGCAGGTACAAGGAAGAAGTCGTTGAACAATATTGAAATATGCGCAACGGCTTCTGACGCCGTAGATGCGGTAAGATCGGCAATCCCGCAGGGTTTCAAATTCTCAAAAATAAAATCGGAGGAAATCCTTAAAAAAAACAAATAATGAATTTTGAGAATTTGAAATGCTCCATTTAAAAAAATTATATCAGGTCGTTGCATCCCGGTCAATGTCGGGCCTGCGGCACTCTGTGCGCTGAAGGCTCAATTGCGGTCGCAGGGTATTGCCGTCCGCAGCATCTGCGCAACACGCCCGTGTCCTTTGCGCTGGGCCCATTGCAAGGCCGTCTTCCCGGTGCGGTCCACAACGTCCAGGTCCGGGCAAAGGACCAAAAGTGCTTCCACGATCCCATCGCGGCCCCCTTTGGCGGCCAGCAGCAGCGCGGTCTGGCCCTCATCGTCCTGCAGGTTCACGTCGGCACCGCGGGCGATCAATTCGCGGGCAATGCGGGGATGACCGTCGATTGCGGCAAACATCAAGGCCGAGCGCCCCAGGTAATCGACACGGTGCACGTCGGCATCACTGGCAAGCAGGTCCAACACGACCTCGGTATGGCCATTGCCGGCGGCAAACATCAGCGCTGTCGAACCGTTACGGCTGGCGGCATTTACATTCGCATCACGCTGCAGCAGCATTCGAACGATGTCGCGGTGGCCGAACTGGGCGGCCAGCATCAGCGCCTGCCAGCCGGCGTCACCTTCGATGTCAACATCGGCACCGTTTTCCAACAGCAATCGCACGACGGCGTCGTGGCCGTTCATCGCGGCCTGCATCAGCGGCGTCCAGCCGGAAGCATCCCTGGCATTCGGAGCGGCGCCCGCATCGAGCAGGCGCTGAACCTCATCCGCCAGTCCGATTTCCGCCGCCGTTATCAAGGCCATGTCCGAATCGGCGCGGGCGCCGCCAGCGGTAACGGCCAGCAATGCGCAAAATACGAACCATACCCTCCACGGTCGGCATGTCCGCCGGGATTTGCCTGTCATGATCCCCCCGATTTCCCCTAGAATACACATGTAAAGAATACCAGATCCGGGCGACAGACTCAAATGTTTCGCCAACGCGAGATTGGTGCATCGGGCCCGGCCCACGGAAGGTTGCCGCGGCCGTGCCGCCGGTTCGAGTCAGCGCTCCGTTTCGTCCGTCCCCCGGAGGCTTTCGGTGGATTCGGAAGGCGGAACATCCGGTTTCGGCAGTCCGCGCAGCTTGCGGGAATCCTGGTATACCATTTCCAACTCCCGGCAGGCCAGATCAAAGGACCGACCGTACAGGTGCGCCAGCGTCGCTTTTTTGGCAGCCTGCCAACCGATTTCCAGCGCCAGCGCCAACCCGGTTCGTTTGCGGGCCCATCGGTACAGTCGCATGGGCCAGCGGAGCCAGCCATAGGTGTTGTAGGCGGTTTTCAGAAAGCCCCGCACCAGCCGCGGCAGGGCCAGATCGGTGATATTTTTGGCCCGATAGAGCGTATCGATGCGCACCCGGTACAGGCGCCGTGTCAGACGGTAATCCTCTCCGCGTCCCAATGATTCGATCCATACCCGGCCTCGTTGCAGCAGCGGCCCCACCGCCGCCTCCAGCAAGGGGGCCTCCGATGCGGGGAAATGCCTGGCGGCAATGACGGCGGCGGCATCCACCACGGCGTTTTTCCAATCGACCAGGGTCGGCGTGCGGCCCAGCATGGCCGATAGACCCACCAGCCGCTGTCGAATTTGTTGGATCTGGGGGTCCTTCGAAGGGGCTTCGGCGGCTTCGGCGTTTTCCAGTGCTTCCAGGGTTTCTTCCAGGGATTCCGGTTCCGGAATCACCGCTTCGCCAGTCGGAACGGAAAATATCTGCAGCGCCAGATTTCCGACAAACAGGTAGATGTCCACAAGCAGGTATTTGACCAGCAGTACGGCGGTCAGGCGGTTGGAAAGATAGGCCAGCCACATGAATGGATCGATATAGAAAAGCAGCCGCAGGCGCACAAACCGGCCCAGCCACTTGCGATGGCGTTGCGCCCAACGATACAGGGGCGACTGGGCCGCCTGCCGGTACCAGGCCCGCAGATTGCGAACCTGCCGCAAGTTCAACCGGCGAATGCGGGTGAAACCGGTGCGACTCAGGATCCGATCGAAGCGCTCCAGGGAATGATTCAGGCCGGTGAGGCAGGCTCCGATGGTCACCTGCAGTTCCGGGCGTTCGGCTTCCGGATGGAAACAGGCCGCAATGCTTCGGACATATTGCGGTATATCCTGCAGCTGACCGAAATCCGGGGAATTGCTTTCAAGGATGAACCGGCAGCGTTGCACCACCTGGTCCACAGCCACGGCCGCAACGTTGTCGGAGTCGGCCGCACGGTCGGCAAGGTCATCGAGTTCGGCCCGCAGAGACTTTCTCCAGGAAAAAATGCCGCGGGCACGGATGGCCAGATAAACGGCAGCCAGGGCCGCCGCAATCGCGACCGCCGCCCAGATGATCTTCATCCACTCGAAGACTTCCATCAATCGGGTGCATTGACATCCGGAATAATACACTCTTCTCCGAAACGTCCGCAGGCATCTTCCGGATAGACGCCCTGCAGCTCGTCCTTCAGGGTTTTATCCCAAAGCTCGACCCCCACCAGATAGGCAATGCGGCCGATCCGATGGGAGCTGACCGGGTTGGTCAGAAAAATAAACAGAATGGTGGCAACGGCCCGGGTCGCCACGCCGAGCTCGCCGAAATACAATGCCAGGGCCAGCAGCAGGGCACCCAGACCGATGGTGGCGGCTTTGGTGCTGCTGGACATCCGCATGAACAAATCCGGCATTCGCAACAGCCCCATGGCAGCGACAAACATAAAAAAGGCCCCGACGACCAGAAACCCGGCGACCAGAAAGTCCATCACGGTGCGCCCCTCCATTTTTCGATGTAATAGGCAAAGGCAATCACACTGAGAAAGGAGATGATCGCCCACACGCTGGCGACATCCAGCAGCACGCTGTGATTGCTGGCCACACTGTAAGCGACGATAATACCGGCGGCGTTGGCCGAGATCACCTCGAAAGCGATGATGCGATCGGGCAGCGTCGGTCCGGCGACCAGGCGAATGAACCCCAGGATCATTCCGCCGCACAGCAGCGGCAACACCATATATTGAATCGCGAAGACCAGATTCATGAAAACACCTCGATGACGCGGCGCTCCAGCCGCTCTTTGATTTCCCGCCGAAACTGGTCGGGGTCGTCCACGTACATGGCGTGAATGAAAAGTGTCTTGCGATCTTCGGATACATCCAGGCTCAGTGTGCCCGGTGTCAGGGTGATAAAATTGGCCAGAATGGTAATCTGCAGGTCGGTGGCCGCATCCAGCGGTATGGCAATGATGGCCGGCTGCATGTGGTGTTCGGGGGTGATGACTTCCCAGGCGACCCGCAGGTTGGCCGACACCAGTTCCACAACGAAAAAACCGATGAAGCCCAGAAATCGAAGAAACCGGCTCAAGTAGACCACCAGGGCCACTTCCGACGGTGATCCGATCAGCCACAGGCACAAGGAGCTGAGCACGAAACCCACCGCGAAGTTGACCACCGTGAACGACCCGGTGAGCGCCATCCACACCAGCGGCAGAAAAATATTGGTCAAAAGAAGATTGGTATTCCTCATGGTCGGTCCCCCAGAACCGCCTGGATATAGGCGGTCGGGTCGAGCAGTTGTTCGGCGGCCCGCTCGGCCAGGGTCATGAACGGTTCGGCCATCAGCCCGATGGTCAGCGTCAGCCCAGCCAGCATGCACATCGGCAGATAAAGCGCCGCCAAAGGCATGCTGGCCGAGGAAACGGAGGAGGTGGGCTGCACCCATTGCGCAGGAATCTCGCCCCAGAACGCGTTGGCCCAGATCTTGGCCATGGAAAACAAGGTCAGCAACCCCACCGCCAAGGCGGTTGCGGCGATGACGTAAAATTCCTGGTTCAGACTCGACTTTACCAGGATCAGTTTGGCCCAGAAACCCGAAAGCGGCGGTATTCCTGCCAGTGAAAACGCCGAAACGGCAAACAGACCGGTCAGCCAGGGTGCCTGGCGATAGAGGCCCCCGAGATTTTTGAGTTCGAAAGAACCCTGGTAATACCGGACCACACCGCTGACCAGAAAAAGGTTGGTTTTCACGATGATGTGGTGAATGATGTAAAAAATCGATCCGGCCAGCGCCAGGCGGGAATACAGCCCGAGGCCCATCACCATGTAGCCGACCTGGCTGATGATGTGAAAGGACAGGATGCGCCGAAATTCGTTGTGCGACATGGCCCCCAGCACACCGGTGACCATGGTCAGTCCGGCAATGATCAGAATCAGGGTATGCGTGTAGGCCACGTCCTGGACGAACAGCAGCGTAAACACCCGCAACAGGGTATACACACCCACCTTGGTGAGCAGGCCGGCAAAAATGGCCGAAACGGCCACCGGGGGCGTGTGATAGGAAGCCGGCAGCCAGAAGAACAGTGGAAAGACCGCCGATTTGATCCCGAATGCCACCAGAAAGAGCATGGCCACCGTGATGACTACGCCGGGGTTGGGTGCGGCGGCCAACTGGCGGGAAAGGTCGGCCATGTTCAGGGTGCCGGCCATGCCGTAGAGGATACCCAGGGCCGTCAGGAAAAAAGCCGACGAAAGCAGATTCAGTGTGACGTACTTGATGGCGCCTTCCAGCTGTCTTTTTTCGCCGCCCAGGGAAAGCAGGACAAAAGAGGCCATTAACATGACCTCGAACCACACGTACAGGTTGAACATGTCTCCGGTGAGAAACACGCCGCTGACGCCCATCAGCAGAAAATGAAAAAAGGGGTAGTATCCGAAAGACTCCCGCCGCTCGTCGATACTGCCCAGGGAGTAAATCAAAACGGCAAATCCCATCAGCGCGGCCAGAACGGTCATGATGGCGCTGAGCAGATCGGCTGCCAGCGTAATGCCGAAGGGGGCCGGCCAGGCACCGATTTGAACGGCGAGAATTCCCCGGTTCCAGACGGTTGCCAGCAGCTCCAGGCTGACCCCCAGCAACGCCAATCCACCACCGATGGCAATCGTTCGCTGCAGCGACCGGGATTGCCAGGCAATCAAACAGGCGGCCGCGGTGCTCAGGGGGATGATGATCGGCAGAACCAGCAGCAATTTCATGTGTCGGTGGCTTTCATTTCATCCAGGTGATCGGAATCCAGGGATCGAAACGTGCGGCTGAACAGCACCAGGGCAAAGGCCAGCACACCGAAGGAAATCACGATGGCGGTGAGGATCAGCGCCTGGGGCAACGGGTCCGCATACGGGGCCGTCAGCACCGACTGTCCCTCGGCAATCAGGGGCGGATAACCCCGCGTCAAGCCCGCGGCGACGAAAATCAACAGATTGATGGCATTGGACAGCAGCACCAGTCCGATGATCAACTTGACCGGCGTTCGACACAGCAGCAGAAAAATCGAGGTGCCGAACAGGAAACCGACAACGATCGGAGCCAGCAGATTCATGGCGATTCCCCCTCCGCCAGTGAAAGAATGATGGTCAGAACGGCCCCGATGACCACCAGGTAGACCCCCACGTCGAATACAACCGGCGTGCCCACATGCATGCCCTCCAGGCTCCCCCAGAGCCCGGTCATGAAGGGGCGTCCGCTCAGCAGACCGGCGACACCACTGCCCAGTGCGGTCAACAAGCCCGCGCCGATCAGAAACAGCGGATTCACCCGCAGCAGCTTGCGGGTATCATCCACGCCGTAAGCCAAGCTGTGCAGGATGAAAGTGGCCGACGCCACCAGCCCGCCGATGAAGCCGCCGCCCGGAAGATTGTGTCCGCGAAACAGCAGAAACGCGGAAAGCAACAGCAGCATCGGCATCAGATAACGGGTGGCGGTGACCAGAATGACGGGACGCATGCGGTTCTCCTGTAACGGGTTTTTAGGGAACTTCACCCTTGGAGGGCGGGTTGCCTTCCCGCCCAGGGCCCGGATTTTTTCGGTCCGATTGGACCCCGGCCTCCTGCGAGAGCGGCCCTCGGTCGGCGGCCGGTTCTGCGATCGGCCGCAGCTTCAAAAGGGTATAGACGCCGATGCCGGCCAGGGAAAGCACCACGATTTCTCCCAGGGTGTCCAGGGCTCGAAAATCGACAATAATCACGTTGACCACGTTGCGTCCGTGGGCCAGCAAGAGGCTGCTTTCGGCAAAATAGGAAGACAGCCGCGATCCTTCCTGGACGTTGAGTGCCACCATCACCAGAAAGGTCATCAACAGGCCACTGGCACCGGCCACCAGGATATTGCCGGCCAACTGTTTGGGACGGGCAACGCGTTGATACTCGGGCAGCCGATAAATCACCAGCACGAACAGTATGACGGTCATCGTTTCGATGATAAACTGCGTCATGGCCAGATCCGGTGCCCCGAAGTCGATAAACAGCAGTGCCATGCCGTAGCCGACCACCCCCATGGCGACGATGGCGGTCAATCTGGACCCGGCCCCGGCGGCCACGCCGGCTCCCAGGATCATCAGCACGCAGATGACCAGTTCGAAAAAGCGCACATCGATTCCGGAAAAGCCCGGGGGAACGGTGCTGTACCGGACCAGCGTCATCGCGGTAAGGACCAGCGTGCTGAGCACGATGATCAGAATGTAGCGATAAAGATAGCCCCCCTGCAGGATGCGGGTCTGCCAGGCCGCCAGGGATTTCAGCCCTTCCAGGCCGATCCAGTAGCCGCGGTCGGGCCCCCACCGACCGATGCTTCGCCAGCGGTCCAACGGCTCCGGCCGATGGATATAGCCCAGATAGAGTCCGCATCCCAGCGCGACGGTCGCCGCACTGAGCACCAGCATCGGGTTTAGACCGTGCCAGAGAGCCAGATGCACCGGGACGGCCCGACCGGCGACGGCCGAGGCCGCCGGTCCGACCAGGGCTCGGTCGAGCAAAAACGGCGCCAGGCCGAATACCAGACCCGCCAGTGCCGGCACCGCGGGGCCGATCAGCAGGTCCGGCGAAGGTCCGTGTCCGTGGGTCGGCGTCGACTGCTCGCCGGCTCCAAAAACCGGTCGAATGACCATGACGGCGGCGGCGGCCAGCAACAGGGCACTGGCCGTCAATGCGGCGCCGGTGACCGCCCACCAAAGCCGCCCGGTTTCCAGAACCGTTTCGTAGATCAATTCCTTGGCGATAAAACCCAGCAGGGGCGGCAGCCCCGCCATGGAAGCCCCGGCCAGCACGACCGCTACGGTGATCAACGGCAGGTGTCGATACAGACCGCGTATGTGCCGAATGTCACGCAGGCCGGTTTCGTGATCGATCACGCCGGCGGACAGAAACAGCGATCCTTTGTAAAGCGCATGACCGATCAGAAAAACCACCGCGGCACGGGCGGCGTACCCTGTTCCGAAGCCCGTGAGAAAAACCAAAGTGCCGAGCCCGTTTACGGTCGTGTAGGCCAACAGCCGCTTGAGGTCATGTTGCAGCAACGCCAGCCAGGCGCCCGACACCATGGTTACCGCGCCCACCGCGATCAGGGAAACCTGCCATAATTCCGTGCCGCCGAGCACCGGGTTCAGGCGCATCAACAGGTAAACGCCGGCTTTGACCATGGTGGCCGAATGCAGGTATGCGCTGACCGGGGCCGGGCCTTCCATGGCCGACGGCAACCAGAAGTGAAACGGAAACTGGGCCGATTTGGTGAAAGCGCCGATCAGAATCAGCACCAGGATGGCCGGATACAAGCCATGGCCCCGGATGGTATCGGCTTCGGCGAACAGTTCATACATTTCCAGACTCGGGCTGACGGCACCGAGCAGCAGGAAGCCGGCCAGCAGGGCCAGGCCGCCGAGGCCGGTGACCAGAAGCGCCTGCAGGGCCGCTTGCCGGGCCGCCTGGCGGTGATGGTCGAATCCGATGAGAAAATAGGAAGTCAGGCTGGTCAATTCCCAGAAAACGAAAACCGTGATGGCGTTGGCGGACAGCACCACTCCGAGCATGGAGGCCATGAACCCCAGCAGAACCATGTAAAAACGGCCCAGTTCCGGGTGACCGGCCAGGTATCCGCCGGAGTAAAAGACGATCAGGGTGCCGATGCCGGTGATCAGCACTGCAAAGACCAGGCTCAGGCCGTCCAGGTAAAACGAAAACGAGACGCCCAGCTGCGTCACCCAGGGGGTACTTTCCACCAGGGTGGCGTCCGATGCGATTTCGGGCAAATATCCCAGGAAAAACACCAGCAGGCTCAACGGCAGCAGGCTGAGCACCGCACCGGACCATCGCGGAATCAGGCGGTGCAACCCCGGGGCAATGAAGGCCAGCACGAATCCGGATATCACGGCCGTGGAAATCATTGAAAAGGCATCTCCTGCAGGAGGGAACGATCCGGCACATGGGGAGCCGGGGTGAAGCGCACGTTACGCAGCAGGCAGCCCCCGGCAATGGGATACCATAGAAACATCGGGTATTCCTGTCAAATCTTTTTCGCCGGCAGACCCGCAGTCCGGAAACCTGGTTATATTCCCGATCAAACCGCGATGCGGCCTTGACGGATCGGTTCGATCTCGGATATGACAACGGCGGATCGGCGCTTCGCCTCCGCTTTTACTGAGAATTTCACCTGCGATGCAAACCATGACACCAATGACCGATATTCGGCAGCTACTCGAGGAGCTCATCCGCTTCAAGTCCACCCATTCCAACACGGAAGAAATTCATCGGTGCGCGGATTACATCGCCGGCTGCCTGCAGCGCTGGGGGATCGAGCACCGCCGCCTGAATTTCCAGGATGTTCCTTCGATACTGGTGACTCCCGCCGGCGAAACCTGCCCGGTCCTGCTCATGTCCCATATCGATGTGGTGGAAGGCGGTGAGGCCCAATTCGAACCCCGGCTGGAAGGCAACCGCCTTTACGGCCGCGGCAGCATTGACGACAAATATGCCGTGGCCATGTCCATGCTTCTCTTTCGGCAGTACCTGCAGCGGCTGGGCCGACAGTCAGCGGTTCCCTTCGGTCTTTTGATCACCGGGGACGAAGAGATCGGCGGAGCCAACGGGGCCAAGAAGGTCCTGCCGCTGGTAAAAGCGCGTTTTTGCATCGCTCTGGACGGCGGACAGCCGGAAAAAATCGTGGTCAAGGAAAAGGGCATTTTGCACTTGAAGCTGATTTCCAGCGGCCGCAGCGCGCACGCCGCCCGCCCCTGGCTCGGGGAAAACGCCATCGAGCGGTTGTTCGCCGATTTCGCCAAAATCCGGACGTTCTTCGAGGAAGATGTTCCGGATCACTGGCACCGCACGATCAATTTCAGTCGGGTCAGCGGGGGCAAATCGATCAACCAGGTGCCCGACACCGCCGAAGCCACCTTCGACATTCGCTACACCGAAAACGACGACATCGAGGCCCTGGTCCAATCCATTCAGTCCGCTATTCAGGGACGCCTGGTGATCGAAAAAAAAGAACCGGTATTCCTGGGCGGCGATTCGCCCTACCTGGACCGTTTGCTGGAAGTGGCCGCCGGCACCCGGACCGGATTCGAACACGGGGCCAGCGACGCCCGGCACCTGTTCGAATACGGCATCAAAGGGATCGTCTGGGGCGCCGACGGCGGAATGAGCCAGCACACCGAAAACGAGTTTGTCGATTTGCAAACCGTCGAAACCATCTTCGAACTGCTGACACGCTACTTCGATCATTTGCCGGACAGCGATGCGGCCTAAGCGCCTCGATTTCCGTGAGACGCGCCCCGTCTTCCGGCGATTGCCCGCGCCGGTGCCACCCGGATACCGGCAGGGGCGTGCGGTTTAAAAACCGAAACGTAACACACGATCAGGAGGGAGGAAAAACGATGAAAAAACTGGCAGTTCTCTTTATCGGACTGGCCCTGGCACTCAGCGGAACAGCGCTGGCCGCTCCCAAGATGGGCGGCACGCTGGTCTTCGGTCGGGGCGGAGACAGTGTCGGACTCGACCCGGCTTACGAGACCGACGGCAATTCGTTTATGGTGTGCGACAACATTTACGAAGCCCTGGTCGCCTACGCGGATGAATCCACATCGCTCGAACCCGGTCTGGCCGAAAAATGGGACATTTCGCCGGACGGCAAAACCTACACTTTTCAATTGCGCAAGGGGGTCAAATTTCACGACGGCACACCGTTCAACGCCAACGCCGTGGTGTTTTCCATCGGCCGCATGATGAAAGATCGCAATGTGAAATTTTACGGCGAAGGCTGGGAGATTCCCGCCCAGGAGCGGCCGCCCGAATACTGGGTGTCCATGGAGATGGACGACATCGTCGAATCCATCGAAGCCGTCGACGACGACACGGTGGTGTTCCGGCTGAAACGGGTCAACGCGCCCTTTCTGGCCAACATGGGGATGGACTTTGCCGACATCATCAGCCCCACGGCCTTTTTGAAAAACCCCAAGGAGTTCCTGCGCAACCCGGTGGGCACCGGCCCCTTCAAATTCGTGCGCTGGGTCAAAGACGACCGCATCATTCTGCAGCGCAATCCGGACTACTGGGACAAGTCCGCCGGACCGTATCTGGACCAGCTGATATTCCGGGCCATTCCGGAAAACTCGGTGCGCTTCCTGGAGCTGAAAACCGGCAACATTCACATCTGCCAGTTTCCGAACCCGGCCGACATCGTGCTGGCTGAGGAAGACCCCAACCTGAAGATCGTCTCCCAGCCGGGGATGAACATCGGCTACCTGTCCTACAACCACACCAAAGAGCCCTGGAAAAGCAACGTGAACCTGCGCATGGCCATCGCCCATGCCATCAACCGCAAGGCCATCGTGGACAACATCTATCAGGGCCTGGGCGAAGTGGCCAAAAACCCGATTCCGCCGACCATGTGGGGCTACAACACCTCGGTGCCGGGCTATCGGTTCGACCCCGAACGCGCCAAAGCGCTGCTGAAAGAAGCCGGCTTCCCCAACGGTGAAGGACTGGGCGAGATCGCCCTGTGGTCCATGCCCGTGCCGCGGCCATACAATCCCGAGGGTCTCAAAGTCGGCGAGGCCATGGCGGCCGACCTGGCCGACGTGGGCATCACGGCCAAGGTAGTCACCTACGAATGGGGCACCTATCTGAAACGCCAGCGGGAACAACCCGAAGACATGGATCTGTTTCAGCTCGGCTGGACCGGCGACAACGGCGACCCCGACAACTTCCTGGCCGTGCTGTTCGACGGCCTGGCCTCACCGGCCATCCGGACCCAGTGGCACAACGAGCGCTACCACGAGTTGATGATCAAAGGGCGCGAAACCATCGATCAGGACAAGCGGGCCGAGATCTACAAAGAGGCCCAGCAATTGCTCTATGACGAGTGCCCGGTGATACCGATCGCCCACTCGACCGTCAAATGGCCGGCGTTGAACAACGTCATGAACTTCAAACTGCATCCCACCGCGTCGGTGCGAATGAAGAACGTTTGGTTGGAGTAGGCAACTAGCGGCCGCGTAAGGAAGGGGAAGAAGCTCCGCCGTTCTTCCCCTTTTCCTGCAACCGGAACCGCCGGCCATTGAGGCCTTTCGTTCCGGTTCGCCGAACCGAAACATTGCGATTGTCATGCTGGCTTACATTATCCGCCGCATCCTGATTTTGATTCCCACCCTGCTGGGGGTGTCGGTCATCGTGTTTCTGATGCTGCACCTGACCCCCGGGGATCCGGCCGAGCTGCTGCTGGGCGAACGGGCCACCCCCCAGGCGCTGGATGAGATGCGGGAGCACCTGGGTCTGAAAGAGCCCCTGTACGTTCAGTACGGCATGTTTCTCAAGCGGCTGATGCAGGGCGACCTGGGAGAGACCATCTGGACCCGGCAAAAGGTGTGGACGGAAGTTACCCAGCGCTTCCCGGCCACCATTGAGCTCTCGGTGGCGGCTCTGGTGATCAGCTGTTTTTTCGGCATTTTGTTCGGAATCGTATCGGCCACCCGGCAGTACTCGATCTTCGATTACCTGAGCATGCTCGGCGCCCTGGCGGGGGTCAGCATGCCGATTTTCTGGCTGGGACTGGTGTTCATGCTCATATTTTCGCTCCACCTCGGATGGCTTCCGTTGTCCGGACGTCTGAGCATCGGGGTGGATCTGGAGGTCATCACCAACTTCTACATTCTGGACGCGATCCTGACCCGCAACTGGACGGCGCTCAAGGATGCCGTCTGGCATATCATCCTGCCGGCGGTCACCCTCAGCACGATTCCCACGGCCATCGTGGCCCGCATGACGCGTTCGGCCATGCTGGACGTGCTGCGCCAGGATTATATCAAGACCGCCAAGGCCAAGGGGCTGTCCAAGATGATGATCATTTTCAAACACGCCCTGCGCAATGCCCTGATTCCGGTGGTGACCACCATCGGGCTGCAGTTCGGCGTCCTGCTGGGCGGGGCGATCCTGACCGAAACGATCTTCGCCTGGCCGGGGGTGGGCAAATGGATGTACGATGCGGTCATGCAGCGCGACTACATGGTCATCCAGGGCGGCACCCTGTTCATCGCCGCCCTGTTCGTTCTGATCAACCTGGCCGTGGATGTGCTCTATGCGGTGATCAACCCCCGCATCAGCATGCGCTGAGCCCCGCGGCCCGCAACCCTTAAAAATCGATCCGACATCGGGGAAAACTTGCATTCAACCACCGTGGACCGAAACGCAAACCTTGCAGCGAAGACGCCATGACCACAGCCGCAGCCACCAGCCGACACCCACTGGACCGCCACCCGATGTTGGAGCAGCTCAGCCGCCTGTGGCAGAACAAGACCGCCGTAGCCGGCCTGGTGGTCATCGTAATTTTTTTCCTTGCGGCGATTTTCGCCCCCTGGCTCACACCCCACGACCCGCTGGAGACATCGCTCTACGACCAGCTCAAACCGCCGGTGTGGGACGAAAAGGGCACCTGGAATAACATCCTGGGCACCGACGACCTGGGGCGGGACACCCTGTCGCGGATCATTTACGGGGCGCGCGTGTCCCTGGTGGTGGCGGTGGTCAGCGTCGGGCTGGCGTTTTTTTTCGGCACCCTGCTGGGCTGTCTGTCCGGCTACTACCGCGGCAAGATCGACAGCCTGATCATGCGGGTCATGGACATGATCCTGGCTTTTCCGTACCTGCTGCTGGCCATCGTGGTGGTGGCCTACCTGGGCCCGAGCCTGCAAAACGCCATGTTCGCCATCGGCATCACCTACGTGCCCCGCTTTGCACGGATCGTGCGCGGCAGCGTGCTGGAGGAAAACGGAAAAGACTACGTCATGGCGGCCCGCTCCATCGGTGCCGTCGATATGCGGATCATGTTTCTGACCATTCTGCCGAACTGCATGGGACCGCTGATCGTGCAGACCACCCTGAGCATGGCCTCGGCCATCCTGGATGCGGCCGCGCTGAGTTTTCTCGGGCTGGGCGCCCAGCCCCCCACTCCCGAATGGGGGGCGATGATCGCCCGCAGCCGGGGGCTGATCCTGCGGGCGCCGTGGGTGATGACCTTTCCGGGCATTGCCATTTTGCTGGCGGTGCTGGGGTTCAATTTACTGGGGGACGGACTGCGGGATGCGCTGGATCCGCGGCTGCGCGACTGAAGGGCTTACGCCGGTTTGATTGGTTCGATTGGTTTCATTGGTTCCCGAAGTCGGGTGATGCCCGACTTTACAGACCCTGACCATGATGCCGATCCAATACCACAAATGAATTTATGAACGATCCACACCAAAACCTGCTGGAAATCCAGAACCTGCGCACCCATTTCTTCGTGCGCGGGCAGGTCGCCAAAGCCGTGAACAACGTCAGCCTGACGATTCGCTCCGGGCAGACGCTGGGCCTGGTCGGCGAGTCCGGTTGCGGCAAGAGCGTGACGGCGCACTCCATCATTCGCCTGATTCCCGAGCCGCCGGGAAAGATCGTCGGCGGCCGGATTCTGTTCGAAGGTGTGGACCTGGTGCAGCTGAGCGAGCGTCGCATGCGTAAAATCCGGGGCAACCGCATTTCGATGATCTTTCAGGAGCCCATGACCTCGCTCAATCCGGTCTTTACCGTGGGCGACCAGGTGGGGGAGGTGCTGCGCCTTCACCAGCACCTGTCCGGCCGAAAGGCCCGGCAGCGTGTGCTGGATATTTTCCGGCAGGTGGGTATTCCGGCACCGGAGCGGCGGTTGTCGGACTACCCTCACCAGATGAGCGGTGGTATGCGCCAGCGGGTGATGATTGCCATGGCACTGGCCTGCAACCCGCGGCTGATGATCGCCGATGAGCCCACCACGGCCCTGGACGTGACCATCCAGGCGCAAATCCTGGATTTGATGAACAAGTTAAAGGAAGAGACCGAAGCGGCCATCCTGTTCATCACCCATGATCTGGGCGTCATTGCCGAAATGGCCCAGCACGTGGCCGTAATGTACGCCGGCAAGATTGTGGAATACAGCGATGTCGAAACGCTGTTTGCCGAGCCCGGGCATCCCTACACGGTGGGGTTGCTGAAATCGATCCCCATGCTGGGGCACAAAACCGCCGACGGCAAGCTGAGCACGATTACAGGGGTGGTGCCCTCGCTGTTCAACCTGCCGGACGGCTGCCTTTTCAGCGACCGCTGCCCGGACGTCTTCGAAGACTGTCATCGCATCGAACCGGAAATGTACGATGTCGGCCCAAACCACGTAGCCCGCTGTCTGAAATATGTCTGAATCGGAAATATTGCTCGAAGCCGAAAACCTGGTCAAACACTACCCCATCCTGGGCGGCGTCTTTCTCAAGGAAATCGCGTCGGTCAAGGCCCTCGACGGGGTGAGCCTGACGATTCACCAGGGGGAAACCCTGGGGCTGGTGGGGGAATCGGGCTGCGGCAAAACCACCTTCGGCCGCGCAATCCTGAGACTGGAAGAGCCTACCGCCGGTGCGGTCCGCTATCGCGGCGAAAACATCCTGACTTACGATGCAACGCAAATACGCCGGCTGCGCCGTCAAATGCAGATTATCTTTCAGGACCCTTTTTCCTCGCTGAATCCGAGAAAAACCGTGTCCCAAATTGTCGGCGAGCCGCTTCTGATCCACGGGCTCAAAGATCGGGGCGAACGCGACCAGCGGGTATCGGAACTGCTGGAAGTGGTGGGGCTGAGCCGGGAGCAAATGGGGCGCTACCCGCACATGTTCTCCGGCGGACAGCGCCAACGCATCGGCGTTGCCCGAGCGCTGGCACTAAAACCGGAGTTGATCGTCTGCGACGAGGCCGTCTCGGCGCTGGACGTTTCCATCCAGGCCCAGGTACTCAATCTGCTCCGGGAACTCCAGGCGGACTTCGGCCTGACCTACCTGTTCATCTCCCACGACCTGCACGTGGTGGAACACATCAGTGACCGGGTGGCGGTGATGTATTTGGGCAAACTCGCGGAAATCGCATCCAGTCAAAAGGTCTACCGCACGCCGCTGCACCCCTACACCCAAGCGTTGCTTTCGGCTTCGCCCATGCCGGATCCCCGCCGCCGGCGGCACCGGATCATCCTCAAAGGAGACGTGCCCAGCCCGATCGATCCACCGCCGGGGTGCCGCTTCCACCCCCGCTGTCTTTACGCGCAGGATGTCTGTTCGCAGGAGGAGCCGGCCCTGCGGGAAATCCGTGACGGACACCGGGCGGCCTGTCATTTCGCCGGAGAAGTCGGCCTCGAAACCCACCTGGCGTGATCGCATCGGGCCGGTGCGATTTCACCGATTACAGATCCAGTAGCTTCTTATCACCTTCCGATTCTTTCTGGGCGCGTGCCAGCTGATCGAAGGCCGCTTCAATGGCCCGACGGGTTTCGGTCCGCGTCGCCGGGATTTCTTCGACGCCGCGATGATCGATGGCGTGATTGACGAAAGAAATCGTCCAGCGGTGCACATCGCTGGCCGGCTGGTAGGCCGGCTCTTCATCCGCATCGTCCGATACCATCACCGCCGACACCAGGCCGCTTTGCTGTAAATGCTCCAGAATCTCCTGTACCCGTCGAATCGGGATCTCCAGAAGCGCGGAAATCTGGCCGGCGTCCAGCGGCGGCTCGTCCCGGACAAACCGGGTGGCGATATGGTGCAGGACTTGCAGCGTCAGCACCCGCCGGAAGTACGGACTGATGTTGGCAAAATCCGGACGGTATTCATAGTGGTGAACGTTCTGGACTGCATAGGAAAGTTCGGCGCCCACCAGCAGGATGATCCAGCCGAAATGCATCCAGAGCAGCAGCAGCGGCAGGGCTGCCAGGCTGCCGTAGACAGGATTGTAACGGGTGATGCCCACCTGAAAGGTGATCAGGGCCCCCTGCACCAGCAGGTACAGAATGCCGGTCACGATGCCGGCCGAGGCAGCCGCGGCAAATCGCACCCGGGTATTGGGAATCAAGAGGTAAATCAAGGTAAAGACCGCGCCCACCAGGGCGTATGGCAGCAATCCAATCAGCTTCAGCAGAACGGGGCCGATGGTGGCAAACCAGGCCAGCTGCTGGGCCAGGTTTTCGATCTGGGAGCTGATAAAGGCCGGAATGCTGCTGTAAATCAGCAGCACGAAAGGCGCCAGCACCAGAAAGGCCAGATAATTGCTGATGATCCGCCGCCACGAACGCGACTCCCGCAGGTGCCAGATCTCGTTGAACGTCCGCTCCAGGTGGTTAAAGACCTTCAGGGCCGACCAGATCAACAGAACGATGCCGACGGCGGCAATGACGCCCCCCTGGGTGTTTTCCAGCAGGATCTTGGCATAGGAGGTGATCTGGTTGAGCACTTCTTCCTGGGCCGGAATTTTGGCCAGCACCTGGGTTTCCAGCCGCTGCTGCAGCCCGAAACCTTTGGCGATGCCCAGGGCCAGGGCGATCATGGGACCGATGGAAAGCAGTGCGTAGAAGGTCAGGGCCGAAGCCCGCAGCATGCAGCGGTCCTTGACGAATCCGCTGACGGTGAGAACCAGAATGCGCAGGGATTTGATGCCGACGGCCTTCCATCCGGAAAGATCCTGCAGGCGCGACCGCCAGATATCGATTTGGATGTATTGACGGATTTGCCGGAACCTTTCGGATATGCCTTTCCGAATAAAACCGCTGTTTGATTGCATTTCCCATCCCGTCGCCGTTGATTGGAACGGTTTTAGATACTGTCCTTTGAAATGTCCAGTCCAATGTGGCGTTCGTTTCGAACATCGATATCAGATCCTGCAGACGCAATCAAATCACCACAAGGACCCGGCAGAGGCGCGACACCGACAAGCCGCCACGCCTTTTGCCGCAGTTTGCGAAGGCTTCGGCGAAGACTCGGAAGAGATTGGATTTACAAAAGTCCTTGAAAATTCGGGCCGGTCAACCTAAGTTTACACCAACCCGATTCAAAGGTGGGTCACGGTGCGCCCGGTAACAGCGGCTTTGACCCGGACAGCGGATGTCGTAGCGGCCGGAACCGTCATTTGCCAGGGGTTTTCGAATCAGGAGAAACCGTGGCTCAGCGAGTTTTTTTGAACATTCGGACCAATCTGTTTCAACCATATCCAATCCAGGTGCCTGTCGTGATTGTCGTCATCGGAGAGATTCTATTCGACGTATTTCCGAACTATAAACGCCTGGGCGGCGCGCCCTTCAACTTCGCGTTTCACCTGCACCAGTCCGGCCTGCCGGTTCGCTTCTTCACGCGCATCGGTGATGACGAGGACGGACGCGAGATCATGGATTTCCTGCGCCGGTGGAAATTTCCCACGGGCGATATCCAGCTCGACCCGCGGCGGCCCACCGGCCGGGTGGAGGTGACGCTGGACGACCGCGGCGCGCCGGAATTCGACATTCTGCGGAACGTGGCTTACGATGCCATCGAGTGGACACCGGCCCTGACCCGGGCGCTGGCGGCACCGGCTGAAATGATCTATTTCGGCACCCTGGTGCAACGGGCGCAATCCAGTGCGGCTGTGGTGCAACGGATGCAGCGCGGGGCCGATGCGCACACCCGCCGATTTTGCGACATCAACCTGCGCCCGGATTGCTATACGGAAAACAGCGTGCGGCAATCGCTGCAGGGCGCCGATATCCTCAAGCTGAGCGTTGCTGAAATCGAAGTGCTGCAGTCGATGATCACCGGCGCGTCGGAAACCGACGCCTTCGTCGAGGGGCTCCGTGACAGTTTCAGACTGAAAACGGTTTGCCTGACAAAGGGCGAACGCGGCAGCGAACTGCACACCCCACACGGGGTTTTTCGCGCCGGGATGACCGCTTCCCCCCGGGTGAAGGATACGGTCGGCGCCGGCGATGCCTATGCCGCAGTGCTGGCGATCGGCATACTACAGGGCTGGCCGCCGGAAAGAATCCTGGAGGCGGCCACCGCGTTTGCCGCCGGTATTTGCGAAATCGAGGGCGCCATCCCGGCCTCGTCTTCGTTTTACGAATCTCTGAAACAGCGCATGCGGCGGGGAGGCCGACTATGACCGAAGACAGCGGACTTTACATCCAGATGTTCAGCATTCACGGGCTGTTGCGGTCACGGAACCTGGAGATGGGCCGGGACGCGGACACCGGTGGCCAGATCAAATACGTCGTGGAGCTGGGCAATGCATTGAGCCGGCGCGAAGATGTCCGGCGGGTGGACCTGTTCACCCGCCTGATCAAGGACAAGCGGGTTTCCGAGGACTACGGGAAAAGCTTCGAAAAGGTCAACGACAAATTCAACATCGTGCGAATTCAATGCGGCGGACGCAAGTACTTCCGCAAGGAATTGCTGTGGCCCCACCTGGACGAGTATGTCGACAAAACGATCAAGTACATCAAACGCAGCAATCAAATCCCGGATGTCGTGCACGGACACTATCCGGATGCCGGCTACGTGGCCATGCAGCTGGCCGACATCTTCGGTGTGCCTTTCGTCTATACCGGGCATTCGCTGGGTCGCACCAAGCTGAGCAAACTGCGCAACGAGGGCATGCGGAAAAGCGATATTGATAAGCGCTTTAAAATCGAATATCGCATTCAGATCGAAGAGGAGGTGCTGAAAAAAGCCGACCGGGTCATCACCAGCACCAGCCAGGAGGTCGATCAACAGTGGGCCCAATACGACAACAAGGATCTGCCCGAATACCGGGTGATTCCACCGGGGCTGGACATCGAACGGTTTCACCCGTTTTATCACGACCAGCTGTCGGACGCGGAAAAGGACGAAATCGAGCTGTACGCCAAGGCATCGGTGCTCGAAGAACTCAACCGGTTTTTCATGAACCCGGACCGTCCGCCGATTCTTTCTCTCTGCCGCCCGGACAAGCGCAAAAACATTTCGGGACTGATCAAAGCCTACGGAGAGGACCTGGAGCTGCGGTCGATGGCCAACCTGGCGGTATTCGCCGGATTGCGCAAGGACATCAGCGACATGGAGGAAAACGAGCGTGACGTTCTGACCGAAATTCTGCTGCTAATGGACAAGTACGATCTTTACGGGAAAATTGCGATCCCCAAAAAACACGATTTCGAATACGAAGTGCCCGAACTCTACCGGATCGCGGCCGAAAAGCGGGGGGTTTTCGTAAATTCGGCCCTGACCGAACCCTTCGGCATCACCCTGATCGAAGCCGCCGCCTGTGGATTGCCGGTTGTGGCCCCCGACGACGGCGGGCCGCGGGACATTATCGACAACTGCCAGTGCGGCATCCTGGTGGACACCACCGATACCGTGCAGATCGCCGCGGCCATAAAGAAAATTATTACCGACAGCGAACTCTGGAAGCAGTACTCGCGCGACGGCGTCATGAACGTACGCCGTCACTATACCTGGGAAAGCCACGCTGCCAGTTACTTGGAAGAAATCCGGACGCTGATTGCCGAAAGTGGTGTGCCCACCGTGATGGACAAAGCCAAACCTTACACGGCCATCGGGCAACGGCTGTTGGGGTTGAATCATTTCCTCATCGCCGATCTCGACAACACCTTGATCGGCGATGCCAACGAAGCACTGCAGGACCTGCTGGCGGAACTGCGGTCGAATCGAAATTGCATCGGGTTCGGTGTGGCCAGCGGAAAAACGGTGGAAGCCACCATGGCAACGCTGAAAGCTCACCAGGCGCCCCTTCCGGACATCGTCATCGCCGCGGTGGGTGCGGAAATTTACTACGGCCCCGAGCTTAAGTACGGCAAGGGTTGGGAGACCCACATCAAGGACAAATGGGACCGCCGCAAAGTCGTGCAGCTGCTTAAGAATTTCGATTTTCTCCAGTATCAGAACGAGGATTTTCAGCGCCCGTTCAAGGTCAGCTACATTCTGAAACCCGGCAAGGACCGGTTGGCCCTGATCCACGACAAACTGCTGCGCAACGGCATCCGCTACAGTTTGAGTTTTTCCAGGGAGAAATACCTCGACATTCTTCCCTACCGTGCCTCCAAAGGCAAAGCCATTCGGTACCTGAGCTACAAATGGGAGATTCCGCTGGGCAACTTCCTGGTGTGCGGGGATGCCGGCAGCGATGAAGAAATGCTCCGGGGCGAACCGAAAGGGGTGGTGGTCGGCAATTACAGTTCCGAGCTCGACGCGCTCAAAGGACGGCGCAACATTTACTTCGCCGAAGATCCGCTGGCCGGCGGGATCCTGGAAGGCATCCAACACTATAAATTCCTGGAAAAAGCCCGGCGCGGGTGCCGGCCGGAATGACCCGCTGAAATCAGGCACAACATTTCGTTGCCCGCAAAGACTGCCAAGATTGACGGCCTCGTAAAAATCGGATCCGCCAGCGAAAACCAATCGTAAATCGGTGACCGGCACGATACAACCAATGAAACTGAAAACAGGTGGAGGCGCATGCTGAACAGACTTGAAGCGATTCTGGACCGAAATGAGCTGAAAGACTTTAAAGAATACGTCCTGCTGCTGACCAGTCAGGCGCAACAATTTTTTCTGCGCAACGATCTGTTGTACTACTTCGGCGTCTTTTGCGACCAAAACGACAGGGGGGCGGCCTTCCGGGAAGAATCCACCATGGTGGCTTTCATCAGGCGCATCCAGGAGCTGTTTATCCAGGACGACCGTATCGTCTTGCTGCACCGTTACGAAGTGGCCCGGTATCGATTTTACTTTCTTCGATTCGACGGCGAGTACATGGAAGAAATCGACAGTCGCACCTACCTCGACATCAAGGATCGGTACGTAATGAAAGGGGCGCGCAACGGCACCCACCTGCACATGGACATTCTGCCCTTTTACGATTTTTCCCCTTCGATCCGCGACACCCGCAGTGTGGGACACGGCATTCGGTTTCTCAACCGCTACATGTGCAGCAACATTTTCAGCAAGCCCGAAGAGTGGAACGAAAAGCTGTTCGATTTCATCAAGCTGCATCGTTACAACGGGCGCCAGCTGCTGGTCAACGGAAACCAGATCGGCAGCTTTCGAACCTTTTTCGCCATACTGGAAGAGACCGTGCGATGGCTGCAGACCAAGCCGAAGCAGACACCGTTTGCCGAAGTGGAAGGCGCTTTGCAGGAACGGGGCATCGAGGTCGGCTGGGGCAACACCGTCGGGCGCATCCTGGAGACCATGCAATTGCTCATCGACCTGCTTAACGAACCCACCGACGCGCAACTGGAGCAATTCATATCCCGGGTGCCCATGCCGCTGATCAGCAAAATCGCGATCATCTCGCCGCATGGCTGGTTCGGTCAGACCAATGTGCTGGGAAAGCCGGATACCGGCGGGCAGGTCATCTACATTCTCGACCAGGTCCGGGCGCTGGAGCGGCACCTTCTCGAAGAAATCCGGCTCACCGGCCTGGAGGTCGAACCCAAGATCCTGGTCGTAACGCGGTTGATCCCGGAAGCCGGCGACACCACCTGCGGTGAAAAGAGAGAAAAAATTTTCGAAACCAACAACGGTTGGATTCTGCGGATCCCGTTCCGCGACAAAGATTTCAACGTTGTGCGCCACTGGATTTCGCGCTTCAAAATCTGGCCCTACCTGGAGGACTTCGCCGAAGACGCCGCCACCGAGCTCACCAGCGAGTTTCAGGGCCGGCCGGATTTGATCATCGGCAACTACTCCGACGGCAACCTGGTGGCCACGCTGCTCTCGGACCGATTCGACGTGATCCAGTGCACCATCGCCCACGCGCTGGAAAAAACCAAATACCTGTTCTCGGACATGTACTGGTCCGACAAAGAGCCCGACTACCACTTCTCGGTGCAGTTCACCGCCGACATGCTGTCGATGAACAAATCGGATTTCATCATCACCAGCACGCACCAGGAGATCATCGGCACCGAAGACACCATGGGCCAGTATGAGTCCTACCAGATTTTCACCCTGCCCGGCCTCTACCAGGTGGTCAACGGAGTCAATCTCTTTGCACCGAAGTTCAACGTAATTCCCCCCGGGGTCGAGGAGAACCTGTACTTTCCCTACCATGTGAAAGACAAGCGCCTCGAAAGCCAGACTCGGCATTGGGAAGAGCGCCTGTTTCATCTCGCCTCGGACGACATCTTCGGTCGCCTGAGTGATCCGGACAAGCCCTCGATTTTTACCATGGCCCGTTTCGACAAGATCAAGAACATCACCGGCCTGATCGAGGCCTTCGGTCACAGCCAGAACCTGCAGACGCATTTCAACCTGGTGTTTGCCGCCGGCACCATTCACGCAGAACAATCCCAGGATGCCGAAGAACAGGAAGAAATCCACAAGGCCTATCGACTCATCGAGCACTACGCTCTGGAGGACAAAATCCGCTGGCTGCCCAGCATCTCGAAACTGGACACCGGCGAGGTCTACCGCATCATTGCCGACCGCCGCGGTGTTTTCGTGCAGCCGGCCCTGTTCGAGGCCTTCGGTCTGACGATCCTGGAGGCCATGGCATCGGGACTGCCCACCTTCGGACCCAAATTCGGCGGGCCGCTGGAAATCATCGAACCCGGCGTCAGCGGCATCCTGCTCAACACCAGCAAACCCGAATTTATCGCCGCCGGCCTGGAAGCCTTTCACGAGCAATGCGCCCGGCAGCCGGATTACTGGCAAACGCTGTCGGAAAACGGCATCCGGCGCGTCCGGGAAAATTTCAACTGGCGCCTGTACAGCCGCCGTCTGGTCAATCAGACCAAGTTATACGGATTCTGGCGCTATTCGGTGTCGGGGAAAGAAAAGGTCAAACTGGATCGCTACTGCGATTTCATGTATCATTTTCTGATCCGCGAGCGGGCCCGGCGGATCCAGTCCTGAGGCAACCGGCACGTGCCGCACGCAACGGGGCATACAACCGTCAAAATCTTTATGGGTCCGGGTTATTGACAATCGGTTCCAATCCGAGCATAATGCCGTTAGGTCAAACTCCTTAATCCTGCAGGTATCTGAAAACACAAGAGATATTTTTTTGCCCAAATAGTTAATGGTTTGATAATCATGATTCACATGGTCGTAAGCTCCATCATTTATCACCCAGCCAGAGGAGGCCGTTATGGGGAAGGAGAAAATACGGATGCACCCCGCGATTCCCGAACTCAAACAGGAAATGGAACGGGGCAATCTCAGTCGCCGCGAATTTTTACGCTATGCCGCACTGCTGGGTCTCTCGGCGACGGCAGCCGCTTCCGTGGCCGGCCTGCCCTGGCCCCGTAAAACATCGGCCGCCGAGATCCGGCGCGGCGGCACCCTGAAGATCTCACAGCAAATCCAGAAGATCGACCACCCGGCCCGCTACTCCTGGCTGATGCCTTCCAACTCCATGCGCATGATCCTCGAATACATGACCCTCACCGACGCGGATAACATCACCCACCCCTATCTTTGCAAGAGCTGGTCGGCCAGCGACGATCTGAAAACCTGGACGTTCAACCTGCGCAAAGGCGTCAAATTCAACAACGGCGACCCGCTGACCGCCGACGATTGCATTTTTACCATCAATCAATGGCTCGACCCGGATGTGGGCTCTTCGCAAGAAGGACTGGTGGGGGCCTATCTGGATCCCAGCGGTATCGAAAAAGTGGACAATCACCAGTTCCGGCTCCATCTCAAACGGGCCGAAATCGCCATCCCCGAGCACTTTTTCCAGTACACCGCCCAGGTCCTGAACCACCGCACCTTCGAAGGCGATATCAAGAAAGCGCCCCACGGTACCGGCCCCTATGTGCTGGAAACTTACAACGAAGGCGAAATCTGCGTGGTCAAGGCCCGCAAGGACTACTGGCAGAAAGGATTCGACGGCAAACCGCTGCCGTACATCGATGAAATCCGCTTCATCGACATGGGCGGAGAAATGGCGCCCCAGATTGCCGCCCTGAAAAGCGGAGACATCGACCTGATCGATGCCTCCGACAATCCCGGCCCCCAGATTATGAAGGCGGTTGCGGGCGATGCCAACATCAACGTGATGCCGGTGGCCACCGCAACGACCCGGGTGGTGCGCATGCGCGTCGATCTGAAACCCTGGTCGGACAACCGGGTCCGCACGGCGCTCAAACTCTGCCAGCATCGCGAGAAAATTCTGGCACTGGCCTACCAGGGCGAAGGCCTGCAGGGTCAGGATTTCCACGTCTATCCCAAGCACCCCGAATACTGCCGCAAGCCGATTCCGGGCTATGAGCCCGACAAAGCCCGCCAGCTGCTGGCCGATGCCGGCTATCCCAACGGGATCGACGTCACCCTGGCGGTCGGTTCGGAATGGACCGACATCGTGCGCTACGCCGAAGTGCTCAAGCAGGATGCGGCCCCGGCCGGCATTCGCATTCGCATCCAAACCATGCCCACCAGCCAGTACTGGGAAAAATGGACCGAGGTGGACCTGGGCGTAACCCCCTGGACACACCGTCCCCTGGGAACCATGGTGCCCAACCTGGCCTATGTGGCCGACGACAAAGGCAATCCGGTGCCCTGGAACGAAACCCGCTGGGTCGACGAGGAGTTCAGCCGGCTGCTGGCGGAAGCCAGCGGGACGCTGGATGTCGCCCAGCGGCGGCAGATCTTCTGCAAGTTGGAAGACATTCAAATGCAGCGCGGTTCCATCGGGATCGCTTACTGGATGAACACCTGGATGTGCGCCAACAAGCGCTTGCAGAACGTCGAGGCCCATCCCAACCTGGTCCTGCTGTTCAACCAGGCCTGGTTGGCGGCGTAAGCCGCCCCGGCCGATGAGGTTACGATCAACGCTGTTCCCGTTACCGCCGTAACGGGCCGGGTCGATCCAAACGAAAGGAGGAGGATATGGCGCCGAAGAAGGAAATCCACCCATGGATTCCCGAACTGAAGAACCAGTTCGCAAACGGAAAAATCAGCCGCCGCGAGTTTATCCGTTATGCGGCCCTGCTGGGCATGTCCGCCGCGGCCGCCATGCAGATGGTCGGTCTGGCATGGCCGAAGAAGGCGTTTGCGCAAAAAGTGCAGCGCGGCGGCGTGATCCGCGTGGCCAGCAGTGTTCAGAAAGTCACCCACCCGGCCCAGTTTTCCTGGGTGGAGCCCACCAACATTCTGCGTCAGGTGGCCGAGTACCTGACCTACACCGACAAAGACAACATCACCCATCCCTACCTGCTGGAAAACTGGCAGGCCAGCGATGACCTCAAGACCTGGAAACTGAACCTGCGCAAGGGCATCAA
>DAXETY010000135.1:0-26726 GCA_051155755.1 Desulfobacterales bacterium
TTCAACATCGAAGCACAAAAGTGCTTCTGTCTTTTCTTGCCAGCTGCATTTGCCGCAGGCAAGAAAATTCAAGCCACCCGCTTCGCGGGTGGTTGTTGATTTAAACCACGGTATCGAAATAAAGGGCTTCAGCAGACGGCAGCCAGCAAGTGACGACCGTTCCCGCATCGGCTTGCGGTTCCACCGCAAACGTCCCGCCGAGACCGCGCAGGATGCCTTCTACGCTGGCCAATCCAAGCCCACAGTAGCCCAGCGGTGTTCGGGTGGAAAAAAACGGCAGGCAGAGCGCGTCTTTTAAATTCTCATCAATACCGGTTCCCGTGTCACGGATCGTAATACAAACCCCGTTCGACTCGGTGCGGATATCCACGGACACGCTTGCATCGTTCGGACAAAAAGCTTCGGCATTGGCGTAAAGCTCTTCAAAGATACGGTGCAGCGCAACCGGATCGGCGAAAATCGTGGGCAACGTTTCTTTGCAGGTCAGGTTCATGGGAATGCGGCGATCCCTGCAGGTCCAGGCATCGAAGGCGATTTCCACCAGCTGCGATTTTTCCGTGGTCCGATCGTTGCAAAAACGGTCGCCGGCATATTCGCCCAGCTTGGCAGACCAAAGCATGCCGCGTCGCAATTCCGCGATCATGGTCTGCATCCGCCGCATCTTGTCGGATTGTTTTGATAAATCCGCCATAATCACCTGACAGTGATGATACAGCTCCTGGATGAGCCGATCGAGAATGGTGGCGACGTTGCCGGCCAGCCGTGGCAGAAACACCGAAATAAACCCGGCATCCAAGGGAACCGGAAAGACGCAGAGGTTATTTCCGGTGGGACGGATTTGTTCGGCGATCAGGATAATTTCTCCCAGAATACGTGTCTGCAGAGCGACGTTGCACCGGTAGCGAGGGTCGACGGTGGGACCGAGCAAATCGTTGGTCAGCATCGATTCGCATTGAATCAGCTTTTCCATACGCTTTAACCGCTGTCGCTGCTGTTTCCGGCCCGTTTGGGCCATTTGCATCAAAGACAGGTTGCCCTGAATCACCATAAACAGATTGTTGAAATGGTGTGCCAGCCCTCCGATGAAGGTTTGCAGTTGAAACGTCGCCTGATCCGGGCAGGATTGTTGTCGTTCGACCGGCCCGGCCTCGCGTAGCCAGGCCGGGTGCCGATCGATCTGCAGCCGGGCTTGTATGATCAAATCCGCAACATCGACGCCGTGGGTTGTCGAATCGCCTTCGGCAAAATGGTCAAATTTCGGATCCGTTGTTGCGGTTGACTGGGCGTTGGCACTGATTGGCCACAGCGTTGCCGGTTCGTCGCAAAATCTCCGGCGCACTAACTGGGCAATCTGTCCGCGCTGGTTTTCGCGGGTGCAATAAAACCAGGACAGGTAATCACCGGATTTCGGATCGGTTAACATCGTTTCTCCCCGGAGACGGTTTGAGCGCCTCCAACCTGACTCACATAACAACTGATTCAGTGCTGGCCTAAAATATGCAGGAATCATGCCACTGTAACTTATTAATATTCCAACGATAGATTTTGATTTGGAGATTCGGGGCTACCGCTACAAGTTAGCTGTACCAAAATGTAAGTATTGCAATGAATTACAAAGTATATAATCGGCTTTGAGCATGCTGAAAAATTTTTTGCAAATTGCAATTCGGGTTTGATCCAAAGGTTGTATTCGCTTAAAAATCCAGTGGTTTTTGCAGGTCGGCCCGGCGGCTGTGTCAATTATTTGACGAAAAAGCGGTGGTACACACCACCAGCTTCGCATCGAAATCGGACCGATTGGAATGCGAAATCCGCACCGGCAATTTTTGCCGACCTGTCGGCAAAACCGGGGCTCTTGCCCCAGCGAGGTTCATTGATTTTCCGGCATGATCGCCAAAATACCCAATTTGCCATATTCATGCGGTTTGGCACAAATTCTGCAAAATCCGGCCAAATGAATACCCGCTCGAAGCGCAAAAGCACTCGGCGGCAAATCCATCGCATATCGCCGCTGATCCCATTGCGATGCCGCCGCAGATAGAGTAACAATCGTCCTGACAAATGGCAGGTGGATCGATCGATTCAACGTAAATCCAAAATGTTGTGCCCATTTCAATTCAAGGAACAATCATGCAGCCCCAACGCCTCAAAGAGCGACTGCAACCGGAGGTTCTCTGGTTCGAACTTGCAAATGACGGACTCCTGGTCATTCAAAACACGGTGATCGTCGATCTGAATCCGAGCTTCTCGAAAATTTGTGGATATCAATTCGATGAATTGGCCGGCAGGCCCCTGGATACGATCTTGGATGGTGACAAAGAATCGCTCTTGGAGGCCGTCGCAGCGCAGGAGGGCTGCGAAAACGGCCGATTGCCGAGCCGTCGGATTCATTTCCTGCATCGAGATGGACATGCGGTGCCGGCGCAAATTCGGATCGGCGCAATCGTACACCGCGGGAGCCGTGCCTTGCTGCTGGTTGTAAAGGACCTTTCCACGGAAATCAAAAAAGAACACGAACTGCAGAAAGTCCGGCAATTGGAGTCCCTTGCTGCGCTTTCCGGGGGAATTGCACACGACTACAACAACTTGCTGACGATCATCATCGGCAACATCTCTCTGATTCGATCCATCGTTGGCAGTATCGACAGCATTTCGCCGCTGCTCAATGAAGTGCTGGAAGCTTCCATGGTTGCAAAATCCTTGACTCAGAAATTGATTACCTTTTCCAAGGGCGGTGCACCGCGCACAGCTGCTGCCGACATTGTCCCGGTAGTGAAAAACACCACCGAATTTTCCCTGAGCGGCTCCAACATCGTGGCCCGCTTCCAGTTCGAGGAAAACCTGAACCAGGTGGACATCGATAAAGCCCAGATCGCCCAGGCGATACACAACATTGTTATGAACGCCCGCGAGGCGATGCCTGCCGGGGGTGTACTTACGGTCACCGCAAAGAAACGCCTTGTCGAAGACGATCCATGCGGGATGAAACCGGGCGCCTATGTTTGCATTGGCATCACAGACGGTGGTTGCGGAATTGCTTCCGAACACCTCCCCAAAGTCTTCGATCCCTATTTTTCCACCAAAGAGCGCGGCAGTCATAAAGGAATGGGACTGGGGCTGTCCATCTGCCAATCCATCATTCAAAAACACAATGGTTTCCTGGACATCTCCTCGACGGTGGGTCGAGGCACCCGTGTGGCGATCCTGCTGCCGGCCTCTTCGGCCAAGAATCTTCCCTCCCGGACCGAAGCCACCCCGGTCTCGGCGGAGAGCATTCAAGGCCGCGGCCGCATCCTGCTGATGGACGACGAGGAAAGGATCCTGAAATTAGCCGCATTGATGTTGCGGCGGCTGGGTTATGAGGTCGAACTTGCAGAGGACGGTGAAGATGCCGTTGAGAAATACCGGAATGCAACACGAAAAAACACCCCGTTCGATGCAGTGATTCTGGACCTGACCGTCCGAGGCGGTATGGGGGGCGCGGAAACGATCCGACTGCTGAAGAAAATCGATCCCTCCGTCAAGGCCCTGCTCTCCAGCGGCTATTCCACCAGTCCCGTCATGACAGCTCCGGAGCGTTACGGGTTCTGCGGCGTCGTAGCAAAACCGTACGATTTGGAAACACTTGCTGAAGGCCTGTATCGGCTTCTGCACATCGAGACCTGAACCGCTTCAAAACAACGATGCCATCGATCCCCGGTTGCAAAAGCACGCGTTGTTTCTTACAATGCAATTCTTGAAAACTGTACTGATATGCTGGAAGGGTGACCGGCCCCATTGTTCCGATCCACCGTTGCAAGTTTTCCATCGGGTCCGTGAATATCTTCAACTGTGAAAAAGTTCGTATTTCGAAAAATACCACTCTGGTTTTGGATCGTTATTTTCGGCGGTGTCTTCTGCGGCGCCCTGGCTGGTGCATTCATGGGGCTGACCCGCGATCTGCCCCAGATTCAGTCGCTGGAATCGTATTCGCCCTCTGCCGTCACTCGGATTTTCTCCGAAGACCAACAGCTGCTGGCCGAGATCTACCTCGAAAAACGTGATCCGGTTGCGTTGCCCGCCATTCCGGAAAACCTCACAGCGGCCTTGGTTGCCACCGAAGATCGGAAGTTTTATCGGCACAGCGGAGTCGACCTGAAGGCCGTCATTCGGGCCGCAGTCAAGGACTTGATGGCCGGTGCCTTTAAGGAGGGCGCCAGCACGATCACCCAGCAGCTGGCCAAAACCCTGTTTCTCACCCCCCGCAAGACATTGGTTCGAAAATTCAAAGAGGCCGTTCTCGCATTTCAACTCGAACGCCGTTACACCAAAGACGAAATTCTGACGCTGTATTTGAACCAGGTGTACTTCGGCAGTGGCGCTTACGGAGTGCAGTCGGCATCCCGGATTTTTTTTGGCAAACCCGTTCAGGACCTGACCCTGGCCGAATGTGCCCTGATCGCCGGCATGCCGAAATCACCATCCCGCTATTCGCCCCGAATCGACCCGGAACTGGCGATCCGAAGACGCAATGTCGTACTGCGGCAAATGCTCGAAACCGGGCTGGTTTCTCAAAGCCAGTACCGCACGGCCGTAGCGGAACCGCTGCAATTGGGGAATGCACCGCCGGATAAGACCCGCGCACCCTATTTTATCGATGGGGTAAAAGGACGCCTGGAAGATATCCTGGGGCCGGATCGTTTGTACAAGGGTGGACTGACGGTGCACACCACGCTAATCTACCGTCACCAGCGCCGCGCCGAAGAATCGCTTCGTGTCGGATTGGACGCCCTCGACATTCGAATGCAGGCCAATGAACCCGGTGCACCTCCGGCTCAGGGAGCATTGGTGGCCATCGAAAACACCACCGGGGGCATTGTCGCCATGGTCGGTGGCCGGGATTATTCCGATAGCCGTTTTAACCGGGCCACGGATGCATTGCGCCAGCCGGGCTCGGCTTTCAAGCCGATCCTCTACGCCTATGCCGTTGAAAAAGGCTTCTCGCAAAACAAGCTGATCCTGGATGCACCGGTGGTCTTCCGGGGCGCACGGGAGGGGCAGGACTGGCAACCGGAGAATTTTTCCGAGGGCTTTGAAGGAGAGATCACGCTGCGCAAAGCCCTGGCGAAGTCGAAAAACATCCCGGCGGTCCGTCTGATGGAGATGCTCGGGCCGGCTTCGGTTGCAACATTCGCTCATTCATTGGGTATTCGCGCCAGCTTGCAGCCCAACCTGACCCTTGCGCTGGGCTCCTCGGGCATTTCGCTGATGGAGTTGACCAGCGCCTATTCCGTATTCGCCAACCGGGGACGCCGGATCGAACCCTGGAGCATCACCGAAGTTGCGGATCCGGAAGGTCGTGTGATCTGGCGGTCGCGACCACGGCAGGAACTGGTGATGTCGCGAACGGGAGCGGCGATCGTCACCGATATGCTCGAGGCAGTGATTCGGGAGGGTACCGGGCGCAAAGCCCTGCAGATCAAACGACCGATTGCCGGAAAAACCGGCACGACCGATGATTTCAAGGACGCGCTTTTCGTGGGATTCTCCCCTTCTCTGTCGGTTGGTGTGTGGGTCGGCAGAGATGACTTCGGCAGTCTCGGAGACGGTGAAACCGGCGCAAAAGCAGCCCTTCCCATCTGGTTGGATTTCGTGCAGGCCAGCATTGCGGAGAAACCGTTCGAGTTTTTCGACCTTCCCGATGAAACCACGATGGTGTTCATGGATCCCGACACGGGAGAAGCGCTGCCGGAAGACAGTGCCGGAGCGGTTCCGACCCTGTTTCGCAAAGACCACGCACCCAAGCGCATCCATTAAGTCACCCTCTGAAACCAAACCAAAACGCGCCCCACCGCATCTGTCGGTGTGGCGCGCTTTCGGAACGGAGCCTGCGCGACGCGTTGGTTGGACCCGACCCGGCTGCTGCTGAAGGAGGCAGAGGCGCACGCAGCCGGGTTGGAGTGTCCGGCGCACTGCGGACCTCGATGTCGTCAACGCCGCGACGACATCGAGCACAGTTGGGAACTGTTAAAACATTTCCGGGCTCCGGTGCCCGGTTTCGATCGCAAACGGACTTCCGGATAAATCTCCGATGGGTTCATCGGAACCGCAGATTTTTTTTCGCAGAACCTGAAAAATCAGCCCCAGCGCCACCATCAAAAGTCCAATGGAAAACACTGTGGCAGCGACCGCCGGCATCGATGTCCGGGCTTTGTCAGGGCCGTCAATGCCGGTGGCCGCACCGATGAAGCAGCCTGCAAAGACATTTTCCAGTTGTCCTTCCAGGCCGTCGGACATGCTCGCGGTTTCGGTCGCCAAACCGGAAGGATCCAGAATCACACCGTTTTTCACCCCGTCGCCGTCGCCGAGACCGCCGTCGGTCAACTCCAGCGTGAGCTTTTTGCGATTGGCGCTGAACACGGCGTGGCTCGAATAGTCCTGCCAGCCGGACTGCAGATCATATTTCCACCATTTGCTGCCTTCCGGCGCCGGCTTCGAGAAGAAGATCGTTATCTGCGCAGTATCACCCGGTTGTTCGACATGAAATCGAAAACTGATCACTTCATACGGCATGGCCTTCGGCTTTGCATATCGTTCTTCGATACGGCTGGTTGGAATCGACATCAGGGTTTCGATGGCAGTGACATTGGAAGAACCCTTGATCGCGATGCGATCATCGCCGGTAGCCACCCGAACCACTTTCATGTCCGACTGCAGGTTGTCCGGCACCAGGTCTTCATCCAGGTCACTGGTGTCATCGACCTCCTGGTCGTCCGGAATGCCGTTCTGGTTGATATCGTTGTCCGCGATGGAGACCGTGGTAAAGTTGCGTGTTTGCGACCAGGGCGACGGTTCCTGGGCGCGATCATAGAATCGCGCTTTCCAGTAGTACGTTCTGGCGGTGTCCAGCAGCGCATCGGGCAGCTGCAATGAGGTCAGATAGCGATCGGTGGTCAAATTGTACACCGGTGTGGAGAAATCCGTCGACGTGCTGACCTGCCACTGGGTTTGCCGGTGGTAGTCCCCCGAATCCGGGTCGGAGAAAGACGCGGTTTGCAGGGTCGGGGTCAATTCAGTGTCCGACTCTCTATTCAGGGGGGCCTGGATCACCGGTTGATCCGGCGGATGGTTGCCTTCCGGCTTGTTCGGATCGAGTCCCAGTTCGATCTCCTGCCCGTCGGTATAGCCATCCTGGTCGGAGTCGGCATCGAGCGGGTCGGTGCCGTAAGTCTTGACTTCGGCTCCGTCGGTGAGCCCATCGTTGTCCGAATCGGAAAGCGTGGGATCGGTGCCGTAGGTGTTCGTCTCCATGCCGTCAATCAAACCGTCACCATCGGTGTCTGCAGATTTGGGATTGCTGAAATAGGTCTGAATTTCGACTCCATCGTCGAGTCCGTCGCCGTCTGTGTCGGCCTTTTTTGGGTTCGTCTGATGAGTCCCGACCTCGGCGCCGTCATTGAGTCCGTCGCCGTCGCTGTCGATTTTGAGGGGGTTGGTTTGATAGGTTTGGATCTCGGCGCCGTCGCTTAATCCATCCCCGTCGGTATCGGGGTCGTTGGGATCCGTGCCGTAAATTTCGATTTCCGCGCTGTCGCTCAGCCCGTCGCCGTCGGTATCGACGGCCGGCACCTGGTAGACCAGCTCTTCGGAGTAGCCGCTGTGATTATCACTGGTGTCGTAGGCCGTGGCGGCAAAATAATAGGTCTGACCTTCGGTCAGATCGGTAACGATGCAATGGGTGTTGTTTTTGTCCAGATCCTTGCTGAAGGGATAGATGCCGCTCTGGGTACCGTAGTAGATCACGTAGCCGGCCAGGTCGGCTTCCGTGTTGGCATCCCATTCCAGATGCACTTCGGCACCACGGGCATTACCGCTCAGCAGGAACAGGAGGACAAAGCCAGCGAGAATCGATGTTTTAGCGGTTGTGTGGATAACAGCTCGGGTTCCGGTCATGGCTGAAGACTCCTTTGCAAGGACTGCGTTTGCCGCATAAAAAGCAAAGAAGGTGCCACCAACCGACCGGATCGCCGGTTTTTCGTCCCGTTTATGTATCCCAACTGAAGGCGCTTGGACCCAATCCACTGGAAACAATACAAATCGAAGACCTAGCCGGTTCGCAAGCGCACTTATGCCTGAGCCCTGTCTGACCGGTCGCATTTCACACGGCGGCAGCGCTCAATTACGAATTCCGCCGGCTTCGATTACCATCTCCTCCGGTTGGATGTAATCGGAATTACCATCTTATTCTGCACCGCAACCCAGTTGACAATTGCAGCGCCATCCCCTATACCGGCGCCTTGTACAGCAACCGCCCTTCAGGGCAGGAAATCGGCGACCATGATTCGCAAAGCGACCATCCACGACATCAAGGCCATCCACAAGCTTTTGCAGCTTTACGGCGCCCGCGGCAAGCTGTTGGCCCGCCCGTTGAGTCAGCTCTACGACCACGTGCGCGACTTTTCGGTTTACGAAGAAGTTGGCGCCGCCCAGGTGATTGGCTGTGGCGCCCTTCAGATTTGTTGGGAGGATTTGGCCGAAATCCGTTCGCTGGCCGTGCATCCGGATTTTGAGCGGCGTCGGATCGGAACAAAGCTGATGGAGGCAGTCATCAATGAAGCCCGCTCCCTGAACGTCAAGAAAATCTTTACCTTAACCTATGAGCCCGATTTTTTCCGTCGTTTCGACTTTCACGTGATCGACCGGGCCGATCTTCCGCTGAAGATCTGGGCGGATTGCATCATATGCGTCAAGTTCCCGGACTGCGACGAGACCGCGATGATGAAAGATTTGCAGTAACGCTCGATTCAGGTGTAGATAAGATTGATCGGCAGCGGCGGATACTTCCATACTCCGGGCTTGGGAAGGATGTGCTGCCCGCCGACGGTAAGCCAGGAAAGGTCCGGTTTGAGATCGCGGAGCTTGCCGTCTTCGGGCGGACGCGAATGGCTGGTATAGGAATACGTCGACTGAAACGTGCAGATATCTTCTTTGTTTTTGCCCTTGCCCTGCGTGTCCACCACATAATTTTTGTGAAAGGAACGCAGGGTCATTCCGTTTTCCTCCAGAATCGAACTGCGCTCTTTCTCTGTCAAGGGCACCAGCACTGATTTCGAAACACCCCGCTCCGAAATTCGGATCAATGCCCGACTTTCACTGCTGCCGGCATAAATCGTCGAAATACAGGGTATTTTTTTAAGATACTGGGCGGCTACGATGGCGGCGGTTCGCCGACCGCCTGCCATGGATGGCAAGCCGTAATATTCGAAAAACTTTTTCTGGATGTCCTCGGCGTACTTATCGCCTTTTTCGTAGAGATCTTTGGAAATATAGCGCAGTGAACGCGCCAGATCTTCGGCCGCATCCGAAATGGGCCAGTCGATTCGAACGTGAAAATGGGTCAGTGCATAACGATTTCGCGCTTTGGAACCGGGGTCGCGTTGAATCAACAGCGCGTAATCCACCGGCAGCAGCAATTTCATAAAATCATAAAAATGTGCCGACTCCAATGCCTTGTATTTGCTGTCGAGTTTGTCGCTCAGCGGAAGGGTTTTGGATTGCAGCAGATTGGTCTTGGTGGTTTTGTTCAGATCGAAGAATCGAATGTACTTTTTGTGGTTTTCCGGAACGGCGTCCTCGATGAATATCACCAGGAAGGTATTCTGGTCTTCATATTCCACGTCGGGAATGCGGGCTCTGGGTTTGAGCTCCCGTTTTTCGACAAAGGGGAATTCTTTTTTGGCTTCACGAAAATTATAGTAAGAGTCAATCAGCGCATAGCGGATCAGAAACTGATCCATTTCATCCCGCAGCAGTTCGTAGTAAGAACGCCGCAGCCGCTCGACCTTGCTCAGCTCCTCCCTGACACGCCAGTAGGCCAACATTCTCTCCCAAGGTATTTGCTTGAAGACACCGCATGATGTTCCCGGCCATCCTGCCGAGCCGGTTGCGCATAAGACGGGCGGATCACTTGGATCGCCGCGCCGGGGAACCGTCCGAAAGCACGACCCTAATGGCTGCAGTAACAGGCGTTGAAGCGGAAAACAGATACGTTGCTTTTCGAAGCCAGCGGCACAACGCCGTTCTTTGAAAGAAGCGCATGCGACTCAGACGGGTTTCACTTAAATCTGCAAGGCAGGGACCTATTCCGAAAAACTATTATAATCATAGCAGATCCTGATGGAAATCGGAAGGGTTTTTTAAGTGGAGGAATCGAGTTTTTTCGTTTTCTTGCGAACCGCGTCGCCTTCTTTTCTTTGTCGTTCGAGCTCTTTCTTTCGGGACCAACGCTCGAAGAAACCGATCAAACCTGCGGAATAGGCCCGGTCGACCTTTTCTTCCCGGATCTCCAGACCGCCTGTCTCGGCCACGGCGGCCCGCAGGCATTCGGTTTTATAGATGCAGGGCATGCAGGACTCCGGGGTGTGTCGCAGCCCGTCCTTGCCCATTGGAAAGACAAGTTCGAGTTTGCCGTAGCAGTATGGATATTCCCGATCTCGTTTCATATTAACCATATTTTCTTATATACGCAGAAAAGCGTCGGTCTCCTGCCGAAGCCTTTCCATGGTTCCTTCGTCGGCGAAACTGAAATAACGGCCCTCGCCGATAACAATGTGTTCATGAACCGTAATGCCCACCGCCCGGCAGGCCAGAAACAGTTGACGCGTAAGCGCCAGATCGTCGGCTGACGGGCTGGGATCACCCGAGGGATGATTGTGTGCAAAGATAAGGGCCGCGGCTTGATGGTGCAATGCCGCTTTGATGACTTCCCGGGGGTAAACAGAGCTGGCGGTCAGCGTGCCTTTAAAAAGCGTTTCCTCGGTAAGCACACGGTTTCTGGCATCCAGAAATATGACCTTGAAGTGCTCCCGGGACTTTCCCCAGAGATGGTGATACAAGTAATCGAATAGCTGTCGGGAATTGTTCAGAGGGTCTTTTTGGGTGATTCTACCGGCCAGGTAGCGGTCGGCCGCCGCCCGTATCAGCTTCAGGGCCACCAAGTTCTTCGGCCCGATCCCCGGCACCTGACAGAGTTCCTGCGGCGTGGCTTCCAGCACTCCCTGCAGGGTGCGAAATCGCTTCAAGGCCGCCTTGGCGGCATCTTTACAATCCCTGCGGGGAGTCGACAGCGACAACAGCAGTTCGATCACCTCATAATCGTGGAAACCACCCAGCCCGGACTGCA
This sequence comes from Desulfobacterales bacterium, assembly GCA_051155755.1. Classification (GTDB taxonomy): domain Bacteria; phylum Desulfobacterota; class Desulfobacteria; order Desulfobacterales; family SG8-13; genus DAXETY01. The sequence continues at coordinate 11,162 of DAXETY010000135.1, forward strand.
GGAAGCGTTCCCGCAGTCGCTGCCGGTGTCCGTCGCCCTTGTGCCCCCTTTTGGCAGTCATCCGCTCGATTTCAAAAGCGTTAAAATTGTCGCACTCAGACATCCCGCGCGACAGATTTATTGATCGTCGAGCTCCTGCTTCAGCTCTCGCGTCATCAACCTGTAAACCGCATCCTTGGGTGAACGCCCGTGATAAAGAATCTGATACATTTCATGGCAAATCGGCATCTCCACCCCCTCCTTGCGCGAAAGGGTGTACACCGAACGGGCATTCTCCACCCCCTCGGCGACCATCCGCATCTCGCCGAGAATTTCCGTCAGCTTCTTTCCCTGACCGATTTTCACGCCCAGGGTGTAATTTCGACTCAGAGTGCCGGTACACGTAAGAATCAAATCCCCGATCCCGGCCAATCCTGTAAATGTCCGGGGATTGGCCCCCAAAGCTACGCCCAAGCGTCGGATTTCGGTCTGCCCCCGGGTGATCAAGGCGGCCCGGGTGTTGAGACCCAATCCCAGACCGTCGATTACACCGGAAGCTATGGCGACCACATTTTTGACGGCACCGCCCAGCTCCACGCCCAGCACATCGTCATTGGTATAGACGCGAAAGTACGGTGTGGCAAATACGCGCTGGATGAGGGCGGCAACTTCGAGCTGGGTGGAAGCCGCCGTGACCGCGGTGGGATGCTGTTGGGCGACCTCCCGTGCAAAGCTGGGCCCGGAAAGCACACCGATTCGGTGCTGCGAACCTTCCGGCAGGGTTTCCCGGATCACGCCCGACATGGTCAGACAGGTTTCGTTTTCAATGCCCTTGGAAGCCGAGACAAGGATTGACTCGGCCGAAAGATGCTCCGCCAGCTGCCGGCATACGATGCGCATCACGTGGGAGGGAACCACTAACAATATCAGATCTTTTTGCCCGACGCACTCGGAGATTTGATGGGTCGCACGCACGTTTTGCGAAAGCTGAATGCCCGGCAGAAAATAGCGATTTTCATGGTCGTCATTGATCTGTGCGGCTACTTCCGTTTCGTAAACCCATAAATCGATGAAATAGCCCTTCAAAGCCAGCAGATTGGCCAAAGCCGTGCCCCAGCTGCCACCACCCACAACAGCGATTTTCATCGACTTCAATGTTTCGTCTTCGTCCGGCGGATTCATTTCGATTCCCCGCCCGCGCTTGCCGTAGCGACAAACGGCGGCTATGGTTCAGTTTGATCGGTATCGTCGGTTTCATCCATTTCTTCGACACCTTCTCCATCTTCAGCATCTTCGGGCAAGCGGGCCACTCCGGCCACTTTTTCTTCCTCTTCCATGCCGATCAGCTTTACGCCCTGGGTATTGCGGCTGATCACGGATATGCCGCGCACCGTCATCCGGATCAACTTGCCGGCATCGGTCATCAGCATGATTTCGTCTTCATCTTCGACCAGCAGGATCGATACAACCATTCCGTTGCGTCTGCTGGTTTTAATGGTGATCACTCCTTTACCGCCGCGCTTCTGCACCGGATAGGCATCGATGGAAGTTCGTTTCCCGAAGCCGTTTTCCGTGACGGTCAGCAGGGTCTGGCCATGACTGAGCACTTCCATCCCGACGATTCGATCTTCGGAGTCCAGGTTCATTCCCCGCACGCCCTGGGAAATTCGACCGGAAGGCCGAACCTCCGACTCGTGGAACCGAATCGATTTTCCCTTGGCCGAACCGAGAAACACATTGTAGGCGCCATCGGTCAGCCGCGCGGCGATCAACTCGTCGTTCTCCCGCAGATTGATGGCGATAATCCCGCCGCTGCGCGGGCGGCTGAACGCCATCAAGTCGGTTTTCTTGATCAACCCCCTGCGGGTGGACATCAGGATGTAGTAGCCGGGCTGAAATTCCCGGACCGCCAGCACCGTAGTCATCCGCTCCTCCGGTGCCAGGTTGAGCAAGTTTACGATCGCTTTGCCCCGGCTGGCCCGCCCGGCCTGGGGAAGATCATAGACCTTGCACCAGTACAACTTGCCCAGGTTCGTAAAAAACAGGAAAGAATGATGGGTGGAAGCCACGAAGAGATGTTCGACGAAATCCTCTTCTCCAACGCCCATGGCGGTCTTGCCCTTGCCTCCCCGGCGCTGGCTGCGGTAAAGCGTAAGCGGATTGCGCTTGATGTAGCCGCTGTGGGAAATGGTCACCACCATGTCCTCTTCGGCGATCATGTCCTCGATGTTGATCTCTCTCACATCTTCGATGATCTCCGAGCAGCGTTCGTCTCCAAACTCCTTCTGGATCTCGTCAAGTTCTTCTTTGATAATTTCCATTACCAATCGTTCGCTGCCCAGGATTTCCTTAAAGCGCTCGATATCCTTCAGGATATTTTCGTATTCTTCGATGATTTTTTCCCGTTCCAGGCCCGTGAGCCGCTGCAGCCGCATGTCGAGAATCGCCTTGGCCTGAATTTCGGTCAGCCCGAAATTCGAAACCAACCGCTGTCGGGCTTCCTCCGGGGTGCGGGACGATCGGATCATCGCCACCACTTCGTCGAGATTGTCCAACGCAATTTTATAGCCTTCCAGAATATGGGCCCGTTCCTCGGCTTTGCGCAGGTCATAGCGCGTGCGGCGCAAAACGATCTCTTTGCGATGCAGAACAAAATGTTCCAGGGTCTGCTTGAGGGTCATCAATTCGGGGCGGCCGTAAACGACGGACAGAAAGATCACGCCGAAACTGCTTTCCAGACGCGTGTGTTTGTAAAGCTGGTTGATAATGACTTCGGCGATTTGATCCCGTTTCAAACCGATTGCAATCCGCATGCCTTCCCGGTCGGATTCGTCCCGAACAAAACGGATGCCTTCGATTTGCTTGTTGCGGGCCAGCAGTGCGATATTTTCGATCAGCTTGGCCTTGTTGACCTGGTACGGCAGCTCGGTAATGACGAGCGTCTGGGCCTGAGTGCGTTTGTCCTCTTCCACCATCACACGGCCGCGAATCCGGATAACCCCTCTTCCGGTACGGTAGGCATCCTCGATGCCCTGGGTGCCGTAAATGATGCCGCCGGTGGGGAAATCCGGTCCCGGCAGATAGCGGATCAGCTCCTGCCATTCGATGTCCGGATTGTCGATCAGGGCTTTTAAGGCCTGGATGACTTCGGTGAGGTTGTGCGGCGGTATGTTGGTGGCCATTCCGACGGCAATTCCGGAAGAGCCGTTGACCAGCAGAAACGGGATTTTGGCCGGCAGAACGGCCGGCTCCGTCAATGATTCGTCGTAGTTGGGAACGAAGTCGACGGTTTCCTTGTCGAGATCGGCCAGCATTTCATGGGCCAGCTTCGTCATGCGGATTTCGGTGTACCGCATGGCGGCCGGCGGATCGCCGTCCACCGACCCGAAGTTGCCCTGACCGTCGACCATGGGATAGCGCATGCTGAATTTCTGGGCCAGGCGGACGATCGTGTCGTAGACCGCCGTGTCGCCATGCGGATGGTATTTACCGATCACGTCGCCGACGATGCGGGCCGATTTTTTGTAGGGCTTGTTGTAATCGTTTCTCAGCTCGCGCATGGCGTACAACACGCGGCGGTGGACCGGTTTGAGCCCGTCGCGCACGTCGGGCAGAGCCCGGCCGATGATCACGCTCATCGCGTAATCGAGATAAGATTTCTTCATCTCGCTTTCGATGCTGACGACGGCCGAATTTTCTTCTCGCATGAGCGTTGCCTTCTCTCAGCTGCAAAATGCGCCTACAGCTCAGGGGGTCGAATAATCCACCAGCTGTCGATAGCTGGACTGATAGATGTCGGTCAAAGTCAAAAATGCGGTGACGATCAACGGACCGTAGATGATTCCCAGAATACCGAACAGGTTCAGCCCGCCGATAATGGAAAGAAACACCATCAAAGTGTGCATTTGCACCCTTTTGCCGACGATTCTGGGTTTGAACAAATATTCAATGCCGAAGGAGACCACGGCGTAAAATACGATAAAAAAGATACCGGCGAAGATTCGCCCTTTCATGAACAGAAACACCGCCGCTGGCACCAGTATGATACCGATCCCCAGTATGGGCAAAAAGGCCAGAAGCGCCATGATCACTCCCCAGAGAAAGGGAGACCGTAGGCCGAAAACGGCAAACAGCCCGCCGCCCAGCAGCCCCTGGATCAGTCCGCACAGCCCGTTTCCAATCAGGATCGCACCGGCCATATCCTTGAATTTCCGGAACAGTTTTCGATCCTGTTCGTCCGGCAGCGGCGATAGATTGACCATAAAAGCAAACAGTCGCTCCTGGTCGAGAAACAGGTAAAAGACCACCACCAGCATCAGGAAAAAATCCACCAGAAACACCAGCACGTTTGAGGTAATGGCCCGCGCCTGTTCATACAGAAAAAGGCCGACAACCCGCCCCAGTTCGCCGATGGTTCGGTTGAAATCCTCGCTGGAGATGGTGACATCGAAAGCGGCCAGAAACTCGTTGAATCGCTCCAGTACCCGACTGTGCGCCACCAGGCGACTCAACGGAGCCCTGAAGTCGGTGTCCCGGGCGATCTGGACCAGATCATAGGCTTCCTTGGACAGAATGCCCACCAGAGAAACAATCGGCACCAGCAAGACCACCACGATCAGCAGGCAGGTGATCAGCGAAGCGGCGATGGGCGAAGCAATTTTCCGTTGGAAGAACCGGTATATAGGGTTAAAAAGGCCGGTTACCACCGCGGCCATAATCAGGATCGAAACAAACGGCCACAACAGCCAGCCAAGCATAAAGATCGAAACGAAGAAATAGACCAAAAATACGCGGAAAATCAGGTTATGTGCGTGTTGGCCGTTTGAATTCTGCATGTTCGATTACCCGACCCGGCGTCCCCCTTCCACTTAAGGGCGCCAAATGCCGGTCCGCAACGGGGGGTTGCCTGGTCAGCAAACCATATGAGGACGCCTGCACGTTTGGATCCTGAATGACGATGGCCCAGTGCTTTCGAAACGCACATTCCCGATTGCCGATGGAGCTGAACGAAACGTAAGAAACCGTTTTACACAGCGCAGAGCGGCTTGCTTACCCGAGGCTCAGCCCATCGGGATGTAGGAATAACGCTATCGAGCGAGAAATGCCCCGACCGCGAAAAGCAACAGGATCTGGTAGATGGCGATAGCGGTCAAACTACCGAAAATCGCGTAAATAATACCTCCGCCGACGATGGCCGGAACCCCGCAGAACACCACGATGCCCAACTTTCTGCTGATATCCATTTCGCCTACCTGCCTCCTTCGTCTTTCATCATACGGAATCGAATGGGTGCTTATTTTTCCACAATCATGGCCATCCCCATGCCGCCGCCGATGCACATGCTCACCATTCCGGTTTGATACCCGCGCCGCTCCATGTGATGGAGGAGCGTCACCATCTGGCGGGTGCCGGTGCATCCGATCGGATGGCCCAGAGAAATTCCGCTGCCCAGCTCGTTGGGAAGGTCGTTTTCAATACCCAGCTCCCGGTAACAGCCGATGGCCTGGGCGGCAAAGGCTTCATTCAGCTCGATGGTATCCAGATCCGCGATCTTCATACCGGTGGTGTGCAACACTTTGCGAATCGCGGGTACCGGCCCCAGTCCCATGTAAGCCGGATCCACTCCGCCGGCAGCAAAGGCCTTGACGCGGGCCAGCGGTGTCAGACCCAGATCCCGGGCTTTTTCGGCACTCATCATCAGCACGGCTGCGGCCGCATCGTTGATACCGGAAGCGTTGCCGGCTGTAACGGAACCGTCGGCTTTGAAGGCCGGCCGCAGTTTGGACATCTTTTCCATGCTGGTTTCCATCGGCCGCTCGTCGGTGTCAAACACGGTTTCCCCTTTGCGGGACCGAATCACCACCGGAACGATCTCCTCGGCAAACAGCCCCTCGGTGATTGCCCGGCGGGCCCGCTGATGACTCAACACACCCAGCTCGTCCTGTTCCTGACGGCCGATCCCGTAGAGCGCCGCGATGTTTTCGGCCGTCATTCCCATGTGGTAGCCGTAGAAAATCTCGTAGAGCCCGTCGAAAACCATCAAATCGTGGACTTCACCGACACCGCTGAGTTCCATTCGATAGCCCCAACGGCCTTTGAGCAGCGCCATGGGGACCTGGCTCATGTTTTCCAGGCCGCCGGCGACGATCACTTCGGCCTGGCCGCTCATGATCGCTGCAGCGCCGAGGGCAATCGATTTGAGTCCCGAACCGCAGACCTTGTTCACCGTATATGCGGGCGTCTCCTTGGATAGACCGGCGGCGATCATGGCCTGGCGGGCTGGATTCTGCCCCTGTCCGGCCTGCAGTACGTTGCCGATGATCACTTCGTCGATGGAGATCGGTTCGCCCGAATCATCATAATCGTAGGCTTTTTCTTCCAGTTCGATTCTTCCGCGGTCTTTGAGCTGATCCGGTGCCATCTCCCGCAGGAAACCACCGGGAGCCGGTTTCAACCCTACCCGTTTGAGGACATCCTTGATGACAAGCGCCCCCAGATTCACCGCCGAAACCGTTTGCAGACCGCCTCCGAAAGTTCCGATGGCGGTTCGGCAACCACTGACAATCACAGCTTCTTTCATTTTCAGTTCTCCTCGCTTCCTGACCCAAAACTGGTTGCGCAAGATAAAAGTACCGATGCGCGCTCCTGTTTTCCGGCACCGTTGACCGAAATGCCAGAAGCCAGCCCCTTGCAGGGGTCGTCTTCGCATCGATACGGCGTGCTGGGTGCAACGAAAATACGAACGTCGTTCGCCCGAAATCCGGTTGCAGCGTTTAAAAAAAATGCTTACAATTCGAACGTTTCCGTTGGTTGTTCACCTAAACTTACGTTATTTACCACAAGGCTTTGGCAAGGTCAAACACTGATGTGCCTGATCCTCTTATCCTACGATATCCACAAGGAATACCGCCTCGTGTTTGCGGCCAACCGGGATGAATACTATCGCCGACCGACACAATCGCTAGGGACCTGGTCAGAAGCACCGGAAATGATCGCCGGCCGGGATCTGCAGGCCGGCGGCACGTGGTTGGGCGTGTCACGCAACGGCAAGTTTGCCGCCATTACCAACTTCCGGGATCCGTCGGAAAGGCTTGCCGATCCGCTTTCCCGCGGCAGCCTGGTCGCAGCGTTTTTGCGGGACGGACAAAGTGCCGCGGCCTATGTTCGAAATCTGGACACGCCCGAAGCCCGGACGCGATATAACGGGTTTAATCTGCTGGCCGGAGACGCATCGGGGCTGTGGTATTTTTCCAATCGGGGGCCGGCACCGAGAAGACTTTCACCGGGCCTTTACGGATTGAGCAACCATTTGCTGGATACCCCCTGGCCGAAAGTCGAAACCGGCAAGGCCCGGTTGCAAAAGGTACTGCAGCATCCAGGGTCCCTCGACCCGGAAGCCCTGTTTGCAATGCTCACCGATCGGACCCGGCCACCGGATTCCCAACTGCCCCACACCGGTGTCGAGCTGGGCTGGGAGCGAACACTGTCCCCGATGTTTATCGCCAGTCCCGATTACGGAACGCGCTCGTCTTCGCTGCTGATCGTGCGTCGAAACGGTCGGGTGGCTTTCCTGGAGCGATCTTATGATGACCACCGAACCCGTCGCTTTGACTTTGCCATTCCACCGGAAGCGGCCCTGCCGCCGCCCGAATTCGATCGCCACAATTGAGCATCTGTTTTCACAGGGATTATCGGATTCCGGCGGATCGGGTGGTGGTTACGAGTCTTCTGATTCCTTGCGCTTCTCGAGGGTGAGGCTGCGCCAGTAATTCAATCGTTCGGCAATCGTTTTCTCGAATCCACGTGCCACCGGATGATAATATCGACGGTTTTCCAGTCCTTCGGGCATGTACGCCTGTGGGGTGTATCCCTGCGGGTTATCGTGAGCATACCGATAATCGGCACCATAGCCCAGTTCCTTCATCAACCGCGTGGGCGCGTTGCGGATGTGAAGCGGTACCGGCGGCGCGCCGGAATTGCGGATTTCCTCGCGCACGGCGCCGACAGCCCGGTAGACACTGTTGCTCTTCGGTGCCGTGGCCAGGTATACCGCGCACTGGGCCAGGGCCAGTTCCCCTTCGGGGTGACCGAGCAAGCGAAAGGCTTCCGTGGCATCCAGGGCCACGCGCAATGCCCGCGGATCGGCGTTGCCGATGTCCTCGGAGGCAAAGCGCACCATGCGACGCGCCACGTACAGCGGGTCTTCGCCGGCATCGAGCATTCGCAACAACCAGTACAGGGCGGCATCCGGATCGCTGCCGCGCAGGCTCTTGTGAAGAGCGGAAATCAGGTTGTAGTGTTCCTCGCCGGTTTTGTCATACAACAGCGTTTTCTTTTGCAGCGCTTCTTGAAGCTCTTCCAGTCCGATGTGCGGATTCTGTGATGCCTCCGGTTCGGCGATCGCGGCGACGACGGCAACGGCAATTTCCAGACTGTTGAGAGCCACGCGTGCGTCTCCGTCGGCCAATCGAATCAGGTATCGGCGGGCCTCCGCACCCAGGTGGAGTGCCAGCTCGCCCAACCCCCTTTCCCGATCGGTTACGGCACGATCGAGAATCGAACCGACTTCTTCGTCGGTCAAGCGCTTCATGGGCAGCACCCGGCAACGGGACAACAGCGGGGCAATCACTTCGAAAGAAGGATTTTCCGTCGTGGCACCGATCAAGGTGATCAAACCGCTTTCGACGTGATGGAGAAAAGCGTCCTGCTGGGCTTTGTTGAATCGATGAATTTCGTCCACGAACAAAATCGTGCGCTCGCGATGCAGCTTGAGGGCCTGGCGAGCATCTTCGATGACGGCTCGGATTTCGCGGACACCCGACAGAACGGCGGAAAAATGATGAAAGCGGCAGCGGGTATCCCGGGCAATAATTCGGGCCAGGGTGGTTTTACCGCAACCCGGAGGCCCCCAGAGGATCATCGAAAAGATGCGGTCTTTTTCGACCGCGCGGCGAACCAGGCCTTCCGGGCCCACCAGGTGATCCTGGCCGACAAACTCCGCCAGGGTCCGGGGGCGCAGTCTTTCCGCCAGGGGTTGATGCGCCTGCTGGGTCTGTTTGGCCTGGTAGTCGAAAAGATCCATAATCACACATTGAAATTTAAAATGTACCGAGTCCCTGTCAGGCCCGCTTCCGCCCCGGCTTCTTGCCTTCCCGCTTTCGAAAGAAAAGACGAATCGGCGTTTTGTCTAGACCACTTTCGCGGCGAATGCGGTTCAGCAGATATCGTCGATAAGAAAAGTGCACCGCTTCGGGATGGTTTGCGAAGCAGATCACGGTGGGGGGTCGGCTGGCAATCTGCGTGGCGTAGAAAAATTTGATCCTTCGGCCGCGAAAAATCGGCGGCGGATGCTCCTGTACCGCCGCCTCCAGCATCCGATTCAGCGGTCCGGTACCGATCCGCCGGTCGTATTGTTCGAAAACCCCTTCAACCAGGGGAAAAATCCGTTCCACCCGCAACCCGGTCAAGGCGGAGACCGTCAGCGCCGGCGCGTAGCTCAGAAATTTGGCGGCCTCCCGCAGTTCCGCCAGCATACGCGGCACCGGACGTCCTTCTTTGGGAACCAGGTCCCATTTATTCAGCAGGAAAATGCAGCCGCAACCCCGATCCTCGGCATATCCGGCAATGGTGACGTCCTGTTCGGTAATCCCCTCGCCGGCGTCCAGGACAATCAGCGCCACATCGCAGCGTTCCAGTTTTTGAAGGGCCTTGACCACCGAAAATTTTTCCAGTTTCCGCGAAACCTTGCCCTTGCGCCGAATCCCGGCGGTATCTACAATGCGGTAAGAGCGGCCGGAACGCTGGAAAACGGTGTCTATGGCGTCTCGCGTCGTGCCGGGCAGTTCGCCGACCAGCACCCGTTCTTCGCCCAGAATGCGGTTGACCAGAGAGGATTTTCCGACATTCGGCCGGCCGACCACCGCCAGCCGAATCTCGCGCCGGGTTTCCGCAGCGCGCTCCCACTCGGCAGCCCGCGGCAGCGACCGCACCAGGTCATCGAGCAAGTCCGTGATCCCGTATCGGTGCTGGGCCGACACCGGGTAAAGGCGATCCAGGCCCAGCGAATAAAAATCCGCCAGCAGAGATTCCTGCTCGGCCGCATCGACTTTGTTGACGGCATAAAAAACCGTCTTTTCCAGCGGCCGCAGAATATCCAGTATTTCCCGGTCGTAGGGCAGCAGGCCCTGGCGGGCATCCATCAGCAGTATGACCGCCTGGGCATCCTCGATGGCCTTGCGAACCTGTTCCTGGACCCGGTCGGCAACCGCATCTCCGCCGGCAAATCCCCCCGTGTCCACGGCAATGAATTCGACTTCGTTCCAGACGGCATCTCCGAAGTGCCGATCCCGGGTGACGCCCGGAAAGTCTTCGACAATGGCGTCCCGGCTTCGGGTCAACCGGTTGAACAGCGTGGACTTGCCGACGTTGGGCCGCCCCACGATGGCCACGATGGGTTTCATCAGTGCAGAATCTGGCTGAGAAACAGCTTGGTGCGCTCGTTTTGGGGGTTGTGAAAAAACTCTTCCGGGGTGTTGCTCTCGACGATTTTGCCGTAGTCCATGAACATCACCCGATGGGCGACACTGCGGGCGAAGCCCATCTCATGGGTGACTACGATCATCGTCATCCCTTCCTGGGCCAGATCGATCATAACATCCAGCACTTCTTTGATCATTTCGGGATCGAGCGCGGAAGTCGGTTCGTCGAAAAGCATTACCTTGGGCGCCATGCAAAGACTGCGCGCAATCGCAACGCGCTGCTGCTGGCCGCCGGAAAGCTGCCCGGGGTATTTTTTGGCCTGCTCGGCAATCTGAACCTTTTCCAGGTAGTGCATGGCCGCTTCTTCGGCTTCCTTGCGCGGCACCTTGCGAACCCAAATGGGCCCCAGTGTGAGGTTTTCCAGAATCGTCAGGTGAGGAAACAGGTTGAAATGTTGAAAGACCATCCCGACTTCGGCCCGGATTTTCTCGATATTCTTGACATTGTTGGTCAGCTCGATGCCGTCGACGATGATCCGGCCGCGCTGGTGTTCTTCCAGGCGATTGATGCAGCGGATCAGGGTCGATTTGCCGGAGCCGGACGGCCCGCAGATGACGATGCGCTCCTGACGGCCGACTTTCAGGTCGATCTCCTTGAGCACGTGAAAGTCTCCGAACCACTTGTGCATTTCATAAATTTCAATAATCGGGTCGGCTTCCGGGTCCGGCGTCTTGCCCTCCGGCTCTGTAATGGTCGGTTGTTTTTCCGGGTTCATGGTGTCGTTGTTTCACTCAAAATTCAGGGGTTAAAGACCGTACAAATTGCAAATTCTCACAATCCGGGGATAAATGCAATTGCTTTGCCGCTCCGCGGCGCCTGTTGTCCGTTAGTAAAGCTCATAGTTCAAGGCGACTGAGCTCAAAGCAAAATAAAAATGCCTGAAATTCAAAACCTTGTCAGTCGTCAGTCGTCCGTTGTCCGTTGTAAAAAGCTTGGGTAGCCAACGCGCGACACACAACACGCAACACGCAACCCGCAACCCGAATAACCAATTGAACCAATCCAACCGGTTTTGCGCCGTTTCGCCCACTCGCCCACTCGCCGTTTCAAATACTTGGGTTCTCCTCCATCGGTACCCGACCCGCAACGGACCACGGACAACCAACGCCGGCGAAGCCGGCAAGCACCCCGCTACCCCTCCCGATCCAACTCCCTCTCCAACCGCCGGCTGTACTGGGACATGGAAAAACAGCCCAGGAAATACAGGATCGCCACAAAAATATACGCTTCACGGCTAAATCCCATCCACTCGGGGTTGGAGAGCACCGACTTGGTGGTCTTGAGCAAATCCCACAGGGCGATGATCACCACCAGAGAGGTGTCCTTGAACGCGGAGATCAGGATGCTCACCGTCGGCGGGATAACGATTTTCAGTGCCTGGGGCAGAATCACCAGGCGCATGGTCAGGTAGTAATTCAGTCCCAGCGATTCGGCCGCCTCGTATTGACCGCGGGCCATCCCCTGCAGGCCGCCGCGCACCACTTCTGCGATATAGGCGGCGGTGAAAAGGATGATGGCCACCTGGGCCCGCAGGATTTTGTTGATGGTAACTCCCTCGGGCAGAAACAGCGGAAAAATAATGGAGCCCATGAACAGCAAACTAATGAGGGGTACACCGCGGATGGCTTCGATATATACCACGCACAGCACCTTGATGCCGCGCAGCTGAGACTGTCGGCCCAGAGCCAGCAACACGCCGAGCGGATAGGCGGCGGTCAGACCGAACACCGACAGCAGCAACGTCAGCGGCAGTCCGCCCCAGCGAGTGCTTTCCACCGATTCGAGACCCAAAATCCCGCCCCGCATCAACACACCCATCAGGACGAGTCCCACGATCCAGGCGTAAAGCAGCCGTTTGGTCCAATGCTTGCGGTCCCGGCTATAGAACAGCAGCCCGAATAAAATCAACATGGCCAGCAGCGGTCGCCACTGCTCCGCATAAGGATAGAAGCCGAATAAAATAAAGCGCAGGTTATTGGTTATCACCGACCAACACGCGCCGGCAGCCTCGCGGCAGCCCATGGAAGTGGTATGCCAGGCCGCATCCCAAAAGGCCCATCGAAACAGGGGTGGCACGATGTACCACAAAAACAATAGGGTTACGATGGTCAGCAGAGAGTTAAACCAGCCGTTAAACAGGTTGGTTTTGATCCAGCCGATGACCCCGACCTCGGTAACGGGCGGTTTGATGTCTTCGGCATCGGCCGTATGGGTCGCTGGGTCCGACATTATCGCTCCACCAATGCGACGCGTTTGTTATACCAGTTCATGAAGGTCGAGGTCGAGAGGCTGAACACCAGGTAAACGGCCATGATCAGGGCGACGCCCTCGATGGATTGCCCGGTCTGGTTGATGGTGGTGTTGGCCACGGAAACAAAATCCGGATAGCCGATGGCCACCGCCAGCGAGCTGTTTTTGGTCAGGTTCAGCATCTGGCTGGTCAAGGGCGGCACGATGACCCGCAGGGCCTGGGGGAGTATGACCAAGTGCATGACCCGACCGGGCCTGAGTCCGATCGCCATGGCCGCTTCGCGCTGGCCCTTGCCCACCGATTGAATACCAGCCCGCACGACTTCAGCTACAAATGCGGCCGTGTAAAGGACCAGGCCGGCCAACAGGGCGATAAATTCAGGGCTGACGGTCATACCGCCGCGAAAATTGAACCCGGTCAGCTCGGGCACATTCATTTGCAGCGGCGCCCCGAACAGCAGCCAGGCCAGCAGCGGCAATCCGAAAACCAGGGCCAGGGAGGAGCGGAACACGGGAAACGGCTGTCCGGTGCGGTCCTGACGAATCCGCGCCCACCGCCGCAGAAAATAAGTGGCCGCACATCCGGCCAGAAACGCCAGCAGCATGTAGGTATGGGCCGGATGCGATTCGGGAACGGCAAAGGCCAGGCCCCGGTTGCAAATGAAAATGCCGGGCAGCGGATTCAATGCCTGGCGCGGGGACGGAAACACTTCGTAGAAAAGGGCATACCAAAAAAAAAGCTGCAGCAGCACCGGAATGTCCTGCATTACCTCGATGTAGAGTCCCGCCAGCTTGGAAACCAGCCAGTTGGTGGAAAGCCGGGCGATGCCGACAACGGTGCCGAGAATCAGGGTGACAATAATGCCGATGAGAGACACCTTGATGGTGTTGAGGGCGCCCACCAACAGCGCCCGGGCATAAGTATCGGCCGAAGAATAGGGAATCGGCGACTCGCCGATCTCGAAAGCGGATTCTTTTTGCAGGAAACCGAATCCGGTGGCGATGGACTGGCGTTCCAGATTGGTCAGCGTATTGGAAACCAGGTACCAGGCCAGAAGCCCGACCAGCCCGAGTGTAGCAATTTGAAACATGAAGGCCCGCTTGCGGGGATCAAGCCAGAAAGGAACCTTTTCTGTATGGGCCGGGTCGTTTGCCATGGTCGGTTGAATCGGGATTGCCGTCCGGGGGAAAAACCCGAAAGCGCTGCCGCAAGGGCAGCGCTTTCGGCAGAATGATCAAAGCAAACAGCGGCGTCCCTTAAAAACGGAGCGCCGCTGTTTGAGAACTCGATTATCTGAACGGGGCCGCGTACATCAGGCCGCCGTCGGTCCACAGTGCATTCAGACCGCGTTCCAGTCCCAGCGGCGTGTTCACGCCGACGTTGCGCTCATAGATTTCCCCGTAGTTGCCCACCTGCTTGATGATATTGTAAGCATATTTCTCATCCAGGCCGAGGGCTTTGCCCAAACCGGGGGTCACTCCCAGAAAACGCTGGATGGCAGGGTTGTCGCTTTTCAGCATTTCATCGACGTTCGCGGAGGTGATGCCGAATTCTTCCGCCTGGATCAGTGCCATCACGCACCAGTCGACGATGTCGTACCACTGGTCATCGCCGTGGCGCACCACCGGCGCCAGGGGTTCCTTGGAAATAATCTCCGGCAGAAGTGCGTAGTCATCCGGATTGGGAGCGACCGAACGATGGGCGGCCAACTGGGACTGATCCGAGGTCAGCACATCGCAGCGCCCGGCAAAAAAGGCCTTGTTCAGCTCCGAAGCCTGTTCGATGACGACCGGCTTCCAACTCATGTTGTTGGCGCGGAAAAAATCGGCCGCGTTCAGCTCAGTGGTGGTGCCGGGCAGCACGCACACAGTGGCGCCGCCGAGTTCCTTGGCGCTTTTGACCCCCAGTTTTTTGGGAATCAAAAAACCCTGACCGTCGTAGTAGTTGACCTGTACGAAATTCAACCCGTTGGTGGTCTCCCGGGTCAAGGTCTGGGTGGTATTGCGGCACAGCACATCGATTTCCTTGGACTGCAGCGCAGGCAAGCGCTGTACAGCCGTCAGGGCGGTGAACTTGACTTTGCCGGCATCCCCGAACACGGCGGCGGCGATGGCCCGGGCGGTGTCGACGTCCAGTCCTTTCCAGTTGCCTTTGTCGTCCGGCATACTGAAGCCGAATACATCTCCGTTGACACCGGCCTTGAGATGACCGCGCGCACGGACCTCGTCGAGGGTGGCCGCAGTGGTTCCTCCCGCAGCCAGGCAAAGCACGGTCACCAATACTGCGGCAATCAGGTAAAAACGTCTCATCTCCTCCTCCTTTGCGGTTCGATGGATCGATTAGGAAGCGCATATCAGGGCGCTGAAATGCGCTCATTACTGCACCACAGCACCGTCATCATCGACGATGCGCTTCTCGCCCCGTGAGCATATAACGCCAAAATCCATAACAAAAAGGACTTCGGCTTTGCAAGAAAAAACATTCTTTATAACAAGATTCAGGAAATAAACAGCTATTCAGTGATCGGTGTGTATTACGCCTGCCGGCCCATGATACACAACGGCAGCCTTCTGCGATGCTGCCGACTCCGTTGCAGTTTCGGCGATGGATCAATCAAGGATGGAGATTCCGGTGATGCCCGTAGTTGCATATAGGGGTTTTTCCCGCTGGGAAAGACCACAGTGCGAGGTGTCCCGATCAAAAAAAACCGAATTTGAAGTGTCCCGGTCAAAAAAACCGAATTTGAGCGATTGTCGAGGTTGCCGCAGATACAAGGAAAAAGCCGTTCCGCTATAT